>NZ_JBHTBH010000012.1:0-220877 GCF_042664915.1 Marinactinospora rubrisoli
CCACGGCCACTCCCTCGAATTCCGCATCAACGCCGAAGACCCCGGCCGCAACTTCATGCCCGCCCCCGGCACCATCACCACCCTCGACCTGCCCGGCGGCCCCGGCGTGCGCGTGGACACCGGCTGCGAGGCCGGATACACCGTCCCCCAGGCCTTCGACTCCATGATCGCCAAGCTGGTGGTGACCGGCCGCACCCGCGAACAAGCCCTGCAACGCTCCCGCCGGGCCCTGGCCGAGTTCCACGTCGGCGGCATGCCCACCGTCATCCCCTTCCACCAGCACGTGGTCACCGACCCCGCCTTCGCCCCCACCGACGACACGGAATTCACCGTCCACACCCGCTGGATCGAAACCGAATTCCACAACACCATCCCGCCGCATGAGGGGAGCACGGCAACGGCCGGTCCGCCCGGCGAACGGCGCAGCGCCGTGGTGGAAGTGGCCGGCCGGCGGATCGAGGTGACCCTGCCCGCCGGTCTCGGGGGCCCGGCCGGTACGGCGCCGGGTACTTCGGCCGGGGCCGCGCGGCGCCGGGCGGCGGGGCGGCGCCCCGGTGTACCGGCGGCGGGTGGCGCCGCGCTCACCGCGCCCATGCAAGGCACCGTCGTCAAGGTCGCGGTCGCCGACGGCGCGCAGGTCGCCGAAGGTGATCTCGTCGTCGTCCTGGAGGCCATGAAGATGGAGCAGCCGATCCTCGCGCACCGAGCGGGCACCGTCCGGGGGCTGTCCGCCGACGTCGGAGCGGTGGTGTCTCCCGGCGCGGTCGTCTGTGAGATCGGTTCGTGAAGCCTGCGTGGCGTGTGAACGCACAACACCGGCGTGGCGTGTGAACGCACAACACCGGCGTGGCGTGTGAACGACAACACGGCCGTGGCACGGGAACGGAACGCTACGGCGGCCCGCCGCGTGGCGCAGCCGAAACCCCGGCCTCCTGACCGGACGTGGCCATTGTGATCCCCACGTCTCGACATGAAGTATCAGAACCCTTATGTTCTTCAGGCGTCTTAGCTTGAGAACGGTCTGTCATGCCCGCTGCCTTCCCGAAGGCGATCCCACGGAAATGAGCGTTCCCCCATGTGCGGTCCGCATGTGATGCAGCAGATCGACTACGGCGACTCGACCACCCGACGGCTCGGCGAGGGCCACCCCTACGTCCGCCGCACCGGAGAAGACGGATCCGTCCAGGTCGCCGGCGAACCGCAGCCGAAAAAGCCGTCGATGCTCGGCCGCGCGGTGTCGCGCCGCAACCTCTTCCGGCTCTCCGGGGCCACCGGCGTGGCGGCCGCGGTCTCCGTGCTGCCCACAGGGGTGGTCGCGCACGCCGACGCCCAGGGCCTGCTCGGGCGCAAGGTGAAGGACCTCACCCACACGCTGAGCTCCGACTTCCCCATCTTCTATCCGCTGTCGCCGCCGCCGGTCTACGAGCAGACCCGGTTCCTCGACCAGGACGGCTTCAACGCGTACACGATGACGCTGGACGAGCACAGCGGCACGCACATCGACGCGCCCGCCCACTTCTCCGACGAGAGCGGGTTCCTCGACGAGATCCCGGTCCAGTCGCTGGTGGCGCCCTTGGTGATCATCCGGATCGAGGACCGCGCGGAGAACGACGCCACCGCCCAGCTGCAGGCCGCCGACATCCGCCGGTACGAGCGGCGGTACGGGCGCATCCCCAAGGGCGCGTTCGTGGCGATGGACTCCGGCTGGAGCAAGCGGGTGGACATCCCCGGCGCCTACCTCAACCAGGGGCCCGACGGCGTGTTCCGCTGGCCGGGGATCGACCCGGAGGCCACCGCGCTCCTGGTGGAGGAGCGGTCGATCGTCGGCGTCGGGGTGGACACCACCTCGCTGGACGCCGGAGGTTCGGACAACCCCGACACCCACCAGATCCTGCTGCCCGCCGGGCTGTACGGCATCGAGAACCTCAACAACCTGGGCAGCGTCCCGGCCAGCGGCGCCACGATCGTGATCGGGGCGTCCAAGCACCGGGGCGGATTCGGCGGCCCCGCCCGGGTCTTCGCCTTCCACTGACCGGGAGCGCCGGCGGCGGAACCGGAAACGACGCGAGCGGGGCGGCCCGGCGGCCGTCCCGCTGCCCCCACGAAAGGACGCAGCCGAGATGCCCGACCGCAGGATCCGGGTGGTCGTGCCGCTGGTCGTCGTCACCGGCGTGGCCACCGTGGCCGCCGGCGCCCACTTCGGCTACCAGGTCCCCGAGCGGCCCCAGATGTCGGTCGCCGCGGGCCCCAGTCCGGCGCCGGGAGCCGATGACGCCGCCCCGGCGCCGGCCACCGACACGCTCGGACTCGTGGCGGTCAGCTACCGGCTGAACCGGCTCCCGCAGCTGGCCAGCAACCAGATCGCCATCTGGATCGAGGACGAGAACGGCGGGTACGTCCGCACGCTGTTCGCCACCAGCTTCACCGCCAACGGCGGCTACGCGCGCCGCCCGATGTCGCTGTCCCTGTGGCGCGAGACGTCGGGCTGGGAGTCGGCGTCACAGGCCGAGGTGGAGAGCGCCAGCCGCCCAGCGCAGCCGAGCGGCCGGCACACCGTGTACTGGGACGGCGCCGACCGCGACGGCCGCGCGGTGCCGGCCGGCCGGTACACCTACCGGATCGAGGGCAACGTCCGCTGGGAGAACCGGGTGCTGTACACCGGCACCATCACGCTCGGCGACCGGCCCGACAGCACCACCGCGCAGGTGGAGTACCTGCCGGCCGCCGCCGAGCGGGAGGGCACCCTGCTGGCGGACGTCGGAGCCGCCTTCACCCCTGGGGAGACCCTGGATCCCGCCGAGGTCACCACCTTCACGCAGGGGTCGTGACGTTCCCCCCGGCACGGCCGACCGTGGAAGGGGTGTCCCGTGCCTTCTGAGAGCGGCGTCCCGGGCGCCCACCGGAGCATCGCCTCGGGCTACGGCTCGCCCTGCGACTCGATCGGGCTCCGCCGTGCCGACGCGCCGTCCGTACCGGGTGCGGCGGTCCGGTCGTGCCCGGCCGCCGGGACGCGAGTGGCCGGCCACGGCCGGTGGACGGACACGGCGTGCGGCCGGACGGATCGGCATGCCCGGGTGGTGGCGGATGGGTGAGCCGGCTCGGAAGGCCGTCCCGCTTCCGCCGCTCCCGGACGGCCGGGGGCGTTCGCTGCGACCGGACGCGGTGCGGGCGGTCCGCGACCGCGTGATGGGCACCGAGGTGCTCGCCGCCGGACTGACGCCCGCCGATGCGGCGGCCGTGCTCGGCTGGCTGCGCGAGGTGGAGCGGGTCTTCACCCGGTTCGCCCCCGACAGCGACACCCGGCGGGTGAGCGCGGCGCACGGGCGGCCGGTGCGGGTCGCCCCGATGTTCACGGAGGTGCTGGCCGCGGCCTGCGACCTCCAGCGGCGCACCGGCGGGATCTTCGACCCGTTCCTCGGCGCCGACATGGTGGAGCTGGGGTACGACCGCGACTTCCCCGAGATCAGTGTCGGCACCGTGCCCGAGACGGCCGATGGTCCGCCCGGTCCAGCGGCCCCGGCCGCGCCGCGGGTGGAGATCGACCACGACCGGCGGCTGGTGGCGCTCTCCCCCGGCCTGGCCGTGGACCTCGGGGGCTTCGTCAAGGGCTGGAGCGTTCAGCAGGCCGCGGACGGGCTCCGGCGGCGGGGTGTGCGGCGCGGCCTGATCGACGCCGGCGGCGACCTCGTCGCCTGGCGGAGCCCGGGCGACCCACCGTGGCGCATCGGCGTGGCCCATCCGCTGCGCGCGACTCCGGCGGACACCCTGGCGTTGGCCGGGACGGCCGCCGTCGCCACCAGCAGCGTCACCCGCCGCACCTGGCGCGACCGCGCGGGCCGCGCCGCCCACCACGTCCTCGACCCGCGGACCCGCCGCCCCGCGGAGTCGGACTGCCTGCAGGCGACCGTGCTGGCCACCGACCTGGCGACGGCGGAGGTGGCCGCCACCTGCCTCGTCGTCCTCGGGACACGGACGGGGCCGCGTCTGGTCGCCGAACTCGACCCGGCGGCCGCGTGGCTCACCATCGACCGCGACGGCCGGGTCCGCCGTTCCAGCGGCCTGGACGACTACCGCGCGGAGGCGCCCCCCAATGACGACGCCACCTGACATGGCCCGCGGCACGCACCGCCGCACGCGCTCCGCCCGTCCCACCCGCATCACACCCGAACGCCCCAGCGAAGGACTCAGCACGCCGAGACGACCGCTGAGGCCCCAGGCCGACGTGGCGACCGGCCACGCGGGCGCACCGCCCTCGCCCGGAGGCACCGGCGCCCGCCTCACCTCTGGCGGCCTCACCCCCGCAGCCGACCGGCACAGCCGAACCAGAACCTCCGCCCTCTCCCACCGTGCGCGCCCGGTGGGGAACCAGCGGGACCGGACCGACCGCCCGGCTGCTCCCCTGCCGCTCCGCCGACCGGCCCGCCCCGGTGGCCGCGCGACGGCAGGCCCCCGGACCCGGACGCACCGGGCGCCGAGGGAATCGAGGCGGCCGGTGACCCCGGCCCCGACGACCGCGCCGCCCACGGCCACCGGCATCCTGAATCGCCCCATACCAGGCTGCCGATCCACGGCCGGCACGATCGGACCGCTCCGTCCGCCGCCGGCCGCAGGAGTCCGCCGCGCCTCGCAGCGAGCTCGCTCCGGCGCCTCCGGCCCCATCGGCCGGACGATCGCCCGATCCACAGCGGTCGGCCGCCGAATCGGGCGTTGCCCGCCACGCGACGGCACCGAACGCCCGGGCGCGCCGGGCGGAACCCGGCCCCGCCTCCGCGACCGTCACGGCCGCCGGACCGGCCACCCGACGGGACGCCCCGGCGCCGGAAACACGCCCCGCACCGTCCGCTCCGCACTCGCCCCAGCAGGACGACCACCACATGGAGGCCGCCCACGATGACCGAGCGCAACAGCACCTTCACCCGCCGGGCCGAACCGGCGGCTCCCCCACTGCGGGTGTCACACGTCGTGACCGCCATCGCCGTCTCGGCGCTGCCCTTCCTGCCGCTGCTCGGCCGGCTGGACGTCGCCGGTGGCACCCTGCCCGGCCTGGCCAACGTCGCCGGGTTCCTCGGCGCGCTGCTGATCTGGTGGCAGGTGCTGCTCGGCGTGCGGCGCGTCTCCGCGCTACTGACCGCCGACCGGGTCGCGGTCGTCCGGCTGCACGCCTGGCTGGGCGCGTCGGGGGCCTTCTTCGTGCTGCTGCACCCGCTGCTGGAGATGATCGCCGAGCACCACGACCTCTGGTATCTGGTGCGGATCGACTTCACGTGGCCGGAGTCGTCCTTCACCTCGCTGGGGCGCATCGCCGTGGCCATGTTCCTGGCGCTGTGGCTGACGAGCACCCTGCTGCGCGCCGCCGTGCGGTACCGGACCTGGCGGTACACGCACTACCTGGCCTATCCGCTGGCGGCGCTGGTGTTCGTGCACTCCTCCTACCTCGGCACGTTCCTCGCCGAACTGCCGTGGCTGTGGGCCTACTGGCTCGCGCTCGCCTGGTCCTTCGCCGCGGTCTGCGCGTGGCGGCTGGCCGGTCCGCTGCTGTCGCCGCGGTACCGGCTGGTGCGGTCCGAACGGCTCTGCGGGACCATCACCGCCTGCACTCTGGCGCCGGTGGGCCGCGCCCTGCGGCCGGCGCCGGGGCAGTTCTGCCACCTGCGCACGGCCCTGCTGTCGCCGTCGCATCCGCTGAGCGTCGTGGGGTGCACCGAGGACGGCGAGCTGACGTTCGCCGTCCGGGACGCCGGCCCGTTCACCGACCGGCTGCGCGCCCTGGAGCCCGGGGACACGGTGTTCGTCGACGGGCCGTACGGGACCTTCACCGGCGAGGCGCGGCGGGGCGACCGGCCGACGGTCCTCGTCGCGGGCGGCGTCGGAATCACACCGTTCGTCGAACTCGTGCGGCGGCACCCGACGGACGTCACACTGTTCCACGTGACCCGCTCGCCGGAGGAGGCGGTGTTCGGTGCCGAACTGCGGGAGCGCCTCGGGACGGGCTACATCAACGTGGTGTCCGCCCCTGGGCCGGACCGGCCCGGGTTCGACGTCGGCGACATGCTGCACCGCCTCGGCCCGGCCGCCCGGCGCGCCCGGTTCTTCGTGTGCGGCGGCCCGGGGTTCGTGGAGCGGGTGCGCACCCGGCTACGGGACGAGGGGATCGGCGCTGACCGGCTGTTCACCGAGGAGTTCGAATTCTGACCCGTCAGCGAGCCGCGCCCGGCCCACCGTGTCGCAGGTGCCCGTAGTGGTACTCCAGGTACGTCCGGTAGCGGGAGTCGACCGGGGGCGTCAGCCCGGCCTGCCAGGGAATCGGGCACGGCCCGCTGTGCTCCGGATCCGGGCAGGCCAGCCGCTGGAGGGCGTCCAGCAGGTCGTGGGCGGTGTCCCGCGGCGCCAGCACACCGACCCGGATCACCGCGGTGGTGTGCGCCCCGGGCTCCTCGCCAGGGTGCTCGTCGCGCCACTGCTGCGGCAGGTCGTCGTACATCTCCTCGACGGTCATCTCCGACGCGGGGATCTCGCCTCCGGCCGCGGGCTCGATGGGCCGGTCGCCGGAGTCGACGCGCAGCGTCCATGCGAGGGGGACCTCCGAGTCGCGGACGCGCTGCCCGAGCATGTCCCGAGCCGAGTCGGCGAGACGGGCGACCGCGTCGGGCGGTCCGTAGACGCCGAGCCGGAGTTCGTGGAGTTCGGGGTTCTCGGGCAACGCGCTTCCTCTTCAGGTCAGCGGACGGGGTGGCAGTGCTTGGCGCGGTAGCCGCGCGGCATCTTGTCGTTGGCGTTCTTGACCGCGGCCTTTTCGGCGAGAGAGTAGGTCTTGGCCGTGCCGGTGCCGAACACGTGCCCGACACCGCTGTTGTCACTGAGCCGGATCTTGGTGCACTTCACCTTGACGGTGACACGCTTCAGCACGGTCATCTCGTCGTCGGCCACGGCGGGGGTCGCCGGACCGAGCAGAGCCACGGTGAGGATGAGGGCGAGGCAACTGCGCAGTGGGGTCATGACGCGCTCCTCTCGTGTGACGGGCGCCGGGCATCCCCGGCGCCATTACGGAGAGTAGTGCACCGCCGACCTGGTACGCATCACATTATGTGACCGGACCCGGACGATACGAAGTCGTGCACGCGGGGTCGCATCCTGCTCTTCGGCCGTTGCCCCGTCTTCTGTCGCGGAGGCGGGAGCACCCCCCGATAAATCGCTTGGCGCTCCACGGACGCGTCCCCTACGCTGCCCGCCGTGGATCTTGGTGTGAGGCAACCCGAGCACATCGGCACGATCACGCTCCCCGACGGCCGGCGGCTGGGGTGGGCGGCGTGGGGACCGGTGGACGGCCGTCCGGTGCTGTTCTGCTCCGGCGCCGCCATGGGCCGGAGTCTCGGGTTCGGGGGTGGCGCGCTGGAGCGGCTCGGGGCACGGCTGATCGCGGTAGACCGCCCGGGTCTGGGCGCGTCGGACCCCGATCCGGGGCGGACGCTGGACGGTTGGGCACGCGATGTGGCGGACCTGGTGTCGGCGCTCGGGCTGCGTGATCCACTGGCCGTGGGCTTCTCGCAGGGCGCGCCGTTCGCGCTCGCGTGTGCCGCGGCGGGGGTGGTGTCGGCGGTGGCGGTGGTCTCCGGCCAGGACGACCTCGGCGATCCGCGGTTGGCGGAACTGCTTCCGGCTCAGGTCACCGCCATGGTCCACGCGGCCCGCACCGACCCGGCGGGGTTCGAGGCATCACTCGCGAAGAGCATGGACGCCGAGACGCTGTGGCGGATCGTCATGGACACGAGTTCGGCCGCCGACCGCGCCGTCTACACCGACCCGGCATTCGAGCCTGCCTACCGCCGATCCCTGGCGGAGGGCTTCACCCAAGGCGCGGCCGGCTACGCGCGAGACCTCACGTTGACCTTCGGCCGATGGCCCTTCGAGCTGGACGCGATCACAGCGCCGGTCCACCTCTGGTACGGCGCCCATGACCCGGGCGCTACGCATTCCCCGGACAATGGGGCCGTGCTCTCCCACCGCCTGGCCAGCGCACGTCGCCACCTGCTGGCGGACGCGGGGGCGGCGCTGCTGTGGACGCACGGGGAGGAGATTCTGGCGGAGTTGGTCGCGCCGAGCTGATCAGCGAACGACAAGCCCTCCAGGAACGATGTTCCAGAATGATGGGGTGTCGGATCAGTCGAACCGCTCGTCCTTCACAGCAACGAGAAACCGTGACCACTCTTCGGGGGTGAAACCGAGGTACCCCTGGTCTCGATTCTGCGTGTCACGCACGAGAAGTGCATGAGCTGGCTTGGCGACCTCCACGCAGTGCCCACCGCTCGCGTGCTACTTTCCGCTCGACGGTCCGGCCGCTCCGCCCTCCGAATGACCCGAGCGAGCGCGGTACCACGCGGCTCAGCACCGGCGAACGCTGAGGCTCCTTCAACGAAGGAGAGCCGGGGTCCCCAGCTCACTTGCGACATGGCGAGTCGCCCGTCGCCCCGCCCACCGGCACCAGCCGGGTGAGCGCGGCCGTCACCAGTGCCTCGACCCCGGTGGACAGGGTCGGCTCGATCACCGGGGCGAAATGCGGCGTGTGGTTGCCCGGCGCCTCGCCGCCGGGGGCTGCCGCGCCCAGGCCCCAGAAGACCGACGGCACACCCGCCGCCGTGCCGAACACGCCGACGTCCTCACTGCCGATCATCTGGGCCATCTCGCCCACCCGTTCGGCGCCGAAGCGAGCGCGGAAGGCGGCGGTGACCCGCTCCGTCGCCTCCGGGTCGTTGACGGTGCTCGGGAACGAGCTGATCGTGCGGTACTCGGGCGGGCGCGGCGCGCCGGAGGCCGTCGCCTCGGCGTCGGTGATCCGGTGCACCGCCGCCATCACCCGGTGGAGCACGTCCGGGTCGTAGGCGCGGACGTTGCCGGCGATCACGGCGCGGTCGGCGATCACGTTGGGTGCCTCACCGGCCTGGAGTTTCGCGATGGAGAGGACGGCCTGCTCGGCGGGGGCGACCTCGCGGGACACCACGGTCTGCAACCGCAGCACGGTCGCCGCCGCCATCACCACCGGGTCGACGGTGCGCTCCGGCTGGGAGGAGTGCCCGCCGACCCCGTGCAGGGTGATCTCGAAGTTCTCCGTCGCGCCCAGCACCAGGCCGCGCCGGGTGAACAGCCGCCCGGCCGGGAGCGGGAACACGTGCTGGGCGAACACCACGTCGGGGACACCGACCCGGTCGAACAGGCCGTCCTCGACCATGGCGCGGGCGCCCGCCCCGATCTCCTCGGCGGGCTGGACGACCGCCAGTACCGTGCCGCGCCAATGCGACCGTCCGGCCGCCAGCAGGTCCGCCGCGCCCATCAGGCAGCTCACGTGCATGTCGTGGCCGCAGGCGTGCATGACCGGGGTCGACACTCCGTCGGGGCCGGGCGCGGTGGCGGTGCTCGCGTACGGCAGGCCGGTCCGTTCCCGCACCGGCAGCGCGTCCATGTCCGCGCGCAGCAGCACCGTGGGCCCGGACCCGTTGCGCAGCACGCCGGCGACTCCGGTGCCACCGATGCCGGTCGCCACCTCGTACCCGGCGGCGCGCAGCCGCCGCGCGGCGGTGCCGGCCGTGCGGTGCTCGGCGAACGCCAGTTCGGGGTGCGCGTGCAGGTCCCGGTACAACTCCGCGAGCCCGGCCGGGTCGACTCCGCCGGGGCGGTAGCCGGCCATGACGGCGTCGGACGCGGCCACGCGGGCGGCGTTCCCCGGGGCCGCTGCCCCATCGGGATCGGTGCTGCCGATGCTGGTCACGGGATCCTTGCCTTGGTCGTGGGGAGTTCGAGGCGCGCTCGGCCGCGGCGCGCAGCGGCTCGGCGGTCGATGCCGCCCGCCCGCGCGCTACGCCGACGGAGGGTGACCGGTGAACCCCGGGTCGGCCCGGCCGTGGTCACCCGGCCGTCTCCCCTGCCGTCTCCGCCGTCAGCCGATCGATCTCGGCCGCCAGCGCCCGCCGAGCCGCCGCGACCTCGTCCGGGGCCGCGGGCGTGCGCGGGAACCCCTCGGGCAGCACGGCCAGGACGGTCGTGTACACCGCGACGCGGCGGGCGTGCCGGCGGGGGATGGGGAGGCGGAACAGGGCGGCGACCAGCCGGTCGACCGCGTCGATGTCGAAGACGGCGTCCCACGCGGCGCGTTCCGGGCCGACCTCGGCGGCCGGGTCCGCCGGCGGGCGGGCCGCGCGCAGCCGATCGGTCTCCGCCTCGTCCGCGGCCGGACCGTCGGCGGTCACCGTGATCGCCACCCCGTAGTCGCGGCGCGCCGCCTCCAGCGACACCACGCCGCGGCGCACGTCCGCCAGCACCTCCTCGACCGCCCGGTCGAACGGATCGCCGTACCCGCCGGCACCGGAGGTCCGCAGCGTGACGATGTCGCCGCGCCGCAACCCGAGCATGTCGATCTTGCCGAACCTGCGCTCCTCGGGCGTGCCCTCGTTGACGACGAGTTCGGCGGGCGCGCCGGACCGGCCGCCAGCCACCCCCCACGGGCGGAACAGCAGGCGTTCCAGCCCGCGCGCCAGCAGCCGCGCGTCGTCGGAGCGGACCTCGAAGGACAGCTCCAGCCCGGTGCCGCCGCGCCACCGCCCGGGCCCGCCGGAGTCAGGGCGCAGCGCGTACCGCAGCACCCGCACCCCGATCTCGGTCTCCACCGTCTCCACCGGGTTGTTCGACAGGTTCGAGATCCCGCTGTCGCGCCCGTCCACGCCGTCGGCGTCGTACCGGGCGCCGGTGCCGCCGACCATGGGCTCCAGGACCTGGACGTTCTGCCCGCTCGCGTGCTGCTCGGCGACCACCACGGGCACGACCAGCCCGCTGCTGGCCGCCGGCAGCACCTCGCGGGCGGCCTGGCCGAGCGCGCCGCCGAGGGCGTCGTTGACCCGGGACGCGGTGGCGTGCCGGATGCCGACGGCCGCGGGAGCCGTCGCGTTGACCACCGAACCTTGGGGCGCGGTGACGGTGATGGGCCGGATGATGCCGCCGTTGAGCGGGATCTCCGGGTCGAGTGTGCAGATCAGGGCGAGCACCCGCGTGGTGATCCACGCGTGGGCGCGGCCGTGGGTGGCGATGTTCAGCGCCGCCGCCACCTGCGGGTCGGTGCCGGTCCAGTCCAGGTGCAGTGCGCCGCCGGCCAGGTGCGCGGTGACGCTGATGCGCACCGGGACCGGCGACACGGCGTCGTCGTCCAGCAGGTCAACGAACCGGTAGCCGCCGTCGCGCAGCCCGGCCAGCGCGGCGGCCGCCTTGCCGGCGCTGTACTCGACGAGGTCGGCGTGCGCGGCGCGCACGCGGTCGGCCCCGTGCGCGGCCACTACGGCCGCCAGCCGCTCCCGGCCGGTGCGCAGCGCGGCGAGCATGGCCCGCAGGTCGCCCTCGTTGGCGTCGGGCGTGCGGCTGTTGGCGGCGAGCAGCGCCGCCACCTCCGGGACCCGCTCGCCGCCCCGGACCAGCCGCACCGGCGGGATCTGCAGGCCCTCCTGGAAGATCTCGTCATTCGTCGGCGACAGGCTGCTGGGCACCCGGCCGCCGATGTCGGAGCAGTGGATGAACGCCCAGCCGTACCCGATGATCTCGCCGTCGTGGAAGTACGGCTCGATGAGCTGGATGTCGGTGAGGTGGGTGGCCAGCCCGCCGGAGCGGTAGGGGTCGTTGGTGATGAGAACGTCGCCCGGGCTGAGCGGCCCCGCCCGCTCGACCGCGGTGCGCACGTTGAGCCCGACGAACCCGGACACCCCGATGCCCCGCGGGTAGGCGGTGAACGTGCCGTCGGGACCGGCGAGCGCGCAGGCGAAGTCGGCGGTCTCCTTGACGTACAGCGAACGGCTGGTCCGCTGGAGGGTGAGGCACATCTCCTCGGTGAGGGCGCCGAGTTTGTTGCCGATGATCTCCAGGGTGACCGGGTCGAGCCTCATGGGCGGGTCCTCGTCAGACGCAGGTTTCCGGTGGGGTCGACGGCCGCCGTCCAGCCGGGCGGGACGAGCACGGTGGTGTCGGTCTGCTCGACGATGGCGGGCCCGGCGAGGGTGTCGCCGGCACCGAGCGCGGCCCGGTCGAAGCGGGCCGCGCGGACGGACTCGCCGCGCAGCAGCACGGTGCGGTGGCCGAGCGGCGCGGGCCGCCCGCCGCCCGGCGGGACCGGGGCCGCGGGGGCGACCGGCCGCGGCGCGGTGATGGCCAGCCGGGCGGTGCCGATCCGGATCGGCGCGCCGGTGTCGCGGAACCCGTACAGCCGCTCGTGCTCGGCGTGGAACGCCTCGGCGAGCGCGTCCGCCGCCAGCGGCGCGCCGTCCCCGGCCGTGACCGGCACCCGGATCTCGTGCGCCTGGCCGACGTAGCTCATGTCCGCCGCGCGGGTGAGGACGGGTTCGGCCGCGGGCTCGCCGCCCTGCCCGTCGAGCCAGGCGCGGGCCTGCGCGGCGAGATCGGCGAGGATGTCGCCGAGCCGGGCGGCGCCCTCGGCGTCGAGGGGACGGCGCAGGCTGCGGGCGAAATCGCGGCGCAGGTCGGCCTCGGCGGCTCCCGCCGCGCAGAACGTCGCCGCGGCGGCCGGGATGAGGATGTCGGCCACGCCGACCTCCTCGGCGAGCAGCGCCGCGTGCGTGGGCCCGGCCCCGCCGAACGGGACGAGGGTGAACTCGGCGGGGTCCAGGCCGCGCTGGGCGAGCGTCTTCTGCAGCTCGACCGCCATGCCGGCCGTGGCGATGCGCAGCGCGCCGTCGGCGGCCCGCAGCGCGCCGTCCACGCCGTCACGGCTCTCCCCGGGGAGTCCGCTGCCGGCCGCGACCGCCGCAAGGGCGTCCCG
This sequence comes from Marinactinospora rubrisoli, assembly GCF_042664915.1. Lineage (NCBI taxonomy): Bacteria > Bacillati > Actinomycetota > Actinomycetes > Streptosporangiales > Nocardiopsidaceae > Marinactinospora > Marinactinospora rubrisoli. The sequence goes on from NZ_JBHTBH010000012.1 coordinate 12,806, forward strand.
GGCCGCGGCCGCGTCCAGGGGCATCCGGCCGCCGAGGAAGGTGCCGGCGCCGATCACACCGGTGGTCAGGTAGCAGTCGGTGACGGTCGGCCGGCCGCCGCCACGCCCGTAGGAGACCGGCCCGGGGTCGGCGCCCGCGCTCTCGGGGCCGACCTTCAGCACGCCGTGCTCGTCGACGCGGACCACCGACCCGCCGCCGGCGCCGATCGCGCCGACGGCGACGACCGGCAGCACGAGCGGCAGGCCGCCGATCGTGGTGCGGGTGGCGAACTCGGGCTCGCCGCCGACCGCCACGGCGATGTCGCTGCTGGTGCCGCCCATGTCGAAGGTGATGATCCGCTCGGTGCCGGCGGCGGCGCCGAGCCGGGTGGCCGCGGTGACACCGGCGGCCGGCCCGGACAGCACCGTCTCGATGGGCCGCTCGCGGGCGGCGGCCAGGCTGAGCGATCCGCCGTTGGAGGCCGCGATGTACACCGGGGCGCGCACCCCGATCTCGGCCAGCAGCTCCTCCAGCCGGTCGAAGTAGCGGCTCATCAGCGGCTGGATGTAGGCGTTCAGGCAGGCCACGAGCGCCCGCTCGTACTCGCGCACCTCCGGCCAGACCGCCGCGGAGGACACCAGCGGCAGTCCGGGCAGCAGCGGCGCGAGCCGGGCGGCGAGCCCGGCCTCGAAGGCGGGGTCGGTGTGCCCGTGCAGGACGACCAGGGCCGCGGCGTCGGCGCCGGTCGCGGCCAGCCGCTCGGCGGCGCGGGCGAGCTCGGCGTCGTCGGGCACCCGTGCGGGCGCGCCGCCCGGGTCGAGCCGGGCGGGGATCTCCACGACCCGGTCCCGTGGGACCAGCGGCTCCTCGCGGGCGGCGTGCAGGTCGAAGGAGGACGGCATGCGGCTGCGGCCGATCTCCAGGATGTCGCGGTAGCCCTCGGTCACGGCGAGCGCGATCCGGGCGCCGCGGCGCTGGATGATGGCGTTGAGCCCGATGGTGGTGCCGTGCGTGATGCCGGCCAGGTCGGCGGCGTCCAGACCGGCTTCCGCCAGGAGCGCGCGCAGGCCGCGGGCCACCGCCAGGGCGGGGTCGTGCGGCGTGCTGGGCTCCTTGTGGTGGACGGCCCGCCGGCCGGGGCCCTCTCCGTCGGTCCGCAGCACGAAGTCGGTGAACGTGCCGCCGACGTCGATGCCGACACGGGCCGCCGCGCGCCGCCCGTTCCCGTGCTGGGTCACAGCGCCTCCGACAGGTGGGTGAAGCGGTCGACGGCCACCATGACGAGCACGCTCGCGAGCATGAGGAGGGTGGAGATCGCCGCGACGGACGGATCGAGTTCGAACTGCACGGCCGAGAAGATCCGGACCGGCACGGTGGTGGTGTTCGCGCCCGACACCAGGGCGGTGACGGCCACCTCGCCGAGCGAGGTGACGGCCGCGAACACCGCTCCGGCCAGGATGCCGGGGCGCAGCAGCGGCAGCGTGACGGTCCAGAACACCCGCAGCCGGCCGGCGCCGAGGCTGGCGGCCGCGCGCTCCAGGGCGGGGTCGAGGTTCTGAGCGCTCACCATGACCGTGCGCAGCACGAACGGCAGCGCGACCACCGAGTGCGCCAGCCAGAGGCCGGGGACGGTGTTCACCAGCCCGAGGCCCTGGAAGTAGTAGAGCAGGCTCAGCGCGATGATGATCTCGGGGACCATGAGCGGGGACAGCGCGAACGCGGCGACCGCGCGACGCCCCGGGAAGGCACCGCGCGCCACCCCGTAGGCGGCGAGCGTGCCCAGGATGACGGTGGTGGCCACCACGAGCAGTACGAGCAGCCCGCTGAGCCGCAGTGAGACCGCCCAGTCCGCGGAGCCCAGCACTTCGGCGTACCAGCGCAGCGAGAGCGACTCGGGCGGAAACGCCAGGGAGGCGGTGGCGTTCAGCGAGCTGAGGGCCAGCACCAGCATCGGCGCGGCCAGGAACACCAGCACCAGTGCGGCGGGCAGCGCGGTCGCGAACCGGACGGCGCCGCCCAGGGCGCGCCGGGCGGACCGGCCGGCCCGCGGCGGGACGGCCGCCGCGCGCGGGTGGGTGGCGCGCTCGGCGGCGGGGACGTCAGCCATACAGCCGCCTCTCCCAGAACCGGAACCCGGAGCCGAGGACGGTGACGCACAGCAGCGTCAGCAGGAGCAGCGTGAAGCTGAGCGCCGCCGCCACCGGGTAGTCGTAGACACTGGTGATCTGGCTGTAGACGCGCAGTCCCGCCAGCGGCCGGTTGGCCCCGCCGACCAGCAGCGGCGTGATGTAGATGCCCATGGCGAGCGGCAGGACGACCATCGCCCCCGTGGCCACCCCGGGCAGGCTGAGCGGGACGGTGACGCGCCAGAAGGTGCGGACCGGCCCAGCGCCGAGCACCTGTGAGGCGCGGCGCAGGTTGCCGTCGATGCCGCCGAGGGCGGTGGTGAGCGGGATGACGGCGAACGGGAGCAGCACGTGCGTCACCGAGACCACGATCGCCAGGTTGCTGGTGAGCAGCGGGACGGGCTCGTCGGCGAGCCCGGTGGCGGTGAGGAACCGGTTCACCGCGCCGTTGGCCGACAGCAGCACCACCCAGCCGTAGCTGCGCACCACCACGCTGGTGAGCAGGGGCGACACCACGATGACGAACATGACGGTGCGCAGCACGCCGGGCCGGGTGCGCGCCAGCGCGTAGGCCACCGGGTACCCCAGCAGCACGCACAGCGCGGTGACCAGCAGCGCGGTGAGCAGGCTGTACCGCAGCGCCTCGGCGAAGAACGGCTCGGTGAGCACTCGCTGGTACTGCACGAGCGACAGCTCCGGCAGCGGGTTGCCGGTGCCGTCCACGGGGTGCAGGCTCAGTTCCAGGATCCGGGCCAGCGGCACGGCGAAGAGCGCGGCGAGGAACAGGACCGCGGGCAGCACGTAGCCGGCCCCGGCCGCGCGCCCGCGCGCGGCGGTCGTGCTCCGGGTCACCTCGTCTCCTCCGCGGGCGCGGGGGTGAGGTCGATGACGTCCTCGGCCGCCCAGTGGGCGGTCACCTCACCGCCCAGCGGGGGCGGCTCGGCGTGGGTGCGGGCGCTCAGCGTCGCCCCGCCGGTCAGGTGCACCTCGGCCTGCCAGGCGTCCCCGACGAACGCCCGGTAGCCGAGCACGCCGGTGACCGACCCCTCGGCGGCGCCGTCCGGGGCCGGCACGCCGCCCGGGTGCAGCCGGACCCGTTCGGGCCGCAGCGCGAGCACGGCGGGCCGCCCGGCGGGCAGGTCGCGGCGGCCCGTGCGCACGGTCGTCTCTCCGACGCGGATCTCGCCGTTGTGCGCGGCGACGCCGTCGAGGATGTTCGCGGCGCCCACGAACTCGGCGACGAACCGGCTGGCCGGTGTCCGGTACACCCGTTCCGGCGTGTCGAGCTGCTCGACCCGTCCGCCGTTGAGCACCGCGATCCGGTCCGAGAGCGAGAGCGCCTCCTCCTGGTCGTGGGTGACGAAGACCATGGTGATGCCGAGGCGCTGCTGCAGTTCCCGGAGCTCGACCCGCATCTCGCGGCGGAGCTTGGCGTCCAGGTTGGACAGCGGCTCGTCCAGCAGCAGCACCGCGGGCCGGGTCGCCAGCGCGCGCGCCACGGCGACCCGCTGCTGCTGGCCGCCCGACAGCTGGCGGGGGCGGCGCCCGGCGTACCCCTCCAGGCCGACGAGGCGCAGCGCCTCGGCGACCCGTTCGCGGCGTTCGGCGCGGTCGACCCGGCGCACCTTCAGCCCGTAGGCGACGTTGCCGGCCACGGTCATGTGCGGGAAGAGCGCGTAGTTCTGGAAGACCAGGCCGAGGCCGCGCCGGTGCGGTGGTACGTCGGTGACGTCGGCGCCGTCGATGCTGATCCGGCCGCGGGTGGGGCGGACGAACCCGGCGAGGGCGTTGAGCAGGGTGGTCTTACCGCAGCCGCTCGGGCCGAGGACGGACAGGAACTCGCCGCGCCGGATGGTGAGCTCGGGGACGTCGAGGACCCGGGTGCCCTCGTATCCGGCGGCGAGCCCCTCGATCACGACGTGCGCCGGATCCGCCGCCGCGTCCGGCGCGCCCGGGGCCGGGCGGGTCGGTTCGGGGGATGTCGTCACCGGAAGATCTCGTTCCACCGCTGCTGCCACTCGTTGAGGTTGGGGGTCGCGGCGGCGTAGTCCACCCACGTGAAGTCCTGGTAGACGTCGTCGCCGTGTTCGACCTTGGCGTCGAACTCGGGGCTGTAGTCGATCGTGTCGTTGCCGGCGGCGTAGAACGTGCCCTCGCCGAACGCCCGCTGGTACTCGGCGTTGGTCAGGTAGTCGAGGAACTCGTACGCGGCGTCGGCGTTGGGGGCGCCGGCGGGGATGTAGTACGAGGTCAGTGCGCCCACGGCGCCGGACTCGGGGTAGCTGAAGCCGATGGGTTCGCCTTCGGCCTCCATGGCGAACGCGCGGCCGTCCCAGAACGGCACGATCCAGGCGTCGCCGTTCTGCAGGACGGTGGCGACGCTGCCGGCGTCGGCCGGGTAGGCCGAGACGCAGCCCTTGAGTTGTTCCAGCTTCTCGAACGCGCGGTCGACGTCGCCGGGGTCGGACAGCTCGCCGCCGTCCTGGGCGACCAGGGCGGAGAAGAACTGCAGTCCGGCGTTGTAGGTGAGCGGGGGCAGCGCGACGTGACCGCAGTACTCCTCGTCGAAGATGTCGTTCCAGTCTCTGGGCGGGTCGCTGATCTCGTCGGTGCGGTAGAGCAGCCCGTTGGAGCCGGTGGTGAGCGGCGCGCCGTAGAACTCGCCGTCGACGGCGGACTGGTCGACGAGCACGCTGTTGAGCTGGTCCCAGTTCTCGATGCGGCCGGTGTCCAGGGGCTGCAGCACGTCGTTGCTGACGGCCTGGTGGAAGGTCTCGGAGGTGAGGGCCACCACGTCGAAGGGGGCGTTGGAGCCGTCGGCGGCCCGCAGCCGGGTCAGCCAGTCGGCGTCGGCGCCGGTGACGACGTTGACGGTGATGCCGGTTTCCCGCTCGAACGGCTCGACGAAGGACTCCTGGAACAGGTCGCCCCACGCTCCGGCGAACGCGGTGACGGTGATCTCCTGTTCGCCGGACCCGGATCCGCCGGTGTCGACGCCGCCGCACGCGGTGGTGGTGAGGAGGGCGAGGGCCGCCGAGGCGGCGCCGGCGGCGAGCAGGGCTCGGGGCTGAGCGGCCGGTTTCATCGGGCTTTCCCTTCAGGCGGGGCCGTCGCGAGCCGGGGATGCGACGGCAAGCGTCCGGTCCTGCCCCGGAGGGGGTGAGGGCGCCCGCCGCGGCCGGGGAGGTCCGGGTCGGACGGGTCCGCGCTTGCCGTCGACGCCGTGGAGCACCGACGACGGCCGTGTCTTCACCCGGAGCACCCCACCGCGTCAGGAGGGTTGCCGTCCAGCCAGCCGGGGCTTGGCACTGGAACTCGTGACATCAGGCAAGATAACACGGTTCTCCACTTATCTGGTCGTTTGTCCCATGTGACCTCTCTGTCGCTTAACCGGCCGGAAGCCCCCGGACTCCCGTGCGTCACCCGAGTGCCCTGATGTCCGATCCACCACGGGCGCCCGCACGCCACCGCATCCGGCCACCGGCGACCCCTACGATCGAATCGGCGCGGGCGCCGGCCCCGGCGCCCCGATCCCCATCGAGAGGCGCAGTCCCATGGCCACCTCCCGCACCGAGCCCGGCCCGGCCGCGTCCCGGCCGCGCCGGACCGCAGCCCGGTGCCTCGCCGGGCTCGCGCTGGCCGCCCCCACGGCGGTGCTCGGGTGCCGGCTGGCCGGGGTGGACGGCGTGACCCCGCTGCCGCAGCTGCTCGCCTTCCTGCCCTACCTGCTCGTCCCGGCGGCGGCCGCGCTGGCGCTCGCCCTGCTGGCGAGCTGGCGCGCCGGGCTGGCCTGGGCGGTGGCCGTCCTCTTCGGCCTCGGCGCGGTGCTGCCCTCCTACGACCGCGCGGCACCGCCGCCCACGGCGGCACCCGTGGCAACGGTGCGCGTGCTCACCGCCAACCTCAAGCTCGGAGCGGCGACCGACGCGCTCGCCGGGACGCTGCGGCGGGAACACCCCGACCTCGTCTTCGTGCAGGAGTGCGATCCGGCGTGCGGACGGCTGCTGTCCACGGAGGAGATGACGGCGCGCTACCCGCACCGCATCGTCACGGCCGTGCCCGGCGCGGAAGGGTCCGCGATCCTGAGCCGCCACCCCCTCCGCCCGGCCGGCGAGGTCCCCGCAACACTGGCCATGCCCACGGCGGAGACCGTGATCGAGGGCGTCCCGGTGGCGCTCCAGCTGGCCCACCCGCTCCCCCCGATCCCCGGCATGGTCGACTCCTGGCGCCGCGAACTGGCCGCCCTGCACTCGGCGGCCACCGCCCTGGACGGCCCGGCGATCATGGCCGGCGACTTCAACGCCACCCGGGACCACGCCGCGTTCCGCGACATCCTGGACACCGGCCTGCGCGACGCCACGACCACGATCGGCCTCGGCCACACCCCGTCCTGGCCGGCCGGCACGCCCCTGGCCGGCGCCCAGATCGACCACATCCTCATCCGCGGCCCGTTCCGGCCGGCCAGCGGCGAATTCGTCGACCTGCCCGGCAGCGACCACCGGGCACTGCTCGTCGAGATGGAGCTGTTCGCCCAGGGCTGACCGGACGCCGCCTTGACCTTCACGCCGGAGGCGCCGCGGGAGTGGCTCGCCGTGATCCGCGGCTTCCTGGACCGGCACCGCCCCGGCCGGGCCGCGCGCCGAGAATCCCACGCCATTGGAGCGGGACCACCCGGCCCGTCCCCCGAGCCGGAGAACGGGTGGTCCCGCGGGGGATCATCGGACGAGGACGACGCTGCCGTTGTCCAGGTAGCCGCTCTCCCAGAGCCAGTCCATCGCCTTGATGCTGACCCGGGCGCAGCCGTGGGAGGCGGGCTGGGCGGGAACGGAGGCGAAGCCGTGCACCGCGATGCCGCCGTTGAAGTACTTCGGGCGGTACAGCTCGCCCAGCGGGGCCTTGTCCCACCCGTCCACACCACGGAACACGGTGAACTCGCCCTTGGGCGTGACCGCGATGTGCTCCTCGCCCTCGGACTCGTAGGTCTCGCCCGAGCCCGTGGAGGTGGTGAACGTCCGCTGGACCTCGCCGTCGGAGACGACGAGCAGGAGCTGGCGTTCCAGGTCGATCTCGACCACCCGGCCCGAGGAGCTCTGCGCGCTCGGGCGCACCCCCTCGTCCAGGGCCGCGCGGGTCTCGGGACCGACGATCCCGTCGCGCCCGATACCGGCCGCCTTCTGCAGCGCGACGACGGCGTGCTGGGTGAGCCCGCCGAACTCGCCGTCGGCGGAGTCCAGCCAGTACCCGAGTTCGATGAGGCGTTCCTGGACCTCGCGGACCTCGCGACCGGAGTCGCCGAGCCGCAGCTCGGCACCGGACGCTTCCGAGGATTCGGGAGATTCGGCGGATTCAGTGACCAGACCGGCGTGGCCGGGTGCCACGGAGGGCACGCCGGCGTTGGCGGTCGCGGCTCCGGGGAGCCCGGCGTCCCCGACGGCGGCACCGTAGCCGACGGCGAGGATCGTGGAGAGGGTGATGACGCCCGCTCGTGTCGCGTACCTGTCGGCACGCCGAGATGAACGTATAGCCATTTTTCGACCTTACCCAGGCTTCATGTGCTCTAGGAATTACATCGAAAATAATGGCCTTTCACCAAGTCAGCGGTTCAATTGTCCAAAATTTACGTCTCCGGCCCGGTCCCTCCGGTGGCACGCTCGCCCCACGACCCCCTCCCGTCACGGCGCCACCGACGCGGTCGCGCCTCCGGACGTTCCCCGGCTCCCCCGCGCGTGGCCCGGGCGGCCCAAATCGTTCCGTTTCGCCAACACCGTCGCGGGCGCGGGAGTATGTCCCCGTCATGTCTCCTTCGTGATCGGAGTTCCCCCGCATGGCGCGGACGCCCCTCACCGTGATCGCGTTGCTCACCTCGGGCAGCCTCCTGCTCAGCGGCTGCACCATCGTCGATGACTTCACGTCCTGGGCCGGAGGGTTCGGGTCGGAGTCCGGCCCTCCTGACATCCGGGAGGAGTTCCCCTACACCAAGGAGGGCCGCATCTTCCAGGACACCGGGCAGGACGCCACGATGCGCTTCTCCATCACCGGGCTGGAGCGTACCCCCGACTACACGGTCATGTACTACGAGGTCGGCTACCCCGACGGGTTCACCGGCAGCAACCGCAACCTCAGCATGGCGCACACGCTGGTCGACCCCGTGACCGGCCGGGTGTTCCGGCAGTACATCGACGAGGACGGCCTGAAGTACGGGTCGGTGAGCCCCGACTCCAACGGCCTGTACCCGGTGCACGACGGCGTCACCAACGAGTACCGGCGGTACTTCCCGCGCATCCCCGACGAGATCCGGCAGGTCACCTTCGTCGGCAGCGGCCTGGGCGCCATGACCGGCATCCCAATTCAGGACGTCGAGCAGGAGCGGCCCGACCCCGAGAACCCCAACGGCGCCGACCACCTCTCCCCGGACGACCCGCCGCCCGCCGGCGAGAACCTCACCTTCGAGAACCGCCGCCCCGACGACGACGCCGTGGCCGACGAGGGGTGGGTGGAGAGCTACGTCGACTCCGAGATCGCCTCCACCACCCGCGACGGCAACCGCGAGATCATCGCGCTGCACTCCGACGTGATGTTCGAGTTCGACCGGTCCGACCTCACCGAGGAGGCCGAGGAGGTCGTCCGCCAGGCCGCCGCCTCCCTGGCCGCCAACGTCGACCCCGACGACCCCGAGATCACCGTCATCGGCCACACCGACGGCCGCGGCACCGACGCCTACAACGAGGCGCTGTCGCTGCGCCGCGCCGAGACGGTCCGCAACCTGCTCGTGGAGGAGATCGGCACCGACTTCGACTACGCGGTCGAGGGACGCGGCAGCACGGAGCCGATCGCCCGAGAGGGCGGAGCCGACGACGACGAGGCGCGCGCCCGCAACCGCCGCGTGGAGTTCGCCTACGCGGTGGACCAGAACACCGACCCGGCCGAGCAGGAGGAGGCGGACGACGACGGCCTGGGCGTCGCCGTGCGCAACGTCAACTGGCCGGCGCCCTACACCGACGACCCCGGTGACGTCGCCGCCAGCGTCGACCGCGACGGCGTCCGGCTGGACGTGTACCCGCTCCGCCGCGACGGCGCCTACGTCATCGGCACCGTGACCCTCACCAACACCACGGACGCTCCGGTCAGCCCCGACATGGGCGGCACGGCGGCCCTGCAGCCCGGCCAGCCCGAGCGGTTCAGCATGGGAACCCTTGGCGGTTTCCAGCTGCTCGACCCCGAGACCGGCCTGGTCCGTTACGTGGCCCAGATGAACTTCGGGGAGGGCCGGACCGACGGTTTCGCCGAGGAGGTGCACGAGCTGCAGCCCGGCAACACCTACGAACTGGTCGCGGTGTTCCCCGCCCCGCCGGCCGACGTCGAGGAGCTGACCCTGCGCGCCGGGCCGTTCGGCGAGCTGCCCGAGATCCCCGTGGGCGAGTGAGTCCGGCCGGGGTGCCGCGGTCCCGCCGACGGACCGCGGCACCCGCCGGTCACGCCCGGGTGCGCTCCGCCGCGGCGATGACCACCCGTTCCATCTCCTCACGGGTCGCCTCGGAGTACATGGCGGTGACCGAGACGTGGAACTCGCCGGGCAGCGACAGATAGAGGTTCCGGCTAAAGCCCTCGACGGTCGACACGTACTCCAGCTCCCCGCCCAGGGCGTCCGCCTCGGCGCTGCGGTAGTTGTCCACGTCCACGTCGACGTCGACCTCCCAGTTCATCTCCTCCTGCGCACCGGGCAGCCGCACCACCTGGGTACGGCCGGTCGGGTCCACGTTGACGGTGAAGACCAGCGCGAGCGACTCCGCGCGCGGGTCGGTGCCGCCGGCCGCCTGCCAGACGCAGGAGACCTGCTCGGCGCCGGGATGCCCCTCGACCTCGGTGATCTCCTCCTCGACCACCGCACCGGCGGGCACCAGGTTCCCGGCGAGTTCCTGCGCACCGATCTCGGCGCAGGAGGCGGGCAGCGCGAAGCCCGCCTGCTCGGCGGTCGGCTCCGGCGACGGGCTGGCGGCGGTGTCCTCGCCGCCGGGCAGCTCGGGGAGGTCGCCGACGGGCAGCACACCACAGCTCACGAGCACCACGGCGGTCACGGCGAGCGTGCCGCCGCCGGCGACGAACCAGAAAAGGCGGGAGGAGGGGGCGATTGGCATGGGGGAACCTTCGGAGTCGGCCGACAGGATGCGCGTCGCAATCTACATCGGAACCCCGGCCGGGGACGACCGCGGCGGCGGCCGTCCCCGGCGGGCGGCGGGGGCCGCTCCGGACTACTCCGAGCACACGTTGAGCTCGCTGTTGATGAGGTTGTTGTTGCGCAGGGTGATCCGCTCCCCGCACGGGTTCTCGTTGATGGCGGAATCGCGCACCGTCAGGTTCTGCAGGGTGATGTCGGAGGTGTTGGGGAACTCCGACCGGGCGGCGATGCGGATGTCGCTGCCGGTGACGGTGCCGCCCTGTGGCGCGATGTTCACGTTGTAGCAGTTCTCGATGAGGATGGCGTTGTTACCGGTGTCCGCGATGTCCACGCGGTCGATCACCGCGCCGCCGCTCTCGGACACGCAGAAGATGCCGCGGCCGCCACCGCGCGCGATCACCTCGCCCACGCGGATGTTCGTGGGGTAGGAGTCTCCGATCCGGCCGTTGCGGTTGGCCATCCGGAAGGCCGCGTACCCGGTCCCGGTGCCGGTGCCCTGCCCGTCGACCCGGCCCACCTCGGCGTTGATGGTGTCGTTCAGCAGCAGACCGGAGTAGGCGGTGTTGCGGGCGGTGACGGTGCCGACCGTCAGGCCGTCCACGCCGTAGGTCTCGACCCCGTGATTGTTGGTCCCCGAGACGTAGACGTTGTCGATCCGCACGTCACGGGTGCGGACGTTGCGGTCGGAATGGTTGTCGATGCGGATGCCGAGGCCGCCGGAGAGCCGCATGTCGATCTGGCCGAGATGGACGCCCGTTCCATTGCGGACGAAGATCCCGAAGTACGGCGCCCCGGTGACGTTGAGGTACGGGACCGCGATGTCGGTCACGTTGCGCGCGCGGACGACCGCGTGGTCCCCGCGGGGCGTGCCGGTGACGTTGATGCTGCCGCAGACCTCCAGCGAGGTGTGGCTGGGCAGGTCGAGCGATGAGCCGGCGCTCATGGTGCCCGAGCCGCGGACGACCACGTTCTGCCGGCTGGTGCGCCCGGGGGTGAGGCTGCCGACGGCGCTGCGCATCGCCTCCAGCATGTCGGGACCGGTGTAGAGGGTGGTGCCGCCGTTGCGGGCGGTCCAGGTGCCGCCGTTCTGCACGGCCTCGGCGTGGTAGGAGCCGTCGCCGCACGCCTGCAGCGCGGTGGCCGTCTTGGGGGCGGCGTCGGCGGTCGTGCGGGCCAGGGTGTCGGCGGTCGCGGTGCCCGGCGCCGCGGGCACCACCGCGGCGGTGGCGAGCGCGACGAGGCCGGCGACGAGGAAGGGGAGCCCGCGCCGCCGGCTGCTCCGGCGGGCGGTTCCAGCGAGGTTGTTCGCCATCCTGCACTCCTGTGACTGGGGGATGCCCCGCGCGCCGCACGGCTGCCGGCGCCGCCCGGGGGGGGAAGCCGGTCGCTATCGGGGAACGCGGGGGATCGGTAAGCGCTTACCGATTTCCGTCGAGTATCCCAACGGTTACGGATCGTGGCAAGAAGTGAATTCCGGTCACCCCTTCCCCGGAGACACACTCGGCACACGAACCCCGCCGGTTCCATGGCGACCGGATTGGGGTTAGCCCCCCGTCGATATATAACCCCAATGGGGGTATATGTTAGCGTGACCCCACCCACACCGGAGGAGGCCCCGTGCCGAAGATCAACGTCTACCTGCCGGACGAACTCGCCGAAGCGGTCCGCGACACCGGCGTGCCGGTGTCCGCGGTCTGCCAGCGCGCCCTGGAACAGGCGGTGCGCCGGATCACGGCGATCCGGCAGAGCACCCTGACCGACCTCACGGCCGACGACCTCGCCGAGCGGCTGCCGAACTTCACTCCGCGGGCCCGCGCCGCTGTCAGCCTGGCCGTTGATCGGGCCCGCGCGGACGGTGCCCCGGCCGTGGGAACGGGGCACCTGCTCGCCGGCATGCTCGACGAGGGCGGCAACCTCGCGCTGCACGTGCTCCGGGCGGTCGAGATCGACCCCGATCAGGTACAGCGCGACCTGGCCGGTCGGGCCGACGCCGAACCGGGGGCCACCGGTCCGGCCGGTCAGAGCGCGGCGGCCCGGTTCAGCGGCCCCGCCGCCGCCGCGCTGGAGCTGACGGTGACCGAGGCGACCTCGCTCGGACACAACTACGTGGGCTGCGAGCACCTGCTGCTGGGACTGGTCACCGAGCCCGACGGTGCCGGCGGCCAGGTGCTGCGGGCGCTGGGCGCCGAGGCCAGGCTGACCCGCCGAGCGGTGGCGGCGGCCCTGGCCGGCTACGTCCACCTGCGCGCCCAGACCGCCGCGGCTCCGGCCGGTGATCCCGCTGCGGTCGTGGCCGCGGCGGTGCGGCAGCAGCTCCAGCCGCTGGTGGCCCGCATCGAACGCCTGGAGCACCGGCTCGACGTCACTCCGGACGCGGGGTGAGGACGGCGGGCGGGCGGCCCCGCCCGGCGGTCCCGGAGCGGGCGCGGCGGCGCGCGGCGACCGTCAAGGCCGCCGTCGGCCCCGTCGTCCGCCCCGTCCTGCGGTCGGCGGCCGCGGCACTCCTTCTGGTGCTGCCGCTACTCCCCCTGCTGTTCGACGCGCCGTGACCGGGGACGAGACAGCGAACCGGGTCCTGTACGCGGTAGATCATGTCGCAACATGCCCGCCAATTCGGACAGAGCGGGACGGCCGTGCGCGGCCTCCGTCCGGCCGGAGCGCGGAACCCCCGAGCGGCTGCGGAGCGGAGGGAGCCCCGCACGCAGGCCGTTGGCGATGACCACGACCTCGGCCACCTCGTGGGTGAGGATGACGGCGCCCAGGCCGAGCGTCCCGACGGCCGCCAGCGGGACCAGGACGAGCAGGATGCCGCCGGACAGCGCCAGGTTCTGGAGCATGATGCGGCGGGCCCGGCGCGCGTGGCCGAGCGCCCGGGGCAGGTGGGTCAGGTCCTCCCCCATGAGGGCGACGTCGGCGGTCTCCATGGCGACGTCGGTGCCCATCGCGCCCATGGCGACGCCGACGTGCGCGGTGGCGAGCGCCGGTGCGTCGTTGACACCGTCGCCGACCATCGCCACCGGGCCGCCCTCGCCCAGCCGCCGGACGAGGGCGGCCTTGTCCTCCGGCAGCAGTTCGGCGTGCACCTGTGTGATGCCGGCCGCCCGGGCGAGGTGGCGGGCGGCGCGGGCGTTGTCGCCGGTGAGCATGGCGGTGCGCAGGCCGTCCCGGTGCAGTCCGGCGACGGCGTCGGCGGCCTCGGGCCGGAGTTCGTCGCGGATCGCGACCGCGCCGACCGGCTCGCCGTCGGCCTCGACCAGGATGGCGGTGGCCCCCTGCTCCTGCATGCGGTGCACGGCCGTGGCGAGCGGCCCGGGCGCGACGAACCCCGGCCGCCCCACCCGCAACCGGGCGCCGTCGAGTTCGCCGGTGAGGCCGCTGCCGGACACGGCCGCCACGCCGGTGGCCGCCACCGGCCGGCCGACCTCGGCGAGGATCGCCCGGGCCAGCGGGTGCTCGCTGCGTGCCTCCAGCGCGGCGGCGTAGTGGAGGACCCGCTCTCGGGTATGGCCGGCGGCGGGCTCGACCGCCACCACCTCGGGGGCGTTACGGGTGAGCGTCCCGGTCTTGTCGAGCGCGACGGTGCGCACGGTGCCCAGGGCCTCCAGCGCGGCGCCGCCTTTGATCAGCACACCGGAACGGGTCGCCGCGCCGATGGCCGCGACCACGGTGACCGGTACCGAGATGGCGAACGCGCACGGAGAGGCCGCGACCAGGACGACCAGGGCGCGCTCCAGCCAGACCACCGGTTCGCCGAGCACGGCGCCGATCCCGGCGATCCCGGCGGCCACCACGAGGACGCCCGGCACCAGCGGGCGGGCGACACGGGCCGCCAGCCGCTGACCGGCCCCCTTGCGCTCCTGAGCCTGCTCCACCAGGCGCACGACGCGGGCCAGCGAGTTGTCGGCGACCCCGGCGGTGACGTCGACCTCCAGCACGCCGCCGCCGTTCACCGACCCGGCGAACACCTCGCTGCCGGGTGCGACGTCCACCGGCAGCGACTCACCGGTGACGGCGGAGGTGTCGAGGGTGGAGTGCCCGGCCCGCACGACGCCATCGGTGGCGAGCCGCTCCCCCGCGCGGACCAGCAGCACGTCCCCCGCCGCCAGTCGCGCGGGCGCGACCTCGGCCGTGCTCCCATCGGGCCGCAGCACGGTCGCGCGGGGCGGGACCAGTGACAGCAGGGCGCGCAGCCCGTGACGGGTGTGCGCCACGGCGTGGTCCTCCAGCGCCTCGGCGAGGGAGAACAGGAAGGCCAGCATCGCGGCCTCTCCCACCTCGCCGAGCAGCACCGCGCCGGTCATGGCGATCGTCATGAGGGTGCCCACCCCGAGCCGGCCACGCGCCAGGGCGCGCAGGGTCGCGGGGACGAACGTCCGGCCGCCCGCGACGATCGCGGCGGCGTGCGGCAGCAGTGCGGCGGGGTGATCGCCGGGCAGCCCCGCCATGACCGCGCCGGTCAGCCAGAGCAGACCGGCGAGCCCGGCCCAGCGCACGCCCGGCGACCGCCAGAGCGGCACGGGCGCCCGATCCCCGTCCGGTTCCGGTGCCGCGCAGGTGGGATCTCCGCAGCCGCCGGTCGCGGGGGCGGTTTCAGCGGGGGCACGGTCGTGGGAGGGGGCGGCGGCCTGGGCCCGAGCCGGCCGCTCCGTCGCGGAGCCGGGTTCGCCTCCGCCGCGGCAAGCGTCCGGCATCGCCTACTCCGCTCTGCTCATCGCCGGGGCGAGGACCGCCAGCAGCGCCCGGCCCGCTTCGGTCAGCCGGTACATCACGAGCTTGCCGTCCCGCCGCGACGCCGCGAGCCCCGCCGTACGGAGCTGACGGACGTGGTGGGAGACCAGGTTCTGCGAGGCCCCGCACACCCATGCGAGGTCGCAGACGCACAGTTCCGTACCGGCCGCGAGCGCGGAGGCGATCCGCAACCGGGTGGGGTCGGCTAGCGCCTTGGCCCGTTCGGCGGCAGCGCGCGCGGCATCGTCCGAGGCCAGACGGCTTCGGACCTCTTCCGCGCGCGGCAGGTCCAGGCACAGCAGTTCACATTCGTCTCCGGAAGCCATAGCAACAAACTAACAGGTGTTGATGTGTTGTCGCCACGCATGGTTCACTGCATGGTGAATACATTCCTTACTGTACTCACGGTGGAGGCACCCCATGGCATGGATCGCATTGACCGGCTACCTCGCGCTGCTCGCCGTCGCCTTCGGCTGGCAGTCCTGGCGGCAGTACCGCCGCACCGGCGACAACGGGTTGCGCCTCGCGGCGGCGCGGGGGACCGTCCAGTGGTGGGCCCGGCTGCTGTTCGGCACGGCGATGCTGGCCGGGCTGGCCGCTCCGGTGGCGGCCCTGCTCGGCCTGCCGGGCCTCGCCACCCCGCCAGCCGCGGGCGTGCTGGGCGCGGCCCTCCTCCTCGGCACGCTCATCGCCCTGCCCGCCGCACAGCGGGCCATGCGCGGGTCCTGGCGGGTGGGCGTCGACGCCGCCGAGCGGACCGCGCTGGTCACCGGCGGCCCGTTCCGGCTGGTGCGCAACCCGATCTTCACCATCCTGGCGGCGGGCTACACCGGCCTCACCCTCCTCGTTCCCAACGGGATCGCGATCGCGGGCCTCGCCGTGCTGATCACCGCGATCCAGCTCCAGGTCCGCCGCATCGAGGAGCCGTACCTGCTGCGCGCCCACGGCCGACGGTACCGGGAGTACGCGGCGGCGACCGGGCGCTTCCTCCCCCGGATCGGCCGGATCCGCACCCGGTGACCGGCACCCGCCAATCCGGACGGCTGGTGCGGTTCCCCACCACCGAGCGAAAGAATCAGACATCTCGGACACGTTGCGCTCGGGCGCGTCCGAGCATCCGGCACAGCGTGCGAGAGTGTGAGAACACACGCGCCTGCCGCCCCCAGGGAGGAAACGTGAGCGGCTCATCCTCCGTCCCGGCACCCACCCCACCGGCCGACGTCACCGAGGAACCGATCCGGGTTCTCGTCGTGGACGATCACGCGTTCTTCCGGCGCGGGCTGGTGTCCGTGCTGGCGGAGGAGGCCGACATCGACGTCGTGGGCGAGGCGGGCGACGGGGAGCAGGCCATCCGCCAGGCCGGTGATCTGCGGCCCGACGTGGTGCTGATGGACGTGCGGATGCCGCGCACCAGCGGGATCGACGCCTGCACCGGCATCAAGGACGCCGTGCCCAGCGCCAAGATCGTCATGCTCACCATCAGCGACGAAGAGGAGGACCTCTTCGACGCTCTCAAGGCCGGCGCCACCGGCTACCTGCTGAAGACCATCTCCGTCGACGAACTGCCCGACGCGGTCCGCGCCATCTCCGGCGGGCAGTCCTTCATCAACCCGTCCATGGCCACCAAGCTCATCACCGAGTTCACCACCCTGGCGCGCAAGGGCACCGGCCGCGCCGAGCAGGCCGCGGGGCCGCGGCTGACCGAGCGCGAAATGGAGGTGCTCCGGCTGGTCGCCCGCGGCCTGAGCAACCGGGAGATCGCCAAGCAGCTGGTGATCTCCGACAACACCGTGAAGAACCACGTGCGCAACATCCTGGAGAAGCTCCAGCTGCACTCGCGCATGGAGGCGGCGATCTACGCCATCCGCCAGAACGTGATCCAGGTGGAGTGACGGGCGCTCCCCGGCGGGACCGGTGCCGCGGCGGTGGTCGCCGGCCTGCCGGCCGGGGAGCATGGCCGAGCGAGCGAAGCGCTCGGTCCCCGGAATCACCGGTCGGCCGTTTGTGCCGTCCGGACGCGGTTAGCGGCGGTGGCGGGACGAGACACAGGGCCCGTGGTCCGTGCCACCCCGTACCGAGGGAGGGTGCCCACGATGCGCGCAACCGTGAAGATCGCCGTGATCGCGGCCGTGGCGCTGGGACTACTCGGTCCCGGCACCGGCATCGCGACGGCGGACACGTTCGGGCAGTGCGGCGAGCCCGGGATCTCCCGGAACGTGTGCTAGCCGCCGCTCCGCACGGACACGGGCGGCGTGTCCCGGACGTGCCCGGAACACACCGCCCGGGGCGGCGACGCCTCCGTCACTTGGACTCGATCCGCCCCAGCGGGTGGGCGCCCTGCGCCAGGGCCTGCCGCATCGCCCGCCAACCGGAGTCCTCGATGCCGAGCGCGCTGCGAAGGTAGGCCCAGGTCACCCGCTGGACGAGAGCGACGCGTTCGGGGTTCTCGTCGGTCGTTTCCTTGACCTCGTACCCCGCGATACCACCGAGCGAGTGTTCGGCCCCGTAGAGGGTGAGCAGGCTCTTCTCGCCGGGGCTCAGGTAGTACGGGTCGGCCGTCCAGTCCGCTCCCCGGACGGTCAGCGGCAATTCGTCCCGGTCCCCCATGATCACGAGGGCCGGTGTGGTCATGTTCGCGAAGCTCGGGTTCATGAACGGAAAGTTCTCGGCGGCGAACGGGGTCAGGTCGGCGCCGCCGCGTCCCGCCGTTGCGATCAGCACGCCGGCCTTGACCCGGGAGTCGGAAAGGTCCTCCTCCGTCCCGGTCTTTGGATCCCGGACGCGCAGGCCCAGCAGATTTCCCGCCGTCTGCCCACCGAAGGAGTGCCCGGCCGCGGCGATTCGGCTCCGATCGAGGCGTCCCTTGAGACCGGGCACGGCGGCTTCCACCAGGTCGAGGCTATCGAGGACGCGCTTCATGTCCTCGACCCGGAACCGCCAGATCCGTGGCGTGCGGGGGTCGGTGGCGGGAATGCCGAGTGTTCTGGAGTCGAGGTGGGTGGGTTGCACGACGACGAACCCGTGCGCCGCCCAGAAGTCGGTCAAGGGGCCGTAGCCGTGCAACGACGAGCCGAAGCCGTGCGAGAAGAGGATCACGGGGAGATCACGCCCCGTCTCGGGCGCGGACACCCGCACCCGCAGGTCGTCGCCACGTCCCGGGACTGAGAGCACCACCGGTTGCACCGAGACGACGGGGGTGGGCGTACCGATGGCCAGGTCCACGGTCACCGGGTCTGTTGCGGTCATGAGAGGTCTTCCGTTCAGCTGTCTCGTGATGGACATGGCCGGCCCCGACGCGACACAGCCCGCCACGCCACCCGGCCATTGCGCCGCCGCCCCGCGCGGTACCGCCCCTGCGGAATTGGATCTCGGGCCCCTGATCTGACATGATGCAGAAACGGGACAGCGTCCCGCTTGACGATACGGGACACTGTCCCGTTTATCAACCGCGTCAGGGAAGGGAGACCGCACAGTGGCCGGAAGCGCCCGGAACACGGACCGAGCGACCCGCCCCAAACGGGCGGACGCACGCCGCAACCAGGAGAACCTGCTCGACGCGGCCGCCGCCATCTTCGTCACGTCAGGCGTGGAAGCCCCGATCCGCGACATCGCGGCCAAGGCCGGCGTGGGGACCGCCACGATCTACCGCCACTTCCCCACACGGGCGGACCTCATCATCGCCGTCTACCGCCACCAGGTGGACTCCCTCGCCGAAGCCGGCCCCACCCTGCTGAAGAACAGCGCGACGCCCTACGCGGCACTCGGGCAGTGGATCGACCTCTTCGTCGACTTCGTGATCACCAAACAGGGCCTCGCCACCGTCCTCCAGTCCGACGACCCCTGCTACGACCCCCTGCACTCCTACTTCCTGGAACGCCTCGTCCCCGCGTGCACCCGACTACTCGACGCGGCGACCGACTCCGGCGAAATCCGCACCGACCTGGCCGCCTACGAACTCATGCGCGGCGTCGGAGGCATCTGCGCAGGCGCCGGCAACAACCACCACTACGACGCACGCCGACTGGTCGGACTCCTCATCGCAGGGCTCCGCCGAGCGGAGTGAGGGGGGCCGCGTCCTCTGGCCCTTCGCCGGCAGGGGCGGCAGGCCCTCGCAGGAACACCTCGGCGAAGAGCTGGTCGGCGCCTCGGGCAGGCAGGAAACTCCGACCAGCCGCTCGTCGGCGTGCTGCCGCACTAGCGCGGTCAGCGCCCCCCGCACGAGGGGCACGGTCGCGGGCGTCAGGTGGGAATGCCCGGTGATCCCGAGCGTCGACGCGGTGAACCCGTTCCGTGTGAGGTCAGCCGGCCGACTGCGCCGCGACCGGGGGGCCTTCGGACGCCTGCACCAGGACGAACCCCTGGCCCTCGAACACCAATTGCACGGCCTCACCGCTGCCGCGCCCGATGAGCGCCCCGGCCTTGACCGTACGCCGCACGCCCGTGTGCAGGGACGACGACCAGGCGACCGCGGAGTCGGTGTCGACGTAGGTGGGCCGGTCGACGTTGAGCAGCACGGGCATGCCGTGGCACGCGATCGCGATCCGCCCATGCCCGGTGAACACCGTGTTGAACAGTCCGCCGGCCGCGATCCCCGCGCCTTCGACGCGTTTGATGTCCCAGTTCACCCCGGACTCGAAGGCGAGCACGTTCTCGCCACTGACCGTGATGGAGTCGCCGTCGAGATCGACGATGTGCACATCCCAGGCATCGCGCGCCAGGAAGACGTCACCGCGCCCGGAAACCTTCATCAACGGCAGGCCCTCGCCGGTGAACGCCTTCTTGAAGAGCTTGCCGATCCCCCCGGCCCCCTGGTAGGCGAAGTCCACCTCCCCCTGATAGGCGACCATGGCGCCCTGTCTGGCGAAGAACTCCCCTTCGAAGTTCACCCGGAGCATCTGGGGGTTCTGCAGGCTCATCCCCGGCTGGTCGGACTCTCGTACCTGATCGAACAGTTCGCTACGCATGCCGCCATTCTCCCGGCATCTTGGACACCGGAGCACTGGCCAGAGGCCGACGCCGGCCAATGTAGGACACTTCTGCCAACGGCAAGCGCCTTGAGAGGTGCGTGCGGCGTGATCTCGGCGCCGGAGGCGGGTTCCCCGACCGCGAAGGCCGGGGCCTCGTCTGCCAGGTCAGGATTCCCAGGGCCACTGGGCGGTCTGGCCCGCCTCGATGAGCGGGACCATGCGGAACGCCGCGTCGGACAGTCCGCCGAACAGGTGCCGATTCCGTTCACCGCTGGGTCCGTGGCCGTACCGGTACCCGGCCAGGTTCCACGTGTAGACCGGTACCGAGTCCGGCACCTCGCGCGTCGGGTCCTGGCCGTAGTGCGCCTGCTCGTCGGTCACGATCACCACGCGGTCGTGCCGCCGGTACTGCCGACGCACGGCGTCCGCCGTGGACGTCCCGCCGCGCGGTCCCCAGAACCGCTCGGTGACGCGGAGGAGCGCGTCGCCCCGGCGGACCGGCACGGCCGTGGAAGTGTTGTCGAACTGCACCAGGTCCGCGGACTCGGCGCGCAGCGCCAGGGCGGCCCCGAACACCTGGGCGGCGGCCGAGCACGTCAGGTCGGATCGCGCGGACAGCCTCGAACACATCGACCCCGACTGGTCCACGAGGATCAGCGTGCGTCCCGGCAGGGCCGGCACATTCGCGAGGCAGTGGCCGAGCGCGGTCTCCAGAGCGTGACCCCACCGCAGCGACGGCGCGGCCCGGTACGCGGAGAGGAACCGCATCGGGAGCTGACGGCTCTTGGCGACCTCGTCCGCGTCGGCGAGCTTCGCGGCGACCCGAGCGGCCACCGTGTCACTCACCCCGGCCTCATCGAAGTTCCTGAGGTTGCGCAGCAGCGCCATGTACCCCATGTTCGGGATCACGGCCTCCCACGCCCGCGCGTCCATCGGCCCCTGAAGCCACCCTGCCAGCGCCTCCCACGTCATCCCGGCGGCGGCCAGACGTTCGGGGTGCCCGTCCAGAACGCGGCGCCGGTCGGCCACGGGCAGCGCCATCAGCTCAGCGCGCGCACGCAGCATGCCCAGACTCGCCGGAATCTCGGTATCCCGGCCGTGCCGCCGGTCGTGCGCGTGGGAGAACAGGTCGCCCTGCGACGGCCGGTCAGCGGCCGGGGAGGGGTGGACGAGGTTCAGCACATCAGAGAAGCGGAACCCTCGGGAGCCGGTGTCGTACTTCAGCAGCGACCGCTCGTTGTACAGCCGCTGAACGGCGTCGGCGACGCCCCGCTTCACCGGCTTGGGGATCGCGCGGCCGTAGCGGGACGTCCAGTAGGCCAGTGCCTCGCCGGGCTCGTCGGCGCGCTGGAGCGCGGAGTCGACCATTTGCCGGGAGTGCCCGTGTGCCCCGGCGTCCACGCGGGCCTTCGCGCCTTCCAGGGCGGCGACGACGGAGGCGCTGCGCAGGTTCCCCTCGCCGCGCAGCCACCCGATCATGCCGAGCAGCCATTCCGGGTCGGTGACGGCGACCTGGTGGACGAGTGCGCGGAACCGCTCGTCGCGAGCGTCGGCGGACTCGTAGAAACTCGACTCGCTGACCATGTTGGACACGGCCAGGAGGAACAGCTCGCTCTTGGCGTCGCGCGCGTAGCCGGGGCCACCCTCATAGGTCCGGCCGGACGGCGCCGACTCGGAGGTGAGGGGACCGCGGCCGGTCGTCCGGAGGCGAGGGGTGTTGAATTTGGACACGTAAAAGGCCCCTTCCGAGAATTCAGAAGGAGCCAAAGGGTGGCCGAGATCGAATCGGCGGCGGAACATCGGCGCTCTACCACTTGAGCTTCACCGACCGCTCAGGCCGGTGACGGGACTCGAACCCGCAACCTCCCGCTCCTCAGGCGAAGTAACCGCTGCCTGCGCACCGGCCACCCCCACACTGACTCCTCCCGAGATCAAAATGGCGACGGCGTTGCTTGTCATGAAAGAGAAGTAGCCGCAGCCTGCGCACCGGGAGGTACGTGGAGAACATTATCGGCGAGCCCCGAAAATGTCTCGGGGATTTTCGCGTCGTCCCGCTCGCATCCTCGCACTGTGGGAGGGTGACAACACTTGCGCCCCCTGACCTGTGGTTTCACGTCAGGGGGCGCCGGGTCCGTCCGAATGTGTGGGCGCGAGAGGACTCGAACCTCCGACCACCCGCTTGTAAGGCGGGGGCTCTGACCAACTGAGCTACACGCCCGCGGCAACGCCGAACCGCCACTCCGCGGTGCGGGTGGCGACGACGACGATAGTACCGGTTTCCGGCTAGCTGTGTGCGCGTGGTGTGGGCAGGCGGGACAAGCCGCTCAGGGCGCGGGAGAGCGCCTGTTCCACCTCGTTGGTCAGGGCGGCGTCGGGCTCGGTCGTCGTGCCTGACGCGGGTGAGGCGGACTGCGGGCGGACGTCGCCGCAGCTTTGGCACTCGATCTCGCCCAGGCGGCAGAGCAGGAACGTGGATCTGCAGTGGCCGCAGCGGTCGAGGTCGGCCTTCCAGTCCTGGGTGAGTTGGCAGTCCGGGCAGATGTGGATCTGGCGCTCGTGGCGCACCCCGCGCTTCCACGGGTGGATGGTGCGGGTGGGATCACCCTGCCGCGCCCCGCAGATGTGGCAGGGCATGGTCTCCTCCGGTTGGCTCAGCTCAGTTCGGCGAGGGCCTTGCGGTACTCCTCCAGGTCGCGGACCTCCGAGATGGGGTGCACGACGTTCCAGCGCACGGTGCTCTCCCTGTCGATGACGAACGTGCCGCGGAGTGCCAGGCCGCGTGTCTCGTCGAAGACGCCGTAGTCGCGGGCGACTCCGCCGTGCGGCCAGAAGTCGGCGAGCAGCGGGAATTCGAGTCCGTCGCGGTCCGCCCACACCCGGTGGGCGAACATCGAGTCGACGGAGACGGTGAGCAGCTGCGTGTCATCGTTCTGGAAGGCGTCGATGTTGTCGCGGAGCGCCCCCAGCTCCTCGCCGCACAGGCCCGAGAAGGCCAGCGGGTAGAAGACCAGGACGACGTTCTTCCGGCCGGCGAAGTCCGACAGCCGGACGGGCTGTCCGTGCTGGTCGGAGAGTTCGAAGTCCGGCGCCTTCTCGCCAACCCCGATCGGCATGTGGGTCCTCGTTTCCCGTCCTGGAGCGTCCGAGCGTGCCGCTCGCCGTCGGCGGGCGGCACGCTCGGTGGTCAACCTGGGGCAACTGCCTTCGATGGTGCCGCAGGGGCACGCCAGGATCGAATCAGCGGTGCGTCTTCGGGGCGACGAGACGGGTACCCGACCAGTCGGATCCCGCGCTGACGGCGCTGGTCTGCGACAGCCCCGCGGTCGTCGCCGCCTCGGCGACGTCGCTCGGCGACACGTGGCCCTCGCGCCCCGCCTTCGGAGTCAGTACCAGGATGACACCGCCACTCTCGATGGTGGACAGCACGTCGACGAGCACGTCGGTGAGATCGTCCTCCTCGTCGTCCCGCCACCAGAGCAGTGCGGCGTCCACGACGTCGCCGTAGTCCTCATCGACCAGCTCGCTGCCGGTGCACTCGGCGATCGACGCTCGCAGCTGCTCGTCCACGTCGTCGTCGAACCCGAACTCCTGCACCACCTGACCCGGTTTGAACCCGAGTCGTTCGGCCAGGCCACGTTCGCTCTGTGCCTGGCCCGCGGTCGCGCTCACGAAAGTCCTCCTCCACACATTGATGTCGCCCGCTCCTTCCGGGCTCGGCCGTTCGCGGCCCCGAAAACCACCGGGTCGATCCCGCTGTTGCTGGCTAAGTTCACACGCTGCGGTGTCATCCGTCAACGCGTCGCACCCGCGTGCGCTCCTGCTTCTACCATCCTGCCCCTCAGGCGGGGCTCGTCAAGAACGACAGCCGTACCTGACGCTGTGGATTGTCGATGTTGACGTCCACAATGGCGATAGATTGCCACGTCCCCACCTCCAGCTTCCCGGAAACCACCGGAATGGTGGCGTAGGGCGGGATCATGGCCGGCATCACGTGCGAGCGTCCGTGACCGGGGGAACCGTGCCGGTGCCGCCAGCGGTCGTCGGCGGGCAGCAGGTCGCGCAGCGCGGCGAGGAGGTCGTCGTCGGAGCCGGAGCCCAGCTCCATGATCGCCACGCCCGCGGTCGCGTGCGGCACGAACACGTGCAGCAGGCCGTCCCCGCCGGTCTCGGCGGCGAAGTCCGCACACTCCCGGGTGATGTCGGTGACGGTCTCCGAGCGGCCGGTGTGCAGGTCGATGAGTCTTGTCCGCATGCGGCAACCGTTACCCAGCCGGGCGCCGGGGGCAACATCCGCGCTGCCGGCGTCGGCGGCGCCGCGGCCGGGACGGTCCGCAGCGCTCACTCGGTGGCGTCGCCGCCCTGCTCGATGGTGTTCTCCTCGCCGACCTGGAGCCGCGCGGGATCGCCGGAGGCGTAGCGGATGGTGTTGCCGGACCCGGCGACGGTGAACGACTCGGCGGTGCCGACGTCGATCTGGTTGTTGCTGCCGGCCACGTTGATGGCGCCGCACGCACCGTTGAGGGTGATCATCGCGTCGCTCGCGAGGACGGTGACGTTGCGGCCGCCGCAGTCCTCCGTGCGCTCGGCCCCGTCCCCGGCGATCCGCAGCGCGTCACCGTCGGACACCGAGACGTCGCCGCCCTCTCCGCCGACGGAAACGCTGCCGCCCTCGCCGTCGGAGACGGACACGCCCTCGTCGGACACCGAGACACCGCCATCCTCCCCGGAGACGGACACGCCTTCCTCCGACACCGACAGCCCACAGCCGGTCCCGAACACGCCCACGATGGCCAGACCGCCCGCCAGCGCCACGATGCGGTGCCGCATCGGGCACCTCCTTCCCGTTCGCGCCGGCCGGTGACCGGCGTCCCGTCGTTGACTCGCACCTTAGAGCCACCCGAGGGGTACGGCGTTCCCCGCGCGGCCCGCCCGACGGTGACAATCCCCTCGCGACGCGGAGCGGCGCGGCCGCCCGGGCCGAGTCGGTCACGCGGGATCCGCCACACCGCCTCCCGACGGCGGGGCGCGTGCCGCCATACTCGGCAGCGGGCCGCGCCCGGCGGTCCGCTCGACACAGGGGGGATGTGACGGTGGGCGCCCGACTGCGGCTCGGCCCGGTGCTGCGGCACGCAGGGGAGACGACGGCGACGATCTGGGTGGAGACCGACGCGCCGTGCCGCGTCACGGTGACGGCCGCGGACCGTACCGCGGAGGCCGCGACCTTCACGGTGCACGGCCACCACTACGCGGTCTGCGACATCACGGAACTCGCGCCGGGCACGGTGGCGCCCTACACCGTGTCGCTGGACGGCGAGCAGGTATGGCCGGAACCGGCCGACGGACGGCCGCCGAGCCTGCTGCGCACATTGGATCCGGCCGCGGCACCGCGTATCGTGTTCGGCTCGTGCCGCACGCCGGCCGGCCACGGGCCGGCCGAGGTGCGGCGCTTCGGAGTGGACATGCTGCGGGCTTACGCGCTGCGGCTCGCCGCGCGGCGGACCGACGACGCCGCCCCGGACGAGCCGACCGTACTGCTGCTCACCGGCGACCAGGTGTACGCGGACGAACTCCAGCCGCCGATGATGGATTTCCTGCGCGAGCGGCGCCGTCCCACCGAGGGCTCCGAGGCGCCGCCGGCCGACGAGGTCGTGTTCTTCGACGAGTACGCCGAGCTCTACCGGCAGGCGTGGAGCGACCCCGACATCCGCTGGCTGCTGTCCACGGTGCCCACGCTGATGCTGTTCGACGACCACGACATCCGGGACGACTGGAACTCCTCGGGTGCGTGGCGGCGTGAGATGGCCGTCCGGCCGTGGTGGCGGCCGCGCGTCACCTCCGGGCTGGGCGCCTACTGGGTGTACCAGCACGTGGGCAACCTCTCCCCCGCCGAACGGGCGGCGGACCCGGTCCACCGGGCGATCGCGGCGGCGGAGTCCGAGGCGGCGGACGCCCCTGCTTCCCCGGATTCCGGCGGGCGGGCACTGGACGACTTCGCCTGGCGGGCGCACACCGATCCGGCGAGCTACCGGTGGAGCCACCGCCACGATCTCGGCCGCACCCGCGTCGTGATGGTGGACACCCGCTGCGGCCGTGAGGTGGACGACGAGTCGCGCCGCTCGATGCTGGGCGGGCCCGGCGCCGCATGGCTGGACGAGCAGCTCACCGGCGACGTCGACCATCTGGTGCTGGCGTGCACGATCCCGTTCCTGCTGCCCGGCGGCGTGCACCATCTGGAGGCGTGGAACGAGGCGGTGTGCGCCGGGGCCTGGGGCGGGTGGGCGCGTGGTCCGGCCGAGCGGCTGCGCCAGGCGCTGGACCTGGAGCACTGGCCCGCCTTCCAGCGGTCGTTCCGCGACGTGACGGCGGCGGTGCTGGAGGTGGCGGTCGGCCGACGCGGGACACCCCCGGCCAGTGTGCTGTTGCTCGGCGGCGACGTGCACTTCTCCTACCTGGCGCGGGCCCGCGGCCGGGGTGCCGCCGCCTCCACGGCGTCGCCGACGCGGATCGCGCAGCTGGTGTGCTCGCCGATCCGCAACCCGCTGGCGCCCCGGCTGCGCGCGGCGATGGGCCTGGCCTCGAAGCGCCTGATGAGCCTGGCATGCCGGGTCGCGGCCCGCACGGCGGGGGTGCGCGGCCCCGCACTGTCGTGGCGGGTGGACGACGGCCTGTGGTTCGACAACTCACTCGCCACGCTGGTGCTGGACGGCCGGACCGCGGAGGTGACCTGGGAGCACGCCCCCGGCGACGATCACGAGGTGCGGGAGCTGGCCCGGCACCGGATCGCCGAGTGACCTCCCGGGCGTGCCGCCGGGTGGGCGGGCGTCAGGGCACCTGGTAGGAGCCGTCGGGGGCGTCGGTAATGGCCATGTGCCCGGGGGCGTGCCCGATGGCGAACTCGGGCGCCGAGGCCATGACGGCGGCCTGCGGGGTGACCCCGCAGGCCCAGAAGCCCGGAATCTCGCCGGGCCGGACGGGGACCGGGTCGCCGAAGTCGGGCCGGTCGAGGTCGGCGATGCCGAGCGCCGACGGGTCGCCCACGTGCACGGGCGCGCCGTGCACGGCCGGATAGCGGGAGGTGATCCGGACGGCGTCGGCGACCCGGTCGGCGGGGATGGGCCGCATGGAGACGACGAGCGGCCCTGAGATGCGCCCTGCCGGGCGGCAGGCCCGGTCGGTGCGGTACATGGGAACGTTGCGGCCGAGCTCGACGTGCCGGACGGGCACACCGGCGGCGAGCAGCGGCGCCTCAAAGGTGAAACTGCACCCGATGAGGAAGGCGACGAGGTCGTCCCGCCAGACGTCGCGGACGTCAGTGGTCTCGGCGGCGAGCCGACCGTGCTCGTAGACGCGGTAGGCGGGCAGGTCGGTGCGCAGGTCCCCGTCGAAGATGTCGGCGCGGGTCTCGCCGGGCTCGGTGACGGCCAGCACCGGGCACGGCTTGGGGTTGCGCTGCGCGAACAGCAGGAAGTCGAACGCGAGGTCACGCGGAACCGCGATGAGGTTGGCCTGGGCGTAACCGGCCGCGTACCCGGCGGTGGGAACCCGCAGCCCGGCCCGGAACAGCTCCCGGGCCGCACGGGGGCCCAGCCCGGCCGGGTCGGCAGGGGCGGTGGCGGCGGTCGGCGCGGGCATGGAGGCTCCTCACCTGGTGGGGCGGGTACGTGGGGTCGGTTTCAGGCTATCGGGGCGGTGCCGAGGGCCGGTCACCCGGCCAGGACGAGCGAGCCGCCGTGCTCGGGGGCAGGGCCATCGGGGTGGCACAGCGGGAGGTGGGCCGGTCGGGTCGTAGGTGGTGAAGAGGGTGGGCTGTCCGCGCCGGGATCGGTTTTGGCGGGCCGTCGGGAGGTGGTGTAAAGGCGCTCGACGGCCCACACGTCCTCGATCGTGGGAAGGTCGTGGTGGATGGGGGGCGCTGCGGCGTCGGCCGACCTTGGCCGGAGCGAGCGCTCACACCTTTTCGCACCATGCAGGGCCCTCATCGCGCGTGCGGTCCCCAGTCCGTGGGGTTCGCTGCTACCTCGAAGAACGGGGAACGTTCCCCTGCATGCGGGACGGAGCTCGCTCTGGTTGGAGCGAACCGCGCTCGCGGACATCCCAAGCCGCACGGACCGCAGGTCTAGGCATTCGCGGCTCCATGCCGAGGCCGAATCATCCCCGCGCGTGCCGGGAGCACTCGAATTTTGCCCTGCATTCCGTTGAGCAATAGGGACCATCCCCGCGCGTGCGGGGAGCACCGCACTCCAGGGCGGCCGAACTTGCAGATCCGGGGACCATCCCCGCGCGTGCGGGGAGCAGCGACGCGGGGGCGCCGGCCGGGGTCATAGGGCGGGACCATCCCGGCGCGTGCGGGGAGCAGTCTCTCACCACCCGCTTTTGCGGGTGTCGCTCGGGACCATCCCCGCGCGTGCGGGGAGCAGCGCACTCCAGGGCGGCCGAACTTGCAGATCCGGGGACCATCCCCGCGCGTGCGGGGAGCAGCGACGCGGGGGCGCCGGCCGGGGTCATAGGGCGGGACCATCCCGGCGCGTGCGGGGAGCAGTCGTAGAGGCTCGCGCCGCCGGGGCCGCGGATGGGACCATCCCCGCGCGTGCGGGGAGCAGTCTCTCACCACCCGCTTTTGCGGGTGTCGCTCGGGACCATCCCCGCGCGTGCGGGGAGCAGCGCTGTGGTGACGGCGGCGCGTAGTGCGGTGCGGGACCATCCCCGCGCGTGCGGGGAGCAGCGAAGCGGGCGCGACGTCTTGGACGGCGGCGCGGGACCATCCCCGCGCGTGCGGGGAGCAGCCGACCGTCAACGTGTGGTGGTTGTACAGGTCGGGACCATCCCCGCGCGTGCGGGGAGCAGTCTTGCTGACCTG
Organism: Marinactinospora rubrisoli; assembly: GCF_042664915.1. Lineage (NCBI taxonomy): Bacteria > Bacillati > Actinomycetota > Actinomycetes > Streptosporangiales > Nocardiopsidaceae > Marinactinospora > Marinactinospora rubrisoli. The sequence continues at coordinate 41,640 of NZ_JBHTBH010000012.1, forward strand.
CGACGTTATCAGCGTGGAGTCGCGTTTTCGACCACTTTCCCAATGAACGGTGACTCAGCCGGCCCAGGAGGACCAAGCCTCGCCCTCAGCGACGTAAACGTGGACGGAGCACAATGCCGACTCGCCCCTCAGGCTCCGGCCACGCGGGCCAACCGACACCCGCCCCCGAGACCTCGATGCTTCGACGCCCTGGACACAGCCGCTCCACGCGCTGCCGACCGGGGAAGCGGCCGACTTACCGTGCGCGGTACGGCTGTCAGAAGTCGTGACGCCGTCCCCCTAGTGCGGAACGCAACCGCAGAGTCCAGTCACGCGACCGCCCCGTGCCTACCATCCCCGCGCATGCGGGGAGCACATCTTGCCCCTGGAGCACGACGCCGCCCTGGAGGGACCATCCCCGCGCGTGCGGGGAGCACGCGTAGATCCGATCCGCAGCTCACGCGTGAGTCCGCCGGGACCATCCCCGCGCGTGCGGGGAGCACTCCGCCTCCTGGATCCAGGCGGCATCGGTGCGGGGACCATCCCCGCGCGTGCGGGGAGCACGGCACCGACCCGACGGTTTCCCCCCGCGAGCTGGGACCATCCCCGCGCGTGCGGGGAGCACCGCAGGTCAGGCGGGTGCCTCCCCCTCTCGGAGGGATCATCCCCGCGCGTGCGGGGAGCACTGCCCCCTGGCGTAGCGGGACAATGTCGTCCTGGGATCATCCCCGCGCGTGCGGGGAGCACTCTTACTGACCTGCGACGTTATCAGCGCGGAGTCTCGTTTTCGACCACTTTCCGATACTGCGGCCCCACCGGCCAGGGGACGAAGCCCCACCCTCCACGACATCGACGTGCGCGCGACGGAACGCCCGCACGCGCCCCCGAACCCCGGCGACGTGCAATCGACGCCGCCCGTACTCGAACCGGGCGGGCGCACGCCGCGTCGGCCGGAGTGGGGGCCGGCCTGGTGCACCCGCTTCGTCGGGCTTCTCGTCCACGGCGCACGGCGCCGTCCCCGGGTCCGGAGGAGCGGCCCACCGATGGCGGCGCGGCTGGGCGCCGCCTGTTCCCGTACGAATTCCCGTACGGAGCCCAGGCGCACGGCCGGGCTGCCAAGCCGTTTCGTCTGCGGCATCGGTGGCCGCCGGGCCGGGGCGTCCGGTCCGGCTGCCCCCGCCGGGCGACGGCGGGACCTGCTTCTCCGGCCGCCTGGACCGGGGCGCGCGTCGCGCCTTGGTGCGGCCAGCGGCGGCGCCCGTCCACGCGGTCGATCGCGCCGCGCGATGGGCGGAGGTGAACCGTGGGGCCGGATGAACCTCGGCGGCGCCGTCGGCCTTACCCGGCGTCCGTGCCGAGGGTCTGGAATCTGGTCATCGACCCGTACAGCCGCACCAGCCGGTCGAACTCCGCGGCGTCGTGGAACCGCGCCTGGCCGGCGGTGAACGCCTTGCCGACCTCGATCGCGTAGCGGGCGGCCTCGGCGATGTCGGTCTCGTGGCTGGCTCCGGTGCCGCACCCGGGTACGGCGCTGGCGGCGGTGATGGCCAGTCCGACGACGGGCGCGGCCGTCGCCGTGGCCGGCTGCAGGATGGAGTTGATGTGGTACACGTCGTTGCCGTACGGCGTGATGTCCTGCGTGGTGACCGGGTAGGTGACCACCGGCCGGCCGGTGACCGTCTCCAGCAGTTCGACGAGGTCGGGGCTGACCCGCAGGATGTAGCCCTCCTTGACGGTGGGCGACAGCGCCAGGCCGCGGTGGTTGATGATGCGGTTGCCCTTGGTGGTGTCGATGGAGAGCACGGCGTCCATCTCGGCGGACACCTCGTAGGCGTTCATCTGGTCCATGTCGACCGAGGACCCCATGAACGGCACCGGGTCGTGCGGCTCGGTGGGGGCGTCGGGGCAGACGTGCGTGCCGACGATGACGTCGCCGGCCAGCCGGTCGCCGCGGCGGGCCATGACGGCGAGCTTCTCGGCGGCGCTGAGCGCCGCGACCGCGCCGTCGCCGTCGGAGACGAAGCCGATCCGCTCGGGACGGGCGCCGACGCCGCCGAGCCGCCCGACGATGCCGAGCGTGGGCGCGTCGCCGCCGGCGAGCCGGCCGCGGGTCCCGGGCACGACCACGCGCACGAAGTCGGTGCTGCCGCCCTCCCCCTGCACGGTGGTGACCTCGATCTCGACGTCGGCCGCGCCGATGGCGGCCAGGCGCTCGGCCACGGCGGCGCCGGTGGCGGCGGGGTCGTCGAGCAGGTCGATCATGTCCAGTACATGCCGGAGCACTAGTTCGTTCCCTTCCCATGGGGGGCGGCGTCGGAGGTGGCTCCGGCGCCGGTGACGGTGTCCAGGTAGCGCAGAGCGGTGAGAGCGTAGACCTTGGCGGCGTCCACGACCTGCCCGGCCCACGCCCGCTCGTTGAAGCCGTGGATGGTGGGCAGGTCGGCGGGCCCGTACTGCAGCACCGGAATGCCGGCCTGGCGGAACCAGCGGGCGTCGCTGGTCGCCCATTGCAGGACGCCGTGGCCCTCGGGGTCGACCAGTTCGCGGACCGCGCCGACGAGGGTGGCGACCACCGGATCGGTCGGCGGTGTCCAGTTGGCCTCCGACCGCGCGCCCCGCTCGGTGAGTTCGGCCTCGACCCCGGCCTCGGCGAGCAGCCGGCGGGCCTCGGCGAGGACGTCGTCGCGGCGCACCCCGAACGGCACCCGGCAGTCGACGGTGATGACGCAGGTGTCGGCGACGACGTTGATGGCGGTCCCGCCGTGCACGGTGCCGATGTTGATGGTCACGTGGTCGAACGCGGCGCCGAAGTCCTCGGGCTCATGGATGCGCACGTACTCCTTGGAGACGGCGATGATCTCGGCCAGCTCCGCGGGAATGTCGGGGGTGATGTCGAAGAGCGCCTGCAGCGCCATGATGGCCCGGGCCGCCTTGACGTTGGCCGAGACGCCCGAGAGCGGGGACAGGCTGCCGTGGCCGGGCCGCCCGGTGATGCGCAGCTCGAACTGGCAGCTGCCCTTCTGGCCGATGGTGGGGTGGCCGGGGCCGGACGGCTCGGCGATGACCGCGCCGGTGACGCCGTCCAGCAGCCCGTCCGCCGCGATGCGGGGCACGCCGCGCGTCCCGCCGGTCTCCTCGTCGGCGACCGACACGAAGGTGAGCGGACCGCCGAGCGGCACTCGCATCTCGGCGAGCAGGGCGGTGACGAACAGGACGCCGGCCAGGCCGGCCTTCATGTCGCTGGCGCCGCGCCCGCGCAGCCAGCCGTCGACGACGTCTCCGGCGAACGGGTCGAAGTCCCAGCGGGCGCGATCGCCGACCGGGACGACGTCGGCGTGCCCCGCCAGCGCCAGGTGCCGTCCGCTGCGGCCACGGCCGGTCCCGGGGTAGGTGGCGAGGACGTTGGTCCGCCCGTCGCCTCCGTCGTGGCGGACGGCGCGCAGCCCACGGTCGTCGAGGTAGCCGGCGATGAAATCGCTGACGGCGGGATCGTCGCCGGGTGGGTTCTCACTCGGGATCCGGATGAGGGCGCCGGCCAGGTCGAGCAGTTCCGCGGCGCGGTCGTCGATGGCCGCGAGCAGGTCGCGTTCCCAGCCCTGGCGGGAGGCGGTCACGCATGCTCCTTGCTCATGGGGGTAGCCCGGGAGGATGGCGGCGTCCGGCGGAGTCCGTACCTCAGCACCCGGCGTCCCCGGCCACGCCGACGTGGGGGGCGGTCTCCAGGGCGGAGAGGTCGGAGCCGACGGGCAGCGGCCCGGGCTCGGCGCCGCGGGCGAACAGCACCGCGTCGTGGGCGCCGCCGGCGGTCACGGTGGTGCCGTGGGCGGTGATCCACGATCCCTCGGGCAGACCGACCACGGGAGTCTCGTTCTCCTCCAGGTACTCGGCGAGACGCTGCTCGCGGGTCTCCCCCATGAAGTCGGGGACGACGGCGCCGCTCAGGAAGTGCGGGTTGATGTGGAAACCGATCAGGCCGAGGGCGGTGAAGGTGGGCGGCTGCACGATCGGCATGTCGTTGGTGGTGCGGATGCTGGGCCCGGCGAGCACGGTGCCGGCGCTCGCCCCCATGTAGGGCAGGCCGTCGGCGACGCGCTCGCGCAGGACGTCGGCGAGGCCGGTCCGGTGCACGCCGGTGGCCAGGCGGAAGGTGTTGCCGCCGCCGACGAAGACCCCGTCGGCTTCGGCGACGACGGTGGCCGGGTCGCCGGTGTGCACGCCGGTGACCTTGTAACCGAGCGCGCCGAGGCCAGCGGCGGCCTTGGCCGTGTACCGGTCCCAGTCGTGCAGGGCGTAGGGGACGAACGCGATCCGCCCGCCGGCCGGGAAGTGCTCCTGGATGGGCGCGGCGGCGTGTTCGAGGTAGTCGTGGCCGGCCTGGGTCGAGTTACTCAACAAAAGTACGCGTCGGCCGTGGTCAGCCATCGGGTCTCCTCCTGCCTGAGCTGCGGCGTTTGAAGCAGGGTTGCATTAGCATTGCGGACATCGCAACCGTTTCTCTAATATCGCAACAACTTCCCTCGTGAAGCTACATAGCACCCAGAAGCCGAGATAATGGACAAGAGACATATATCGGACGGCGGTGAGGGCTGGCCGCAGCGGGACGAACGTGAGCCCCCCGGCCTCCTGCAGACCGCCGACCGCACTCTCCAGGTGCTGCTCGCCTTCGACCGCGGCCGTACCGACTGGGGCGTGACCGAGGTCGCGCGCGAGTTCGGGTGGGACAAGTCGGTCGCGCAGCGCATCCTCGCCACACTGGCCTACCGCGGCTTCCTGGTCGCCGACCCGCAGACCCGGCGATACCGCATCGGCCCGGCGGCGATCCAGCTCGCCCGGGTCTGGCAGCAGTCCCGCACGCTGGAGCTGCTCGTCCAGCCGGTGCTCGACGAGCTGACCCGGCGCACCGGGGACAGCTCGCTGCTATGCGTCCCCGACGGCTTCCACGTGCGGTGCGTCGCGGCCGCCGACGGCCCCGCCGGACCGCAGCGGTACTATCCGCTGGTCGGCGAGCTGTACCCCGCGCACGCCGGCGCCACCAGCAAGGGCTACTTCGCCTTCCTCCCGCCGCACGAGTGCAGCCGCCTGTTCACCGACCGCCCCCTCGCCCGCTTCACCGACCACACGCAGGTGGACCCCGTCCGCCTGACCGAAGAGTTCGCCGCCATCCGCAACCGCGGGTACGCCCTCTCGGAGGGCGAGTACGACGGCGACACCGCCGCCCTCGCCGTCCCGGTGCACGTGCGGCGGGAGCTGTACGGCAGCCTCAGCCTGGGCTGGCGCTCCGGGCACTCCGACGACACCACCACCCGGCTTCCGCTGCTGCGGCACGCCGCTTCGGTCATCGACGACATCCTCGGCGGCACCGCCCGGCGACGCTAGCGCCCAGCCGGCCGCTCGGGCCGCCCACCCCTACCCGATCCGAGAGCGAGGACCCCACCATGGCCAAGCTGGGAGTCGTGACCATCGGCCAGTCGCCACGCGACGACATCGTCCCCGACCTGACGGCGCTGCTGCCCCCGAGCACCGACGTGATCGAGGCCGGGGCTCTGGACCCGCTGACCGGCGCCGAGATCGCCGCCCTCGCGCCGTCCGGCGACCCCGGCGACGAGGAACTCGCCTCCCGGCTGCGCGACGGCACGGAGGTCGCGCTCTCGCACCGCCGGCTCCTCCCGCACCTGCGCGCCGCGCTGGAGCGGGTGCGCGACGCGGGTGCCGAACGGGCGCTGCTGCTGTGCACCGGCGGCTTCCCGGATCTGGCCGCCCCGCTGCCCACGCTGACCGCCGGGCAACTGCTGTTCGGCACCGTGCAGGCGGTGGCCGCGGGCCGCACGCTGCTCGTCGTCTGCCCGCTCGCCAGTCAGTGCGCGGAGCTGACGCGCTACTGGCAGGCCGTCGCCGCCCGGGTCGAGGTGACGGCCGCCTCGCCCTACGGCACGGTGGCTGACTTCACCGCAGCGGCAGCCGAACTCCGCGGGCGGCTGCCCCCGGGCGAAGACGCGATCGGCCTGCTCGACTGCGTAGGCTATGACCTCGCCCATCGCCGCCTGCTCGCCGACGCACTGGGGCTGCCGGTGCTCGTGCCCCGGCTGGCGATGGGCCACCTGCTCGCCCAGTTGATGCCCTCCGCGTCTTAGCCGCCGCCGTCCTCGTAAAGGAGGGAGATCCGCCCTTGACGGGTCGAGGGTTCACCGGCGCTCGAACGGCCGATGACCGCGCGCGATTCGGTTCCCGGGCGGAACGGATCCGGGACGTGTTCGCAGGCGGTGGGGTACGGGCGGTCCTGCTTCCGCCCGTCCGGCAGGGCGGCCGTGATCGCGTCGCCGTGATGGACGCCGATGACCTCGGCGGTGCCGGGCTTCCCACGCCAGCGCCCGAAAGACCTCCGGATCCGGCCGGCATCCGGTACCGTCCCCGCTCCGCGCACCAGCGCCGCATCCGGATCATGCTCGACGAGCCCGGTGACCGCGACCGGATCGCCCGGCGCGACGGCCGCCTGCGCCGCTCCTGGGGCATGTTCAAGACCCGCTGAAGGCCCCGCACGCCGGAGGTGCCGCCCCCTGCCCGGGTGCGGTGACCGCACCGACGCCCCGCTGGAGCCCTTGCCCCGGTCCCCGGCCACCGAACGGCCGCCGATCCACTCCCGGCGCATCCCTCGGCGGCGATGCCCGAACTCCGCAGCGGGGCCGACCATCAACGCGAACAACGCCGACGGGGTCGCCGCCTGTCGTCCGCCCGGTCGAGTAGGACGATCGACATGCGGTGGAGCGCGGGACCGGCCGCCTCGAACACCACCGGGCGGTGACCACCGGCTCCGACGGGCTCGCCGCAGGGTCCGTGGCCGCCGTGGTGGCGGCCGTCATCGGGGAATGGCGCTGAACTCTCCGAACACGCCTTGGATCGGTGATGGGGGTCGTGTGCTCTCTCCGGTGGCCGTGAGTGATCCGGCCGTTCGGCCGGACCACCGCATCGAGCGCGCGGAACGGCTGACAGGTGCGCGCCGCACGGCCCCCGGGCCGTGCGGCGCGGCGCTGCGGTCGGGGCCGGATCGCCGACGTCCTGGTAACCGCCCCGGTCCGCCCGCACGGCCATCCGGGGACATCCGCGGCCGGTCCGGGCGCGGCATCACGCGCCGGGCGGTGCGCGCACGTCCCCGGCCGGGCGCGGGACGTACCGTCCACGTCAACGTCGCTGAGGGCAAGGCTGGGTCCTCCGGGGCCGGCTGAGTCACCCTTCATTGGGAAAGTGGTCGAAAACGAGACTCCGCGCTGATAACGTCGCAGGTCAGTAAGAGTGCTCCCCGCACGCGCGGGGATGGCCCCCAGCGCGCCAGCTCGGCGGCGGTGCCTTCGCGGTGCTCCCCGCACGCGCGGGGATGGCCCCAGCCCGCGAGACCGGCGAGTCTCCGCATCGATGTGCTCCCCGCACGCGCGGGGATGGCCCCGCGACCAGGGCAGACCCCATCCGGCTGATGTCGTGCTCCCCGCACGCGTGGGGATGACCCTGCGCGCGACTCCGCCGCCCCTTTAACCAGCCTGTGCGCCCCGCGTGCGCGGGATGGTGGGCACGGGGCGGTCGCGTGACTGGACTCTGCGGTTGTGTTCCGCATCCGGGGGACGGCGTCACGACTTCTGACAGCCGTACCGCGCACGTTAAGTCGGCTGCTTCCCCGGTCGGCAGCGCGTGGAGCGGTTGTGTCCGGGGCGTCGAAGCATCAAGTCTCAGGTGCGGGCGTCGGCTGGTCCGCGTCGCCCGGGCCTGGAAGGGCGAGTCGGCATTGCGCTCCGTCCGCGTCAACGTCGCTGAAGGTGAGGCTTGGTTCTCCTGGGCTGGCTGAGTCACCGTTCATTGGGAAAGTGGCCGAAAACGAGACTCCACGCTGATAACGTCGCAGGTCAGCAAGAGTGCTCCCCGCACACGCGGGGATGGTCCCGTGGGATGCCCAGTGTGCTTGAGCTTGCCGTCGTGCTCCCCGCACACGCGGGGATGGTCCCAGCGGCTGCTCGTGCGCATGGCGGGGATCACCGTGCTCCCCGCACGCGCGGGGATGGCCCCTCGGACCTGACGGCCGTGCAATGTGCTGGCAAGGGCGCCCAGGTGCCTCTTCCCCCCTGGCCGCCGGTGCCCTTCGCCAGGCCCGCGGCCGGTTCAGCGCCCCCCTCGGCCATTCAGCCCCGCGCCCCCGCCCGGACGAACCGCAGCCGCATGCCCGGCGTGGCCTGGGCGGCGAGCGGCAGATCGCTGCCGTGCACGACCGCGATGACCGGATAGCCGCCCGTCACCGGGTGGTCGGCGAGGAAGAGCACCGGCTCGCCGTCGGGTGGAATCTGCAGCGAGCCGGGGACCATGCCCTCGCTCGGCAGTTCCCCGGACCGGGTACGGCGCAGGGGCGGGCCGGCCAGGCGCATGCCGACTCGGTCGCTGCGGCTGGTCACTTCGTACTCGGCGGCGAACAGCGTGTCCAGCGCGTGCGGACGGAACCAGTCGTCGCGGGGGCCGGGGACGGCGCGCAGGGTCAGGCGGTCCGCGGCGGGCGGGGGCACGGCGGCGACGTCGACGTTGGGGAAGGCGGCCGGTGGCGGGCCGACGGGCAGCACGGTGCCTGGGGCCGGAACCGGCGGGCCGAGGTCGGCGAGGATGTCGGTGCTGCGCGACCCGAGCACCGGTTCCACGGCGATGCCGCCCCGCACCGCGACGTAGCTGCGCAGCCCGCGGGCCGGTGTGCCCAGGCTGAGCTCGGCGCCGTCCGGCACCACCAGCGGCGCGTTCATGGCGGCACCCCGCCCGGCCACGGTGACCGGGCCGACGGCGCCGGTGACCGCCACCGTCACCGTCCCACGGGCGCGCACGCGCAACCCCCCGAAGGTGACCTCCAGGGTGGCGGCGTCCGGCGGGTTGGCGACCAGCCGGTTGGCCAGGGCGTGCGACCGCTGGTCGGCCGCCCCCGAGGCGCCCACCCCGAGCGCGGCGAAGCCCGTGCGGCCGGTGTCCTGCACGGTGGTGAGCATCCCGGTCGCCCGCACCTCCAGCGCCGGCATCGGCGCCGCCTCCGTTCCGTCGTGGTCGTGTCGTCGTGTGCGCGTGGTCACGGTCATACCGCCACGAACCTCACACGCACTCCAGGGCGCAGCAGGCCGGGCGGGTCCCGTTCCAGGTCCCAGACCGCCACGTCGGTGCGCCCGATGAGCTGCCAGCCGCCGGGCGACTGGCGCGGGTACACCCCGGTGAACTCACCGGCCAGCGCCACCGCACCGGCCGGCACCCGGGTGCGGGACTGCGGCCGCCGTGGGACGTGCAACCGCGGGTCGTCGCCCACCAGGTAGCCGAATCCGGGGGCGAAGCCGCAGAACGCCACGGTCCAGGACGCGGCGGTGTGCGCCTGGACCACCTCGCGCTCGGTCAGCCCGGTCAGCCGGGCGACCTCGGACAGGTCGGCGCCGTCGTAGGTCACCGGGACCTCCAGCTCCCCCGCCGCCGTTCGCCGGCTCCGGCCGGGCCGCAGCGCGCGGATGGCCGCCGCGACCGCGCCGACGTCGCCTGAGCCCGGCCGGACCCGCACCAGAACGGTGCGGGCGGCCGGCACGACCTCGGTAACGCCCGGCGGCGGGTCGGCGCGCAGTGCCGCGTCCAGCGCCAGCACCTCGTCGAGGTCGGCCACCTCGACGAGGACGCCGTGGTCGGCGCAGCTCAGGATGCGCAACGCTGGTCTTCCCTCCTGGGCGGCGTGGTGGTCTCCGGCCGGGGCCGGAGACCGCGGATCGGGCGAAGTCCCCGGGTCATGCGCCGGCGAACGGGACCAGGTCCACCCCGGCGGCGGCGAGCCGTGCGGCCACCGCCTGGGCCATGTGCACCGCTCCGGGGCTGTCGCCGTGCACGCAGATCGAGTCGGCCTCGATGGTCAGGGGCGAGCCGTCGATCGCCTCGATCGGCTCCCCACGGGCGATGCGCACACAGCGCTCCGCCACCTGGTCCGGGTCGTGGAGCAGGGCGCCGCGTTCGCGGCGGGACACCAGCGTGCCCTGGGGGGTGTAGGCGCGGTCGGCGAACGCCTCGCGGATCGTCCGCAGCCCGGCGTCGGCGGCCCGGCGCAGCCATACCGAGCCCGGCAGGCCGAGCACGGGCAGTTCCGGGTCGTAGAGCCGCACCGCCTCGACCACCGCGGCCGCCTGCTCCTCGTGGTGCACGATCGTGTTGTACAGGGCGCCGTGCGGCTTGACGTACCGCACCCGCTCGCCGGCGACGCGGGCGAACGCCTCCAGAGCGCCGATCTGGTAGATCACCTCATCGGTCAGCTCGGCCGGTGGCACGTCGATGAACCGGCGGCCGAACCCGGCGAGGTCGCGGTAGCCGACCTGCGCCCCGATGACGACGCCCTGCCGCGCCGCCTCGGCGCAGGTCCGCCGGAGCACGCTGGGGTCGCCGGCGTGGAAGCCGCAGGCGACGTTGGCGCTGGTGACGATGGCCAGCAGCGCCGCGTCGTCGCCCAGCGTCCACCGCCCGAAGCTCTCCCCCAGATCGGAGTTGAGGTCGATACGCACGGTTTCTCCTATCTCTCCGCTCCGCTGGACTTCCACCTGTTGTCTGCCCGTTCGGTCACTGCCACAGCGCGGCGATACCGGACAGCGACTGCCACGCGATGTAGATCGTCAGCAGCCAGGCGAGCACGCCGATCGCCAGCAGCCACACCGGGTAGCGGTAACCGTGCAGCAGGTCGTGCGAGCGGCGCGCCGCGACCCAGAGCATGATGCCCATGCCCACGGGGAGGATGAGCCCGTTCAAGGCGCCGGCCAGGACGAGCAGGGTGGTGGGGGCCTGGCCGAGCAGCAGGTAGATCACGGTGGACAGCGCGATGAAGCCGGCCACCAGCCAGCCGCGGTTGCGGCCGAGCCACGGGGAGAATCCGGCGACGAAGGACACCGAGGTGTAGGAGGCGCCGATGACCGAGCTGATCGCGGCGGCCCAGATGATCACGCCGAACAGCCTCAGTCCGACCTCGCCGGCCGCCGCTGCGAACGCCGCCGCGGGCGGGTTCTCGGCCGCGAGCAGGTCCACCCCGCCCGCGACCACGCCCAGAACGGCGAGGAAGAGCAGCACCCGCATGACGGCGGTGACGATGACTCCGGTCACCGACGCCCGGCTGATGGCGCCCACGTTCTCGGGGCCTTTGACACCGGTGTCGATCAGGCGGTGCGCGCCCGAGTAGCTGATGTAGCCGCCGACGGTGCCGCCGATGATGGTGACGATCGCGACCCAGCCGATCTCGTCCGGAAGCACCGACTGGCGCAGCGCCTCGCCGACGGGTGGGCCGGAGACCACCGCGACGTACAGTGTCAGGACGATCATCAGCACCCCGAGCACCACGATGATGCGGTCCATGGCGACGCCGGCCCGGCGGCTGGCGAGGATGCCGATGGCGATCAGCGCGGAGACGGCACCGCCGATCTTGACGTCCAGCCCGAACAGCGCGTCGAGGCCGAGCGCGGTGCCGGCGATGTTGCCGATGTTGAAGATGAGGCCGCCGAAGACGATCAGGGCGGCGAGCAGGTAGCCGGCACCGGGCAGCACCTGGTTGGCCAAGTCCTGGGCGTGCACACCGGCCACCCCGATCACCCGCCACAGATTCAGCTGGACGGCGATGTCGACCACGATCGACACGAGGATCGCGAAGGCGAAGGCCGCACCGAGCTGCGCGGTGAAGTTGGTGGTCTGGGTGATGAAGCCGGGACCGATGGCGCTGGTGGCCATCAGGAACATGGCGCCGAGCAGCGTGCCGCGACGCCGGCGGACCGTGGCGGCGGTGGAGCTGACGGAGGCTGGGGACTCGCTCATGCGGGCCTCGCTTGGGGACTGGGGCCGATGTGGGTGACGGACGACATTGTCGGAGCGTCCGTCCTATTGTTGAACAATCCTGCAATACGACAAGGCTTCGCAGGTTACAACCTCGTTACCGTGTTCCCGGCCCGGCGCCGGTCCGCGTGGGGTGGCCGCTCCGGCAGGCCCGAGCCGGGAATCCACCAGAATGGGGAGGCGAAGCGCGACCGCCCAGTGCCCGCGGCCGTCGACACCCCGGGCGCAGCACCCCGTGCCGGCGGCGCAGGAAAGCGAGGCGGCGAGCGTGACCAGGCAACACACGAGGATCGGCGAACGGAGAGTGCGGGCGTGACCGTGGCGGGCGGGGTCGAATGGCCGACCGGGGCGAAGTCAGGGCTGGAGCGGCCCCCGAGTACCGCGGAACTGGTCGCCGAGACCCTGCGCCGCCGGATCATCGACGGATCCCTCAAACCCGGTGCCCGCCTGTCGGAGCGGGAGATCTTCACCGATCTGGGAGTCGCGCGCAACACCCTGCGCGAGGCGTTCCTGCTGCTCATCCACGAGCGCCTGCTGGTACGCCGACCGCACCACGGGGTGTCGGTGGCCAAGCCGACCGTGGACGACGTGATCGATCTGTACCGGATCCGCCGCGTCCTGGAGTTGTCCGCGATACGCGGGGCCGTCACGGCACCGCCGGGCGCGGTCGACGCCGTCGGCGCCGCGGTCCGTGACGGGGAGGAGGCCGCGCGGGCGGCGGACTGGCAGGCGCTCGGCACCGCGAACATGCTCTTCCACGAGGCGATCGCCGGGCTCACCGGCAGCCGACGGGTGGTCGAGACCATGCGCCAGCTGCTGGCCGAGATGCGGCTGATGTTCCACGTGATGGCGGCGCCGCGCGAGTACCACGAGCCCTACCTGGTGCTCAACCGCGAGATCCACCGGCTGCTGTGCGCGGGCGAGGTGGAGCTAGCCACCCAGCGGCTGTCCGACTATCTGGACACCGCCGAGCGGCAACTGGTGGACGCCTTTATCGCGCTGGAGACCGCGACGGATTGACTCCGCCGGAGCGCGAGCCGTCGAGCGCCCGGAGCCGACGACGCCGACCGCCGAAGGCCCCTCCTCGTCGTCGTCGGAGGGAAGCGAGACGGCGAGCGCGACCAGAAAACACCACGCGACGACCCACCCAGCGCCCGCAACCGACGACCCCGACCGCCGAAGGCCCCTCCTCGTCCTCGGCGAAGGCAAGCCAGACGGCGAGCGCGACCAGAAAACACCACGCGACGACCCACCCAGCGCCCGCAACCGACGACCCCGACCGCCGAAGGCCCCTCCTCGTCCTCGGCGAAGGCAAGCGAGACGGCGAGCGCGACCAGAAAACACCACGCGACGACCCACCCAGCGCCCGCAACCGACGACCCCGACCGCCCAAGACCCATCCTCGTCGACGGCGAAAGCAAGCCACACGGCGAGCGCGACCAGAAAACACCACGCGACGACCCACCCAGCGCCCGCAACCGACGACCCCGACCGGGCGGCACCGCACCAGCGGCCGAGCGGAACGGGGCCCCCGGGGCGCGGGCCGCACACGCGGAACGGGCCGCTACCGGAGTGATCCGGTGGCGGCCCGCCGCGTTGGGGGATTCGGTGTGCTCTCGGGGGTGCTCAGTTCTTCGCCTTGGGGCGGGACGGGGCCGCCTCGCGCCGGGTACGGCGGCGGCCGGAGGTCCGGCCACGCTGGACCGCCCGCGCGGCGGGGGCCACCGTCATTCCCGGGATGAAGACCTCGGGTCGCTGCGGGGGCTGGCTGGCCGGTACCGCCCAGCGCTCGGGGAGGCCGGCGTGGTCGTCGGGGGTGCCGTCGGTGTCGGAGTCGGGGGTGGTGCCGCCGTCCGCGTCGGCGTGGCCGGCGGACCGGGCCCGGGCGGCGCGGACCCGGCGGGCCAGCGCGGTCACCAGCGGCCACTCCACGGCGGCGGGCTGGGCCAGCGCCGCCCACAGGTAGGCCTTGGTGCCCCACGCCTCCATGGCCTTACGGGCCCGTGAGACCGTGTAGAAGCCGGGCAGTGCGAGCAGCAACTGCGGCCACGCGAGCAGCAGGGCGGCGATGAAGGGGAAGAGGCCGCCGCCGGCGAGCGAGGCACCCGTGCCGACCGCGATCGGCGTGAGCGCCAGCCCGATGCGCACGGCGGTGATCTGGCGGAACCGGTACAGCGAGCGCCGCACCGACGCCTCCGCCGACAGCCCCTCCGGCAGTGGCGTGGGCTGCACCACGAAGGCGAGCACGAGCGCCGCCACCGCGACCGAGCCCGACACGAGGATGGTCCAGCCGGGAGCGGACCACTGCATCTGGTGGACGAGTGCGAGTAGAGCGAACAGCGGAACCGGTAGCGGAACGAAGAACAGGACCTGGCGTCTGAGCTGACCGAGCCAGGTGGGTCGCCGTATGGCCTCCACCACTGTCGTGTACAGCTTCCTCACGCCGGCCACAGTCATGGCACCCCCAACCCCGAGCTATGTGCAGTTGCACGGGGGACTTCCCCCGAAATGACCAATTGACACTCGCGACGCACCGTCACCGAACAGTCCGATTCAGCAACGCTTCGTGACGAACCGGTCACAGTCCACGTTATCCGGTTTTCACACCGCGACGCGCGCCGCTCTCCCTCCACTGGACGCCCATCCCGCACCGGAAGTTCACCGCGATCGGCCGGCGATCGCGATCGGCCGTCCGCGTCGCGGGCGCACCGCCGATCGCGCACGTCACGCCCGCTTCCCTGCTCCGTCCAACGGTCCGCATCGCCGCCGGGTTCCGGCGGCCGGAGGGTCAGTTCCGGGCGGCGGCGTCGCGCTCGGCCAGCCGGCCCAGCGCCATGGCGACCCGGAGCACGAACGAGCCCCGGCCGTCCGACGGCGCGAACCCCGTGAGGTCGGCGACGCGGCCGAGACGGTAACGCACCGTGTTCGGATGCACGAAGAGCATCCGGGCGGTCGCCTCCAACGACGAAGCGTGTTCCAGGTACACCGCGAGGGTGTCCAGCAACGGCGAACCGGCGCGCTGCAGCGGCCGGAAGACGCCCTCGACGAGCCGGCGGCGGGCGGCGGCGTCACCGTCCAGGGCGCGCTCGGGCAGCAGATCCTCGGCGGAGACCGGCCGGGGCGCATCCGGCCAGGCGAGGGCGGCGCGCAGCCCGCTGATCGCGGCTCCCGCCGAACGTCCGGCGGACGGCAGATCGGGCACCGGTGGCCCGACCACGACCGGCCCCGGGCCGAACAGACCGGCGAGGGGACTCGCCGCCGCCATCGGATCGGCGCCGTGCTGTTCGCCGACGCCGATGACCACGACCACGCGGTCGCCCTGGGTCCCGGCCAGCACGTCGTGCCCCGCGCGCCGGGCGAGCATCCGGATCTCGTCCAGCACCGGCTCGCCGTCCGCGTCGGTCACGTGTCCGGCCACCGCGAGCACGGGCGTGCGCGACCAGCCCAATGCCGACCCCCACGTGTGCAGGCCCTCCTCGCGGTCGCCGTGCAGCAGCGCGTCCACGATCAGCGCCTCCAGCCGGGCGTCCCAGGCGCCGCGCGCCTCGGCGGCGCGGGCGTAGATCCGCGCCGAGCTGAACGCCACCTCACGGGTGTAGCGGAGCACGGCCTCACGCAGCTGCTGCTCGCCGCCGGGCGCGGCGAGGTCGTCGACCTGCGCCTCCACCACGTCGATCATGACGCGGATCATCTCGACGGTCTGCTGCAGCGACACCGAGCGGGTGAGCTCCCGTGGCGCGGTGCCGAACACCTCGACGGTGATGGCCGGACGGCCGCGGTTGGCGTTCTTGAACCAGTCCACGAACGCCGCCACGCCGGACTGCGCCACCAGCCCGACCCACGAGCGGTCCTCGGCGGACATGGCGCGGAACCAGGAGAGCCGGCTCTCCATGCGCGCCACGGCCGCGGTGCCGAGCGCCCCCATGGCGCGCTCCAGCCGGCGCACGGTCTCGGCTCGCACGCTGTCCGGGGTGTCCGGCCGGTCCGCGCACACCCCGGCTCCGCCGGAGCCGTTCGCGGCACCGCCCCGATCGCCGCGGCGCTCCGGACGGTGCCCGGTGACGGCGTGGGCGGGCGCGTCGGCTCCCGTGCCGGTGGGCTGTGGCGTCAGGTCGGTGGGCTCGATGATCACGACTCCAGGGTGGCACTCCGGCGGGCGCGGACGGGCGCCGGATGGACCGCGGTCCGGCTACCGGCCGGTCAGAACGTGACATGCGACACGCGATTCCGGCGCGGAGAACGGCCGTTTTGTAGGGATCATACAAACCGCACGTCCTAAACTTCGTGCCAGTCCTCATCAAGCTGGTGATGTTCTACAGGGCAAGGTGGATGTCGTGCTTGTAATCGTCGCTCCCGGCCAAGGCGCCCAGGTTCCCGGCTTCCTGTCCCCATGGCTCGAACTGCCCGGCATGGCCGAGCGGTTCGACCGATGGTCGTCCGTCACCGAACTCGATCTGGCGCGGTACGGCACCACCGCCGACGCCGAGGAGATCCGTGACACCGCCGTCGCGCAGCCCCTGCTCGTGAGCGCCGGGCTCGCCGCCGCCGCGGCGCTGTTCGACGGCCTCGACGCCGCGCCGGACTCGATCGACGCGGTGGCCGGGCACAGCGTCGGCGAGTTCGCCGCCGCCGGGATCGCCGGGGTGCTCTCCCCCGAGGACGCGCTCCGGCTGGTCCGGGAGCGCGGGCGCGGCATGGCCGAGGCCGCCGCCGCGACCGCCACCGGGATGACCGCGGTCCTCGGCGGCGACCGCGACGAGGTCCTCGCCGCCGTCGAGGCCGCCGGGCTGACCGCCGCCAACGACAACGGCTCCGGGCAGATCGTCGCCGCCGGCACCACCGAGCAACTGGCCGCGTTCGCCGAGGCGCCGCCGGCCCGGGCACGGCTGCGCTCGCTCTCCGTGGCGGGCGCCTTCCACACCCACCACATGGCGCCCGCGGTGGAGCGGGTGCGCGCCGTCGCCCAGGACGTCACCGTGGCCGACCCCCGCACCCGGCTGCTGTCCAACCGCGACGGCACCGTGGTCACCAGTGGCCGTGAATACCTCGACCGTCTGGTCTCCCAGATCAGCTCGCCCGTGCGCTGGGACGCCTGCACTCAGACGCTGGCCGACCTCGGGGTGACCGCCATCATCGAGCTTCCGCCCGCCGGCACCCTGGTGGGCCTGGCCAAGCGCGCGCTGCGCGGCGTCGAACTGCTCGCGGTGAAGACCCCCGACGACCTCGACCGGGCCCGCGGCCTGGTCAAGGAGCACGCCGGCCTGACCCCCGCCGACCCGGAAGGTGCCGCCTGATGAACACCGCACCCGCGCCAGCCGGCGCACGCGTTCTCGCCTTCGGCGAGTACCAGCCCAGCAAGGTGGTCACCAACGACGACCTCGCCCGGACGGTCGACACCTCCGATGAGTGGATCCAGAGCCGCGTCGGCATCAAGGAGCGGCGGATCGCGGCCGAGGACGAGACGGTGGCCGACATGGCCGTTGCCGCCGGTGGCAAGGCGCTGGCCGCCAGCGGGCTGGCCGCCGAGGACATCGACCTGGTGATCGTCGCCACCTGCACGCAGCGCGACCAGATCCCCAACGCCGCCGCCACGGTCGCCGCCCGGCTCGGCATCACCTCCCCCGGGGCGTTCGACGTCAACGCCGCCTGCGCCGGGTTCTGCTACGCCCTGTCGCTGGCCAACGACGCCGTGCACGGCGGCTCGGCCCGCAACGTGCTGGTCATCGGCGCGGAGAAGCTGTCGGACTGGATCGACTGGACCGACCGCTCGACCTGTGTGATCTTCGCCGACGGCGCCGGCGCCGCGGTGGTGGGCGCCAGCGCCACCGCCGAGATCGGCCCGGTGGTCTGGGGCAGCTCCGGCGACCGCGCCGACAAGATCCACCTGCGCGACCACGCCTACCTTTACCAGGAGGGCCAGACCGTCTTCCGGTGGACCACCACCGAGCTGTACCCGGTGGCCCTCAAGGCGCTGGAGCGGGCCGGCGTGCGGCCCGAGGAGCTGACCGCGTTCGTGCCCCACCAGGCCAACCTGCGCATCATCGAGGCGATCGCCAGGAAGCTGGGCGCGCCGCAGGCGATCATCGCCCGCGATATTGTCACGGCGGGCAACACCTCGTCCGCGTCGGTCCCGCTCGCCCTCTCGCGCATGGTCGGGCGTGGCGAGCTGCCCTCGGGAAGCACCGTCCTCACCCTGGGATTCGGTGCCGGTCTTACCTACGCGGCCCAGGTGCTGCGGATTCCCTAGAACCCACGCAGGCGGCACTTCGGCATGCGCCGGGCCGCCGCGGTGAACGAACGACAGAAACGAAGGAGCAGACCGCACATGGCGACGCACACCGAAGAGGAGATCCTGGCCGGCCTCGGGGAGATCATCGACGAGGTCGCCGGCGTCCCGGCCGACCAGGTCACCCCGGAGAAGAGCTTCGTCGACGACCTCGACATCGACTCCCTGTCGATGGTGGAGATCGCCGTCGCCGCCCAGGACAAGTTCGGCGTCGAGATCCCCGACGACCAGCTCAAGGACCTCAAGACGGTCCAGGACGTCATCACCTTCATCCAGAAGTAGGACGTCGCCCGGGTGCCCGCCGTCGCGGCGGCGGGCACCGCGGCCCGCCGCCGCGGCGCCGAGTCCACCAGGTCCACCAGCCACCGCACTTCCACCGACTTTCGAGGTCGGGGATCGACCAACGAGAAGGGCGATCGACCAATGAGTACTACCGAAGTCGTCGTCACCGGCCTCGGCGCCACCACCCCGCTGGGAGGTGACGTCGCCACTACCTGGTCCGCGCTCCTCGAAGGTCGGTCCGGTATCCAGACGATCGAGGAGGACTGGGCCGCCGAACTGCCGGTGCAGTTCGCCGGTCGCGCCGTCGAAGAGCCGTCCACGAAGCTGGAGCGGCACCGGCTGCGCCGCCTCGACCGCACCCAGCAGTTCTCGCTGATCGCCGCGCACGAGGCCTGGCAGGACGCCGGCGCGCCGGAGGTCGAGCCGGAGCGGCTGGGCGCCGTGGTCTCCAGCGGGATCGGCGGCATCCTGACGATCCTCAACCAGTACGACACCTTCCGTGAGAAGGGCTGGCGGCGGGTCTCGCCCTTCACGGTTCCGATGCTGATGCCGAACGGGCCGGTGGCCGCGGTGGCGCTGGAGTTCACCGCTCGCGCCGGTGCGCACGCGCCCGTCAGCGCGTGCGCGTCCAGCGCCGAGGCCATCGCCAACGGCATCCAGATGATCAGGTCCGGCCGCGCCGACATCGTCATCGCCGGCGGCACCGAGGCCGCGATCCACCCCCTGAACCTCGCGTCCTTCGCGGCGATGCGCGCGCTTTCCACCCGCAACGACGACCCGCAGGGCGCGTCGCGCCCGTTCGACGCCGACCGGGACGGCTTCGTCATGGGCGACGGCGCCGGCATCGGCGTGCTGGAGTCCGCCGAGCACGCCCGGGCGCGCGGCGCCCGGGTCTACGCGGTCGCCGCCGGCTCCGGGGCCACCTGCGACGCCTACGACCTCGTGCAGCCGCACCAGGACGGGCAGCGGCGGGCCATCCTGGCCGCGCTGGCCGACGCCGACCTCAAGGCGAGCGACATCGCGCACGTCAACGCGCACGCCACGTCCACGCCCGCGGGCGACGTCGGCGAGACGGTCGCCATCCGCGAGGCGCTCGGCGACTCCGCCGCCGATGAGGTGGCGGTCACCTCGACCAAGTCCATGACCGGCCACCTGCTGGGCGGTGCCGGCGCGGTGGAGTCCATCGCCACGGTCCTGGCCCTGCACCACGGCCAGATCCCGCCCACCATCAACATCAACGAGCTCGACCCGGGTGTCGTGGTCGACGTGGTGCGCGACAAGCCGCGCGAGCTGTCGGCCGGCGCCGTCGGCGCTCTCAACCAGTCGTTCGGCTTCGGCGGTCACAACATCGCCATCGCCTTCCGCCGCCCCTGACCGGGCGCGGAGCGCCGCACCGGACTCCGGGCGCCGCGACCACCGCGGCGTCCGTCGCCGAACGCGGCGTGCCGGCCGGCGCGCCGCGTCGCCGGCGTCCCGCGCGCCCACCGGCCGCGGGAGCGCCCGTCCGGTCATCATCGTGTTCTCCAGACCCGTCCCGGGCGGCGGCCACCGTTCCGCTCGCATCCCTCCGTTCATTCGCCACGGAGGCGACCCGACCGCTTCCTCGAAGGAGCTGGCCCACGTGACTGTCACCGACAACCGAGTGGTCGAGGCGCCGGCCGCGACCTCGGCGACCGCCCGACCGCAGGATCCGCGCGACCCGCACGTCCGGCTCACCGCGTTCTTCGACGAGGGCTCGCTGCGGCTCATCACCGCCGAGGACGACAGCGCCGCGCTGTCCGCGGTGGGCCGGATCAGTGGGATGCCCGCCGTCGCGTTCGCCAACGACGCCCGGATCCAGGGCGGCGCCATGGGCACCGCGGGGTGCGCGGCCATCGAGGTCGCCTACGAGTACGCGGTGCGTGAGCGGATTCCGGTGGTCGGGCTGTGGCACTCCGGCGGCGCCCGGCTGGCGGAGGGGGTGGAGAGCCTGCACGCGGTCGGCCGGGTGTTCGCCGCCATGACGCGGGCCTCGGGTGTCGTACCGCAGATCTCGGTGGTGCTGGGCCCGGCCGCGGGCGGGGCGGCGTACGGTCCGGCGCTGACCGACATCGTCGTCATGTCGCAGGGCGGCAAGGTCTTCGTGACCGGCCCCGATGTGGTGCGCAGCGTGACCGGCGAGCAGATCACCGCCGAGGAGCTGGGCGGCGTGGACGCGCATGGGCGGCGCAGCGGGGTCGTGCACGTCACGGCTCCGGACGACACCGCCGCCATGGTGCAAGGGCGGCGGCTGGCGCTGCTGCTCGGCCACCAGGGCCAGCTGCGGACGGCGGAGGTGGCCGACGTCGACCTCGGCGGGGTGCTGCCGGAGTCGGCGCGCCGGGCCTACGACGTCCGGCCGCTCGTGGACGGCGTGCTGGACTCCCCGCTCGGCGAGGAGTCGGTCGAGCTGCAGGCGAAGTACGCGCCGAACATGGTGACCGCGCTCGGCCGGCTCGGTGGCCGCACGGTGGGGGTGGTCGCGAACAACCCGCTGCGGCTGGGGGGTTGCCTGGATTCCAAGTCGGCGGAGAAGGCCGCCCGTTTCGTGCGGATGTGCGACTCGTTCGGCGTCCCGCTCGTCGTCCTGGTGGACACGCCGGGCTACCTGCCCGGTGTGGGCCAGGAGTGGGACGGTGTGGTGCGGCGCGGCGCGAAGCTGCTGCACGCGTTCGCCGAGGCGACGGTGCCGCGGGTGACGCTGGTGACCCGGAAGTCCTATGGCGGCGCGTACATCGCGATGAACTCCCGCTCGCTCGGCGCCACCCGGGTGTTCGCCTGGCCGTCCGCGGAGATCGCCGTGATGGGCCCGGTGGCGGCCGTGCGCATCCTGCACCGCAAGAAGCTCGCCGCGGTCCCGGAGCAGGAGCGTCCGGCCCTGGAGGCCCAGCTGGCCGCCGAGCAGGAGAAGCAGGCCGGAGGTCTGGATCGGGCCCGCGAGCTCGGGGTGATCGATGAGGTGATCGCGCCGGAGCGGACCCGGACGGCCCTGGCGGAGGCCATCGTCACCGCGCCGTCGGCGCGGGGGGTGCACGGCAACATCCCGCTGTAGGCGGATCGCCTGGAATGCGATGGGCGCCCGGTCGGCAGAGCCGACCGGGCGCCCATCGCTTTCCGGGTGGGGCGGCGCCCTGGTGTGACGGCTCGCGCGGGCACGGTGACGCCCCGCTCCAGCGCCCCGGCGGCGGGTGAATGCGGCGGCGCGCGACGGCGAACAATACGTGAACTGGATTCATGTCACTCCCGTCGCCCCTGGTCAGTGATCTTGACCGGCGTCATGATGGGCGGGTGTCGCCCAGCCGAGAACCTCTCCCAGCCTCCGACCCGCGCGCCGGCGCGCCGGCCGGCGGCGAGGGTGTCCACGGTGACCAGCCGGATGACGCCCTGTGGTTCCGTCCCATCGTCGACCTCGATTCCGGCGCCGTGCTCGCCGTGGCGGCCGAACCCGCGGCGGCCGCTCCCCCCGCCCAGGACGCAGCGGCCCAGGCCGAATGGCTCGCCCGGCTGGCCCGGCGTGCCGCCGGGCGCGAGACGCTGCTGCCGTTGGTGCTGCCGATACCGGCGCCGCTGCTCACCGTCGGCCCCGAGCCGTTCACGCTGGTCGAGCACGGGCTGCGCCGCGCCGGACGGCGGCCGCGCGACGTCACGCTCATGGTCGGCGCGGAGCTGCGCGACCTGCCGCGCGACCGGCTGGTGCGCGGCGTCGCCCACCTTCGGGAGGCCGGGTTCCGGTGCGCCCTGGGCACCGCGTCCGTCGAGCCGGACCTGCTGCTGCGGATCGCCCCCTTCGTGTTCCGGGTGGATCCGGCCTACGTGGCGGGGGTGCCCGGCGACGAACGCCTGACCGCCGTGGTCGAGGGGCTGGCCCGCATTGGGCGCGGCTCCGGGATCTTCCCGCTGGCGGCCGGGGTCAGCACGGTGACGCAGCTCGTGGCGCTGCGGCGGGCGGGGGTCCGGCTCGCCGAGGGGCCGTTCTTCGCCGACGACGGCTGGGCGCCGGGCGACCGGGTGACACCGCTCCCCGACACCGCGCTGGTGTCGACCGCGCCCGGGCTGGACCTCGGCCCGCGGGTGTCGGAGTTCGTGGTGCCCGCGGTGACCATGAGCGAGGCCACCACGGCCGAGGAGGTGCTGGACGTGTTCAGCGCGGACACCGCCCTCACCAGCGTCGTCCTGGTCGACGTCCGGGAGCGGCCGGTCGCTTCGCTGGACCGCACGCGGTTCCTGCTGGCGGTGACCGGGCCGTACGGGCACGCGCTGCACGCCAAACGGCCGGCCGCGCGGCTCGCGGACTCGCCGCGTACCGTGGCCCGCGACATCCCGGCGATGGCCGCGCTGCGGGCGGCCGGCGCCGGCCAGGAGCGGGTGTACGACGACCTCATCGCGGTGAACGAGTTCGGCCAGTGCGTCGGCGTGGTACGGGTCGGCGACCTCATCCGCAGCCTGGCACGGGAGTGAGGCCCCTCAGTCGCCTCCACCGCATGGCTCGTCCCTGAGCGCGACCAGGCGCGGGCGCTTGGGCAGTCGGCCGTCTCCCGAGGACCGGCCCAGCGCGCGACGGCTCAGCCACGGCACCAGGTGGTCGCGGGCCCACCGGACGTTGTCGCGGCGGCGCACGACGAGCGGCACCGCGGGCGGCGGGGTCCGCCAGGGCCGCATCCACTCCTCGGGGCCGCCGAAGGGGTGGCCGAGCAGTTCGGCGATGCGGGCGGCGACGATGCGGTGCCCCGTGCCGTTGAAGTGCAGCCGGTCCGGGCTCCAGGCCCGCGGGTCGTTCAGCGCGGACATCGCCCACAGGTCGACGATGTCGCAGCCGTTGCGCTCGGCGATGGCGCGCAGGTGCATGCTGAACACCGCGATGCGCCCCCGGTACACGCGCAGCACCGGGATCCACCCGGTGTCGTGCCCGGACAGGATGACCACCCGGATGCCGGCCGTGCGGAGCCGCCGGATGCCGCGTTCGTACTCGCGGGCGAGCAGGTCGAGGTCGGTGTTGGGCCGCAGCACGTCGTTACCGCCGGCGTGCACCGTGACCAGGTCCGGCCGCGAGCGGAGCGTCTGGTCGAGCTGTTCGCCGAAGATGTGCCGCATCCGCCGGCCGCGAACCGCGAGGTTGGCGTAGCGGAAGTCCGGGACGCCGGCACCCAGGTGTTCGGCGAGCCGGTCGGCGAAACCGCGGTAGCTGCCGTCCGCGCGCGGGTCGTCCAGCCCCTCGGTGATGCTGTCGCCGATGGCGATGTAGGACCGTATGACCGCCGGGGCGTCCGCCTGAGCGCTTCCAGGGGGATGTGTGTCCAGGTCAGTCACGGCTACCAATCATGCGGGCCGGCACGGTGTGCGCGACGCCACGATCACGGGGGGATGCAGGTCACCGGCCCCCTCCGCGGCGCCCCGGCGGGCCGTCGGGGTGAAGGGGCGGGATACGACGACCTGTCCAGCATAGCGCTGACCAGGGCAACGGGACTCTCGGCCGCCCCGCGGCGCCCCGCGCTCACCGGGCCGTGGACATCCGGCGCGCCAGTGGCCCGGCACGGCGGCTCCGGTACGATGTCCGGTCCGCTTCTCCCGGCCACCGGCCTCGCCGGCCCACGTGCCGGACGCCGGCGGCGGCGTCACCCGGTCTCACCTGGTGACCGGGCGGCCACACTCTACTTGTGACTTCGGCCACATGTTTGTTGAATTTGGTGCTATCTGCCCGGTGCCCCGGCCGGTGAGCCGCGCCTTCCCGGTCCCGGGGCCGCCGGTGCGGCCCGCCCGGCCGGGTCTACCCAGGAGCCGTCGGCGCACGTACGATCTGCGGGAGGTCGGCACCGCGACGTGACCGCGGACGGCCGCGACACCTGACGTGCCACCCATGCGGTGGGACGATGAGGCCGAAAGCACGTCTCGGCATCCACGTCCGCACGGGGGCGCGTAATGTGTAGCGCACACCCGAGACGCCCGTGCCGCCCCCAACGGTTCGCGAGCCGACGCCCAGGAGGTCGAGGTCCCCAGCAGATGAACGCCGTCTCCCCGATCTGCCTCACCGACCTCGCCCCCGCACTGCGCTGGAGCAAGTCCAGCGACGTGTGCGAGATCCTGCGACACTCCCGGCTGGTGGAAGGCTGGTGGCGCTCGCTGCCGTTGCCGCGCGTGCTCGACATCGCCGGCCCGACCTGGCTCGCGCACTGCCTCGCCCGCCTGGCGGTCGAGCAGTGGGACCACCTCACCCTCGGCGAGTTCATGCCGACGCTGCGGGCGCTGTCGGTCGACATGGACGAGATCGCCGAGCCCGTGCGCGGCGCGGTCCTCGCCACGGCGGGCGGCTGGGACCAGCTGGTCGCCGCCTCCCCCGCCGCCATGCGCGACTGGGGGTACCCCGACAACTGCGGGCTGCTCGAAGTGGTCAGCATGGTGATGTGGCGGGCCGTGCACCCGTTCACCCGTGACACCAGCGGCGGCCCTACCCCCTCCCCCGCGCTCGTCATCGAGGCCGTCCGCACCATCGCCAACTGGATGCCGACCACCGCGCCCGAGCACGTGCGCAGCGCCCTCGCCTACCTGACCAGCGCCACCGGCGCCGAGACCGCGGAGAACGGCGAGGAACCTCCGCAGAGCCCGGCGACCCGGGCCATCCGCACCCTGCGGGCCCTGCGCGCCAACCGCGACGGCGAGGCCGAGCCGGTGGAGGAGACCCAGCGGCCGCGCCCGGCCCGTGCCGCCACGGCCGACGGCCTCAACGGCCGCCGGCCGCGCAGCTCGCTGCTCGGTCCGGGGCGCACGCTGCGCCGGCCGGCGTTCGGCCCGCCCAAGGCACTGCGGGCGGAGCTGCGCGCTGAGTCCCCCGCTGCCGCCCCCGAGCCCGCCCGCACCGTCACCGCGCCGGGCGAGCACCCGCTCGTGGAGCTGCTGGACCAGTTGTTCGCCGGATGGGGGGAGCTGGAACGCGCCGTCGCCTCGGCCCGGCTGTTCGCGGCCGACCCGGTCAGCATCCGGGTGCTCGCCGACCAGATCCAGGTGGACATCGGCGAGATCCGCAACGCCCAGCGCACCGTCGAGGAGCGCCTGCTGCACTGGCTCGCCTCCCCCGACGGCGCCCCGGTGACCGCGCACCAGCGGGAGCTGTCCGAGCGGCTCGGCGTCGCCACCACGATCGACCACCTCATCGGCGCCCACCCCGACCACCCGGTGGAGATCCCCGCCCTGGGCACCCCGCTGTGGCGGGTGGTCATCACGCTGTTCACCGACCGGCGGCTGCACGACGGCTGGCTGGTCGCCACCGACCCGCACCAGCTGCGCTGGCAGACCCGCCAGCTCGTGGCCGGCCGGCCCACCCTCACCGAGGCCGGTGTCCGGCTGGCGAAGCTGGGGCTGCGTCCGCAGGCGCTGCGCGCCTGGCTGCTGAGCACCCCGGGCGTGAGCCTGCTCGACGGCTACGTGGTGGTGGACGAGTCGGTGCCGCTGGCGCCGCCCGCCCCCACGGCCGAGTTCGCCGGGCACGGCGCGGTGCAGCCGGGCTCGGCGGGCTCCACCACGGCCAACGGGCTGCCCATCCGGCGGCGGCCCAGCGTGGCGCCGCCGCGCCAGGAACCGCAGCTCGACGTCACGACATCGCCGCGCTGCTTCCGGGCGCCGGACGGCCGCTGGTGGCACCGGGTCGACGTCAGCGCCGACCACCTCAACGGCGCGCCGGTGACCGTCCCGCCCGGCTACGCGACGCACCTGGGGCTGCAGCCCGGCCGGCTGCTCTGCCTGACCGCTCCCGGCGCCGATCTGCTGGTGCTGGTGTGGCGCGACCAGCCCGCGTTCGACTCGCTGCGCCCGCTGCTGCGCCGCCTCTCCGCGCAGCCCGGCGACCGGGTGTTCATCACCGTCAACGGCGACCAGCTCGACGCCCGGCGGCTGCCCGGCGCGGATCTCACCGAGCACGGGCCGACCAGCAAGGCACTGCACCTCATCGGCTACACCGCTCCCGCCACGACCGACGAGGCGCTGGAGATCATCGCCCGCCGGATCAGCGAGGACGACGCCGCCCTGGTGGACGCCGACCACCTCCTCGACCTGCTCACCAAGCGCGGCGACACCGATATCGTGGCGGAACTGCGGCCCACCCTCTATGCCGCGCACTGACGCTCCCGCCGGCCGGCCGTCGCCCGGGCCGACCACGATCACCGACGCAGCGGGCCGGCCGGTGCTGCGCTTCCTGGCCGGCGAACGCCTCGGCCGCCCGTTCGCGCGCGATCTGGCGGTGTTCGCCGCCGATCCGGTGGCGGCGATCCAAGACCATCTCGCCGGCTGGGCGGTGGCCGTGCCCACCGAGCTCGGCGCGCGGCTGGTGGCCGACGGCGCCCGTGAGGTCCGGCACGCGCATCTCATGCGCCGGGATCTGGTGACGGACCCGCCGCCCGCCGCGTGGGCGGCCCCCGATCCCGGTCCGGGCCGCCGGGTGACCGCGTGCGACCGGCCCGCGGCCGATCTGATGCCGGCGTGGCGGGCCGCGTTCGGCCCCGGCCACCCGGACCACCGCGCGATGTCCGACACGGAGGCGGTCGCCGCCGAGCTGGGCCCACTGCTCGCCGGCCGGATCATGGGCCCGCTGCTGCCGAGCTCGGCGCTGGTCACCGAGCGCGCCGCCGGTGACGTGCGCAAGGACGGCACCGCCGGTCGGGTGGTCGCGGCGATCCTGGTCCACGAGCATGAGGGCCGGCCATGGATCAGCCTGCTGTTCCGCGACCCGACGCCCGCCTACGCCGGGCTCGGCGGCCTGCTGCTGCGCTACACGCTGGCCCGTGCCGCCGCCGACGGCGGCACGGAGGTGCGCCTGGCGGTGACCGAAGGCAATCCGGCGCGCGGCGGCTACGACCGGCTGGGCTTCACGGTCGTGGAGTCGACCCGGACGGTCGAGCTGCCGCCGCACCCCTGACATGCCGGTGGCCCGACCCCGTTCGGGGGCGGGCCACCGGGCGGCCACCGCGGCACGGCGTCACACCGCCGAGGTGCCGCCACGGCATCGGGCGGGGCTCACACGTTGAAGCCGAGCATCCGCAGCTGGTCCCGGCCGTCCTCGGTGATCTTGTCGGGGCCCCACGGCGGCATCCACACCCAGTTGACCCGCACCTCGCGCTCGAACTCCGCCAGGGCGCTGCTCGCCTGGTCCTCGATCACGTCGGTGAGCGGGCAGGCCGCACTGGTCAGCGTCATGTCCAGCGTGATGACGTCGGTGTCGATGGAGCACCCGTAGAGAAGGCCGAGGTCCACCACATTGACCCCCAGCTCGGGGTCGATGACGTCCTTCAGCGCCTCCTCGATCTCCTCGCGCAGCGCCTCGTCGCCCTCCGCGGGGCTCGCGGCCGAAGCGGTCTGGTTCTCGGTCATGAGGCGCCCTCCTTCTCTGTGGCCAGTGACTTGGCGGTCGCGTCCTTCCACGCCATCCAGGCGAGCAGGGCGCACTTGATACGTGCAGGGTATTTCGACACGCCGGCGAAGGCCACCGCGTCCTCCAGCACGTCCTCGTCCGGTTCGCCGTGCCCCTTGGAGTGCATGAGCGCGGTGAACTCCTCCAGCACCCGCATCCCCTCGTCGACGCTGCGGCCGATCAGCAGGTCGGTCAGCACCGAGGCGCTGGCCTGGCTGATCGAGCAGCCCAGGCTGTCGTAGGAGACGTCCTTGACGGTGGCGTTGCCGTCGAGGACCTCGCCGCTGGGCGCGAGGGTCACGCGCAGCGTCACCTCGTCCCCGCACGTGGGGTTGATGTGGTGCGCCTCGGCGTTGTAGGGGTCCCGCAGCCCCTTGTTGTGGGGATTGCGGTAGTGATCCAGGATGATCTCCTGGTACATCGTCTCCAGCTGCATCGGTTCGACGGCCCTCCTAACGCGCCGGGCCGGTGCCGAAGAAGCGCTGCGCGGCCTGGATCCCCTCGACCAGCGCGTCGATGTCGGCGAACGAGTTGTACAGGTAGAACGAGGCACGGGTGGTCGCCACGATCCCGAAGCGCCGGTGCAGCGGCCACGCACAGTGGTGCCCGACCCGCACGGCCACGCCCCGGTCGTCCAGGACCTGCCCGACGTCGTGCGGGTGAATGCCGTCCACGGTGAACGACACCGCGCCGCCGCGGTCCTCGGCCTCGGCCGGGCCGATGATCCGGACCCCGTCGAGGGCCGCCACGTGCTTGAGCGCGTACTCGGTGAGCGCGTGCTCGTGCGCCGCGACCTCGGCCATGCCGATGGCGCCGAGGTAGTCGCACGCCGCGGCGAGTCCCACGGCTTGCGGCGCCATGGGCACCCCCGCCTCGAATCGCTGCGGCGGGTCGGCCCACGTGGAGTGGTCCATGTGGACCACCCCGATCATGGAGCCGCCGGTGATCACGGGCGGCATGGCGGCGAGCAGCTCGCGCCGCCCCCACAGCACGCCGATGCCGTTGGGGCCGAGCATCTTGTGCCCGGAGAACACCAGGAAGTCCACGCCGAGTTCGCGCACGTCGACCGGCAGGTGCGGCACCGACTGGGCGCCGTCCACCAGCACCAGCGCGCCCACCTGGTGGGCCCGCTCGGCGATCTCGCGCACCGGGTTGACCGTGCCGAGCACGTTGGACTGGTGGGTGAGCGCGACCATCCGGGTGCGCTCGTTCACCAGGCCGTCGAGGTCGGACAGGTCCAGGCGCCCCTCGTCGGTGACGCCGAACCAGCGCAGGGTGGCGCCGGTGCGGCGGCACAGCTCCTGCCACGGCACCAGGTTGGCGTGGTGCTCCATCTCGGTGACGACGATCTCGTCGCCCGGGCCGACGCGGAGCCGGGACAGCTCCTCGCCGGCCGTGGCGGCGTTGCTCATGGCGTAGGCGACGATGTTGACCGCCTCGGTGGCGTTCTTGGCGAACACCACCTCGTCGGCGTCGGCCCCGATGAAGGCGGCGATGGTGGCGCGCGCCGACTCGTAACCGTCGGTGGCCTCCTCAGCGAGCTGGTGCGCGCCGCGGTGCACCGCCGCGTTGTGCCGTTCGTAGAACTCCCGCTCGGCTTCGAGGACCTGCCGGGGCTTCTGCGAGGTCGCCCCGGAGTCGAGGTACACCAGCGGGCGCCCGTCGCGGACGGTCCGGCCCAGGATCGGGAAATCGGCCCGGATCGCGTCCACGTCGAGCAGCCCCAGCTCGCTGCGGGTCACTGGGAAGCGCCTGCCTTCACGAATCGCTCGTAGCCCTCGGACTCCAGCACGTCGGCGAGCTCCGGGCCGCCGGACTCGGCGACCTGGCCGTTCGCGAAGACGTGCACGTGGTCGGGGCGCACGTACTGCAGGATGCGGGTGTAGTGGGTGATCAGCATGACGCCGACCTCGCCGGTGGCCCGGGCGCGGTTGATGCCCTCGGACACCACCTTGAGGGCGTCGACGTCGAGGCCGGAGTCGGTCTCGTCGAGGATGGCGACCTTCGGCTTGAGCAGTTCCAGCTGCAGGATCTCGTGGCGCTTCTTCTCGCCGCCGGAGAATCCCTCGTTGACGCCGCGGGAGGCGAAGGCGTCGTCGATGGACAGGTTGCCCATGGCCTGGCGCAGCTCCTTGGAGAACACCCGCAGCTTGGGCGCCTCGCCGCGCACCGCGGTGACGGCGCTGCGCAGGAAGTTCGACATGGAGACGCCGGGGACCTCGACGGGGTACTGCATGGCCAGGAAGAGGCCGGCCCGGGCGCGCTCGTCGACGCTCATCTCCAGGACGTTCTCGCCGTCGAGGAGCACCTCTCCCGCGGTGATCTCGTACTTGGGGTGGCCGGCGATCGCGTAGGCCAGGGTGGACTTGCCGGAGCCGTTGGGACCCATGATGGCGTGGGTCTCACCGGAGTTGATGGTGAGGTCGACGCCCTTGAGGATCTCCTGGCGCTCCTCGGCGCCGATGAGGACGTCGGCGCGCAGTCCGCGAATCTCAAACTTGGTCATCAGTGTTCAGCCTCAAGCATCCTTCGGGTCCAGCGAGACGAGCACGTCTTCGCCGTCGATCTTCACTGGGTAGGTGGGTATCGGGCGGGTCGCCGGCGGGTTGATCGGCTTTCCGGAGCGCAGGTCGAAGCAGGAGCCGTGCAGCCAGCACTCGATCGTGCCGTCCTCGACCTCGCCCTCGGAGAGGTTCACCTCGGCGTGCGAGCAGATGTCGCTCACCGCGTAGACCTCGCCCTCGCTGCGCACCAGCGCCACGGGGGTGTCGTCGATCTCGACGCCGAGCGCCCCCTCGTCGGGGATGTCGGCGAGGGCGCACGCCCGGACGAACGTTCCGTCACTCATGCAGTGCCAGCTTCTCCTCGACCTCGGCCATGATGCGTTCCCGCAGCTCCGGCACCTCGATGCGGTTGATGAGGTCGGCGAAGAACCCGCGGATCACCAGGCGGCGGGCCTCGGCGGCGGGAATGCCGCGCGACTGCAGGTAGAACAGGTGGATGTCGTCCAGCCGTCCGCTCGCGCTGGCGTGGCCGGCTCCCTCGACCTCCCCGGTGAAGATCTCCAGGTTGGGGACGGAGTCCACCCGGGTGCCGTCGGTGAGCACCAGATTGCGGTTGTGCTCGTAGGAGTCGGTGCCCTGGGTGCCCTCACCGATGATCACGTCGCCGATCCACACGGCGTGCGCGTCCTCGCCGCTCAGCGCGCCCTTGTACTCGACGCGGCTGCGGGTGTTGGAGACGTTGTGGTCGATGAGCGAGCGGTGCTCGTGGTGCTGGCCGGCGCCGGTGAAGTACAGCCCGTGCAGCTCGGCGTCGCCGCCGGGGCCGGTGTAGCCGACCTTGGGCGAGAGCCGGACGAGGTCCCCGCCGAGGGTGACCACGAAGCTGCGGAACCGGGCGTCGCGGCCGACGCGCGTGTACTGGTGCGACACGTGGACGGCGTCGCGGTCCCAGTCCTGGAGGCTGACCACGTCGAGCCGGGCGCCGTCCTCGACGACGAACTCGACGTTGTCGGCGTAGACCGAGGCGCCGGCGTACTCCAGCACCACCGTGGCGGCGGCGTTGGGCCGCACGTGGACCAGCAGGTGGCCGTAGGCGTCGCCCTGCCGGACGCCGGTGGTCCGCACGAACACGGGGTCGGCGGCGGTGGCGCCGGCCGGCACGGTGACGATGGTGGCCTCGGTGAACGCCTGGTAGGCCAGGGCGCTGACGCGGTCGGTGGGCAGGAAGGACCGGCCGAGCCGGGCGTCGTCACGGGCGACGGTCTCCACGCCGACCTCGGCCGGCGCCTGGACGTCGACCTTCACCACGCCATCGGCGATCTCACGCCCGTCGTGCAGCCCGCGCAGGCGCCGCAGCGGGGTGAACCGCCACTCCTCCTCGCGGCCGTTGGGCACGGGGAAGTCGTTGAGGTCGAACGAGCCGTGGGTGTCGAGCTTGGAGATGGGGATCTCCCCGGCCCCGTGGCTGTGCTCCGTGATTCCGAGATTGGGGCTGGCCATGCTTAACCAACCGCTCCTTCCATCTGCAGCTCGATCAGCCGGTTCAGTTCCAGCGCGTACTCCATGGGCAGCTCGCGCGCGATGGGCTCGACGAACCCGCGCACGATCATGGCCATGGCCTCGTCCTCGTCCAGCCCGCGGCTCATCAGGTAGAAGAGCTGGTCCTCGCTCACCTTGGAGACGGTGGCCTCGTGGCCCATTTCGACGTCGTCCTCGCGGACGTCGACGTAGGGGTAGGTGTCGGACCGGCTGACGGTGTCGATCAGCAGCGCGTCGCACTTCACCGTGGACTTGGAGTGCGCCGCGCCCTCCTGCACCTGGACCAGCCCGCGGTAGGAGGCGCGGCCACCGCCGCGCGCCACCGACTTGGAGATGATGGTCGAGGAGGTGTTGGGAGCGCAGTGCACCATCTTGGACCCGGTGTCCTGGTGCTGGCCCTCGCCGGCGAACGCGATGGACAGGGTCTCGCCCTTGGCGTGCTCGCCCATGAGGTACACGGCCGGGTACTTCATGGTGACCTGGGAGCCGATGTTGCCGTCGATCCACTCCATGGTGGCGCCCTCGTAGGCGACGGCGCGCTTGGTGACCAGGTTGTAGACGTTGTTCGACCA
The DNA here is from genome assembly GCF_042664915.1 of Marinactinospora rubrisoli. NCBI lineage: Bacteria > Bacillati > Actinomycetota > Actinomycetes > Streptosporangiales > Nocardiopsidaceae > Marinactinospora > Marinactinospora rubrisoli. Next base: position 74,055 of record NZ_JBHTBH010000012.1, read on the forward strand.
GTTCTGGATGGTCGTGTAGCGGCAGCGCGCGTTCTTCTTGACGATGATCTCGACGACCGCGGAGTGCAGCGAGTCGGACTTGTAGATGGGCGCGGTGCAGCCCTCGACGTAGTGGACGTAGGCGCCCTCGTCGACGATGATCAGGGTCCGCTCGAACTGGCCCATGTTCTCGGTGTTGATCCGGAAGTAGGCCTGCAGCGGGATCTCCACGTGCACGTTCTTGGGCACGTAGATGAAGGAGCCCCCGCTCCACACGGCGGTGTTCAGCGCGGCGAACTTGTTGTCGCCGGCCGGGATCACGGTGCCGAAGTACTCCTTGAACAGCTCCGGGTGCTCACGCAGCGCGGTGTCGGTGTCCAGGAAGATGACGCCCTGTGCCTCCAGGTCCTCGCGGATCTGGTGGTAGACGACCTCGGACTCGTACTGCGCCGCGACGCCTGCGACCAGCCGCTGCTTCTCCGCCTCGGGGATGCCCAGCTTGTCGTAGGTGTTCTTGATGTCCTCGGGCAGTTCCTCCCAGGAGGCGGCCTGCTTCTCCGTGGACCGGACGAAGTACTTGATGTTGTCGAAGTCGATCTTGGACAGGTCGGCACCCCAGGCGGGCAGCGGCTTCTTGCCGAACAGCCGCAGCGCCTTCAGGCGGAGGTTCTGCATCCACTCCGGCTCGTGCTTCTTGCCCGAGATGTCGCGGACGACCTCCTCGTTCAGGCCACGGCGAGCGGAGGCGCCGGCCACGTCGGGGTCGGCCCAGCCGTATTCGTAGGTGCCGAGCCCTTCGAGCTCGGGGTGCGCGGTAGACGTCATTACGCGGATCCTCCTGGACGGGACGTCCTGGTCTGGCGACGGCCGCCCGGTTCGGCGTCCGGGCCGGCCTTCGTTTCCGGGATGTTGATGTCGCGGGGGCTGATGTGGGTGGTGCAGACGGCGTCGCCGTGCGCGATGGTGGCGAGGCGGCGGACCGGTGTGCCGAGGAGGCGGGCGAACAGCTCGATCTCGGCCTCGCACAGTTCCGGGAACTCGGCGGCGACGTGCGCCACCGGGCAGTGGTGCTGGCAGAGCTGCTCGCCGCCGCCCGGAGCCGGGGCCTCGCCGGCGGAGGCGGCGTAGCCGTCGGAGGACAGCGCCTCGGCGAGCAGCCGGGCGCGCTGCTGCGGCGGCACTTTGGCGAGCATCGGCCGGTAGCGGCGTTCGAGGTCGGCCACCTGCCGGCGGGCGAACTCGCTCACGGCGGCGGGCCCGGCCTTCTCGGCGAGGAACCGGAGCGCGTTGGTGGCGAGGTCGTCGTAGCCGTGGCCGAAGGTGTCGCGGCCGGCGCCGGTGATGGCGAACACCCGGGCCGGGCGGCCCCGCCCGCGCCGTCCGCGGGGGCGGGCGTCGCGCGCTTCGACCATGCCCTCCTGCATGAGGTTGTCAAGGTGGCGGCGGATGGCCGCCGGCGTCAGTCCGAGCCGCTCCCCCAGTGTGGCCGCGGTGATCGGGCCGTGCTCCAGGATGAGCCGTGCCACCCGGGCGCGGGTGCCGGTCTCGGCCCCGTGCTCGGCAGGGGACGGCCGGGAGGCGCCCGGCACGGCGCTTCCCCACGTCCGCTGATCACGGCCCATGTTTTTCACAACATCAGTGTGGCGTAAATCAGTCCCGGCAGGCAAACCGCGTTTCATGCCGTGGATCACGCAGGCAAGCCTTGCCTTACCGGCGATTTCCTGCGCGGCCCCGGCCGCGTCGCCGCAGTGCGAATCGGCGGCGTCGGCCGATGATCTCGGATTCCAAGACGATCGTCCCACCATCCGGACAACTGTGGCGCGCCGGACGAAGTACTCGCCCATGGTCGCACCCGGTGCGTTAGGACGCCGCGACGGACCTACACTTTGCGGCATGGAGACAGCCGCGGTCGAGGTAACCGACTTGGTCAAGCGCTATGGCGGGACGACCGCCGTGGCCGGCCTGTCGTTCACCGCAGCCCGCGGCGCCGTGACCGCCCTGCTCGGCCCCAACGGCGCGGGCAAGACCAGCACGATCGAGATCTGCGAGGGCTTCCGCCGCGCGGACTCCGGCAGGGTGCGGGTGCTCGGGCTGGACCCGTGCGCCGACGCCCGGGCCCTCAAGCCCCGGGTCGGCGTCATGCCGCAGTCCGGCGGGGTGCCCACCGGCGCGCGCGCCGGCGAGTGGCTGCGCCTCATGGCAGCCTTCCACGCCGACCCGGTGCCGCCCGACCTGCTGCTGGACCGGCTCGGGCTCACCTCGGTGGTCCGTACCCCGTTCCGCCGCCTCTCCGGTGGCCAGCAGCAGCGGCTGTCCCTTGCCGCGGCCGTCATCGGGCGTCCCGAACTCGTCTTCCTGGACGAGCCCACCGCCGGGCTCGATCCGCAGGCCCGCCGCGCCACCTGGGACCTGATTACCGAACTGCGGGCGTCCGGGGTCGGCGTGGTGCTGACCACGCACTACATGGAGGAGGCCGAGCGGCTCGCCGATCACGTGGTCATCATCGACCACGGCCGCGTGGTGGCCGAGGGCAGCACCGCGGCCCTCACCGACGCCCAGCAGGAGCTGCGGTTCCGCGCCACGGCCGATCTGGACGTCGCGAGCCTGGAGCGGGCGCTGCCGGGAACCTCGCAGGTCACCGCGCTGGCCGGCGGGCAGTACGTGGTGGTGACCGCCGACCCGGCCGGGCTGGGGCCGGAGTTCCTGGCCACGCTGACGACGTGGTGCGCGGCGCACGGCATCCTCCCCGAGGAACTGCGCGTCCAGCGGCGTACCCTCGAAGACGTCTTCCTCGAACTCACCGGCCGGGACCTGCGCGAATCATGACCGACTCCACCTCCACGTCCGCCGCCACACCCGGCCGGACCCCCGGCACCTTCGCCCCGCGCCCGGGCACCGCGCCGCTGGCGCGCATGATCCTGGCCCAGGCCGGGATGGAACTGCGGGTACTGCTGCGCAACGGCGAGCAACTGCTGCTCACCATGGTGATCCCGGTGCTGCTGCTCGTCGGCTTCGGCACCACCACGCTGATCGACGTGGGCGGCGGCTCCCGGATCGACTTCCTGGCGCCCGGGGTCCTGGCGCTGGCCGTCATGTCCACGGCGTTCACCGGCCAGGCCATCGGCACCGGATTCGAACGCCGATACGGCGTGCTGAAGCGGCTCGGCGCCACGCCGCTGCCCAGGTTCGGCCTGCTGAGCGCCAAGACGCTCGCGGTGCTGGCCGTTCAGACGATCCAGATCACCGTCATCTCCGCGGTCGCCCTCGCTCTGGGCTGGTCGCCCACGGGGGGACCGCTCGGTGCGCTCGCCGCCGGAGCGCTGATCCTGCTCGGGACCGCGGCGTTCAGCTCGTTCGCGCTCCTGCTGGCCGGCACCCTGCGCGCGGAGGCGACCCTCGCGGCCGCCAACCTGGTCTACGTCGTGCTGCTCGGCCTCGGCGGCGTGCTGTTCCCGGTCGACCGCTACCCGGACGCGATCCAGCCCGTGGCGGCGGCCCTGCCCATCACGGCGCTGGCCGGCGGCCTGCGCGCGGTCCTCACCGAGGGCGGCGGGCCGCCGGTGGTGCCGCTGCTCGTCCTCGCGGTCTGGACGGTGGTGGGGGCGGTGCTTGCGAGCCGGTTCTTCCGCTGGGAATAGACCGCCCGCGGATAGCTTTAGCAGGCAGGTCTGTGATGGAGGCGGCACTCATGAACGACTACCTGGTTCTGATCGAACGTACCCCGGACGGGTACGGCGCATGGTGCCCGGACCTGCTGGGCTGCGTGGCGCTCGGTGACACCGTGGAGGAAACCATCGCGGAAATGCAAGAGGCCATCCAGTTCCATCTGGAAGGCATGCGCGAGGAAGGGCTTCCCATTCCCGCCCCCACCACCGTGACGACCGCACGGGTGGCGACCGCCTGAGCGGCCACCATCCGCCGACCCGCGTCCGAGCGTTAGCCCCCTTCTCAGGGGGGCTGACCTGTTAGTATCGAGTCGGCCACGCAGCGTGACTTGGAGGCTCGATGACGAGTACCGAGGACACCCAGCGGGCCGCAGCCACCCCCACGAGCATCATCATGTCGGCAACGGACGCCAGCATCGGCGAGGCGGTGGTCGTGGCCGGTTTCGTCCGCACGCACCACGACGGTGACACCAACCTCGCCGGCCGACTCGCCGAGATGGGCGGTGACGGCTCGCTGCAGCGGCTGGTCACCGACTACCGGGAGCGAGAGCGGCGCCGTGCCGAGATCCAGGCACTGGCGGCACACGGAGTCGTCGCGGAGCGGGACTGCCCCCGGTGCAGCGGCAGCGGGAAGGACCCGAACGGCGGCGGCAGGTGCTACTTCTGCAAGGGCAGCGGGAAGACCACCTGACCGGCCGTGACGTTTCCTTCGTCGCACTCACCATCTCGCTCCCCTCCACCGCCAACGCGAACCAGCCTCCGGCGATCGGCGTCGACGCCTCCGGACGCTCGGCGGCTCGCCGCCAGCGTTTCCCGTCGCGCTCACCTTCTCGCTCCCCTCCACCGCCGACGCAGAAAAGGCTACGCACAGAGGCGTTGACGGCTCCGGACGCTCGGCGGCTCGCCGCTTTTTACCCGTCGCGTTCGATCGGGCAGGTCATGCAGTGCGGGCCGCCGCGGCCGCGGCCCAGCTCGCTGCCGCGGATGGTGATCACTTCCACGCCGTTCTTGCGGAGGTAGGCATTGGACGCGTCGTTGCGCTCGTAGGACAGCACCACTCCGGGCGCGACCGCGAAGACGTTGCAGGCGTCGTCCCACTGTTCGCGTTCGGAGGAGAACACGTCTTGGGTGGGGGTGAGGACCTTGATGTCGTCCACCCCGCAGGCACGGGCGATGGCGCGGTGCATCTCCTCCGGCGGGTGGTCGGTGACCTTCAGCTCCTTCTCGTTGTCGCCGGGCTCGATGGTGTAGGACGGCAGCATCCCGAGACCGGCGTACTTGGTGAAGACCCCGTAGTCGACGTTCGTCATCACCGTGTCCAGGTGCATGACCGCGCGGGCCTTGGGCATCCAGATGCCGAGGATCCGCTCGGCACCGCCCCGGGCGAACAGGTCCTGCGCGAGCATCTCCACGGTCTGCGGCTGCGTGCGCTCGCTGAGCCCGACCAGCACCGAGCCGTTGCCGACCGGCATCACGTCGCCGCCCTCGATGGTGGCCGGCGCCCACGCGCTTCCCGGGTTCCAGACCTCGAAGTCGGCCTCGGCGAACATCGGGTGCCACCGGTAGATGGCCTCGTAGTGGGTGGTCTCGTGCATGCGCGCCTTCTTGCGCATGGCGTTGATGGAGACTCCGCCGTAGATCCAGCACGAGGTGTCGCGGGTGAAGAGGTGGTTGGGGAGCGGGGGCAGGACGAAGTCGTCCATGCCGAGGGTGTGGAACCACACCGACTTGGGCTCCGCCATGCGTTCCAGCGTCTCGCGCTTGGTGATGCCGCCGATGAGGTGGCGCCGCAGCGTCACGGCGTCCATGGCGTCGAGCGCGCCGCGCACGGCGTCGATGGCGAGCGGGCCGTGGAAGCGCTCGTCCAGGACGTGGTCCAGGATGTAGCTGCGCGCCTCGGGGATCTCCAGGACCTCCTGCAGCAGCACGTGGAGGACGTGCACCCGTGCGCCGAGGTCGCGCAGGATATCGGCGAAGGCGTCGTGCTCCTCCCGGGCCCGCTGGACCCACAGCACGTCGTCGAACAGCAGCCGGTCCTTGTTGCTCGGGGTGAGCCGCTGCAGTTCGAGATCGGGCCGGTGCACGATGACCTGGCGGAGCCGGCCGACCTCGGAGTTCACCGAAAACGCCATGACCTCTCGTCTCCGTTCCTTCGGGCGCGATGCGCCGGGGCGGTCGGTCGAGCGTACGACCGGGCGGCGCGGCACCGGCCCACCAGGGGTGTGATCAACCTTTCCCGGAAACACGTCGCCGGGAACCCGTCGGCTCCTCGCCCCGAAAAGCCGCCCTTCGTAGGATGACCGGTTGTGAGTGTCACCACCGCCGCGAACGGCTCCCCCCGATCCCTCTGGTTGTGGCTGCCGCGCACCGCGGAGGCGGCGCGCACCGCCGGCGCGGCGATTCCGCCGACGTGGATGGTGCTGATCGGCATCCTGTCCGTGCAGTTCGGGGCGGGCATCGCGAAGAACCTGTTCCACAGCCTGCCGCCGAGCGCCGTCGTGTGGCTGCGGCTGCTCACCTCGGCGGTGCTCCTCCTCCTGCTGGCCCGGCCGGCGCTGCGGGGCCGCACCCGCGCCGACTGGCTGGTGGTCGTCGGGTTCGGGGTGTCGCTGGCCACCATGAACTACGCGATCTACCAGTCCTTCGCCCGCATCCCGCTCGGGATCGCGGTCACCATCGAGTTCCTCGGCCCGCTGACGGTGGCCGTGCTGGGGTCGCGGCGCAGGATCGACCTGGTGTGGGTGGCGCTGGCGGCGGTCGGTGTGCTGCTGCTGGGGTTCGACGACGGCGGTGACATCACGGCCGCGGGCGTGGCCTTCGCGCTGCTGGCGGCCGTGGCCTGGGCGGCCTACATCCTGCTGAGCGCGGCGACCGGCCAGCGGTTCTCGGGCACGTCCGGACTCGGGGTCGCCAGCATGGTCGGGGTGCTGCTGATCGCCCCGGCCGGCATCGCGGAGGGCGGCACGGCTCTGCTGGATCCGCGGCTGCTGCTGTTCGGCCTGGCGGTCGGCCTGCTGTCCTCGGTCGTCCCCTACACGCTGGAGATGCAGGCGCTTCGCCGGATGCCGCCGCGCGTCTTCGGGATCCTGATGAGCCTGGAACCCGCGGCGGCGGCGCTGGTCGGGCTGGTGGTGCTGGGCGAGTTCCTCTCGCTCTGGCAGTGGACCGCGGTGGCGTGCGTGGTGGCGGCCAGCGTGGGAGCGACCCGGACGGACCGGTAGCGGCGGCGGCGCGGAAATGTCCGGGCCGGAATCGTTCTTCCAGCGAAATACTTCCAGGGGTCCCTGCGAAGCGCAGGGGTCCCTGCGAAGCGGCGTTGCCGGACAAGGCGGCGCCGTTTCGCTGGCCCGGCCCGGAGTCACCGCACGTCGTCGCGCTCGGTGGGGTCACCGGGCCGTCCCGGAGGGACCTACTACGATCTGTCGTATGAACGGCATCCCCTCTCCGACCGTGGTCACGGGCGCGTCCGCAGCCGCGCAGGACAGCATCGAGATCCTCAACCTGCCGCTGTGGGCGTGGCAGATCGTGTTCGCCGCCGCGGGCGTGCTGGCGCTCGTCGCGCTGGCGCGGACGATCTGGCAGCCGACGACGGCGTCGCTGCGCTGGTGGGCGCTCGGCAACGTCGTCGTCAACGCCGGTATCGCGGTGACCGGGGCAACGGTGCGGGTGACGTCGTCCGGTCTCGGGTGCTCGGAGTGGCCGCGCTGCACTCCGGACAGCTACGTCCCGCTCGGGGTCGAGCACGCGGCACTGAACGCCGCGATCGAGTTCGGCAACCGGATGCTCACGTTCCTGGTGCTCACCGTCGGGGTGATCGTGTTCGTGGCGACGCTGCGGCTACGGCCGCGGCGGCGGGACCTGCTGCGGCTGGCCACGATCATCCCGCTCGGCGTGCTGGGGCAGGGCGTGGTCGGCGGCATCACGGTGTGGTCGGACCTGCATCCGGCGTCGGTGGGGGCGCACTTCCTGCTGTCGACGCTGGTCGTGGTCCTGACCATGGCGTTCTACGTGCGCTGCCGCGAGCCTGAGGGAGAGCTGCGGCTCACCGTCTCCCCGCTGGTCCGCCGGGTAGCCGCCGCCATGGTCGGCGTGGGATTCCTGCTGCTGGTGGCCGGCACCGTGGTCACGGGTACCGGCCCGCACGGGGGCGACGCCGAGGCGCCGCGCTGGGGATTCGACCTGGTCGCGGTGACCCGGCTGCACTCCGCCCTGGCGTGGCTCACCGTCCTGGGAGCGATCGCCCTGGTCGTCCTGCTGATCCGGACCGGCGCCGGGCGTCCGCTCCGCAACCAGGCGTGGCTGCTGGTCGCCGCGATCCTGGGTCAGGGGGTCGTCGGCTACGTGCAGTACCTGCTGGCACTGCCCGAATGGCTGGTGGTGCTGCACGTGCTCGGATCGATGCTGGTGTGGGCCGCGATCCTGCGGGTGTACTTCGGCACCGCGGAACGGGTGCGCGTCACCACCCCGGCGGCCGGTTCGGCGGCTGCGGCGGCTGCTGGGGAGGCGGCCACCCGGTAGCCGGCGGCTGCTGGCCCGGACCGGGGTGCGGGGCTCCTCCCGCCGCACGCTGCGCCTGGGCGCGCTCGATCACGTGCGCGAAGTCCGACCGCTTCAGGAAGCCGGAGTCGGTCGGCGCCGAGGCCCAGACCGGGGCCACCGGCTGCTGCACGCGGCCCATGAACGCCTCGCGCGCCACGTGCATGAGGGCCAGGAACGAGTCGCGGCGGTGCCACCACTCGGGCCGGGCCACGCCGCGGTCGAGCCGCTGGTGCAGCAGCGCGAGCTCGGTCGCGGCCAGCTGGTAGTCCTCCATCGCCTTGCGCCCGCGCTGACCGGCGGTGCGCTGCGCCCAGGAGCGGGCGCGCCGCCGGCCGCCCATCGAGCTGAGCATCTGGATGTCGGCCGGGGTGACCAGTCCGGTGGGGATGTAGGGCGGCAGGTAGCGGGAGATCGCGGAGACCTGACGGCGGCGGTCCTGCACCGCGATGCCGATCAGCGAGACGAGCACGCAGAACAGCACCACGTAGGCGACGCCCAGGCCGAGGTAGCCGAAGATCGTGGAGCCGTTCCACAGCCCGTGCAGCAGCATCGCGGCGAACCAGCCGGCCACCGGGGCGAAGAACCGTGCCGCGCCGCGGTTGATGGCCACGTGGGCGACGCCCAGGCCGATCATCGCCGTGTAGAGCGGGTGGCCGAAGGGGGCGATGAGACCGCGCAGCACGAAGGTGAAGACCAGGCCGCCGACCCCCTGCTCGAAGAACGAGCTGAGGAAGTAGGAGATGTTCTCGGTGAAGGCGAACCCGGTGGCGACCATCCCGGCGTACACGACGCCGTCGGTGTAGGAGTCGATCTCGTGCCGCCGCCGCCAGAGCAGGAGCAGCAGGACGACCCCCTTGGCGCTCTCCTCGACCAGCGGCGCGCCGACGGCGGCGCTGAGGTAGGAGCCCAGATCGGCGCCGAAGAGCGGCACTGTGTACAGCTCCATGCCCATCGTGTTGAGGATGAGCGAGACCAGCACCGCGACGCCCGCTCCCCAGAGGAAGGCGAACAGCAGCATGGAGCCGGGCTCGGGTTCCAGCCGGTCCAGCAGCAGGATGAGCGGTATCAGGATGGTGACCGGGATGATGGCCGCGACCAGGCTGATGACGAAGCCGAGGGCGCCGGTGGCACCGCCACCGGCCAGGCCACCCAGAAGCAGGTAGGCGAGCATAACGATCACGCACAGCACGCTGATCGTGATGCCGATGATCAATCCCACGGAGTGGCGGCCGGGCTTGCGCCCCTCCAGGATCGCTTTCGTGTCAAGAGCGGGCATAGCCCATGAGCGTAACGGGTCGCCCACTCACGTGACAGCGGGGACGGCCGGTGGCCACGGCAAACACGCCCGGGCAGGCCCGAAACACCGGCGGATGGCCGGATGTGGCCGCGCGGGAGGCTCCGGCGGCGCCGGCTACGCCGGTACCGCCAGCCACGCCCGCTGGTCGAGGGACGCGCGGGCGGCGTCGGCGTAGGTCATGGCCGCCAGCCAGGCGAGCGCCAGCCGGTCGGGGCCGGGGGCCACGGATTCTCCCGTCGCGGTGCGGCGGCGCTCGCGCGCCGCGGCGGCGAGTTCGGCCAGCAGGTCGGCGGCGGTGGGCAGATGCGCGCGGCGCAGCCGGGCGGCGGTGGCGCCGGCGCCGATGAGGGCGGCGCGACCGCCCTCGGCGAGCCGGCGGAGGGTGCGTTCGTAGCGGTCGAGCGGCGGCTCGACCGGCGCCCCCGCGTCCGGGGCGGAGTGTGCGGGAGGCGGGGGCGCCGCCCGTCCGGCGGGCGCGGTCAGGTGACCGGCGGCGATCTCGTCGAGGTCGAGATTGATCCGGCCGGCCCACGCCGCGGGAAGCCGCTGCCCGGCGGGCACGGCGGCCGCCACCGGACGGATCAGCCCCGGTCGGCCGCGCACCGGCCGCGCCACCAGCCGGAGCGGCAGTCCGGGCAGCGCCGCGAGCCGGGTCAGGTTGGCGGCGAGCGTGCGGTGCAGCGTTGCCGGTGGCGGAGTGCGCAGCACCCGGCTGGTGCCGCCCTCGACGGCGAGCAGTTCGCCGTGGTCGCCGGAACCGGCGACGGTGGCGTCCAGGAACAGCAGGTCGGCGCCGGTCCGGCCGCCCGGGGTGGCGACGGCCGCCAGCGCGCGGGTCAGCTGGGCCGCGAGCGGCTCCGTCCACAGCTCCGTGAGCGGCGGCTGCCACCAGGTCACTCCGGCCGAACCGCTCGCGGTGGTTCCGGTGCCGGAACCGAGCCGTCCGTCGGGGCTGGCGGTGACCCGCTGGGCGAACACCCCGGTTCTGCCGAGTTCGTGGTGCGCGAGCGAGAGCCCGCCGAAGGCGACCCCGGTCCGGTAGACCGCCCGCACCCGGTCCGCGCGCCCGGGGACGACGTCGCCGATCCGCCACAGCACGGGTGAGCCGTCGCCGTCCGCCGACACGACGTGGCTGACCACGCCCGCGTAACCGGAGCGGGTCACGACGCTCTCGCTCGCCAGCCCGTACAGCCTGAGGGAGCCGAGTTCGGCGTAGTCACGCCGCCCGGTGCCGACCTCCGCCCGGGTGGGGGCGGGCCGCGGCCGGTCCGGACCGCCGCCCAGCCGCCACGCCACGTCGAGGAGTTCGGCGAGCGTGGCGGCGTGGCCGTCGAGCGAGAACCGGGGTGTGGGCTGGTCGCGCAGTCCGGTGGCGGCCGCGGCGCAGAGGGCGGCGAGCCGCGGAAGGCGGGCGGCGCGGGAGAGCGCGGAGGCGCGCAGGAGTTCCGCGCGATGCAGGGAGTCGGTGGCGCGAACGCCGGTAGCGAGCACATCGGCGGCGGCTTCCCAGGCCAGCCGGGCGGCGGCGAGCGCGTCGGCGGAGAGGTCGACGGCCGTGTCCAGCCGCGGCGCGACCGGACCGGCCGGGGCGGCCGAATCCGCCGCGCCGTCCCCTGACGGTTCGGCGGCGGCGTCGGCGGCCTGCTCCGCCGCCTCCAGGACGCTGAGGACCGCCAGCAGGTGCAGGCACCGCGGGCTCAGCAGGCAGCCGCAGCAGACCTGCTCCGTCCCGGTGAGCAGCGCCCCGGCCAGCCGCACCGTTTCAGCGCCGGCCGCGATCTCCCACCCGTCGCCCTCCCGCCGCCACTCCCAGCCCTCGGCGACGTCGGGTTCGGCGTCGAGCCGCCGGCGCACCCGCGCCGGGGCGGCGGCGAGCAGTCCGGCGAGCAGTCCGGCGGCGATACGCGGGCGGTCGGGGCTGGCGGTCATGTAGGTCTCCGCGGGGTGTCGGCTGCCCGGGAGGTTAGCGGGTGGCGGCGACGGTTTCCGCTTTCGCGGATCTCATCGGCGGCTGCGCTCCGTGCCGGGCGGACCGGCCGGGTATTGCCGCCGCACGCCGGTCCCGGCCGCGCTAGGCGGCGAGCATCGTACGTCACGCGGTTCGCGGTGGCCGTACCGCACGGCTTTTCCAGCGGCCTGGACGTCACCACAGGTGCGGGGTGGTGTCGAGCAGTGGCCCGGCGACGATACACGGCGGGCCGTCGCGAGCAGCGGTCATGGGGCTCCCCGCGAGATGACGGCCGCCCGGGACATCGGCGGGCAGCGCCGACGGACCCCGGCACTCACGGACTCATCGCAGCGTAGAAACCTCCGTCATTCCGGAGCCATGCGGCCGACGGGCCGACAGGCCGCGAGCATCGGGAGAAGTCGCACATCATGAGGTTCGTTGTGATCGGGGTGCCCGGGCGGTGGCCCTGCTGCTCCAGGGGCGTGGACGCCACCACGCGCGCGGGAAGGTGACGAGCACGTCCAAGAACAGCCCGGCGACGATACACCGAGGACAGTCACGAGCAGTGGTCATAGGGCTCCCCGCGAGATGATGGCCGCCCGGGACGTCGGCGGGCAGCGTCGACGGCCTCCGGCCTTCGCGGATCTCATCGCAGCATCCGAACCACCGTCGTGCCGAAGGAGCCGCGCGCCCGGTGCGCCCGGCAGGCCGCGAGCACCGGAAAAAGGCGCGCATCATGCGATTCGCAGGGACCGGGGGTCAGGGCACCCCGCGCACCACGACGCGGCCGGGTCCGTGTTCCGCGTTCACGGAGGCAGGCATATCACCCGCCCGGAAGCGGAAGCCGCCGTCTCCGAGAACCGCCCGACCTTGACGGCTGCCCTGCTGGGCATCTCATCGGCAGCGTGCAGCCCCCGGGCATGGACGTCATCACCTACGCGAGATGACGGCCACCCGGGGCGTCAGCGAGCGACTCCGACGGACACCCGCCCTCATGGGCCTCATCGCAGCGTACGAACCTCCGTCACGACGAAGGAGCCACGCGCCTGGTGGACCCGGCAGGCCGCGAACCCGGAAAAGGCGCGCATCATGCGGTTCGCGGGGACCGGCGACCGGAGATCGGGGCACGATCCCGCGCACCGCAACGCGGCCGGGCATCGGCCGCTCCGCGTTCACGGAGGCGGGCATATGCCCGGAGGCCGCCGTGTCCGACGCCGACGGCCTCGTCCGATCCGACGAACCGCCCGACCTTGACGGCTCCCCTGCTGGGCATCTCATCGGCAGCATGCGGCCGCTGCCATGCCGACCGGCGTTACACGCGATTTGCCCCGCTCAGGCCGCCACCCAGGCTTGGGCGTCATCACCTGCCGGAACTCTTCGCGAGATGATGGCCGCCCGGGGAGGCGAGCGGTCGGCGCCGATGCCCTTCGCGCCACGTGGATTCCGCCGCCATCACGAAGTTCCGTCATCTTCAAGGTGGCCATGACACGTGAGCCGCCGGATTCGGGCGCGTCCGGGCGACCGGCAGTGGTCGGATCGACTGGGCGGAGCCGCCCAGGGACGCAGCGGCCTCGATCGAGCGGCTGCTCGGCGGCAGCGTCGTGGAGGCGATCAGCCGGCCCGGCGGCTTCTCCGACGGTCTGGCCGCCCGCGTCGCCCACGGCCGGTGCGTCTTCGTCAAGGCCGCCGACCCACGCACGGCCCCGGCGGTGGCGGACTTCCACCGCCGGGAGATCGTCGTCTCCGGCAGGATGCCGAGCGGAGCGCCGGTGCCGCGCCTGCTGGATGCGCGACGACGGGGACTGGGTGGCGCTGGTGTTCGAAGAGGTTCCCGGGCGGCTGCCCGCCCAGCCGTGGCGGGGTACCGAACAGGACGCGATACTCACGGCGATCAGTGATCTCGCGGAGGCGTTGACTCCGTCACCGGTCGACGGGGGGCTCCTGCGCGGGCCGCGTCTCGGAGGGTGGCCGAAGTTCGCGGACGCGCCGGGCGCCGCCGGGTTGGCGGCTCTGTCATCGTGGGCGGAGGACCACATCGGCCTTCTCGTGGCTCTGGAGGAGAATGCGGTCCTGGCCGGTGACACACTCCTGCACGGGGACCTGTACCCCTTCAACGTTCTGGTGACGGCGGATCGGGCCTACGTCGGCGACTGGCCGCACGCGTGGGTCGGGCGCACGCACTGCGCTGCGGTCACGCTGATCTCCGGCGCCTCGCTCGGCGGCGTGGATCCGCGGGCGATCGCCGACGGCCATCCCTTGACCCGTGATCTCGATCCGGGCCGGATCAACGAGATGCCGTCGTTGCACGCGGGCTTCCTGCTCCGCGCCGCCACGTCGGCGGGCCCGGCGGCCGGCCGGCGGCTGGCGCACGCGATGGCCGCGCTGGCACGCGTTTCGCTGCGCTGGCTGTGCACCCGGCTGTGAGGTGGCGCGGCTGCTCCGGGGAGGGAGGAAGAACCTCTCCCGGCCGCCGTTGAACCGACGCGGACCGGTGTGTGACCGGGCGCCGGGCAACACGCGCGTCACCCGCGCACCTTCTCGCCGATCCATCCGGCCAGTTCCTCGGGGGACAGCGCGGCCACCGGCATGCCCGCCGCGACGAAGCGTTCGGCGATCGCGCGGTTGTACACCGGCGCGCCGGTGCCGTCCAGGGCGGCGAGTCCGAGCAGGTGCGCGCCGCTTTCCGCCAGGGCGCGGACCTCGGCGAGGGTGCGGGCGAGCCGGCCGCCCTCCTCGAAATCGGTGATCAGCGCGACGATGCTGCGGCTGGGCACGCGCACCCGGCCGCGGACGTGGGCGAGGCCGGCGCCGATGTCGGTGCCGCCGCCGACCGAGACCTCCAGTAGCAGGCCGAGCGGGTCGGGCACCCGGTCGGTCAGATCCATGACCTCGGTCGAGAAGGCGGTGAACGACACGCTGAGCGCGGGCAGGCCGTGCAGAATCGACGCGACGAGGGCCGCGTAGATGGTGGAGCGCTCCATCGACCCGGACACGTCCACGACGATGTGCACGTGCCAGTCCGCGCTGCGCCGCGCGCGCGTGCGGAACAGCGGCCGTTCCGGGACGAGCAGCAGGGTGCCGTCCGGCCCGGGACGCGCGGTGTGCAGGTTGGCGCGCACCGTCCGCCCGAGGTCGATGGGGCCACCGGGCCGCCGGGTGGGGCGCGGCACCGCCAGGCCGGAGAGCGCGGGACGCATCCGGCGGGCGAGTTCGGCGGTGAGCCGCCGGATCAGCCGGTCCGCCAGGCGGCGCAGCCGTGCGAGGTGGGACTCGGGCAGCGCACCGCGCAGCGCCAGTACCTGTTCCAGCAGGTCGACGGAGGGGGTGACCCGCTCCGGGTCCAGACTGAGCAGGGCGTCGACACGCCCGCGCGCCGCCGCGCGGCCGAGGACCTCCTCGCGGACCCGGCTGCCGAACACCGCCTCCAGCTCCGCCGCCCACTCGCGGGCGGCGGGGCGGGGCGCCTCCGTCCCGCCGCGGGTACCCGTCGGCAGCCCGCCGCTCCCGCGCGAGCCCTCGCCATGGCCGTTCCCGTACAGCTCGTCCAGCGCGGCACCGGCCCGCCACGCGATTCCGGAGGTCCGCTCGCGCTGCCGGCCGAGGATGAGCCGCCACCGGTCGATCGGGGAGATGGCCGACGTGGTCCGCGAGACAACATCGGGTCCGGGACGCCGCCTGGCCGTCCCGTCACCGGCCGTCCGATCTCCGGCCAGGGCGGCGGCCGGACCGCTGTCACCTGTCCGGGAGGCCGCCCGGCGGGCCGGAAGCTCCTCCTCACCCGGCACCGCCCTCGGTGGGCCGCCCGCTCCGTCCGGCTCCTGCGCCGTCTCTCCCACCGCCGTCTTCGACGCGGCCACCGACGGCGCATGCCGGTGAGATTCGCGGCCGAGGGGAGTCCCGCCGGTTCCCGCCGCTACCACCGGAGTGACCGCCGGATCGCCGCCACCGACGGGGAAGGTCACCCGCTCGCTCGCGACCTCTTCCCCCGGCTCCGCCCCTGGCGGGCCGTCCGGCCCGTCCGGTTCCTGACCCATCTCCCCCACCGCCGTTTCCGGGGCGGCGGGTGTCAAGGGACCCGCTGCGCGTCTCGGGCCGCTGTCCCCCGGCAGCGCCTCCAGCGGGCCATCCGCGTCGTCGGCCGGATGTCCGCCTCGGGGCTCCAGCCCTCCGTCCGACGCGGTCCTTGCCCCACCGACCGGCCCGGCCTGCGAGTCCGGGGTGATGCGGGCCGACGCAGCGGCCACGCGTCCCGTGCCGGACGGCTTCGGTTCACCGGTGCCCTCCGCGCCGCGGCCCGGCGGGGGTGGACCGGGGCGGGCCGCCCGCTGGGCGTCCAGCCCTTCGGCACGGCCGTCGGTCAGGACCGTTTCATCCGGCCGCAGGACCGGCTCGTCCGCTCGGTTCGGCCGATCGGGCGGTCCCCCGGCCGGAACCGCCTCCGCGCCTAGGCCAGGTTCCGCTGTGCCGAGGCCGCCGGGCCGCCTGGGCGCCGCATTGTCGTGCCCGGCGTCCGGGTCGGCCAGCGGGTCGGGGTGCACCGACCCCGCCGCACCGTCGGCGGCGCGCTCGGCGTCGGCCGTGAAGCCCGGCAGCAGCGCCTCCACGGCCGCCCGGGCGGCGACGTCGGCGGCGGCCCACGCGGCGCGCTGCTCGGGAGTGACGTCGGTGTCGACCTCGTCGATCGTGCCGAGGCGGTCGGCCACCGCTGCGAGGAAGCGGTCGCGGGCGGCCGTCGACAGCGTTTCGAAGCCGTCGCGGAGCGCCGGAAGCCGGGTGAGGAAGCCGGGGTCGGGCCAGTGCTCGACCCGGGCCGCTAGCAGGTCGAGGACACCCGGGTCCCCCTCGATCACCGGGGACGCGACGGTGAGCGCGCCGGCCAGCCGGTGGGCGAGGGCCGCGCCGCCGCTGCCCCCGTCCGTGGCGGAACCGGATCGCGCGGTGTCGGTCGCGTCCAGCCACCCGGCGAGGCGGGCGCCGAAGGTCGCGCGGGGCAGGCCGTCCATGAGGACCAGCGCCGCGGCGCCGGCGCCCTGGGCAAGCGGGCCGCCGTCGCGGGCGAGGCGGTTCAGCCGCCACAGCAGGTGTTCGGCGCCCACCGCGCCCGGGCGGTCGGCCTGGCTCTGGACGAGCCGCACCACCCGGAGCAGCGCGGCGGCGTCGGCCGGATCCGTGGAGCCGGCCACCCCGGCCACCGCGCCCACCGCGGACTCCACCAGCCGCGAACGCAACCGGTCGAGCGCCGTGAACGGCGCGGCCGGGCCGCCGGCCGCCGTGTCATCCGCCTCGCGGCCGGGCGGGTCCGCCGATCCGGCGGCCGTTCCCCGGCGCATCCCGGGGACCTGCCCCGAGACGATGCGTTCGACGTGGTCGTGCAGGTCGACGGCGTCGGACAATCCGGCGCGCGGCAGCACCTCGGTGTCGATGCGCTCGACGAGGCCGGCGACGAGGCCGGGCAGCGCGCACTCCGCCGCCGAGGTCAGCAGCCGGCCGGCGGCCTCGGGGGTGAGTTCGCCGGTCGGCGTGCCGGTGTCGGCGCGGGCCTGCGCGGCGAGCCTGCCGTGGGCGGCCTGTTCCAGCGTGACCCCGTAGCAGGCGGCCAGTTCGAGGGTCGCCGCTGTGGTGGCCCGCCAGGCGGCCCGCCAGTCCCGGCCGAGGGCCTCGGCGCCGCCCACCCCGGAGAGCGAGCGCTCCTCGGCGTAGCCGACTCCGGCCGCGCGCAGCCGGCTCAGCGCGATGTGCCGGGCACGGTCGCGGTCGGACCGCAGCGGGTCGAGGCGGAGTTCCCGCTCGCCGCCCCGGTCGCCGGGCCCCGGGAGGCCGAGCTCGGCGAGCAGCGCCTCGACGTGCCGGCGGAGCCCCGAGGCCGGGGCCGCGGGAGCGGGCGCGCCGCGCCGGTCGCCGACCAGCTCCTGGTGGGCGGCACGGGCGACCGCGCGGGCGCGGCCGAGCGGTTCGCCCTGCGCGAGCGCGCTGGTCAGCCCCTCCACGAGTTCGCGGCGGCCGGGTGCCGCGAGCCCGCGCAGTGCGGCCAGGTCCCGGGCCATCCGGAACGCCGCTGCCGTGTCGGGCACTCCGGCGACGTGCCCGTCCGCGCGGAGCCGCGCGGCGATGCCGGCCGCCCGCCGGGCCGCGGCCGTCTCGACGAGGTCCGGCCGCCCGCCGGCGGCGAACACGTCCTGCTGCCATTCGGGGTCGCGGATGCCGGCGGGGTAGCCGGAGCGGGAGTCGAGGAGGCCGAACGTGTAGGGGATCAGCGCGGTCGTCACGCCGGTGGCCGGGTGGCTGCCGGGCTCGGGGACCGGCACATCCGCCGTCGGGGGCAGCTCCTCCGCCGTCGCGGCGTCGGCGACGCCGGGCAGCAGCGCGGCTGCGTGGAAGGATCCGACCACCGCCACGGGACGCCGGGCCCCCGTCTCGGCGGTGATCTCCGCCAGGCGGCGGCGCATCCACGCCTCGCGCACCAGGTCGCGTGGGGTGACACCGCCGCGCAGCCGCTCGTCGCAGCGGTTCAGCCAGCCCATGGCGAGGGCGGCCCGGCGGATCCGGCCGGGGTGGACGCCGTAGGCGGGCCCCTCCACCATGCGGTCCCACAGCTCCTCGGCGTCGGTGACGCCGCGGGCGCGCATGACCGCGGCGAGCGGCCCGCTGGCGCGGTCGCTCCGGGCGACCGGCTCGCCGTGCACCGCCACGCCGGCGGGGAGGTCGATGGCGCGCACCGGGACCCCGTGCCGTGCGGCCCACCGCACGGCGGCGAGTTCCGGCGAGAAATCGGCGAACGGGTAGAAGGCGGGTGTTCCGCCCTCGGCATGCCCGACGACCAGCGCGACGGGCGCCACCGTGTCGGGGTGGGCGAGCCAGGGCAGCCAGGGCTCGGCCTCCAGCGGAAGCTCGACGCAGACGACGTCGGGATCGGCCGCCGTGAGCAGTTCCGGAATCGCCGCCGCGAGCACCGGGGAGTGGTGCCGGACGCCGATCAGCAGCGGGAGCCTGCAGTCCACGAGCGCGTCCACCGCCGCGTCCGGGTCGGGGCCGCCCGTGAGCGGCCCGTCTTCGGGTTTCCGGACGGCGTCGGCCGGACCCGGGTGTGTGTCCGCCGGGGTGTTCACCTGTTCGTCTCCAAGGTCGCGCGCGTGATCGTCGGCATGTTCGAGTGGGTGCGCTGCGGAATCGCGCTCTCGGGCACCGGGCGGCACCGCCTCCAGGGTGGTGGTGCGGGACGCCGGACGGCCCGGCCGGACCCGGGGACCGCGGCGCGCGGAAAGCGTCTCCACGTTCCCGGACACGGGCGGGTCCCGCCGGCGCCGGGCGTGGTGGGAACGCGGTGCACACGGACACCCAAGACCGTCCGGGTGCCCGGCTGAGCAGAGCCCCGGGTCCAAGGCCCCCTCCTGCTCACTCTCCAGGAACGCCCTCGCCCAGGACGTGCCGCAGCTCGTACAGCCGCCGCCACAGCCGGGCGCCGCTCTCGGCGCGGTGCCGCACCGTGCCGTCCCAGTAGGCCAGCAGCCGGCCCTGGTCATCGGGGTCGTCCTTGCGCACGGTGCCCAGCAGGTAGCCGGGCAGGAGCGACAGTGGGTCGGCGACGCCGAGGTAGGCGGCCTGCAGGCCCAGCGACGTGGTGACGCTGACCGCCTCGGCGGTGCTCATGACGGTGGTCGGCCGGTCCACGGGCCAGCCCTCGGCGGTCCGGCCGGAGCGCAGGTCGCGGAAGGCCGTGACGAGCGCTTCCAGCACGGCGTCGTCCACGGCGGTCCCGGCACCGTGCCGGTGCAGTGCCGCGCCCGCCTGGCGGCGGACGAGCTCGACCTCGGCGTCGAGGTCGCCGATGGGCGGCACGACCTCGAAGTTGAACCGGCGCTTGAGGGCGGCGCTCATCTCCGACACCCCGCGGTCCCGCAGGTTCGCCGTGGCGATCACGTTGAACCCGGGCGCGGCGAGGAAGTGCCCGGCCTCGTCGCCGTCCTGGCCGGCGAGTTCGGGGACCGCCATGCGCCGGTCGGAGAGGATGGACACCAGCGCGTCCTGCACCTCGGGCAGGCAGCGGGTGATCTCCTCGACGCGGGCCACCCGGCCGGTGCGCAGCGCGGTGAGCACCGGCGAGGGTGCGAGCGCGTCGGGCGTCGGCCCCTTGGCGAGCAGCAGCGCGTAGTTCCAGCCGTAGCGCAGGTGCTCCTCGGTGGTGCCGGCGGTCCCCTGCACGGTGAGGGTGCCGCTGCCGCTGACCGCGGCGGCCAGCAGCTCCGACAGCATCGACTTGGCGGTGCCCGGCTCGCCCACCAGCAGCAGCCCGCGCTCGCCGGCGAGCGTGACCACGCTGCGCTCCACCAGGCCGCGGTCGCCGACGAACTTGGGCGTGATCTCCAGGGAGGCCGGCAGCCCGTCGACGGGCTCGGCGAGCCGCAGCCGTTCCCCGCCGCTGCCCACCACGAAGGTGACCACGGCCCGTGGGGTCAGCCGCCAGCCCGGCGGCCGGGGCCCGGTGTCGTGGGCGGCGAGCAACGCCAGCTCGTGGGCGTACCGCCGCTCGGCGGGCTCGATCTGCACGGCCGCGCGTTGCCGTTCGGCTGATTGGGGGGTCTGCTGCACGGTGTCCTCTGCCGTTCACTCGCCACGGAGGCTACTGATCAACCGTTCACTCGCCACGGAGGCTGTCCTGATCCGTCCGGGCCGACGGTAGCGGCCACCGACGACAGCACCGTCCCCTTCGGCTCCGGTCGCGGCCCGGAGAAGCGGCTCCTCTACACTCTCCGAGCGATGACCAGCTTCGCGAAGGGCCCCGACGGCGCGCACATCGCCTTTCAGGCCGAGGGGTCCGGCCCGCCCCTGCTCCTCCTCGCCGGACAGGCCAACAACCACCGCTGGTGGGATTCCGTGCGCGGCGACTTCACCGCGGCGCGCACCACCATCTCCCTCGACTACCGCGGCACCGGGGACAGCGACGCGCCGGACGTGCCGTACAGCACGCGGCTGTTCGCCGAGGACGCCGTCGCGGTGCTGGACGAACTCGGTGCCGACCGCGCCGACGTGTACGGCACGTCGATGGGCGGCCGGGTCGCACAGTGGATCGCCGTGCACCACCCGGAGCGGGTCCGCCGGCTGGTCCTCGGCTGCACCTCGCCGGGCGGGCGGCACGCCGTCGAGCGGACGATGGAGGTGCGCAGGTCGCTGGCGGCGCCCGACCGCGACGCGGCCCGGCGGGCGCTGATCGACCTGATGTACACCCCCGCCTGGCAGGCGGCGCACCCGGGCCCCTACGGGACGCTCGGCGACCCGGACATCCCGCCGCACGCGCGGCGCGGCCATCTGGTCGCGAGCGCCCGCCACGACGCCTGGGACCACCTCCCGGCGATCCGCGCCGCCACCCTCGTCATGCACGGCACCGAGGATCTGCTCACCCCGGCCGTGAACGCCCGCACGCTCACCGAGCGCATCCCCGGCGCGCGCCTGTTCCTCATCGAGGGGGCCCGGCACGCCTACTTCGAGGAGTTTCGCGACACCGCCGGTCCGGCGGTGCTGGACTTCCTCACCTCCGGCTGACCGCGGCCCGCGGCCGGGCGGCGCTCCCACCGCACGTGCCATCGCGGGCCACGCCCGGCCGGGACGGCGGGCGTGGCCTTGCCTCGTCCGCCGTCCCGGCCGAAGCACCGCCTTAACGCGGCCCGTCCCCCGCGGCCACCCGTTCCGCCGCCTCGGCGAACAGCTCCGGGTACGGCCGCATCGGCAGGAAGCGTTCCAGCGGCCCGGAAGGCTGGGTGCCCGGGTCCGCTCGCAGGTCGTACAGCGGCGCCTTCCACGTCTCGAACGGCAGGTTCGGCGCCTTCGCGGTGGTCCAGCCGCCCGGCAGGAAGAGCGAGCGGCCGGCGCGGGACCGCGTGGCGCGGACCGCGAGCCCTCCGTCCACCAGCTCCGCCTCGGCCGTGCGGTGCCGCGCCGGGGTCCAGCCGTTCCAGGCGCGCACCTTGCGGTCGGTGGGTTCGAGGACCGCGAGCAGTTGCAGGTACAGTCGCGCCGCGTCGGCCGAGATCCCGTGCGCGGCGGCGGTCTCGGCGACCAGGCCGGGTACGCGGACCGCGGGGTCGGCGTCGCAGCCGTCGTCCGGGGCCGCCGCGATCCGCTCGGCCATCGCGCCGTATCCGGGACTGCGCACCAGGTCGACGGAGTCCAGATGGCCTCCCCACGTGTGGTCGGCCACCATGGCGCGCAGCAGCCGACTGCGCCGGTCGTCGCCCAGCAGCGCCGGGCGGAACCACAGCCGGATGTCCCCGCGCCCCAGGTAGAGCACGGTGAGGCCGTCGTCGTAGCACGGGTCGGGCAGTCGCACGCCGCCCGGGGCCCGGTAGGGCGTGGTGCCGAACGCCGCCTCGACGACGCTCCGCCGCTCGCTGCCCGAGCGCAGGCAACCGGCTCCCAGCAGCAGTTCCGGATCGGCCAGGCGCTCGCGCAGCAGGTGCAGCGTCCGCGGGACACCGAGGCGCACCGGATCGGCGGCCGGCAACTCGGCGTAGCACCACGGCAGCAGGCCGGCGATGGCCACGAGCGGGGCCTCCAGCGGCGCTCCTTCGCGGTCGAGGTCGACTTGGCCGTCGTCGCCGACAGCGGGCCACGAACGGCCGACCCGGGTCAGCGCCTCGGTGTCGTCCGGGGAACGCACGATCCGCAGCCGCTGGTGCACGCCGCGCGGCCCGAGCACCTTCTGCGCGGCGACGACGGTCGCGGTGGGCAGTGGCGTCCCGCGCCCGAATCGCTCGACCCACGCCGTGGCGAGCCGCTCGGCCAGGTCGCGCAGCCCGCCGGGCCGCCACAGCTCGGCGATCTCCTCCGGCGTGCCGGGAAGCGCGGCACTGTACAGGTCGAGCAGGTCGGCCCCGCTGATCCGGTCGAGTTCGTCGCGCGCGGCCTGCGCCTCGGCCGTGGTGAGCCCTAGGACGCCGCGCAGTTCCTTGCCGCAGAAGTCGGCGTCCCATTTGTTCCCTTGCGGCCAGCCCGCCAGGAGCAGCGCGGCGGCGCCCGGGGACAGCCCGGCTCGCTCGGCGAGCACCCCCGCCGCTTCCAGGTCCCACTCCGGCGGCCCCTGCGCGTCGAGCGCGTCGACCAGCGTGCGGAGCTGCGCGGCGGTCCCCCACCTGAACGCGATCTCCTCGCGGTCCACGAGCGTACGCCGCGGCGGCGCGGGCAGATCCCCGGAACCGATCTCGACGTACCGGCGCGTGAACCCGTTGTGCCCGTGATACGTCCGCATGTTCCCGGAACCGACCTCGACCGCCAGATCGACGCGGCGGTGCTCCGGGTCGGCCGGGTCCACGGCCGCCGTGTAGTGGTCGCCCCCCGATTCGGCGAAGACGCGACCACGCGCGAGCCGCGCCCCGGGGTCGGCGAAGCAGGTGGCCGACCACGCGTCGAGCAGCCCGCGCAGCGCGGTGCGCTGCGGCTCGCTGACGCCGGGGACGAGCGTCCGCCAGGCCGCGCCGCCGACGCGTCCCAGCAGCTCGGTCCAGTCCACTCCGCTCTTCTGCTGGTCCACCGCGGTGGCCGGGTCGATCCCGCCGGTCAGGAAGGCGTGCACGTGCTCGATCTGCCGGACGGTGTCGTGCCGGTCCCATGAAATGTTCTCCATCAGCCCGCCGAGCGCCCCGCAGAGCTCCCCGGAGTCCACCTGGACGCCGCGTACCGACTCGGCGAGCCGGCGCACGAACCGGTCGTGCCGCACCGTCTCGCGAGCGGTGGCCACCACCGCGCCGGTCGCGCCCGCGAGCACTCCCGGGTGCGGGTCGCCGCCCAGCAGCTCGGCGACGGCCTTGGCCGTGGCCGGCGTGCGGGTCGTGCTCAGGTCCTCGCCGATCTCGGCCCGCGCGGTCTCCAGCAGCCCGGCGGCCTGCTCACGGGTGACGGAGCGCAGCACGGCCGACGCCGTGGTGTCGCGGGGCCGCAGGTGGTGCCAGAACATCGGGTCCGGCAGGAACGGGGTCCCCAGCTGGGCGCAGTAGTCGTCGTAGGGGCCGGGGTGCGCGTCCCAGAGCGGCCCGGAGCCGTCGGCGGCGTACAGCACGATGACGTTGGTGCCCGAGAGGATCCCCAGCTCGCCGCCGCCCGGGTAGCGCATCGCACCCCAGGGAGCGGGGACGACCCCGCGCGGGAAGCTCCACGGAAGTTCGGCCGTCCGCCCGTCGACGCCGACGATCCGGTAGGCGGCCTCGCCACCGGCGTCGGTGCCGCCGCGGAGCACGGCGAACCCGACCAGGCCGTCCGCGTGCCCGAGCGGAGTCTCCTCGCCTCCCTTCGGCAGCGGCGCCAGCGTGCAGCAGTGGACCTGCAGCCGTTCCCCCGGCCGCAGTGCGAGGTCCGCCAGGAACGCCGGCAGACCGGCCCGTCCCTCGTCCCCGGTGACCGGATCGATCTCGCGGCTCTCGCCGGAGGCCCGCCAGTAGGTGGCGCCGTCGGAGAGCACGTGCCGGTCCCGCCCGTCCGGCCGCTCCCCCGGGGACAGTGCCCGCCCGCCGGCCCACCGGACGCCCTCGGTGGTGAGCCGGGGCGCGCCGAGTGCCCGCTGCCACCGGTCCTGCCACGAGTAGACCGCGCCGCGGTCCTGCTCGGTGATGACGGTGCCGGGGTCGCTCGACCAGTACATGTGCGTCCTGCCGGCGATGGTGTAGCAGACGAGGAAGCGGCCCCCGGTGTACACCGCCGCGGGTCTTTGGGCGTCCGCGGGCAGCCGGAGGGCGTGCTCGGCCACCCGGCCGCCGCCGTCCACCGCGATCGCCTTGGCCGCCGTGCACAGGGTGAGCACCGGCCAGGAGGCGACGGCGGTGATATCCGGACGTTGCGGTCCGGTGCCGAGGAGGTCGCGAGCGGCCTCGTCCAGCGCCTCCCAGCCGTACTCGTCCAGGATGCCGGCGCGCAGGGTGCGGGCGAGGACCCGCGCGTAGTCGGCCGCCACCACGGCGTCCCGGCGGCCGGGCAGTCCGGCGAGCGCCGAAGGACCGACCGACCGGCCGAGCGTCTCCAGCGTCTCTCGGGCGGCTGCCACGCCGCCGCCCGAGAGACGGTCGATGAGCCCGTCGAGGTAGGCCATCGCGAGGGGGCGCAGGACGGGGAGTTCGAGAAGCGCGTCGGCCTTGTGGCTGGTGGCGTAGGAACGCACCGCCGGAACCAGCAGGGGGCTCCAGCGCGGGTCCGCCGCGACGGCGGCGAGGTCGCGGCGATCGGCCTCGCGTCCGGTGCCGAGCAGCCAGTGCCCCAGTTCGAGCCGCTGGCCCTCGCGCGGGCCCGCGACGGGAACACCGTGCGCCAGGCACAGGTCGAGCAGGTCGAGCTCGACCGGACCGACGCGGGTGCCGCGGGTGCCGTCCACCCGGACCGGCACGCCGTCGGCGGCCAGCCGCCCGGCGATCCGGGGCACCAGCTCGTGCAGGCGCGCGGGGGCGGCCCCCCGCCCGTTACGGGTGTGCCCCACCATGCGGGACAGCCACGCGGCCGCACCCCCGGAGATCTCGGCCGCGGGGTCGGCGAGGTCCGCCAGTGCGCCACAGTCGTCCAGGAGCTCCAGCCACCAGCCGTGGAATCCCTCGGTGTCCGCGGTGGGGAACAGGTGCAGCAGCATGCGGCGCACCTCGGCGTCGCCGGAGGCGAGCGCCACGAGCGTGGCGCGGCACTTGCGCCAGAACCCGGCGGGTGCGGAGGCGGTGGCGGGCACCTCCAGCAGCTCGCGCAGCGTCCGCTCCTCCTCCGCGGCGGCGTCCCGGCCCGCGGCACGAGCGAGGGAGCGCAGCTGCGCGGGCATCTCGGCCCAGGGCGGCAGGCCGCCGAGGGACCGGCGCAGCGCCAGCTCCCGGAACTGCTGGTAGGCGGGGCCCGGCTCGTAGCTGCGGGCGAGTTCGGTGACGTACCCGGCGAGCGCCTTGACGCTGAGCGCACCGGCGAACGCGAACTCCAGGACGGCCTCGCGGCGGGTGGCCTCGTCGACGGGGATGTTGTACACACGTTCGGCCTCGCGGGCGCGGCCGAACATGATGCTGGCCTGGCCGGGACTGTCGGCGGCCAGGAAAGCGCGGCCGGCCTGCTCCCAGAAGGCCGCCAGGTGGGTGTGCGGCAGGGTGACGGCGATCTCGCCGAACGCCTCGGCGGCAGCGCCGGGCCGCGAACGCGCCAGCTTGGCGGCGCGTTCCATCGGGCGCACGGCCGCAAGTGCGGGGCCGGCGTTGCCGCGATCATGGACGAGCGCCCACTCCGGGTAACCCAGTCCACGGGGGCGGGTGAGCGCGAGCGGGCCGGATGTCTCGGGCTCCCCGAAGCCGAAGTGCCGCATCGCGGCGTCCTCGGCCGGAGCCAGCGTGTCGGCGGCCAGGCGGACGACCGACCGTCCGGGCAGCGCCGGGTGGGTGTAGCGGCGGGCGCGGACCTCGTCGGTCGCGGTGTCCGCGT
Organism: Marinactinospora rubrisoli; assembly: GCF_042664915.1. Taxonomy (NCBI): domain Bacteria; kingdom Bacillati; phylum Actinomycetota; class Actinomycetes; order Streptosporangiales; family Nocardiopsidaceae; genus Marinactinospora; species Marinactinospora rubrisoli. Next base: position 99,901 of record NZ_JBHTBH010000012.1, read on the forward strand.
GCGGTGCGGCGAGCGGGGCGAGCCCGGCGTCGAGCAGTGCTTCGGCCGGCGGCGAGGCGGGCCGGTCGCCGGTGGTGGTCACGCGTTCTCCTCACTGTCACCGCTGCCGGTGGCGCCGGCGTGGATGCTCTCGGCCATGCGGATGCCCTCGGACCAGGCGACCGGTCCGACCTCGCCCACCGGCAGGGGGCGCTCGTCGGCGTCCACCCAGAGCAGGTCGCCGGTCGACGTGGGCGCGTCGGGGCTGTCGGAGCCGAGCCAGTACCGCGCCTGCACGTACCGGCCGGCGTCGACGGTGCGGCACACCGCGTAACCGCCGCGCACCGCGAAGCCCAGCCGCCGGGCGCGGGCGACGGCGTCGCGGAGTTCGCCGAACCGGCCCCCGGCGTAGGTGGTCACCTTGGTGGCGTCCGGGGGCAGGTCGCCGGGCCGGTGGTACACCTCGCGGGTCAGCTGGGGCACCCGCTGCTCGATGCCGAGTTCCAGCGCGAAGTCCCGGACGTCCTCCAGGTCGGGGATCCGGGCGGGGTGCGCGACCACCACGCGCTCGGCGGTCAGCCAGACGCTCTCCGCGTCCAGGTCCAGGACGCCGAGCCGTCCCCGCTCGTCCACGCCGCGCAGGAAGCCGCCGGTGCCGGTGTCCGGTTCGCCGGAGGCGGTCACCGGGGCGGCGAACAGGTCGGCCAGCAGTTCCCGCCAGGCCGGGTCCGGCCACACCGCGGCGATGGTGGCCGCGGGCACCGGCAACGACCCGAGCAGCCAGGACTCCACCTGCCGTCGGCACTCCCGCTGGTGGCGCTCCAGCCACTGGAGGAGATCGGCGAGCTGCTCGGCCTCCGCCGATTCCCGCACTTTCTTGGGGACCGATTTCAGCTGCCGGCCCTTGGGGTTGCGGCACACGAGCGTGGCGCCGTCCAGGCCGAGGGAGTATCCGTCCGGGCCGTCGACCCAGGCGATCTCCGCGGTGGAAGAGGTCTGCATGGACATGGCGCCAGATATACCGGCATTGTGCGACAGAACGGCCCCCGCTCCGCCATCCGGCGGGGCGGGGGCCGAAGGGCACGGATCAGGCGAGCACGCCGGCGAGCAGCGGGTCGATCGTCACCGCGGAGAACAGCAGGGCGAGATAGGCGTTGGACAGGTGGAAGAAGCCCATGGTCTTCAGCTGCGCACCGGACACGCCCGCACGCACCCGGGCGAGCAGCCGGTGCGCCTGGACGAGCAGGATCCCGCCGAGCACGACGGCGGCCAGCGGGTAGAACAGCGTGGTGCCGGCCACCGGCCACAGCGAGATCGAGACCAGCACCGTCGCCCAGCTGTAGAGCACGCACTCCAGCACCACGCGGCGGTCGCCGGCCACCACGGGCAGCATCGGCACGTTCGCCGCCGCGTAGTCCTCGCGGTAGCGCATCGCCAGGGCCCAGGTGTGCGGCGGGGTCCAGAAGAACACCACGAGGAACAGCACCAGGGGCGGCCAGTCCAGCGAGTTGGCGATGCCCGACCAGCCGATCAGCACCGGCATGCAGCCGGCGATCCCGCCCCACACCACGTTCTGCGCGGTGCGGCGCTTCAGCACCAGCGTGTAGACCAGCAGGTAGAACAGAATCGCGAACAGCGCCAGCGCGGCCGACAGCCAGTTGACCAGGGTGGCGAAGCCGACGGTGGACAGCACGCCCATCGTCAGGCCGTAGATCACCGTCCCGCGCGGGGTGACCAGTTGCATGGCCGCGGGACGGCGCCGGGTGCGGCGCATCTCCTGGTCGATATCGCGGTCGAGGTAGCAGTTGAGCGCGTTCGCGCTGGCCGCCGACATCGCGCCGAACACCAGGGTGGCCACGGCGGTGCCGAGCGGGGGCACGCCGCCCGCCGCCAGGAACATCACCGGGATGGTGGTGATGAGCAGCAGCTCGATCACGCGGGGCTTGGACAGCGCGACGTAGGCGCGCACGTGGTCGCCGAACGAGGCCGGCCGGCCGGAGCGGCCGGAGTCCGGCTCAGCCGAGGCCGATGCGGAGTGCGGGGGTCGGTTCAGCAACGTCATCAGCGCCGTCGCGTGCCGGACCGGTCGGCGCCGCGGACGACCGCGCGCGAACGCGTCTCCTGGGCCACCTGCCGCTCGGCCCGTCGTCCGCGCGTCGCGGCACGCGCGGCGGGAGACATCCGATCTACGGACACAGACACGCTGAACCTCTGAAGAATTTAGGGAAACTTCACTGCTCGCCACATCCGGGCGCGGACCGGCCCCGACGACTCACGTCGGGGCTCCGCGAAACCCGGTCAACGACATACTGTAGTACTTGCCGCGCCCGGTCCCCTCCGGGGGGCGGTTCGCGGCGGAGCCACGCTGAGCTGTGCCGGCGCCCGCGCCCCGTCCCGGGCTCCGTGCGGCCGGGATCGCCCGCCCGGCGCGCCACGGCTCCTCCCGTCCAGCTCACGGGCGTGACGCGTCGGACATCCGGACGATTGGCCGGAACGATAGGCTCACAGAAGGTCGTCCCGTCGAGTCCACCAGTCGAGTCAGGCGAGAGCACGGTCCGGCGGACAGGTCTCCCCGGCCGGCCGCCCCGGCGCCGCTCACACCCCGGCGGGACCGGACCGACGCACAACCCACGATCCGACATTCACGTTCTGCGGGCGGCACGCCCGTAATGGCCTGGATGCGCGAAAGGAGCCCTGAGCCCGCGTGAACATCGACACCTCCAGGACCCTCGACTGGTCGGAGCTGGACCAACGCGCCGTCGACGTGGTCCGCGCCCTCGCGATGGACGCGGTCGAGGAGGCGGGCTCCGGCCACCCCGGGACCGCGATGAGCCTCGCTCCGGCGGCCTACCTGCTGTTCCAGAAGGTGATGCGGCACGACCCGAGCGGGCCGGCCTGGATCGGCCGGGACCGATTCGTGCTGTCGTGCGGCCACTCCAGTCTGACCCTGTACATCCAGCTCTACCTCGCCGGGTACGGGCTCAGCCTCGACGACCTCCGGCGGCTGCGTCAGTGGGACAGCCTCACCCCCGGCCACCCCGAGTACGGGCACACCGCGGGCGTGGAGACGACCACCGGCCCGCTCGGCCAGGGGGTCGGCAACGCGGTGGGCATGGCGATGGCCGCACGCCGCGAGCGGGGACTGTTCGACCCCGAGTCCGCCCCCGGCGAGAGCCCCTTCGACCACTTCGTGTACGCCATCTGTTCCGACGGCGACGTCCAGGAGGGCGTGTCCCACGAGGCGAGCGCGCTCGCCGGCACCCAGAAGCTCGGCAACCTCATCCTCATCTACGACGACAACCACATCTCGATCGAGGACGACACCCAGATCGCGTTCTCCGAGGACGTGGCCGCACGCTACGCCGCCTACGGCTGGCACGTGCAGGAGATCGACTGGACGGCCGGCGGCTCCTACCACGAGGACGTCGAGGCGCTGTACCGCGCGATCCAGGCCGCGCAGGCCGAGACCGAGCGGCCCTCGTTCATCCGGCTGCGCACGATCATCGGCTGGCCGGCGCCCAACAAGCAGAACACCGGCGGCATCCACGGCTCCGCCATCGGTGCGGAGGAGGTGGCCGCCACCAAGCGCATCCTCGGCCTCGACCCCGCCAAGCGCTTCGACGTGCCCGAGGACCTGCTCGCGCACGCCCGCGCCGCCGTGGACCGCGGCCGCGCCGCCCGCGGCGAGTGGGACAAGCTGCTCACCGCCTGGCGCTCCGGCGCCGGCGAGCGCGCCGAGCTGTTCGACCGGCTCACGGCCGGCAAGCTGCCCGAGGGCTGGGACGAGGCCGTCCCGGTGTTCCCGGCCAGCGAGAAGGGCATGGCCACCCGCAAGGCCAGCGGCGAGGTGCTCAGCGCGATCGCGCCGATGCTGCCCGAACTGTGGGGCGGGTCCGCCGACCTCGCCGGCTCGAACAACACCACGCCCAAGGGCGAGCCGTCGTTCATCCCGGAGGAGTACTCGACCAAGGCGTTCTCCGGCAACCGGTTCGGCCGCGTCCTGCACTTCGGCATCCGCGAGCACGGCATGGGCGCGATCCTGAACGGCATCGCGCTGCACGGCCCGACCCGGCCCTACGGCGGCACCTTCCTGGTGTTCAGCGACTACATGCGCCCGGCCGTGCGCCTCGCCGCGCTGATGAAGCTCCCCGTCACCTATGTGTGGACGCACGACTCCATCGGGCTCGGCGAGGACGGCCCCACCCACCAGCCGGTGGAGCAGCTGTGGGCGCTGCGGGCCATCCCCGGCCTGGACGTCGTCCGACCGGCCGACGCCAACGAGACCGCCGTCGCCTGGCGCACCATCGTGGAGAAGGGCGAGCGCCCGGCCGCGCTCGCGCTCACCCGGCAGAACGTGCCCACCCTCGACCGTGAGCGGCTGGCCAGCGCCGAGGGCACGACGCGCGGCGGCTACGTGCTGGCCGAGGCCGACGGCGGCACGCCGCAGGCCATCATCATCGCCACGGGCAGCGAGGTCGCCATCGCGCTGGCCGCCCGCGAGCGGCTGGAGGCCGAGGGTACGCCCACCCGTGTCGTCTCGATGCCGAGCGTGGAGTGGTTCCACGAGCAGGACGAGGCCTACCGCCAGACCGTGCTGCCCAGCGACGTGCGGGCCCGCGTGTCGGTCGAGGCCGGCGTGGCGCTCGGCTGGCGCGAGCTGATCGGCGACGCGGGCGAGTCGGTGAGCCTGGAGCACTTCGGCGCCTCCGCGCCGTACCAGACGCTCTACGAGCAGTTCGGCATCACCCCGGAGCGGGTGGTCGCCGCGGTCCACGCGAGCATCGCCCGGCTGGGCGGCGAGAGCGGAACAACGACCGGCAACTAGTGGTTATTCGGAGGGTCCTTCACCGACGGGGAGGGCCCTCCGGCCTTCGGTGGGCGTCGCATGCGGGCGCGCGCCGGACGAGACCGAATACGCGACGGAGAGATCACCATGACCGAGCACTCTGACCGCCCCCTGCGGCGCCTCTCCGACGAGGGTGTGGCCGTCTGGCTGGACGACATCAGCCGCGAGCGGCTTCGCGGCGGCAACCTCGCCGAGCTGATCCGCGAGCGCGACGTCGTCGGGGTCACGTCCAACCCGACGATCTTCGAGAAGGCCCTCAAGGAGGGCGACGCCTACGACGCGCAGCTGCACGACCTCGCCATCCGGGGAGTCTCGGTGGAGGAGGCCGTGCGCGCCATCACCACCTACGACATCCGCTGGGCGGCCGACGTGCTGCGCCCGGTGTACGACGCCACCGGCGGCCTGGACGGCCGGGTCTCCCTGGAGGTCGACCCGCGGCTGGCCCGCGAGACCGACCGCACCGTCGCCGAGGCCCGCGCGCTGTGGTGGCTGGTGGACCGCCCGAACCTCTTCATCAAGATCCCGGCCACCGCCGAGGGCCTGCCCGCCATCACCCGGGCGCTGGCCGAGGGCATCAGCGTCAATGTCACGCTGATCTTCTCGCTGGAGCGCTACCGTGCGGTGATGGACGCGTTCCTGACCGGCCTGGAGCAGGCGCGGGCCAACGGCCACGACCTGTCGGCGATCCACTCCGTCGCGTCCTTCTTCGTCAGCCGGGTCGACACCGAGATCGACAAGCGGCTGGACAAGATCGGGACCGAGGAGGCCCGCGAGCTGCGCGGCCGCGCCGCCATCGCCAACGCGCGCCTGGCCTACGCCGCCTACGAGGAGGTGTTCGGCTCGCAGCGCTGGCAGGAGCTCGCCGCGGCCGGCGCCCGGCCGCAGCGCCCGCTGTGGGCGTCGACCGGCGTCAAGGACCCCGAGTACTCCGACACCCGTTACGTGACGGAGCTCGTCGCGCCGAACACGGTCAACACCATGCCCGAGGCCACGCTGCACGCCACCGCCGACCACGGCGAGATCACCGGCGACACCGTCCGCGGCGGATACGCCCAGGCGCAGGCCGACCTCGACGCGCTGGCCGCGGTCGGCGTCGACTACGACGACGTGGTGCGGGTGCTGGAGGACGAGGGCGTGCAGAAGTTCGAGAAGTCCTGGGAAGGACTGCTCGAAGGAGTCTCCCAGCAGCTCGACGCCAACGCATAGCTCCCGGCGGCGACCACAACACAACAGGCAGAAGGGAAGCAGTCGCTTTGAGCAGTGATCAGGTACACGCGGGGAACCTCACGGTCACGCTGCGCGAGGCGGTCCGCGGCCCGGCGGAGGCGGCCAAGGCCCGCCTCGCCGAGGACGGCGTCGCCGCACGGCTGGCCGCACGGGACGCCACCCTGTGGGGCCCGGAGGCCGAACCCGAGGCCGCGATCCGGCTCGGCTGGGTCGACCTGCCGCGTACCTCGCGGGCGCTGCTGCCGGAACTGGGCCGTCTGGTGGCCGAAAAGCGGGCCGCCGGGCTGGACCACGTCGTGCTGGCCGGGATGGGCGGCTCCTCGCTCGCCCCGGAGGTCATCGCCGCCACCCACGGCGCCGGGCTCACCACCCTGGACACCACCGACCCGCAGCAGGTCGGCCGGGCCATCGGCGACCGGCTGGCCACGACCGTGCTCGTGGTGTCGTCCAAGAGCGGCGGCACGGTGGAGACCGACAGCCATCGCCGCGCCTACGAACAGGCGTTCCGGGACGCCGGGATCGACCCCGCCGAGCGGATCGTCGTGGTGACCGACCCCGGCTCCCCGCTGGCCGGTCTCGCCGCCGAGCGCGGGTACCCCACCGTGCTGGCCGACCCCGAGGTCGGCGGGCGCTACAGCGCGCTCACCGCGTTCGGCCTGGTGCCGAGCGCGCTGGCGGGCGTGGACGTCGCGGCGCTGCTGGACGAGGCCGAGGCGCTGGTGCCGTCCCTGGCCGCCGAGGACGGCAACCCTGCCCTGGAGCTGGGCGCGGCGCTGGGCGGGTTCACCGGGCACGACAAGGTGGTGCTCGCCGGCGCCGCTCCCGTCGGCCTCGGCGACTGGATCGAGCAGCTCGTCGCCGAGTCCACCGGCAAGAGCGGCCGGGGGCTCCTCCCGGTCGTGGTCGAGGCGGTGGCGGCGCCCGGCTTCACCCCGGGGCCCGACACCCATCTCGTCGCGTTCGCCGAGTCGGGCACCCCGAACGTGGAGCAGGCCGACACCCTCGTCTCGGGCCCCCTGGGGGCGCAGTTCCTGGCGTGGGAGTACGCCACGGCGATCGCCGGGCGGCTGCTGGGGATCGACCCGTTCAACCAGCCCAACGTGCAGGAGTCCAAGGACAACACCAAGGCGCTGCTGGAGCGCGCGGGTGACGGTCCGCTCCCCACGGGTACACCGTTGTTGGTGGACGGCGCGGTCGAGGTCTACGCGGCGGACACCGCGCTGCTGGAGGGCGCCAAGGACGTCGGCGACGTGCTGACGGCGTTGCTGCGCGCGGTGCCCGCGGCGGGCTACCTCGCGGTGTTGGCCTACCTGGACCGGGTGGGCGACTCCGCCGCCGCGGAGCTGCGCCCCGCGCTCGCCGCCCGCACGTCCCGGCCGGTGACGTTCGGGTGGGGGCCGCGCTTCCTGCACTCCACCGGCCAGTACCACAAGGGCGGACCCGACGTCGGGGTGTTCCTCCAGATCACCGGGGACGTCGTGACGGACCTTCCGGTGCCGGGCCGCCCCTACACCTTCGGCCGGCTCCAGATGGCGCAGGCGCTGGGCGACCTCGGTGCCCTGGGCGACCGTGGCCGCCCGGCCGTCCGGCTGCACCTGCGCGACCGCGCGGCCGGCCTGGCACGGCTCCGGCAGGCGCTGGCCGAGCCGGCCTCCTGACCGCCGGCCGCCGCGGGCCGGCCCGCGGCGGCCACCCCACCCGCTCCAACCAGACACGGGAGTTGACGTGAAAGAACCGGTGATGCCGGGAGCGGTCCCCAACCCGCTGCGCAACCTCCTGGACCGGCGGCTGCCGCGCATCGCCGGCCCCAGCGTGCTCGTGCTGTTCGGGGTCACGGGCGACCTCGCGCGCAAGAAGCTGCTGCCCGCCATCTACGATCTCGCGAACCGCGGCCTGCTGCCGCCGGGGTTCGGCCTGGTCGGGTTCGCCAGACGCGACTGGGAGCACCAGGACTTCGCCGCCGAGGCGCACGAGGCGGTCAAGCAGCACGCGCGCACGCCGTTCCGCGAGGACGTCTGGCGCCAGCTGAGCGAGGGCATGCGGTTCGTGCCCGGCGAACTGCACGACGACGACGCGTTCGACCGGCTGGCCGACACGGTCCGCGAGCTCGACGCGCACCGCGGCACCGGCGGCAACTACGCCTTCTATCTGTCGCTGCCGCCCAAGCTGTTCCCCACGGTGGTCAAGCAGCTCAAGCGCTCCGGGCTGGCCGAGTCCTCCGACGACGCCTGGCGCCGGGTGGTCATCGAGAAGCCGTTCGGGCACGACCTGGACAGCGCCCGCGAGCTCAACGCGGTGGTGGACGACGTCTTCCCGCCCCAGTCGGTGTTCCGCATCGACCACTACCTGGGCAAGGAGACCGTCCAGAACATCATGGCGCTGCGGTTCGCCAACACCCTCTTCGAGCCGATCTGGAACCGGTCCTACGTGGACCACGTGCAGATCACCATGGCCGAGGACATCGGGGTGGGCGGCCGGGCCGGCTACTACGACGGTATCGGCGCGGCGCGCGACGTCATCCAGAACCATTTGCTCCAGCTGCTCGCGCTGGTGGCCATGGAGGAGCCCGTCTCGTTCAGCGCCGACGCGCTGCGCGCCGAGAAGGAGAAGGTGCTCTCGGCCGTCACGCTGCCGGACGACCTCGCCACGGGCACGGCCCGCGGCCAGTACGCGGCGGGCTGGCAGGGCGGCGCGCCCGTGGTGGGCTACCTCCAGGAGGACGGCATCCCGCCGGACTCCACCACCGAGACCTACGCGGCCATGAAGCTCGGGGTGAACACCCGCCGGTGGGCCGGGGTGCCGTTCTACCTGCGCACCGGCAAGCGGCTCGGGCGCCGGGTGACCGAGGTCGCGCTGGTCTTCCAGCGGGCCCCGCACCAGGTGTTCAGCCACACCGACATCGAGGAGCTGGGCCAGAACTCGCTGGTGCTGCGCATCCAGCCCGATGAGGGCGTGACGCTGCGCTTCGGTTCCAAGGTGCCGGGGGCGGCCATGGAGGTCCGCGACGTCAGCATGGACTTCACCTACGGGCAGTCCTTCACGGAGGCCAGCCCGGAGGCCTACGAGCGGCTCATCCTGGACGTGCTGATCGGCGACCCGCCGCTCTTCCCGCGCCAGGAGGAGGTCGAACTGTCGTGGAAGATCCTCGACCCCATCGAGGAGTTCTGGTCCAAGAACGGCCGGCCCGAGCAGTACGAGTCGGGGACGTGGGGCCCCGCGTCGGCACACGAGCTGCTGGCCCGCGACGGGCGGCAGTGGCGGCGGCCGTGATGGGCCGGCGCGCCCGGGGAGGACCGCCGGTCCCCGGATCGAACACCCGCCGGACGGCGCCGGGCGGCGCCCGTACCGGCTCCACCGCCCGGACCGTGGAGGATCACCGATGACGCTCTACCTTCCGCGCACCACGACAGCGCAGATCAGCGACGCCCTCGCCGCCGAGCGGCACAGCGTGGGCGGCGGCGCGATGAACATGGTGCTCACTCTGGTCATCGTCACCGACGAGGCCGACCACTACGACGCGGTGCGGGCCGCCACCGAGGCCGGGCGGGAGCACCCGAGCCGGGTGCTGGCCCTGATCCGCCGCGACCCCGACGCCGAGCCCGCCATCGACGCCGAGATCCGCCGGCCGGGCACCTCCGGCCCGGGCGAGGCGCTGCTGCTGCGGCTGTTCGGCCCGCTCGGCGAGCACGCGGACTCCGTGGTCACGCCACTGCTGGTGCCGGACGCGCCGGTGGTGGCGTGGTGGCCGGGGGTCGGCCCGGCCGACCCGGCGGCCGACCCGGTGGGCCGCCTGGCCCAGCGGCGCATCACCGACGCGCTGCGCGCCGCCGACCCGGTCGGCGACCTGCTCAGCCGCACCGCGCACTACCAGCCGGGCGACACCGACCTGACCTGGACCCGGCTCACCCCGTGGCGTGCGCTGCTGGCCTCCACCATGGACCAGCCGTCGGCGTGGGTGACCGCCGCCGAGGTGACCGCCGAGCCGCACTACCCCAGCGCCGACCTGCTCGCCGCGTGGCTGTCGGACCAGCTGGACGTGCCGGTGGAACGCAAGGAGTCCAACGGCCCGGGCATCACCGGCGTGCGGCTGATCACCGGCGGCGGCGACATCTCGGTGCGCCGCCTGGACGGTCGGGTGGCCACGCTGTCGCGGCCGGACCACCCCGACCAGAAGGTGGCGCTGCCGCGCCGCCGGGCCTCGGAGGCGCTCGCCGAGGAGCTGCGCCGGCTGGACGCCGACGAGATCTACGAGCAGACCGCCCGGCACATGGCGAGCCTGCTGAACCGGGCGGGGGTGGGTGCGTGACGCCGTCGCCGCGGACGGTCGTGGTGCACCCCGACGCCGACCTGCTCGCCAAGGCGACGGCGGCCCGGCTGGTCACCCGCCTGGTGGACGCCCAGGCGGCGCGGGGCACGGCCTCGCTGGTGCTCACCGGCGGCGGCATGGGCACCGCGGTGCTGGCGGAGCTGGCGAAGGCACCGGCCCGCGACGCCGTCGACTGGCGGCGGCTGGACGTCTGGTGGGGCGACGAACGCTTCCTGCCGGCCGGCCATCCCGAGCGCAACGAGACCGGGGCGCGGGCCGCGCTGCTGGACCACGTGGCCGTGGACCCGGCGCGGGTACACGCGATGCCGGCGTCCGACGGCCCCGACGGTGACGACGTGGACGGCGCCGCCGAGCGCTACGCCGAGGAGCTGCGGGCGTCGGCCGCGGCGCTCGGTGAGCACGGCCCGGTGCCGGAGTTCGACGTGACGCTGGTCAGCGTCGGCCCGGACACCCACATCGCGTCGCTGTTCCCCGAGCTGCCGGCCGTCCACGAGGAGGACCGCCCGGTGGTCGCGGTTCGGGGCGCTCCCAAGCCCCCGCCCACCCGGGTGACGCTGACGCTGCCCGCCATCCAGGCTTCGCACGAGGTGTGGGTGCTGGGCTCGGGCGAGGCCAAGGCCGACGCCGTCCGCCTCGCCTTGGGCGAGGCCGGCCCGATCCAGGTCCCGGCGGCGGGGGCGCACGGTCGGGCCCGCACCCTGTTCCTGCTGGACCGCCCGGCAGCGGCCCGGCTCCCGGCGGGTCTGGCCCCGGCCGGGGTGGTCTGAGCGGCCCGGCGACACCCAGAACGCGAATCGGCCCCGTCTCCTGGTGGAGGCGGGGCCGACGTGTGACCGGTGGGGTGGGTTCTGCGGGGTTTGCGGGGTCTGGCGGGTCTACCGCCGGATCTCATGACGGTCCTCCGTCGGGCGGGTCGCTTCGGTGGTGTCGAAGGTCAGGCAGAGGCAGCCGTGGTCGAGGCGGGGGACGTACATCCAGTAGCGGGTCAGCTCGTGGATGAGGTAGAGGCCACGCCCGCGCTCGGCGGTCAGATCGGCGGCGGCGTCGCAGACGGCGGGACGGTCGTCGGGCTTGAGGGGGCCGTCGTCCTGGACGTCGACGTGGAGGGCGGTGCGGGCGCCGAGGGCGTAGAAGCGCAGGGTGACGGTTCCGCCGGGGTCGCCGGAGCGGGTGTGTTGTACGGCATTGGTGACGGCTTCGGAGACGCAGAGTGCGACGGTGTCGACGAGGTCGGGGGTGTAGTGGGCGGTGAGGACGTCGCGGGCGAGCGCTCGGGCGGAGCGCACCGCGGTGAGGTTGCCGGGGAGGACGTGCTCGGTGTTGAGCGCGAAGGGGGTCATGACCTCAATCCACCACCCATTCGCAACACATAGTAGCCAAACGATGACTAAAAGTTACAAAACTGGACACAATTACCCCTTCTTGTTCCGTTCCACCAAATAGAAACGACTCAGTGCCGCTCAACTATGATGTCTTGGAACACTTCCATTTTCAAGGGAACGAAGAAGTCTGTGCCGAGCAAATTGGTTGCCCCTAGGATCTTGGACATGCAGCGCAGCTACAGCCCAACCGTCCGTCGCCGCCGGTTGGCCGCTGAACTGAGACGCTTGCGCGAAGCGGCAGGCATGACGTCGCTCCAGGCAGGAAAGGCGCTGGGCTGGGCACACTCGACGATCATCAAGCATGAGAAGGCCCAGCGACGGTCGATATCTCCGGCCGACCTCGACGCGCTTCTCGACCTCTACAACGTGCAGGATCAGGAGCGACGCAACGGGCTGCACGCCCTCGCCCGCGATGCGAAGCAGCGCGGCTGGTGGTCGAAGTACAGGGACGTCTTCCGGGGAGCACTACCCGACTTCGAAGCGGAAGCCTCCCTGATCCGTGACTTCGAAGTGCAGGTGATTCCAGGGCTCTTGCAGACCCCTGAGTATGCAGCGGCGGTCTTTCGAAGCGCGCAAGTGCAAGACGAGGACACCGTCGCCAGGCTCGTCGATGCGCGGATACAGCGCCAGCAGATCCTTAACCGACACCAGGAGCCACCGACGTACGTGGTTGTCATCGATGAGGGCGCCCTGCGGCGTCAGGTCGGAACACCTGCCGTGATGCACGCTCAACTGCGTTATCTCATCCGCATGGCAACTCGCGACAACATCGAGATTCTGGTGTTGCCCTTCTCCGCTGGGGCGCACGCCGCCACCGCGGCGACATTCGTCATCCTGGACTTCCCCGATCCGGCGGACCCCAGCATCGCTTACTCGGAGACCATTACCGATACGGTGATAGCCGAAGAGCCAGACGAGCTACGCCGCTACAACGTCGTCTTCGGCAGCGTCCAGAACGCCGCCCTATCCCCGTCCTGTTCCGTTGAGTTCATTACAGAACTGATGAAAGCCCAAGAGAGTGACAGAGTATGAGCAGCGAACCGGAGTTCCGCAAGTCAAGTTACAGCGGAAACCATGACAAGTGTGTCGAGTGTGCCAGCGCGGCATGGACCAGAGCCAGCTACAGTGGCGGCCACGGGGAAAACTGTATCGAGTGCACCAGCGCAACGTGGACGAAGTCCAGTCACAGTGGGAACCATGACAACTGCGTTGAGTGTGCCCACCTTCCCCCCACCATCGCCCTCCGCGACTCCAAGCACCCCGAGAAGGGACACCTGACCCTCCCCGCCACCGAGTGGTCCGCCTTCCTCGCGGCCACCAAACACGACCACCTCTAGACCTCAGCAGGTCGGTGGGCCAGCGGCCTGGTCCGCTTCCCCCAGTCAGACGACCATCCTCATGCAGCGGCTCATCGAGCAGCTTGGTTAAGAGGTCCAATGACACAGCCGCACGCTTCCCGCCACACGAGACAGCCACTCTGGGTCAAGAGTTCATACAGCACCGCGCAGGGAGCAGAGTGCGTGGAATGCGCCATCTCAGCATGGACGAAGTCCAGCTACAGCGGCCCACACGGAGAGAACTGCGTCGAATGCGCGAGTCACGCATGGGCGAAGAGCAGCCATAGCACCAACGGTGGTGAGTGCGTCGAATACGCCCACCTCCCCACCACCATCGCCCTCCGCGACTCCAAGCACCCCGAGAAGGGCCACCTCACCCTCCCTACCTCCGCGTGGACCGCCTTCCTCACCGCCGTCAAACACGACCACCTCTAGACCTCAGCGGGTCGGTGGGCCAGCGGGCCTGGTCCGCCGGCCTTCCTGGCACATGCCTGATGGCCCCTCGCGTGCTCGACCGCTCACAAGTGCCGCAGCGGCGCCGTGATGGGCCGGTCGTCCCACAGGATCTGCGAGAACACCCCGATGGCCAGACACCACGCACTGGACAGCAGCAGCACCGCCCACGGGTCGCCGCCGGCCCCGGTCCAAAGTGCGCTCAGCGGGCGGGCCGCGTCCTCCTCGGCGAAGGCGGGAGCGACCACCACCAGCCCGATCAGGCTGACCAGGAAGCCGTGTACCAGCCCCACGGCCGCCACCCCGGTGGACCGGCGCAGGCAGGCCGACGCGGACAGTCCGTGGTTCCGCCCCTCGATGACGAGGTATCCCCACGCCACCCCGGCCAGCGCGATGAACGCCCACCAGTGCGTTGGCGAGTCGAGGCGGGCGCGCTGCCACCAGTCGGGCAGGGCCACCAGCGCGACCAGGCCGACGGCCGCCGCGGCGGGCAGCCGGAGCAGCCACTGCGCCGCCCACAGCGGACCGAGACCGATGGCACCCGCCGCGATCAGCGCATAGCACATGGCGGCGGACAGCGCCGCCGTGCCGAAGTGGCCGCCGCCCGCTGCAACTGCCACCGCGCCCAGGCAACCCGCGACGGCGGCGTACAGCAGCAGGTACCCCACCCACTGGGTGGGCTCGCAGAGCGCCGCGACCGCGAGCACCCGGAAGCGGGGCAGCAGATGGCGTTCGGCCACCGCGAGACCGATCGCGCGATCCTCGGCCTGCGGCTCTTCGTACTCCGCCAGATCCCGCAGAATCAGCTTCAGCCGCCCGCTACGGTAGCCGCGCGCGGCGACGAGCGCGTCGAGTTCGGCCTCGACCTCCTCCGGCTCGGCTCCCGCGAGGAACGCATGCGAGTGCCTGGCGTCCAGGCAGGCCGCCCAGTCCGCCCGCGCCTCACGGGCGCGGCGCAGCAGCACGTCGGCGGTCCGGGGTCCGAAGACCTGGGCCATCCAGATCTCCGTGGACTGGCCACCCGGCTCCCGGTCGGGGAGCCACACCGTCCCGGCCGCCCGCCGGTACCGGAACGGCTCGCTGAAGGCCAGGAACCGGAACCGGGCGGCCAAGGGCCGCAGGCGGCCGGCCACCATCGGATCCGCCCCGGGCGTGGACAGGCTGCGCCACGCCGCCTCGGCCACCAGGCACAGGCGCGCCCAGTGCTCCCGCTCGTCATCGGCCCCGGGGACATCCACGGACTTCGCCAGCTGCTCGTGCGGATGGTGCAGGATGGCGCGCAGCGCGGTCCTGTCACCGGCCAGCCACGCGGCAGCGGCGTCGACGGCGGCCTCCACGTCGCTGGCCAGTGGTTCGTCCTCGTCGTGCAGCGTCCACAACGCCCGGAGCGCCGGAGACGGCGGCCGTCGGCGCTCGTTCTCGTCATTGCGGGCCGCTCCCGGGTCGCGGGACCGCTGGGCGGCGTCCAGCACCCCACCGGCCAGCCGCGCGTACAGCTCCGGGAGGGGCGCGTCGGCGGCCGGTCCGGCGGGCATCGTCACGCCTCCGGGATCTGCATGAGGGTGCGCAGCCCCTCGCCGAACGGCGTGGTGCGCCACTCTCGCTCATGCTCCGCCTGGTAGGCGTATCCGTCCAGCTGGCGGGGCCGGGGCGGATTGCGGACGTAGACGCCGTCGGCGCCCGCGTAGCGCAGCTCCGCGTCCACCACCTCCGGATCGAGCCGCCGCACCGGGATGTCGATGTAGCCGTCGGACGACTCGTGGATCACCACGGCCCGCACCGACCCGACCTCCCGTTGCCCGCCGGTCTCGACACGGGTCAGCCCGCGCATCCCCTGGGCGATCCCGAGCAGGTAGAACCCGGCCGCCTTGTATCCGCCGGTCAAGTGGAAGACGTAGTCCTGTTCTCGTCCGGCGAGGACGTCGATGAGGTGCCGCCCGAGCGTCCCAAGATGCCGCATCGCGGTGCGGAACCCCTGGCTGTTGCCCACGTCCATCCCCGGGAGCCGAGCGATGAGCACCTGGCCCCGGGCCTCCTCGTACACCTCGTCCGGCTCGTGCAGGTAACGGACACGGGACAGGTCGCCGTCGGTGAGCGCGATCGCGTCCCACAGTGCCACCCGCAGCGCGCCAGGGGTATCGCTGGCGATGAGGACCACGATGTCGTCCGCGCCGGCGCGCACCTTCTCGGGGAGCTTGGCGGACTTCTCGTCCGCATGCCTGGCGAGCGTGGTGAGCTCGGCGCTGATGCTGCTCGGCCAGTGGTGCACCCCGAACTCGGCGGTGGCCGCGCGCAGCAGCTCCGACTCCGGGGTTCCGGAGGTGAGTGCGGCCCGCAGGAAGTCGTGCACACCGGTGTCGCCGACGGGGACGAGGTCGATGCCGCCGGAGGTCCGCGCCGCCGGGCCGTGCTTCCCGGTCCGCTCCGCCTCCGACCGGAGCCATCGGCGGAGGTTGTTCGGGAGGCTCAACCCCACCGTCACCAGGTGCACGGTCATTCCGCTCTCGACGTCCCTCTCTCGGAGAACCGCTCCCGGATGCTGGGCAGCACCGGATAGTGCCCGAATTCTTCCAGAGTCATGGTCCTGGTCTTCGAGGCAGGGAGCCGGTCCCGCCACTGGGCGGAGAGCAGCAGCGCGTCCACCCGCTCGACGTGCCGGAGTTCGGCCGGCTCAGGGCGCTTCGCGCGGGCGGCCTCCTCCCGTTCCCAAGCGAGCAGGGCACCGTCGAAGGCGTCCAGGTAGCGCCGTACCTCGTCCGCCCCCACGGCGCGGAAGCCCGCCGCCGCGTCCAGGCTGCGGGTCCGCTCGCGGGGGTCCGTGAGATGCAGGCTCGGGGTGATGTGGATGCTGCCCAGGCCCAGCGGCTTGCCGAGGCCGATCTTGTGGGCGTACGCGGGGCCGAGGTCCTTGGCGTCGGATTCGCCGCCCGGCTCCGCACCGATCGGGTTGCCGAGGTGCAGGACGCGCAGCAGCGCGCCGAGTTCGGCGTCGGTCAGGTTGCGGAAGGTGATCCGGGCGTGGAACGTCAGGCCCGCGCGGAGCGGCACGATATCGCGTTCGGTGTCGCCGGGCGGTTGCGTCGCGGACCACCGGTCACGGGCGTCCTTGAGTTCGGGGGGCTCGTCGGAGCCGTCACGCCTGGTCGCGTGGCGGTGCAGGTAGGTCTTGTAGCCGGTGAGGCGGATCCCGTCCTGGTTCTCCTGGGACCAGGTGTTCAGTCTCGGGTTCTCCTCCCAGCGGCTGGAGTGATTCTGGAAAAGGTACTGAGCGAACGCCGTCCGATGCGGGGAGAGGAGCTGGACCCGCAGGGGCGTTCTGTCATCCGGGTTCTCGTCGCCGCTCACCGCCGAGCCGACCGACACCCGTCCACGCACGGCGAGGGGCCTGCCGTCGTCGCTGTTGAAAAGGTCGATGTCGCCGAACAGGGCGCGGGGAACGTCGATCGCACGGCCGGCCGTCTCCTCCATCAGTGATTCGGGGACCGCCGCGCTGATGGGATCGAAGTCGCCGACCGCGATCCGGTAGCCCCCGGCCCGGCCGAAGGAGAGCACTTCTCCCGACTCATCAGCCCGGAACCAGACAGGTTCGATCCCCTGGGCCGGAAGGCCGCCGCCACGGCCGTACGGAAGCAGTCGCCGCCTCGACTCCTTCTCATTCAGCTCCGCATCGATGTCTCTCACCCGTAGATATCCGGGAAAATTCTGCTGCTGATACTGAGTCACCTGTTCAGATGACTCGAATTCCGTGATGAGTCGCTCCGGCACGGAAAGGAGGTCACCTCGGAAGCCGTTCGGCATCGGGAAAAGGTACAGGTGCGTTCGCTGGCCGGCTGCCACACCGGTTAGGACGATCACGCACCGCACGATCTCGTGGTTCTGGTAGCCCGTGCGGGTCCGCTGAAACTCGGACGCCCGCTCCCGGCTCGGAAACACCCGCTCGACCTTCTCAGTCCAGTACTCACCATCGGCGCCCGGCGGCGGGTCCAGCACAAACACGATGCGGAACTGGAAGTGCCGATGATGCGGGTCCTCCATGGGACCGTAGGTGTTGTCGTTCGGCGGGATCGGGAACGTGCGGTGCGGGAACTCGTGTTCCTTAATGCAGCGCTGAAAGTCCGTGAACGACATCTTCAGCGGCAGATTGGAGGGGCTGCGCTTGATCCACCACCCGTCGCCGCTGCGGAAGAGGAAGCCGATCTCGCTCTCCGCGTTGCCTGAATGCTTCGCCTTGTACTGGTCATGGAGGCGCGACATGACCCATTGGGAGCGGTTCAACGGCCTGCCCTTGGCCCCCTTGACCTTGATCGGCGCCCGGAAGAACAGTTGCGGGGTGTTCACCGGCCCCATTTCTCCTCCGGTGAGCATCCGCAGGTAGTCGCGGAGCATCCCACGCAGCGAGGACCCCGGGATGGCCGGGTGCCCGTTGATCCGCAGCGAACGCGTCGACTGAGGACTCTGCGGATCCGTAGCACCGATGAAGAGCGGTGTCAGGCCACGGATCTGCAGGTCGATCCACCCCGTGCGAGTGCCCGGGATCCGCCGGTCGTGGCTCTTCAGGAGGTCATCCTGCGTGATGCCGCTGGATACTGTCGCCCGCTGCAGGCGTTCGGCCGGCAGGGGGCGTTCGGGGAGCGGTACCAGACCGTAGGGCGCCAGCGCCCGGAAGTCGGTCATGGGTCCGCTCGCCGGGGTGCTCGTACCCCCGGCGCCCTTTCCCGACGGGCCGGTCGCCGACCTGCGTCGCTGCTGGTCCGCCTGCCGGTTCACCAACCGCCCGATGGCGAGAGGGTTCGGCGCCCGGCCCTCTCCGGCTCTCTTCGATGCGCTCATGCCCGTTCCTCCGTCGAGGTCGGCGACGTGCCCGGAAGCGGCTCGGAATCGCACGTGTATCCGACGAGCCGGTGGAACACCACCCCCACCGCCCCCGTGGCCGGATCCTCCGCCCAGTACTCGCGGACGGTGAGCCAGCTGCCGTAGCCCTTCTTGCCGCCGGGCGCCGGATTCCGCCACTCGACCGGATGGACCGCCGTGGACCCGGACCGGTCCTCGGCGATGCACAGGGGGCCGACGTCCGGCCTGCTCGCGGGGATCTGGGTGACCGTGCCGCCGAGCAGCAGGAACGACCGGTCCCATGGCTGGAGCCAGGGCGGGAGCCGGTCGACATCGTCGGCGTCCCGCGACAGCCACGCCCGCTCGGCGCCCTCCCCGATGCGGAGTTCGGCCGACGGGGAGAACACCACCGCCTCCAGCAGTTGCCAGGCGTCGGACCGGTCGGCGGCCGGGGTCGGGGCGGAGAACTGCTGCGTGGCCTCCTCGGTGCTGGACAGCCGCCACGCCTCATGGGGGCAGCCGCCGGTGATCCGGCCGTGGCCGAACTCCGCGAGCAGCCACTGCCGCTCCCCCGGGGCCACCGCGTCGAGCACACGGCAGCGGCGTTGTTCGCCGAACACGTCCGCGAAGGCCGCCGCGATCTCGTCGTCACCGAGTTCGCGCACCAGCACGCCGTGCGGCGCGGGAAGCTCGCCGTCCTCCGGGGCGACTCCCGGTGAGCCCAGCGTGTCGTTCGTGGTCATCCGTTCCCCTCTCCTCCGGACGACGCTGCCCCGGACGGCTGTACTCCGGACGGCTGTGCTCTGGGCGACCGCGCTCCGGACGGTGTTCCGGCCGCCGACGGATCGGCTCCGCCTCCGGCCTCCTTGTGCAGTTCGGCCAGCCAGTCGGCGGCCCGTGCCCGTTCCGGGCCGGCCGGGTCGTTGATCGCCCGCAGCAGGTCGGTCCGCTCCGGGTCCTCACCCGGCCGGCGGGACACCAGCACCGCGGACCGCACCGTGAGACGGCCGTGCCCCACTCCGGCGTCGCCGCCGATGGAGTGGAAGGGGACGGTGTGCAGCTCGCGGACGACCAGCGTGAGCAGGCCCCGCAGGGCGTCGTCGGCGTCGGTGGCGTCGAGGACGACGCGGGCTACCCCGCCCGCCTCGACGTCGTCGGTGAACAGCCGGCCGTCGACGGTGTCGCCGAACAGCGTGTCGATCGTCGTGCGGGTGGTGCGCAACGTCGTGCTCTCCGAGAGCACTCCGGGCGAGCGCAGCCGGAGCCGCGCGGGGCGCGGGCCCCCGTCCCCGCCGGGCCCGGTGTCGCTCCCCCACCAGTGGGCGAACCAGTTATGGGCTGGATCTCCCGAGACGTCCCACTCCGTTCCCGGCTGCTCGGCAGTGCCTGCGATCTCGCGCACCAGGCTGCGCGCGGTGCGTTTGAACAGCGCGAAGAGCGCGGTCCCGCCCAGCTCGGGCCGCCACTGCACGCGGCCACCGGAGTAGCGCGGCCGGGTGCGGTGCGCGCGGTCCACTTCGCCGAGGCGATCCGGCGCCGGCGTGTCGCCCACCAGCAGCAGGCCGGGCCACGGCCCGGTGGCGGGCGTGCCGCCGGGATCGTCGAACGGCGCTGGGACGAAGGAGCGGGTGGGGCGCTCGGCGACGGCCAGCGTGACGACGAGGACGTCGCGGCACCGGACGTCGGCACGCCGGGCGTCGAGTTCGTGGTGGAAGGCGGTGTGCGTCCGTTCGAAGTCGCGAGCGGTCCATCCGGCCCACTCGTCGTTACCGGCGTCGGCCAGCGCGGCGGTCCGCAGGGCGGCGAAGGTGTCGTCGACCGCGGACTCCAGCCGGGCGGGGCGGCCGGAGTTTTCGAGGATGTCGCGAGCGTCGTCCCAGCGCGTCTGCCACTCGCGGGCGTAGTAGGCTTCCCAGCCCTCCGGCGTGTGCAGGTCATGGCGGCGGGCGTGCCACGCCTCCGCCACCACCTCCCCGTACCCGCGCCCGGTCCGGGCACCGATCCGGATGGGTCCCGGGAGTCCGTTCTCCGGCGCGTCGTCTCGGTCGTCGGCGGCGAGCCCGGCGGCGGCCGTCGAGACGAGCGCCAGCAGCCGGCCCTCGTCGCCGCCGTCCGGCACCCGCAGCCGCATCGTGACGGTGAACGACGTTCCGGCCGGTAGCACCTCCATCCGCCAGAACGCGCCGGGCGCGGCGGTGCCCGAATCGGGGTCGATCCGGTTGCCGACCCGGACGGTGATGTTCGCGTCTTGGGGGAGGTCGGCCACCGCGTCGTCGATGTCGAGCGCGCTCATGGTCGCCGGTTCGGTGTCGGCCGCGGCGAACTCCGGGACCGCGGGTGCCCCGAACAGCGTGTCGGCCCAGCCGCGTTCTCCGGACCCCGTGGCTCCGGTGGCGTCGGCGCGGCCCGGTGGGTCGCATCGGTCGGCCAGGTGGTGCCGGAGCAGCCCCGCGAGCGTGCTGGCCCGCAGTCGGGGTTTCCCGGTCTGCGGATCGCGGTCCAGGAGCTGATCGACCTCGCTTTCGGCGGAGTGCGGCGCGCTGGGGGCGGCCGACCCGATGTGGGTGTCGCCGAGCAGCCGCAGCCGCGTGCTGATCTCCCAGAGCACCCGAGGCCCGGCGGGCGCGCCGCCCGCGAACTCGTCCAGGCGCTTCTCGAACCCCTGCGGGGCCGTTCCCGTCATGTCAGTGCCTCTCCGCTCCACGCGCGCGGGACATCTCCCGGACCTGGACCGATCCGCCTTGCGGCCGTCGATCGGATGCCCCGGTCCCCTCGCGGCGCCCGGAACGCGTCACTCGCCCGCTCCGAGCGGGAGGGAGCCACCGGCCGAGGCCGGACGGCGACGTCTCGCACCGCGCGCGGCCCCTGGGAACTCCTCCCGGCGATCCCGGCCGGCCGCCGCACGGACGTCTGCTGCCGCACACCGACCATGGCTCCTCCCTGTTCCTGCTCCTGCTGGTACGGCTGCCGCTGTACCCGCGGGGTCCGTCGACGCGCATGCCGCCGCTACACCGTCCCCGCCGTGTTCTCGGTCCGCTCCTCGTCCTGGAGCCGGGCGCGGGCGGCGGCCTCGGCGAGCCAGGTGGTGATGAGAAGCAGGGCGAGCCGCTCGGCGACCTCGCGGTCGCCGAGCCAGCTCTTCGCGGCCGGGCTGAGCACGCCCGATCGCGGCTCGGCCGCGGCGAGGTCGACCGGGGCGATCGCGGCGGCCAGCACGGCGTCGGAGTCTCCGAACGCACCGGCCCGCCAGTCCACCGGTGCCGTCGCCGCGTTCCGGAGCCAGGTGTCGAGCCTGACCCGCTCGTTTCCCCAGGGGACCCTGGTGGAGCGGACGGCTTCCTCCGCCTTGCCGGTGAACGGTTTGAACCGACTCGACGAGTCCGTGTCGTTCTCCTCCGCCGCCTCCGCGCCGGGGGCCGCCCCGGACACGACGCCGGCCAGCCGCTTCAGGGAGGTCCCCGCGTCGGGCGCCCATGCCGCGGCGACCTCGCGCAGGCGGCCGAGCAGGCTCCTGGTGGGCAGCGGTCCCGCCTCGGCGCTGGCGGCGGCGACCATGCGGGCCCGGTCGCGGACGACACGGGCGCAGGCGTTCCACAGCAGCTTGTCGTGGAGACCGGCGAGCGGGTGGTTCTCGTCGGACATGATGGCCGCCGCGAGCTCTTCCGGCGCCACCCGGGCGCTCTGCCCGTCGGCGAGCGTCACCAGGGTGCCGGACCCGCCTGCGTTCCGCCGGGGAGGCGGGCCCGCCTCCCCGGCGGCGGTCGGCGCCTTGTCCACCGGCACCCGGGACAGGTCGGGCTCGGGCAGCAGCACGAACGCGCCGTTGCCGTCCGCCGTCCGGGTACCGAGCGGCACCGCCTCCAGGGCGCGCACCTCCTCCGCCGTGAGGTCGCGCCGGGCGCGCAGCCGGACCACGGAGCCGGGGGCCGCCGCCCAGCGCTGCGCCATCTCGGACCGGTAGCCGACGTGGTACCCGAACAGCTCGCACGGCTCGATGTGGCCGGCCTCGACCACCACCGCGTCCCGCCCCACGACGCTCTCCGCCAGCCTCCGCACGGCCGCCGGAAGTGCGCCGGGGTGCGGCTGGCCACGGTCGTCCACGATCAGCGCCGGAGCCAGGAGCACCAGGTCGCGGTGGGCGCCGGCCGGCCACGCGCCGGCCGGGCAGGCGGTGCGGTCCACGGCGAGCGGCGAGTCCCCGCCGGGCGTCCCCGGCAGGGTGCCGACCAGCACCCGGCCACCGTGCGCCCGGGTGCGGTCGGCGCCGAGGGTGAAGGGGTGGCCGCCGTCGACCAAAATCGCCCGGATCTCGGCCGCCAGCGCGCGCAGGCCCGCCTCGTCCGGTGCGCGCAACTGCCAGCGGGCCTCGAAGACCTGGCCGTGGTCGACGCTCGTGGTGAGGAACGGCGTCCCGGATCCCCGGCCCTCGCCGTCGCCGCGGCCGAGGTACTGCTCGGTGCTCATGGCGGGCACCGCCCGGTACCGGAGATCAGGGGTGACCAGCCCGTCGTAGGAACGGGTCCTCCCGCCCTCCCCTGTCCGGCCCGCATGGCCGCCCCGTGCGGCCAGCGTGTCGACCAGTCCGGCGCTGGGACCGTCCTTGTCGCGCAGCCGGAGCCACCGCGGCGCCGGAATGGTCGGGGTGGGCTGGGCGCCCTCCGGCTCCAGCAGCGGGAACGCCGTCGCGAACCGGACGGCCGCTCCGCGCGCCACCCACTCCGGGACCAGGTCCCGCCGCCCGGCCCGGTTCAGCACCCAGGCGAGCATGCCGCGCTGCACCCGTCCCTCGATCACGGCCGCCGACCGGACGAACAGCGGGTTGAGGTCGGTGCGCAGCACCATGGACTGTGTGGTGTGGTAGCGCAACCGGAGATAGCCGGTCACGCCGCCCCCTCCCGGTACGGGGGTGAACGCGGACTCGGTCACTGTCACCCTGTTCCCTTCTTGCCGGCGGACGTCGGGGTGGGCCGGTGGCGGCGGCCGTCGGCGGCCGTCCTCGCCGGGGGACGCGCGGCGCTCGACCCGCCCGGGTGCACGCGGGGGCGGATCCGCAGGGCGGACCGCCCACCGGGGCGGCGCCGGCCGGGCGCGCACCGGCTCACGTGTCCTCCGGGGACCGCTGCTCGCGCGGTGGCAGACCGGCCCACTCCAGAGTCGCCTCATGCTCCTCGCCGGACGTGCTCGCCGGGCCGAGCCGGACATCGATGCGTCCCCGCCCGCGGGTCTCGCGGTGCCCCGCCTGCGTGGTGGCGAGGGCGGCGCGGGCGAGCAGCCGTAGATGGTCGGTCTGGGGCTCGCCCTGCCACCTGAGGGGCGCCACTAGACGAATCCCGGGGTTGAGCACCCGGTTGGTACGCAGCCGTCCTGAAATGGGAGCGCCGTCCGCGTCGACCTCCACGCCGCTCTCCAGGCTGGTGAACGCGTCGGTCACCGACCGGACCAGGACGGCGGCCGGTCCGTCCGGGCTCGTGCCCGGGCGGTGGCCGCGCTGGTGCAGCGCGTAGGCGACGGCGGCGCGGATCGGCTCGGCGCACCGCGCGTCGTCGATCAGCACGAGCCGTTCCCGGTCGTGACTTCGGGGAACCCCGAACACCTCCTCCGCAGCGTCCAGCAGGCCGGGCTCCGCCCGGACCACGCCGACGGCGGCGGCGCGCAGCCGGGCCGCGAGCCGGTGCCGGGGCAGGCGGGGCAGCCCGTGGTCGTCGGTGGCGATGTCGGTGTCGGCCGCGGTGCCGGCGACGCTGTGCCCCACGAACATCGCGGGAGACGCGATGTTGACGATGAGGAACTCCGGCCGGCCGCTCATGCGCCCTCCCCGCTCCGCACCGGGACTTCCGCCAGCGCCACGTCGAGGTGGACGTCCAGCAGGTCGATGGCGTCGAGGAGTTCGCCCCGGGAACACTCGGGCGGCAGCTCCGCGGCGACGCCCCGGGCCTTTCGCCGCTCCAGCTCCGGCTGAAGGGGCTCACCGTCGTACAGCAGCGTGCGCAGGTCCGACAGGACCCAGGACCGCTGCTCGGCCGCCCCGGGTCCGCGGAGCGCGCCAGGTCGCTCGGACAGGTACCGGTCGAGGAAGGCCCGGAACTCGGCGCCGGTCATGGGCAGCGCGGTGCGTCCCGCACGCGTGTCGTCCCGGTCCTCCCGGGCACGGTTCAGGTCGGCGATCACCCGCTCGGGCGCGTTGAACGTCTGGGACCAGGCGACGACGTGGTCCTCGAGCCCATCCGCTTTCCCGGCCTTCCTGGCCTCGGTGCCGAGTTCCTTGCGGTGCTCCTTGGCGCGCTCGCACAACTGCGCGCAGATGTCGTAGCCGACCGCGATCGAGGATCCCACCGGCTGCACGGCGATGCCGACTCCGGCGGTGGGCACCCCGGTGGTCCGGGGCGGCAGGTCCGGGCCGTCCGACACCTGCCGGGCCCACGGTGCTCCCCGGTTCGCCATGCGGTGGCGGGGGTCATTCTCGTCGGTCGGCTCGCCGTCCAGCCAGTCCAGCGCGAACCGGGTGACGCTCCACGCCAGCCGGGCGTCGCAGAGGATGCTGAGGTCGTCCCCGGCGACCACCAAGGGCCGGACCGGCACGAGCAGGGTGCGCGACCCGCCGTGCTTCGGCCGCTTGACGACGGGACGCAGTCCGGGGTCGCCGTTCCCGCGCCCCGTGATGACGGGCTGGCCATCCTCCGTCAGCTTGATCGCGCGGGCGACGGCGCGGACGATCGCCTCGGCGAGCCCGGCGGTGACCGCGTGGATGTCGGCCGACACGCGCCGCAGTTCCGCCGGCACCTCGTCGCGGGGGAGGCCGTCGAGGAACCTGGCGAGTCGGTCGCCGAGCCCGTTGAAGTCAAGGTGGATGACGGCGAGGCGGCTGATGTCGCCGACGTCGCGGCCCAGTTCCTCCACGTCCGTGGGCAGGTCGAGGTCGCCGTCCCAGCCGTCGGGACGGGCGGCCGCGTCCAGCCACGCGCCCCTTTTGTCACGGTGCCAGCGGGTGCCGAGCCGACGGGCGTCGACGATGTCACGTGCCACCCGCTCGGCCGGCCGGTCAGCGCCCCCGCGCCCCTTCGGCGGCTGGTCCACGACCTCGGCGGGCCGCCCGGTCACCTCGCAGAGCGCGGTGACGCCGAACCCGCGTGCGGGCAGGTGCTCGACGGCCCGGCCCCGGGCCGTGCTGAGCTCGCGCGGCAGCGCGGCGAGTGCGTCGGCGAGCGTGCGCAGCGGCGCGTCCGGGCCGTAGGCGAGGTGCGCCACCACCGGCAGCAGCCGGTCGGACCGCTCCCGCACCGCGCGAGTGTAGCGGCCGGTGAACTCCCGGGCCGTGGCGTGGTCCGCGAAACCGACGACGAGGGTGCCGCCGTGCTCGCGTTCGAGGGTGTAGGTGGGAGGCTTCACGGAGCGCTTCCGGTACAGCTTCTCCTCCAGCCACTCCGGGGTGGTCAGTTCGGCGACCATCTCGGCCCGGCCCACCGCGTCGAGCAGCCGCCGCGTCTCGAACACGAACGCCTGGATGCCGCGCAGGTCGACGCCGACGAGGACTCCCCCCGCCACGGGTTCGCGGCGGCCGGGCGGGCTGGTGGGCACGGGAGATCTCCTCGTCACTGCGGTGGCGGATCGGTCGCCGGTGGGGCCCGGCGGCGCGGGGGCGCCCGGCCAGGGGCGGGCACGGGCCGGCCCGGGGGCGCAGGTGATCATCCTGGCGGACAGAAGGGGCGGTTCGCAGCCCGATGGCCGGGATCGGCCGCGCCGGCCCGGTGGACGTCCGCCGGTCAGTGCCCGGCGCCGCCCGCGGTCTTGGAGCCGCCCCTGCCGTCGACCTCGTCCGCGAACCGCAGGACCCGGGCGTTGACCTCGGCCGCGCACTGGCCGGAGATCGCGTGGGTGGCGTCCGGCCACAGTTCGGCCTGGACGTCCGGTACGAAGGCGCGCGCCCGCTCGATCGCCCGCCGAGGGTCGTGCACGACGCTGCGGCCGGCGATGAGGGCGAGTGCGGGGACGGTGATACCACGCAGTTGGTCGTCGGTGAAGAGCGTGGGGGCGGGGAGGGCGGTCCGGTAGCAGCGCAGGGCCGCCGCGATGACGTCGCCCGTCGGGTCGCCTTCGGGGGGCACGCCCTGGCCGTCGATCCAGCGGAGGAAGCGGGGCAGCGCCCATGACGCGGTGAGCGGCACGATCGTCGGGATGGTGCGCAGCACAAGGCCGGCGGACATGCGGGCGAACGTCTGGATCGGGTCGAGGAGGCTGATGGAGGCGATCCGTTCGGGGGCGTGCACGGCCTGGTTGGCGGCGCTCCAGCCGCCGATGGACACGCCCACCAGGTGGGCGCGCTCGATCTCCAGGTGGTCCAGCGCCTCGGCGAGCCACGCGGCGCGGTCGGCCGCCGACCGGATGGGCGCGCTCTGCTCGCTCCCCCCGGCCTCCCCGAGCAGGTCGACCGCGTACACCCGGCGCCGCGCGGCCAGGTCCGCGATGTTCGGACGCCACATCGCGGAGGTGCCGCCGGTGCCGTGGAGCAGCACGAGCGGCGGCCCTCCGGCGGTGCCGAACCGGTAGACCCGCACCCGGCCGAACCGGGTGGGGATGTTGTGGAGTCCCGCCCGTTCCGGGAGCCCGTCGAGTGCCTTCCCGTAGTGGTACTCGAACCGTGCGCGCGCGGCCGGCGAGGTGAAGCGCCCGATCCCACCGGGCGGCTCGACACGGCCGCTGCCCCTGGACGTCATGCGGGACTCTCCTTTTTATACAATATGTTTGTATTGAGTCCGCATTCAACCACATCCGAGAGCGAAGTGACGAATGCCCAGACAGGTGGACCATGACGAGCGCCGGCGGGAGATCGCGGAGGCGGTGTGGCGAATCGCCGCGGCGCGCGGCCTGGAAGCGGTGCGGATGCGCGAGGTGGCCGCCGAGGCCGGGGTCTCCATCGGCCGGGTCCAGCACTACTTCGAGAGCAAGGACGACCTGGTCGCCTTCGCGGCCACGCGGCTGCGGAACCGGATCGAGGAGCGGATCCGCCGGCACGTCGCCGAGGTTCCCGAGCCGCGCAGTCCGCTGCTCGTGCTGCGCGCCCTGCTCACGGCCTTGCTTCCGCTCGACGAGGACGGGCGCGAGACGGCGCTGGTCGGGCTGGCGGTCTTCCACCGGGCCCTGGGCGACCGCGAACTGGCCCGGCTCTACCGGCGCGGCCGGGCCCGGCTTGTGGCGGAGGTGATGTCGCACCTGGCCGCCGCCGCGGCAGCCGGCGAGATCCCCGAGCGGATCGACCCCTACCTGGAGACGTACGCGCTCCTCGCGGCCACCGATGGCATCGCGACCGACCTGCTGCACGCGCACTACCCGCCCGAGACGGCGCTGGCCCTGCTCGACCGGCAGATCGACGGGCTGCGCGGCGCCCCGCCACCGGTCCACAAGCCCGGCGTCCCGGCGCCACCGGGGACCGCGCCCATCGCACCGTGACCGGCATCGCGTCCCGCAGGGCGGACGATGCACCGGAAATCGCGCTCGTTCGCACCGCTGCCAGGCGGGGCGCCTGGCGGTAGATCGGTGGCGATTCGGTGCCCTACGGCATGCGCCCGACGACCGAACAGCCGCTAATCGGCTTGCGCTGGCCGGTTCGGCCGGATAGAAAGCTCGAATGCTGACAGGAACCAAGGTCGGGCTCAGAGCACGCCACGAGGACGACATCCCCATCCTGCGGGCCGAGCTCTACGACGACGTGGTCAACTCATCGCGGGCCGAAAGCCGGCCGTGGCGGCCCATCACGCCCGGATCGCCGGACTCGCGGCTCGTGGTGGACGACAAGGAAGAGGGGCACGTCCCGTTCTCCGTCGTGGAGCTTGACGGCGGCACGCTGGTCGGTACCGCGACGCTGTGGGGCATCGACAACCACCACCGGTCCGCGCACATCGGCCTGGGGCTGCGGCCGGCCTGCCGCGGCAAGGGCTACGGCACCGACGTGGTCGCGGTGCTGTGTCACTACGGATTCGTCGTGCGCGGCCTGCACCGGCTGCAGATCGAGACGCTGGCGGACAACGTCGCGATGCTGCGCTCCGCCGAGCGCAACGGCTTCGTCTGCGAGGGCGTCCTGCGCTCCTCGGCCTGGGTGATGGGCGAGTTCCTGGACGAGGTGCTGCTCGGACTCCTCGTGCAGGACTGGAAGCCGGACCGAAGCCCAGACCGTTGATGGGGGTTGCGGGGTCCGGTCGGTGGTCACCGCCGTCTCGGCCGCGGCATCGGTGCGGCCGTGGCCGCACGTCACCGGGTACGGTGCCGGCGCGTATACCCGCGCGTAGAGCGCGTGCGCGGCTGCTCGCGTTCGTCGGGCTCCGGCGTCGAGGCCGGTCGTCGCACACCGGTCCCTAGTGCCCCGGTCCACAGGCGGTTCGGCGAACCCCATCAACGGTCTCGGCTGCCGCCCGGACCCCGCCGCAGGCGGCCGGATCGGCGTGGAGTGCCGGAGAGACGCCACCCGATGCGTCCGCAAATGGGAACGGCGCCGTTCACCGGTTACCGGGAAATCCGGTTGCCCGGCGCTGGCCGGATCCGCGATCCTGCGGCCGTGCTCGATACCAGACTCCACGACAAGGTCGTTCTCGTCACCGGCGCCGGCGGTGGAATCGGCGCCGCGATCGCGCGGGCGTTCCACGCTCAGGGCGCGCGGGTGGCGGTGCACCATCTGCCCGCCGACCCGCCGGCACCGCGGGACGCCGTGTGGGAGCACCGCACGCCGGCCCCCGCGGCCGTCGAGGAACTCGTGGCCGAGTTGACCGGCGCCGTCGCGGTGGCCGCCGATCTCTCCGCGCCGGACGCGGCCCCCCGGCTGTTCGGCGAGGTCGAGCGCCTCCTCGGGCCGGTCGACGTGCTGGTGAACAACGCCGCGCACTGCGAGACCCCGGACGGTATCGACGCGGTCACCGCCGACAGCCTCGCGCGGCACTACCGGGTCAACGCGATCGCCCCCGCCCTGCTCACCGGCGAACTCGCCCGCCGCGCGCGGGCGGACGCTCCCCCGTGCGTCGTGAACATCTCCACCGACGCCGCCCGCGCGTTCCCGGGCCAGATCGGCTACGGCACCTCCAAGGCCGCCCTGGAGGCGTTCACCCGGGCGGCGGCCCTCGACCTCGGCGCGGTGGGCGTCCGGGTGAACGCGGTCGCGCCCGGCCCCGTCCAGACCGGCTGGATGGACGCGGCCACGGCCGAGTACGCGCGCTCCGTCGTCCCGCTCGGCCGGGTGGGCGAGCCCGAGGACATCGCCGACGCCGTGGTCTTCCTCGCCTCGCACCAGGCGCGCTGGATCACCGGGCAGGTGCTGCAGGTGGCCGGCGGCCACGCGCTGTGACGCCGTGCGTCAGCGCCGGGCGGGCGGCGCGGCCACCGACCCGGTCAGGGTGACCTCCGTGGGCAGGGTCCGGCTGGCCGGGCGCCGCCCGGTGCCCCCGGCCATGGCCAGCAGCGCGTCCGCCGCCCGCCGCCCCAGTTCCACGGCGGGGACCCGCAGCGCGGTCACCGGCTGGCCCGGCAGGTCGGCGAACGCCATGTCGTCCGCCGCGGCCACGCTCATGTCCGTCGGCACGCGGATGCCCCACCGGCCGAACTCGAACAGCAGGCCCAGCAGCAGCAGGCTGTTGTACGCGAGCACCGCCCCGCAGCCGGAGGCCACGATCTCGTCGGCCGCCGCTGCGCCCTCGGCGAACGCCGGCCGGACCGGGCCGAACTCCCGCAGCCGCAGACCGTGCCGGCCGGCGCGGTCGCGCAGCTCGGCCCGGCGGCGCCGGTCCATCCACGAACCGGGCGGTCCGGCGAGGTAGCCGACGTCGGTGTGCCCGAGCTCGCCGAGCCGGTCGAAGATGCGGGCCAGGCCGCCCGGAGTGTCGGCCGTGAACGACGTGACGCCCGGGACCCGGCGGTTGACGACCACCACGGGTGCGCGGCGCCGCGCCGCGGTGAGATCGGCCGTGGTGCTGACCGGCGAGAGCAGGGCGAATCCGTCGACCTGCCCGGCGAGGTCGCGCAGCGCCGCCGCCTCCCGCTCCGGCCGGCCATCGGTGACGGTGATCACCAGCCGGACGTCCCGCCGCTCGGCCGCCCGCTGCGCGCCGGAGATGACGCCCCCGTAGAAGGGGTTGTGCAGGTCGGGCACGACCATGGCGAGGTAGCCGGTGCGGCCAGTGGTCAGGGCGCGCGCCGCCGGGTTGGCGCGGAAACCGAGTTCGGCCGCGGCGGCGCGCACCCGCTCCAGCGTTGCGGGCGCCACCATGTCCGGCCGGCTCATCGCCCGGGAGACCGTGGAGGCCGACACTCCGGCGGCGCGCGCCACATCCTCCAGACCGGCCACCCGGGCCCCCTTCTTAACCGCGTGTTTACGACGCCACTTTGGCGTTATGTCCGTTTCAAGGCTACGGTGTTGCAAGCGCTTGCAGAACCGCCCGTACTCGTTCCGGCTGTTCAGCGTGGCGTTCTCCCGTTCCCCCAAGGAGATCCGTTCCCCCTGTCCCCGCGTCGGCTTCCCCTCGCCGGCCCCTCGGAGGTGGCATTGTTCCGGCGTAGCGCCATGGTCGCGCTGCTCGTCCCCGGTGCGGCGGTGCTCGCCTTCGGTTTCCTGTATCCGGTCGCGGTGACGCTCGCCGCGCCGCCGGACGGCGACCCCGCCACGGTCGCCCGGGAGACCGCGGCACTGCTCAGCGACCCGTACCTGCTGCCCGTGATCGCGCGGACGATCCGGGTCGCCGTCGTGACCACCGCGGCGTGCCTGCTGCTCGGCTTCCCGGTGGCCTACCTGATCTCCCGCGCGCCCGCCCGCTGGGCGGGCAAGCTGCTCGCGCTGGCGATCTTCCCGCTGATGCTCAACACCGTGGTGCGCACCTACGGCTGGCTGGTGCTGCTCGGCAGCAACGGCCTGATCAGCGAGGTCTCGGCCGCGCTGGGCCTGGGCCGCACACAGCTGCTCTACACCGAGACGGCGATCGACCTCGGCCTGGTGCAGCTGTTCCTGCCGATCATGATCCTGTCCTGCTACAGCAGCCTCTCCCAGCAGGATCCGCGCCTTGAGGAGGCCGCGCGCGGCCTCGGCGCCTCGCCGGGCCGGGCGTTCCGGCAGGTGGTGCTGCCGTTGGCGGTGCCCGGTGCGCTCGTCGGCTGCACGCTGGTGTTCGCCGGCGCGGTGACCGCGTTCACCACGCCGCAGCTGCTGGGCGGCGCGCGCGAACGGCTGCTGTCCACCCTGCTGTACAGCCGGGTGAACGTCAGCCTGGACTGGCCGGCGGCCAGCGCGGTGGCGCTGATCATGACGGTCCTGGTGCTCGCCGTGAGCGCGCTGTCCGGCCGGCTCGGCCCGAAGGGGGTCTCACGGTGATCCGCCGCCCGTTCCTCTCGCTGCTCACCGCGCTCGCGTTCACGGTGATGCTCGGCCCGGTGGTCGTCCTCGTCGGTGTCGCCTTCACGGCCGGGACCACGCTCACCTTCCCGCCGGAGGGGCTCTCGGTGCGCTGGTTCGGTGCCGCCCTCGCCTACCAGCCGTTCCTGGACGCCTTCCGGACCAGCCTCGTCGTGGCGGTGCTGTCCACGCTGTTCGCGCTGGCGCTGGGGATCCCCGCGGCCGTCGCGCTGCACCGGGGGGCGCTTCCGGGCCGCCGGGCGCTGGAGAACCTCTTCTTCAGCCCGGTGATCGTGCCCGAACTGGTGCTGGGCCTCGCCCTGTTCCAGCAGGTCATGGTGGGGCTGCACAGCACGGCGACCGCCGCGCTGGTGCTGGGGCACACCGTGCTGCTCCTCCCCTACGCGGTGCGGGTCGCCGGAGCGTCCCTCGCCCTCGCCGACCCGCGGCTGGAGGAGGCGGCCCGCGGCCTGGGCGCCGGGCCGGTGCGCACCTTCCTGTCGGTGACGCTGCCCGTGATGCGGCCCGGCATCGTGTCCGCCGCGATCCTGGCGTTCGTCACCTCGCTGAACAACGTGCCGCTGTCGCTGCTGCTCACCGGGCCCGGCGTCGCGACGCTCCCGGTCGAGATGCTCAACTACGTGCAGTCCTCGTTCGACCCCGTGGTCGCGGCGGTCAGCGTGCTGCTGCTGGCCGGCAGCGTGCTGGTCGCCCTGGTGACCGAGCGCCTGGTCGGTTTCACGAAGGTCTTCGGCCGGTGACGGCCTCGACACCCACTGTGGAGACGTGCAATGGCTAACACAGCCGCCCCAGCGAACACCGGCGCCGGTCCGGATCCGGTGGTCCGCCTCGACGGGGTGAGCCGCGAGTACGGCAAGGCCGCCGACACCTTCGCGGCGGTCAGCGACCTCAGTCTCGACGTGCCGCGCGGATCGTTCACCACGCTGCTCGGCCCGAGCGGCTGCGGCAAGACCACCACCCTGCGGATGATCGCCGGGTTCGTCCGCCCGACCCGTGGCCGGATCCTGCTGGAGGGCGCCGATGCCACCGCCACTCCACCAGAGAAGCGCAACATCGGCATGGTCTTCCAGTCCTACGCGCTGTTCCCGCACATGACGCTGCGGGACAACGTCGCCTTCGGGCTGCGGGCCCGAAGGCTGCCCAAGGCCGAGGTCGCCCAGCGGGTCGGGGAGGCCCTGGAACTGGTGGGGCTCGCGGGCCTCGCCGCCCGGCGGCCGGCCGAGCTGTCCGGCGGCCAGCAGCAGCGGGTCGCCCTGGCCCGGGCGGTCGCCATCCGCCCGTCGGTGCTGCTGCTGGACGAGCCGCTGTCCAACCTGGACGCGCGCCTGCGGGTGCAGATGCGCCGGGAACTGCTGCGGGTGCAGCGCGAGACCGGCGTGACCACGGTGCTGGTCACCCACGACCAGGACGAGGCGCTGGAGCTGTCGGACCACCTGGTCATCATGGACGGCGGCCGGCTGGTCCAGCAGGGCGCGCCGCGTGCGGTGTTCCCGGCTCCGGCCAGCCGCTTCGTCGCGGAGTTCCTCGGCTACCAGAACTTCCTGACCGTGCCCGGCCACGGGCCGGTGGCCGTCCGGCCCGAGCACGCCCGGCTGCTCACCGACGGCGAGCCGGCCGGCGAGGACGGCGTGCTCCTTGACGCGGAGGTCCGCGCCGTCACCTACCAGGGCAGCCGTTGCCTGGTCGAGGTCGCGGTGGCGGGCGCCGGAACGGACGCGAACGGGGCGGCGGCACCGGCCACGCTGCACTGCCTGCACCCGGGCGACGACCTCCGCCCCGGGACGCGGGTCCGGGTCGCGCTGCCGCACCGGCACCTGGTGGCGCTCGCCGACGAGGCGGAGGCCCGCTGATGCGCACCGGGCCCCTCGCCGCGCTGGCCGGCGCGTGCGCGCTGACCGTCACCGTCACCGCGTGCGCGCCGGTGCGCGAGAACGAGACCGACACGCTCGTGGTCAGCACGTTCTCCTTCGCCACGGAGGACTTCGAGCGCGTCATCGCCGAGCCGTTCGAGGAGCGCACCGGGATCCGCGTCATCCTCGACACCGGCAACAACGCCACCCGGCTGACCAAGCTGCGGATCAACCGGGAGCACCCGGACACCGACGTCGTGCTGATCTCGGACTACTTCGCCGCCATCGGCGAGGAGATGGGCCTGTTCGAGAAGGTGGACCCGGCGGCCGTGCCGAACATGGCCGAGATCCAGCCCTGGGCGGTGGACCCGGACGGATACGGCCCCGCCTACACCTTCCAGCTGCTCGGCGTGATGTACCGCACGGACCTGGTCGAGGAGCCGCCGGCCTCGTGGGACGCGCTGTGGGATCCCGAGCATCCGGGCGGGTTCGCGCTCCCCGACATCTCCGTCTCCGCCGGTCCCCTGATGGTGCTGGCCGC
The DNA here is from genome assembly GCF_042664915.1 of Marinactinospora rubrisoli. Lineage (NCBI taxonomy): Bacteria > Bacillati > Actinomycetota > Actinomycetes > Streptosporangiales > Nocardiopsidaceae > Marinactinospora > Marinactinospora rubrisoli. Next base: position 134,054 of record NZ_JBHTBH010000012.1, read on the forward strand.
CGGGGAGGCCTACGGCTCGGGTCCCACCGACGCCGACACCGGCTTCGAGCGGCTGGCCGAGATCGGGCCGGACGCGCTGCAGTTCTACAGCCGCAGCACCGAGGTCTCCAGCCTGCTGGAACGCGGCGAGATCGCCATGGCGCCGAGCCTGGACAACTTCGCCATGGAGGCGGTCGCCAGCGGGCAGCCCATCGGCTTCGCGGTCCCCGAGCGCGGGCGGCTGATGACGGCCAACACCGCGCAGATCGTCCGTGACGCGCCGAACCGGGCGGGCGCGGAGGCGTTCATCGACTTCCTGCTGGAGCCGGAGGTGCAGAGCGAGGTCGCCCAGGTCATCTACGACAAGCCGGTGCACCCCGACGCCGAGGTCACCGACCTGATGCTCCAGGTGTCCGGCGACGCCGCCGTCGACCCTGCCGGCAACGGCTACCGTCAGGGCGACCCGGACCTCATCGCGGCCGAGCGTTCCGCCTGGCTGGACCGCTACGTCGAGGAGATCGAGCGGTGACACCTCCCACGCGCCGGCCGGTCGTCATCGACTGCGATCCCGGGGTCGACGACGCCATCGCGCTGCTGCTCGCGTTCGCCTCCCCGGAGCTGGACGTCCGCGGCGTCACCACGGTCGCCGGCAATGTCGGACTGGACCGGGCCACCCGTAACGCCGGCCACGTGCTCGATCTGGCCGGCGCGCCGACCGGCCTGCCGCTGGTCGCGGGACTCGCCGGACCGGCCGACGGCTCGCCCCGGGTCCCGGACGAGCCGATGCACGGCCCCGGCGGTCTCGGCGGGCTCCCGGTCCCGGCGGCACCGCGCGGCCCGGTGCCCGGGCACGCGGTCGACTGGCTGGCCGAACGCGCCCTCGCCGAGCCCGGTGTGCTCACGCTGGTCGCGCTCGGTCCGCTGTCCAACGTCGCCGCGCTGTTCGACCGCGCGCCCGAGGCCGCGGCGGCGCTGCGCGAGATCGTCGTCATGGGCGGCGCGGCGCGCGCCCAGGGCAACGTCACCCCGGCCGCCGAGTTCAACTTCCACGCCGACCCCGAGGCGGCGCACCGCGTCCTGACCTCGGGCGCGACGGTCCGGGTCGTGGGGCTGGACGTCACCCGCGCCGCGCTCTTCCCGCGCGCGGCGGCCGAGCGGCTGGCCGCGCTGCCCGGCGCGGCCGGGGTCGCCGGTGCGCTGCTGTGCGGATTCGCCGCCCGCTACGAGGAGCGCTACGGTGTCGCGGCCGTCCCGGTGCACGACGCGGTGGCGGTCGCCGCCGTCACCCACCCCGGACTGCTGGGCTGGGAGAGCGGTACGGCGGCCGTGGAGTGCGCGGGCGAGCTGACCCGGGGCGCGCTGGTCGCCGATCTGCTCCGGCCGGAACGGTCCCGCGACGTCGACATCGCCCTGCGGGTGGACGCCGACGGCTTCACCTCCCTGCTCGCCGGCCGGCTGGCCGGTTACGGCGGCGGCTGACGCCCCGCCGGCCCCGGATACCGCCCGGGCCTCCGCTGTCCCCGCCCGAACCCCCGTCTGCCGAGGAACGAACACCCGATGCCGCTACCGGAAACCGCCGACCTGCTGATCAGGGGCGGCGAAGTGCTGTCCGTCCAGACCGGCGAGGTCTGGCCGGCCGACGTCGCGGTCACCGGTGACCGCGTCCGGGCGGTGCTGCCGCCCGGAACCGACCTGCCCGCGACCGAGGAGCTGGACGCGCGCGGGCTCGTCGTCGCCCCCGGCTACGTCGACGCGCACATGCACATCGAGAGCTCGCTGCTGGCTCCCCGTGAGTTCGCGCGCGTCACGCTGCCGCACGGCACGACCACCGTGCTCGCCGACGCGCACGAGATCGTCAACGTCGCCGGGCGCGAGGCACAGGCGTGGATGATCGCCGAGGGCCGGGCCACCGCGCAGACGATGCGGTGGGCCGTCCCCTCGTGCGTGCCCGCCCTCGACGGCTTCGAGACGGCCGGTGCCCGGCTGGACGCCGACGACATCGACGAGATGCTCGGCTGGGACGGTGTCACCACGCTCGGCGAGGTCATGGACTACCGGGCCGTGGTGGACGGCGACCCGCGGATGCACGCGATCGTCGCGGCCGCCCGCCGGCGCGGTGTGCGGCTCGACGGGCACTGCCCCAACCTGTCCGGCGCCGACCTGGGCGAGTACCTGTGGGCGGGCATCGACTCCGACCACTGCAAGAACACGCCCGAGGTCGCGGTGGAGAAGGCGCGGCTGGGGGTGCTGCTCATGCTGCAGGAGAAGTGCCTGACGCCCGAGGTGGCCGACGCGCTGCTCGCGCTGCCGCACCTGCCGGACCTGTGCCTGGTCACCGACGACGTCGCCGCCGACGCCATCCTCGCGCGCGGCCACCTCGACCACGTGGGGCACGTGGCGCTGCGCCGCGGGCTGCCGCCGATCGCGGTGCTGCGCGCCCTCACCGTGCACCCCGCACGGCGGCTCGGGCTGCACGACCGCGGCGTGGTCAGCCCCGGCAAGCGGGCCGACCTGGTGCTGCTGCGCTCGCTCACCGACCTGACACCCGCCGTGGTGATCGCCGGCGGCCGGGTCGTCGGCCGCGACGCCCGTCCGGTGCACGGCCCGCAGAGTCCGGGTACGGCGGCGGAGGTCCCCTTCGCCGGCACGGTGCGGCTGGGGGAACTGGGCGGGGCGCCGGTATGGCGGACGGACCTGCCCGACGGCGAGCACGTGTTCCGCGCGCTGCGGGTGAACGAGGTGGATACCTACACCGAGCCGGACGAGGTCCGGCTGCCGGTGCGCGACGGAGTGGTCGAGTGGGAGGGCCGCACCGCGGTGGTCGCGGTGTTCGAGCGGCACACCGGTTCGGGGAGGGTGAGCGTGGCCCCGGTGGCCGGGCACCGGCTCGGCGACGGCGCGTTCGCCACCACCTACGCCCACGACAGTCACAACCTGACGGTCATCGCGACCCGCGAGGCGGCGCTGTGCGCGGCGGCGAACGCCGTCATCGCGGCCGGCGGCGGGATGAGCGTGGTGCGCGACGGCGGCGATCCGGTCACCCTGCCGCTGCCGATCGGCGGGGTGATGTCGCCGGCGCCGGCCGACCAGGTGGCCGCGGTGTCCGGACGGGTGCGCGACGCCCTGCTCGCGTGGGGCTGGCGCAACCGCAACGTGTTCATGAGCGTTTCGACGCTGACCCTGCCGGTGTCGCCGCAGGTCAAGATCACCGACCGCGGGCTGGTCCGCGTGGCCGAGCGCGCGTGGGAGGCCCGGACGGTCGGCTGACCGTCCGGGCCCGCGCCCGCCGCCTCGGCCGGCCCGGGGCGGCGGAGTACGGACGCCGTAGCGGTCAGCGCGCGATGGCCGTCTCCACGTCGGCCATGAACCGCTCGGCGGCCTCGTCGGGGGTGAGCCGGCCGAAGAGCACCTCCTCGTTGGTCCGCTTGATCAGGTCGACGACCTCGCCGGCGCCGATCGGCGGGACGGGCGCGGCATCGGTGATCCCGGGCGTGATCTCCTCGATGAACTCGGCGCCGACCGCGTCGCCGGCCTCCAGGTCGTCGCGGATCTGCTCGCGCAGTTCGAGGTTGGCGGGCAGCCCGCGGTCGGCGAGGATGATCTCGGCCGCCTGTGGGTCGTTGAGCAGGAAGTCGACGAACATCGCGGCTTCGCGCGGGTGCTCGGAGCGCGCCGAGACCGAGTAGTACATCGCGGGCTTGAGGTACAGCCCTGTGGGGTCGTCCTCCCCCGCGCGCGGGTACCGCAGCATCTGCAGCTCGTGTTCGGAGGTGTTGGTGAGCACGCCGAGCTGGTTGGTCCAGGAGTGGTACATCGCACCGGTGTTGGTGGCGATGAGCGACTGGTCCACGCCGCCCGACTCCACCTCGACGCTGCGGGCCGCGCCGGGCTCGGCGCCGCTGTCCTGGAGCTCCAGCGACAGCTCCCACCAGTCGGCCAGCGTCCCCTGGGTGAAGCCGATCCCGCCGTCCTCGGTGTACAGCGACTCGCCGCGCTGGCGGGCGAAGATGTTGAACCCGGCCTCGTTGAATCCGTAGTTCTGCGCGCCGTACACGCCGTCGGGCGAGTTCTCGGTGATCTCGGTGGCGATCTCCACGTAGTCGTCCCAGGTCCACGTGGTGTCGTCCGGCATCTCCACGCCGGCCTCCTCGAAGATCTGCGGGTCGGCGATGATGCCGTAGGCGTTGACGCCGGTCGCCACCCCGTACAGTTCGCCGTCGACCTCGCCACCGCCGAGCGCGAGTTCGTCGATGTTCGACAGGTCCAGCACGTCCTCGAACTCGTGCAGGTTCAGCAGCGCCCCGCGGTCGCCGTACTCGCGCAGGTAGCGTTCCTCATGCTGGATGATGTCGGGCGCGTCGTTGGCGGCGACGTTGGTGGCCAGCCGGTCCCAGTAGGACGCCCAGTCGGCGTACTCGCCCTCCACGTTGATGCCGGGGTTCGCGGCCTCGAACCGCTCGATGACCTCCTGGGTCTCGGCGTGCCGCTCGTCGGCGCCCCACCAGGAGAAGCGCAGCGTCACCTCGCCGTCGGCACCGTCGCCGCCTCCCCCGCACCCGGTGGCGACCAGGGCGACGGCGCAGCAGCCGGCCAGCGCGGCCAGGGCAGTGCGGCCGCGCCGCGTCGGGCGTCCGGCCCGCTCGTCCTTGCGCACGGTGTGGCTCCCTTCGTCATTTGATGCCGGTGGTCGCGATGCCCCGGAGGAGGTAGCGCTGGCCGGCGAGGAAGAATCCGAAGATCGGTCCCAGGGACACGATCGACATGGCGAACAGCGGTCCCCACGAGGTCTGGCTGGTGGAGTCCACGAACGTCCGCAGCGCGACCGGGACGGTGTACATGTCCGGGTCGGTGAGGAAGATCAGCTGGCTGAAGAAGTCGTTCCAGGTCCAGATGAAGGTGAAGATCGCGGTGGTGGCCAGGGCCGGCATGGACAGCGGCAGGATGATCCGCAGGAAGATGCCGGCGTGGCCGCAGCCGTCGATGCGCGCGGCGTTGTCCAGGTCGCGGGGCAGCCCGCGGATGAACTGCACCATCAGGAAGATGAAGAACGCGTCGGTGGCGAGCAGCTTCGGCACGATCAACGGCAGGTAGGTGTTGATCCAGTCCAGCTGCGCGAACAGGATGTACTGCGGCACGATCACGACGTGGATGGGCAGCATGAGCGTCGCCATCGTGATCGCGAAGAACAGCCTGCGCCCCCGGAACTCCAGGCGGGCGAACGCGTAAGCGGCCATGGAGCAGGAGACCAGGTTGCCGATGATCGACCCGGCCACCACGATCGCCGAGTTCAGCAGGTACCGGTGGAAGGGCTGGGCGAGCGCGTTCCAGCCTTCGGTGTAGTTCTCCGGCGCCCAGGTCGTGGGCCACAGACCTGGATCGCGGAAGATCTCGGAGGTCGGTTTGAAGGAGCTGGCCAGCATCCACAGCAGCGGATACAGCATGATCAGGCCGAACCCGATGAGGGCGGCGTGGGTGAGCAGCCGCCGCCCGGACCCGCCGCGCCGCTTCTTCTCCCCCGTAGTCCGGTGCGGAGCCGACGCCGGCCGGTCGGGCGCGGCCGGGGGCGCCGAAGTCTCAGTCATCATAGAAAACCCAGTACTTGGAGGCGAGGAAGTGGATGGCGGTGAACCCGGCGATGATCATCAGCAGCAGCCAGGCCATCGCCGACGCGTACCCCATGTCGAACGACCCGAAGCCGCGGTCGTACAGGTAGAGCGTGTAGAACAGCGTGGAGTCCGATGGCCCGCCGGTCCCGCCGCTGACGACGAACGCCTGGGTGAAGCTCTGGAAGGCGTTGATGATCTGCAGCACCAGGTTGAAGAAGACGATGGGGCTGAGCAGCGGCACGGTGATCCGGAAGAACCGGCGGAGGGGGCCGGCGCCGTCGACGGCGGCCGCCTCGTAGTACATCGTGGGGATCTGCCGTAGCCCCGCGAGGAAGATGACCATGGGCGCGCCGAAGGTCCACACGTTGAGCACGACGAGCGTGCCGAGCGCGTAGTCGGGGTGGGAGACCCAGCCCTCGCCGGCGATCCCGAAGAGGCCGAGCACCGAGTTGATCAGCCCCTCCGCGCCGAAGACCTGGCGCCACAGAATTGCGACCGCTACGCTGCCGCCGAGGAGCGACGGCAGGTAGTAGACCGAGCGGTACAGCGAGAGTCCGCGCACGCCCCGGTCGAGCACGATCGCCAGGAGGAGGGCGAGCGCGAGCTGCAGCGGCACCGACACGAACACGTAGAAGAACGTGACCCCGAGCGAGGTGTGCAGCCGCTCGTCCTCCAGCATGCGCCGGTAGTTGTCCAGCCCGACCCACTCGGGCTCGGCGATGAGGCTGTAGTCGGTGAACGAGAAGTACAACGAGGCCAGCATGGGCCCGATGGTGATGACCAGGAGGCCGACGAACCAGGGGGCCAGGAACACGTAGGCGGCCGCGTTGTCCTGCCCGTTCCGCCGCCGGCGGCGGGGGGCGGGCGACGGCCGGGACCGCGTGTCGTCGGGGGCGGCGGTCGGGGGCGCCGAGTCCAGACTCACCATCAGGCGCCACCTGCGGGGCCGGCCGGCGGGAGCACGGCGATCACGTGTTGCAGGTACATCATCGGTCCACCGTTCATGGAGTGTGGCGGAGCTGCGGGGACGGGGAAGGCACCCCGGGTCTGACGCCGGTGGAACGCCTTCTAGGTAAGCGCTATCCAGAGCGGAATATCCGGTTTCTAACACTCCCTTTACAGCAGAGTCAACAGTGGGTTTCCGGGGAGCGCGCGCGGCCGGCGAGATCGTCCCGGGCGCCGGAGCGGCCCCGGCCAGCGGTTCCACCGGCGCGCCGAGGGGTTCCGGAACGGGGAGAACGGCGGTCCAGGGCTGGTCATGAGCCAGGAAAACGCTTACCCTCTCCCGTGTGACACTCCCTGACAGCTCCGCACGGACCACCGACCCGCACGACCGTCCCGCCGATCGTCACTCCGGCCACCGCCGATACGCCATCGTGGGCCTCGGCTCCCGGGCGCGCATGTACACCAGGGCGCTGGCCACCACGCACCGCGACTCCGGGAGGCTCGTCGCCTTCTGTGACACCAACCAGACCCGGATGCGCGCGCACAACGCGATCCTCGCCGACCTCGACCACGATCCGGTGCCGGCCTACTCGCCCGACGAGTTCACCGAGATGCTCCGCCGGGAGGACGTGCACGAAGTCGTGGTGTGCAGTGTCGACCACACGCACGCCCACTACATCAGCGCGGCGCTGGAGGCCGGCTGCGACGTCGTCACCGAGAAGCCGATGACGTCCGACATCGAGGGCTGCCGCCGCATCCTGGACGCCCAACGGCGGACCGGCCGTCGGGTCTCGGTCGCCTTCAACTACCGGTTCAACCCGGTGCACACCGCACTGCGCGACCTGCTCGCCTCCGGGGCGATCGGGGACATCGGGTCGGTGCACTTCGAATGGCTGCTGGACCTGCGGCACGGCGCCGACTACTTCCGCCGCTGGCACCGCGACAAGCGCAACTCCGGCGGCCTGCTGGTTCACAAGTCCAGCCACCACTTCGACCTCGTCAACTGGTGGCTGGGCACCGGGCCGACCAGTGTGTTCGCGTGGGGCGACCTGTTCTTCTACGGCGAGGCCAACGGCCGCCGGAGGAAACTGGCGGCCGACTACCAGCGGGCGCACGGCGAGGCCGGCGCGGAGCGGGACCCCTTCGCGCTGCACCTCGCCGACAGCCCCGACCTGGTCGCCCTCTACCTCGACGCAGAGCACGAGGACGGCTACCAGCGGGACCGCAACGTGTTCGGCTCCGACATCACGATCGAGGACGACATGTCGGTGCTCGTCCGCTATGAATCCGGCGCCAAGCTCAGCTACCACCTCGTGGCCTACTCCCCGTGGGAGGGCTACCGGGTCGCGTTCACCGGCAGCGAGGGCCGCGTGGAGCTGGACGTCGTGGAGAACCCGTACACCGAACCCGGGCGGACCGACCGCACGCCGGTGCGCGGGATGCCCGCGCCCAAGGAGAGCACCACGGCCACGCTCACGCTGCGCCGCCACTGGGAGCCCCCGCGTGAGATTCCGGTCGCGGTGGGCGAGGGCTCGCACGGCGGCGGTGACGTGCGGATGCTGGCGAGCCTGTTCGGCGGGGCGGACGGAGCCGCGCCTGCGGACCACGAGGACGGCGCGCGCGCCCTGCTCACCGGTCTGGCGGCCAACGCCTCGATCGCCTCAGGTGCTCCGGTGCGGATCGCCGACCTGCTCGGCGAATGAGCCGATCGGCTGGGAACCTCGGCGGGCCGGGCGCTGTCCAACGGGGCATGACGCGAATCAACTGTCCCAAGTGCCCCGGCGAGCTGTCGCGGCGCGTCCTCGTGGGTGTGACCGTGGACCAGTGCGGGAAGTGCCGCGGGATCTTCCTGGACCGTGGCGAGCTGGAGCAGCTCCTGGAGGCCGAGCACCGATGGACCCGTGGCCAGGACGGCGGCTACACCGGGGGCCGCCGCCGACGGGAAGGAGCCGACACGCTGGAGGACCTCGAACCGCAGAGCGAGCAGTACCACGGCGAGCGGCGCCGACGGCAGGCCGACTTCCTGGACGAGATCTTCGAGTAGCTCTCCGGAGTAAGGAAAGCGAGAAGGCGAACCCGACCAGAAACACCCAACGCCGGGGCGGCCGGGGACCACGTGGTCCCCGGCCGCCCCGGCGTTCGTACTCGGTCCGTCTCAGGCGGCCGTGGGCTGGGCCGCCGCCTGCTCGCGGCGTCCCCAGGGCAGCAGCCGGTCGACGGCGAACCCGCCACCGGCGAAGCCGAGCGCCAGGGAGGTGGCGCCGAGCGCGAGCGCGAGCTCGAACCCGCCCTCGCCCGTCAGCGGGCCGCCGAGGTGGGCGAAGTAGTAGGCGGCGGCCATCTGCAGCGCGAGCACGACCCCGGTGACGGGCAGCGCGAAGCCCACCGCCAGCAGGATCCCGCCGCCGAACTCCACCGCCATGGCCACGATCGCGGCCACCTCGGGCAGCGGGATGCCCATCGCGGCGAATCCGGCCGCGACGCCGTCGACACCGGTCGCGATCTTCTGCCAGCCGTGCACCATGAAGATGACGCCGACGGCGACGCGCGCGATCAGCGCGGCACTGTCCGCCAGCCGGTACTTGGTCGTAAGAGTCTGTCCAGCCATCTCTTTCCAGCCTTCTGCTCAGGTGCGCGGATTCGCGTGTCCTTCGGTTCGGCGCACTGCCACCCCGAGGACAGGCTCGGGCGGTTCGCCGGTCGGACGGACCACGGAAGATCATCCAGAAAAAATCTTCCTTGGAAAATGGATCGTATTACGCACCACGCCGACACTGAACGTGACGATAGCCACAGGGGGCCGTGCTTCCCTCAAGGCACGCCAGGTGTTCCGCCTCGAAATCGCCGGGTTTTCGATAGGCTCACCGGTGCGAGCGGCCAGGCTGCGCCGGATCCGGCTCCATGCCCGCAATGGACGCGTCGGCGGTCCGGGAGCCGTCACCGTCGGCCCGCAGACGGTACCCTGCCCCGCGGCCCGAAGTCCGGCGGCGGAGCGAGAGTGACGGCGGGCGGGACCGTGGCTCCGTGGACATCCCCGAAGGCATCACAGAACCGCCGCGAAGTCGGGCAACGCCTCGCCCGCACTTTCGAACGCGTGTATGATTTTGGGCGCCAGTACCCGAACCGACTACCGAAGGGATGCCACTGCCGTGGTCACCGAGGTCTTCACGCGCAAGTATTGCGATCCGCACGCCGTCCGCGACGAGAGGGTCGAGGCGACCGAGGTCCTCCAGTTCGCCTGGGACGGCACCGTGCGCGAGGTGGACGCCTGCACCGAGTGCAAGAAGGAGTACGACGCGCAGTTCGAGCCGCTGGTCGACTACTCCCGCCCGGTGAAGAAGAAGCGCGCGACCAAGCCGAAGGCCGACGACAGCGCCGACAAGCCCGAGACGGCCCCCGCCGCCGACACCGCGGAGCAGCAGGCCGACGCCTGATCGCGCCGCCGTGACCGCTCCCCGGCCGCCGCGATCGGTGCACGAGGGATGTCCGCCGCGTAACGACGGCGGGCCCGCAGGCGTCGGACCGAGGCGTCGGTCGCTGCCGCGACGCCACTGACAGCCTTCCGCTCCGCAGCCCTCTGGCCGGCTGATCCCGGAGCCGCGCCCTCAGCATCGGACCGTACGGGAGACCGGATCGAACGGGTCTCGGTCCAGTGCCGGCCGGCATGGCCTGAGCCGTCGGGTGGCCGCACCTCTGGCCGGCGGCGGATCCCCCAGGGATCCGCCGCCGGCCTTCGCGTTCCCGGGGTAAGGCGGGCCGGTTCAAGCCGTTCACCGGCAAGGCGGCGCGAGCGGTCCGGGCTACCAGGGTCGTGTGGCGGGGCCAACCGCTCGCCCTCCCCACCTGGCTGGAGAGGGCGGCGACGGCACCGGTGGACTGGCGGGCCGGTGCGTTCGGAGACTCCGACGCGGCGCTGGCCGCCGCGATCGCCCCGGTCGACCTCGCCGCCACCGAGCCGCGATCGGGCGTGCTCAGCCCGGCCGCGAAGAGCTGGCTCGGCGACCGCGAGGTCGCCGACCGGCTCGCCCTGCTCCTCATCACCACCTGGCTCGCCGAGGCCGCCGCCCGCGCCCGGCCCCAGGACGAGGAGCGGACCGAGAACACGGCGGGGACGGTGTAGCGGCGGCATGCACGTCGACGGAACCCACGGACACCGGCGGCCCCGCGCGATCACCGGCCCCGGCCGGCCCCGGGCACGGCGCCAGCCATGCCGGCAGGAGCAGGAACAGCCGGCGCGCCGACGGTGCCGGACGGAGCACCGCACAGCCCGCATCGGGTTTCGGCTTCATCCACGCTCCCGATACGGGCCTGCCCCAACCGGGGGTCCCTGGGCAGGCCGTCCGGTTCCGGCCGTTACGGCCCACATCGGGCGGCGCGGCAGCGCGACATGCCCGCTGACCTGCCCATATGGTGGGATTGTTCACATTACCCAGCACCGCGGCCGGGTGAGCGCCGGATCGCGCGAGAACACCGACCAGTCCGGCATTTCCGGACTTCTGGCGCGATTTTGCTGCATCTCTCCTACAAAGGTGACTTTAGGAAACCTTTCGGATGAGAGTATGCTCGCGCGGCAATCGATCTTGTTCTACGGCCCCATAAGGGCCCGACAACGGGGCTGGAGTCCGTCCTTGAGCATCTGGCGTACGAAAAGCATCGAACAATCCATCCGGGATACCGACGAACCGGGTCACCAGCTCCGCAAGGACCTCACCGGTTTCGACCTCATCGTCTTCGGCATCGGCGTCATCATCGGTACCGGCATCTTCGTGGTGACCGGCCGCCAGGCCGCGGTCAACGCCGGTCCCGCGATCGTGCTCTCGTTCCTCATCGCCGGTCTGGTGTGCGCCCTCGCGGCCATGTGCTACGCGGAGTTCGCGTCCACGGTCCCCGTCGCGGGCAGTGCGTACACCTTCGGCTACGCCAGCCTGGGCGAGTTCATCGCGTGGATCATCGGCTGGGACCTGGTGCTGGAGTTCACGCTGGCCGCGTCGGTGGTGGCGGTCGGCTGGTCCGGCTACGCCGGCGACCTCCTCGGGATACCGACATCGGTCTCCATCGGGGGCTGGCCGGTGAACTTCGGCGCGATGCTCATCGTCGCCGTGCTGGGCGTCCTCGCCACGCTGGGCACGAAGCTGTCCGGCCGGGTCTCCGCGGTCATCGTCGCCATCAAGGTCGGCATCGTCCTGTTCATCATCGTGGTCGGCGCCTTCTTCGTTAAGGCCGCCAACTGGGTTCCGTTCATCCCCCCGTCCGAGCCGCTGCCCGCCGAGACCGCCGAGATCGGGCACACCCCGCTGACCCAGGTACTGCTCGGGCTGGAGCCCAGCGCCTTCGGCCTGTGGGGCGTGATCGCCGCCGCCTCCGTCGTGTTCTTCTCCTTCATCGGCTTCGACATCGTGGCCACCACCGCGGAGGAGACCCGCAACCCCAAGCGGGACATGCCCATCGGCATCTTCGGCTCGCTCATCATCACCACGGTGCTGTACATGGCGGTCGCCGCCGTGGTCACCGGCATGCGCCCCTACACCGAACTCGACTCCCCCGCCCCGCTCGCCGAGGCGTTCCGCCAGGTGGGCGCCGACTGGGCGGGCACGCTGATCTCGCTGGGCGGCGTCATCGGCATCACCACGGTGATCCTGGTGCTGATGATGGGGCAGTCGCGGGTCGCGTTCGCCATGTCGCGGGACGGGCTGCTGCCCCGCTTCCTCTCCAAGACGCACCCCAGATTCGGCACCCCCTACATCATGACCATCGTCACCACGGTGGCCGTCATGGTGCTCGCCGGTCTGGTGCCCATCGCGGCGCTGGAGGAGATGGTGAACATCGGGACGCTGTTCGCCTTCGTGGTGGTCTCCATCGGCGTCATCGTGCTGCGCCGGAAGCGGCCCGACCTGCCGCGCTCGTTCCGGGCGCCGCTGGTGCCGGTGCTCCCGATCATCGCGGCCCTCGCCTGCCTGTGGCTGATGCTCAACCTCACCGTGGACACCTGGATCCGGTTCGTCGTCTGGATGGCGCTCGGCGTCGCCATCTACTTCCTGTACGGCATGCGGCGCAGCCGACTCGGCCGCGGCGAGCAGGAGATGCCGCAGCCCGGCCCGTCGGTGTCCGGCACGGACTGAGCGAGTCCGCCGACCGCCGTACCGGTTCGCTCCTTCCCGCTCCGCAGCCGCCGCTCGGGGCGATCGGCGGGGCCGGCCCGTTCTCCCAGGGCCGGCCCCGCCCGCGTCATCGGGCACGCGCCGGATCCACCGGCCGGGATCCCGCGCCGGTGCCGGGGGCGCCCGCCTGGCCGAGCAGCGTCATCAACCGCCCCGGGCGCCGCGACGGCACCGTTCCGGCGACCGGGAGCCGCGCCTGCACCACGCCGTCGCGCGGCGGGCGGACCGTCGCGCCGAGCCGGTGCATCAGGCGGTTCATGGCCCTGTTCCCCGCCTCCATGTCGGCGCGCACCTCGGCGAGCCCCCAGTCGGCCGCGATCGCGGTGAGCACCCGGGCCAGGGCGGTGCCGACTCCCTCGCCCTGCCAGGAGTCCTCGACCAGCAGGGCGATCTCCCCCACCCCCGGATCCAGGGTGTACATCAGGTGGGCCAGCGCCACGGGCTCCCTGCCGCGCATCGGCCGGGCGGCCAGGGTGAGCCCGCGCTCGGGATCGCAGAACACCCCCAGCATCCGCGGGCTGAGTTCCGGCATGGCGGCGAAGTACCGGCGGCGGGCCGTCTCGGCCGAACAGCGGCGGTGCAGCCGCTGGATGGCGTCGGCGTCGGCCCCCGTCGTCTGCCACACGAACAACTCCGCACCCCGGTGCGTGACCACGGCTCCGTCGGTGGGCGCCGGGCCGGTGGCCGGGAGCACCGAGCGGACCAGGGCGTCGGCGCGGGCGGATTCGGTCCAGGTGAACGGGCGGTCGGCGCGGCGCAGCCGGACCGCGCGCAGCGGGCCGACGGGCACCAGGAGGGTGGTCTCGGGTTCTTCGGGAAACGTTGCGGCCGGCCGGGTGAGGTTCGTCCAGCGCGCCTCGTCGGCGAGCAGCAACTCGCGCAGCGCCTCGGGAAGCCGGTTGGGCTGCGCTCGCAGCCGCGCCGTGAGGAGTAGCGCCCGGGTGGTGTCGTCGCCGACCTCGCGCGGCTGCGCCGGGACGGCGGTCACGCTGTCGGTGACGCTGCGCCCGGCGACCTCGCGCAGCAGCGCACGGTGGTCGCCCGGCACGTCCACGATGAACTCGTCCACCACCCCGGCTGCGTCGGCGTGAATCGACAGCCCCACGACGTTGCCGCCGTGCCGGGCCATGGCCGCCACGATCCCGGCGAGCTGGCCGGGCCGGTCCTCGACGACGGTGCGGATACGCCACAGGCTCATGTCTTCCTCTCCGGCCGTGCCGTCGTGGTGGGGGCAGCGGCGCACCCGGGGCGGGCGATGGTACGGGCGGGCCACGGCCCTCGCCCGCCGCACGGCGTTCCGCGGTCGGCACGGCCTCGACCCAACAGTGCCGCCGAGACGTTTCCGGGAGGCTACGGCGGTGGGAATTCCGCCGCACTTCGCCCGTTACCGATCGGGCCGCCGACCCAGAAGGCGGCCGGGAGCACGCCGAGTCCGGCGCCGTGGGCCGCTCAGCGGGCCGGGTCGCCGCTGACGAGCTCGCCGTCCTGCCAGACGGCGGCCACCAGCGGGACGCCGGGCCGGTAGGCGAGGTACACCGGGTCCGGCGCGTCGAGGAGCACGAGGTCGGCCCGTGCTCCGACGCCGAGGTGGCCGACGTCGGTGCGCCGCAGCGCCCGCGCGCCGCCCGCGGTCGCCGCGTACAGGGCCTCGCGCGGGGTCATCCGCATCTCCCGGACGGCGAGCGCGATGCAGAACGGGATGCTGGAGGTGAAGCACGAACCCGGGTTGCAGTCACTCGCCAGCGCCACGGGCACCCCGGCGTCCAGCAGCGCGCGGGCGTCCGGGTACGGCTGGCGGGTGGCGAAGTCGACGCCGGGCAGCAGGGTCGCCACGGTGCCGGAGCCGTCCGACGCGGCGTCGGCGAGGGCGGCGACGTCGGCGGCGGTCAGATGCGTGCAGTGGTCCACCGACGCCGCCCCCACCTCGACCGCCAGCCGGACCCCCGGCCCGGTGCCGAGCTGGTTGCCGTGCACCCGCGCGGCCAGCCCCCGCTCACGGCCAGCGAGCAGCACCCGGCGGGACGCCGCCTCGTCGAAGGCGCCGCGTTCGCAGAACACATCGATCCAGCGGGCGTGCGGCGCGCAGGCGTCGAGCATCGGCCCGGTGACGAGATCGACGTATCCGGCGGGGTCGTCGGCGTACTCGGGTGGCACGACGTGTGCGCCCAGGAAGGTGACCTCCTCGGTGAGTCGGGCGGCGATCCGCAGCATGCGCTCCTCGTCGGCGACGGTCAGCCCGTAGCCGGACTTGACCTCACAGGTGGTGGTGCCCTGGGCGCGCGCCTCGCGGTACAGCCGGACGGCGGTCGCCAGCAGGTCGGCGTCGGAGGCGGCCCGGGTGGCGGCGACCGTGCTGCGAATACCGCCGGCCTGGTAGGGGGCACCGCTCATCCGCGCGGCGAACTCCGCGCCGCGGTCCCCGGCGAAGACGAGATGGGTGTGGCTGTCCACGAACCCCGGGATGACGGATCGCCCTGCGGCGTCGACGCGAACGTCGGCAGCTGGCGCCACCCCGGCCGGCCCGGCCCAGGCGACGCGGCCGTCGGCGATGACGATGGCGGCGTCGGCGATCTCTCCCAGCGGCCCGGCGCCGAGATCGGGGGCGTTGGTGACCAGCACGCTGATCCCGTCGATGACGAGGGACCGCGGGGCGGTGGTCGTGGCGGTCATCGGTTCTCCTCCGTGGTCACCCCGCGCTGCGGCGGGTGCGGACGTGGCCGTCCGGCGGAACGCGGCGGGCCACCGGTGCGGCCCCCTTGGGGAGCTACCCCGGTGCCGGCGATCGTGACGCCTGCTCGGCTCTGCCGGCCGACATGGCGGCGGCCCGGCGACGGTGAGCGTTCGATGATCCCCCACCACTCCTGCCGCCGCGTACCGCCTCTCCCGCCACCGGACGCTCGGCCGCGGACCAAGGAGCCGCAGGCATGCGCCGGCGCGCATGCGTCCGCGCTCCCCTGCACCCGCACGTCGAGCCCGCGAGGGGGCGCGAACGATCCCCATCACGAGCGGGGGCGGGAGCCCGACGGCCATGTCCGTGTCGACCGGCTCCGGGGACGCCCCGTGGCGGAAACCCGCGCCGCACGCCGTACCGGAAGCGAGACCGGCACCCCCACCCCGTGATCCCGCCGCGCGCCGCGACCGCACAGCGGGCTGACGTCACACCCTACGCTGCACCCCGGCACTCCGGCCGCCGGTTTCGGTGACGCCCACCCCAGAGCCGGTTCCCGCTCACCGGGCACGAAGCGGCGCAGACGGCCCCGTCCGCCCAAACATTCGCCGACCCGGACGAAGTCTGCATCGCCACGTCGAGCCACGGGCGGCGAGAACGACTCCCGCAGGGAGGGAACCCATGTGGGACGGCCATGCCCATGTCGACCGGCTCCAGGAACACCCACGGCGGAAACCGGTGGCGGAGGCGGCACACGCCATGCCGCGATCCTGCCGCGCCCGGCAACGCACGGTGACAGGACCGGACACCCGACTCCACACCTCACTTCAGCGGCCGGTTTCGAGGCCGGAGGATCGTCCCTCGAACCGGTCGCACGATGTCGCTCGTCCACCTGGCCAGGGCTCCGCCGCGCTGCGGCTCGGCGAGGCGGCCCAGTGTTCCGGACCGGCCGCGCCCGCCCACGTCGCCGCGCCCCAGCGGCGTCATCGTCCTTTGGCGCACACATCGTGCGGCGACGATCCCCTCAGCCCTTCGGCTTAGGCTGGGCGGTGACGTCGCCCTCACCGTCCTCCCCGACAGCGGACGGCCGCGATCGGGCGCGGCCGTACGTGCCCCGCCGACACGGCCGGCGCCGCGGTGCCGAATCGGAGCGGTCGCGGGTTCGGGGGTGACTCCGCCCCTCGCCGCGCCCTCGGAACGGTTCCCCTCTCCTGTGCCCGACCGGACCGCGCCGATGGGCAGGCCGCGCCGGACGCCCTCCCTCGGCCTCTGGCCGGATCGCGGCGGCCGGCCCGCTCGCCGTGACGCCGACGTGCTCATGTCGAGGTCAGGGCGCGGATCTCGGCGTCCAGGCGGGACGCGGCGTCGGGCACGGTGCGGTGCCGGCCGTCGCGGACGATCCAGCGCCCGTCGGCCATGACGTGCCGCACGGCGGCGGCGGCGCCGGCGGCGACGAGGCCGTCGGCGGCCCGGTGCGGGTCCAGGCCGGCCAGGCGGACTCCGTCGAGGTCGATGTTGACGAGGTCGGCGCGGGCACCCGGGGTGATGCTGCCGGCGTCCGGCCAGCCCAGCGCCGTGTGGCCGGGGCGATGCAGCGCATCCAGCAGCCGTTCGGCCGGCACGTGCCCACGGCGGCCGGTGCGCAGCCGTTCGTGCGCCTCCACACCCCGTGCCTCCTCGAACATGTCGATGGTGGAGTGACCGTCGCTGCCGAGCACCAGCGGGACGTCGGCGAGCAGGTCGAGGGGCGGGCAGCCGTCGGCGAGGTCGCGTTCGGTGGTCGGGCAGAGGCAGACGCGGGCCGCCACGCCACTGATGAGTGCGGCGTCGCGGGCGGTGAGGTGGGTGGCGTGCACGAGGGTGGGCCGGGTGCGCTCCAGGAAGCCGGTGTCGGCGAGCAGTTCGGTGGGGGTGCGGCCGTGCGCGGCCAGGCAGGCCGAGTTCTCCGCCGGCTGTTCGGAGAGGTGCGCGTGCACGGCGCGTTCGTTCGGCCGTGCGGCGTCGGCGATGTGCCGGATCGCGTCGGCGGGCACCGCGCGCACCGAGTGCACCGCGGCCCCCACCCGGGCGTGATCGCCGTGCGGCCGGAAGTCGGCGACGCGTCCGGCCCACGCCTCGACGTCGCCGTCGCCGAACCGGAGTTGCGGGCCGGTCAACGGCAGCCGACGCCCGTCCTCGGTCAGCCCCCCGGACAGGTAGCAGGTGTCCAGCAGCGTGATGCGGACGCCCGCGTCGGCGGCGGCCGCGACCAGGGCCGCGCTCATGGCGTTGCGGTCACGGTAGCGGACTCCGCCGGGACCGTGGTGCAGGTAGTGGAACTCCCCGACGCAGGTGATCCCGGCGAGGGCCATCTCGGCGTATACGCCGCGCGCGAGCCGGTGGTAGGAGTCGGGGTCGAGCCGGTCGGCCACCTGGTACATGCGCTCGCGCCAGGTCCAGAAGCTGCCGCCCCGCTCGCCGGTGCGCCCGCGCAGGGCGCGGTGGAACGCGTGTGAGTGGGCGTTGGCCATCCCCGGCATGGTGAGGCCGGGCAGCCGCTCGGCGTCGGGGGGCGGTTCGGCCGCCGAGCGCACCGCGGCGATCCGGCCGCCGTCGACCTCGACCAGTACCCCCGGACGCGCGTTCGCGGTCCCCTCTCCCGTCAGCGCCCACGCACACCAATACCGGCGTGCGTCCGGCGTTGCGGACGATCCGTCAGCGGTCACCCGTTCCTCCATTCCGGCACGCCGGGCGGCCGGTTTCCTCTCGACCATGCACCGGCCACCCGAGCTTCACAGGCGTGAACTGGTCACGCCGTCATCCCGGCTCCGTGGTCGCGCTCGTCGGTCCGTAACGCCGCACCACACATACCCGCGCCTCCTCGCCGAACGAACGACCGGCCACCTGGCATGCAGTCCGCGAACCGGTACCAAGAAATCCCCCACTCGGCGCCCCCATCAGACGTCACCCCGTCCTTCACTCCCGCTCACCAGACCACCCATCGGGCAGCCACCACGCCCATGACGCCCTGCCCCTCTCACGAGGGCAGGCCTGTCAACCGCAGCCGCCCACCATCGCCGGTCACCCGAACGTCCAGAGCTGCGCCGATCCCAATGGTCGTCATCTCGGCTCCAAGGTCCCGACCGTCGTGCCGTAACACCCCTCTCCGCCCGGGCGCGGCGCACCGCCTCCTCCCGGACGGGTTCGCTGCGAGACTCTCCCCTGCCGACCCGATGGCCGTAAGGCGACTCGCGCCGGACCCCCGGCGGACGCCCACGCCCCCGTTCCGTCGCTCCCGGCCACCGCGCTCCGGTGGCTCCGCCTCCTAGAGGGGACCGCCTCACTCGCGGACGCCGGATTCCGTCCCGTGGCTCCCGGTCCGCGCGCCGTCCCGTCCGCACGCCGCCGCCCCTTCCCGTGGCCGCCCCCTTCCCGGACCGGCCGCGCCCGGCCGGACGTCACGCCGCGCCCAGCAGATCGGCCAGCACGTCGGCCAGCGCGGTCACCCCGGCGTGGCAGTCGGCCGGTTCGGCGTACTCGTCGGGGGCGTGCGATACCCCGGACGGGTTGCGCACGAACATCATCACGGTGGCGGTCGAGGCCGCGAGGGTGCCGGCGTCGTGTCCCGCTCCGGTGGGCAGGACCGGCGCCGAGCCGTCGGGGCCGCCGATCACGGCGGCCACACGGTCGCGAAGGTCCTCCCGGAACCGGACGACCGGGCTGAAGGACTCCTGGAAGCTGGCGTGCGAGACGCCGTGTCGGCCCGAGCTGCGCCGGGCGGCGGCCGTGACGCCGTCGACCACGGTCCGCAGGGTCGCCTCGTCGGGCGCTCTGGCGTCCAGCCATGCGCGCACGCGCGAGGGGATGGCGTTCGTGCCGTTCGGGTGGACCTGCACCTTGCCGATGGTGGCCACCGCGTCGTGGGCCTCGGCCGTGGCGCGGGCGGCGAGGACCGTCTCGGCGAACGGCAGCATGGGATCGTTGCGGTCGGCGAGCCGCGTGGTGCCGGCGTGGTCGGCCTGGCCGGTGAAGTCCAGCCGCCAGCGGCCGTGCGGCCACACGGCGCTGGCCACACCGAGGGCGCTGCCGCGGTGGACGAGGTGGCGTCCCTGTTCGATGTGCAGTTCCACGAAGGTTCCGATGCGCCGCACCGCCTCGGGGTCGGCGCCGATCCGGTCCGGGTCCAGGCCGGCGTCGGCCATCGCGCGGGCCCAGGTGATCCCGTCGGCGTCGGTGAGTCCCCGGGCGCGCTCCGGGGTGATCGCGCCGGTGAGCAGCCGGCTGCCGAGGCAGGCAACACCGAAGCGCGCGCCCTCCTCCTCGACGAACACGGTGACGGCGAGCGGCCGGGCCGGGCGGACGCCGCGGGCGCGGAGTTCGTCGACCGCCGCCAGCGCGCTGACCACGCCCAGCGGTCCGTCGTAGCCGCCGCCGTCCGGGACGGAGTCGAGGTGCGACCCCGTCACGAGCGCGTCCGGGCCGGGCTCGCCCCACCAGGCCCACAGGTTGCCGTTGCGGTCGGTCTCGACGGTGAGTCCCCGGTCGGTCGCGGCGGCCGTGAACCAGGCGCGCGCTTCGGCGTCCGCCGCGGTCCAGGAGAACCGGCGGTATCCACCGGTCGTCCGCTGCCGTCCCACCGGCGCGAGCGCGCCCCACAGTTCGTCGAACGTGTCGCTCATCGGGTTCTCCGTAGATTGTCAGGCGGCTCGGGACCCGGCTCGCACGCCCTGAGGTGCAGCCGCGGACATCTCGGGGCCATGTTGGATCACCCCGGACGGTACCGGAGGAGGCCGGCGCCGGGCGGGCGGGGCACGGCGCCGGGCGTGCCGCCGGCCGCCTGGTCGTCCACAGGCCGCGAATCCGGATGGCGCGGACCGGGGAAGCGGCCGCAACCTGAAGGCATGACGCTCATCGTGGACACCGGCCCCGTCCGTTCCGCCCGTCCGCTCTCTTCCCTCGCGATGCCGGTCCTGCGGTGGCCGGTGCCCGCGCCGCCCGCCGGTGCGGCGCGGCGCCGGCGTCGCGGGTCAGTTCTCGCGCATCGGAATCCGCAGGCCGTGCCGCTCCGCCACCGCCTCGGCCTCGGAGTATCCGGCGTCGGCGTGCCGCAGCACGCCGGTCGCCGGGTCGTTCTCCAGGACCCGCTCCAGTTTCTGCGCGGCGAGGCCGGTACCGTCGGCCACGCTCACCTGGCCGGCGTGGATCGAGCGGCCGATCCCCACGCCACCGCCATGGTGGATCGAGACCCACGACGCACCGGACGCCGTGTTGACCAGGGCGTTGAGCAGCGGCCAGTCGGCGATCGCGTCCGAGCCGTCCTTCATGCCTTCGGTCTCGCGGTACGGCGACGCCACCGATCCGGTGTCCAGGTGGTCGCGGCCGATCGCCAGCGGCGCGGTGATGGTGCCGTCGGCCACGAGTTCGTTGAACCGCAGTCCGGCCGCGGCACGCTCTCCCTGACCGAGCCAGCAGATCCGGGCGGGCAGCCCCTGGAACGCCACCCGCTCGCCCGCCATGCGGATCCAGCGAGCGAGCGGCTCGTTGTCGGGGAACAGGTCGAGGATCGCGCGGTCGGTGGCGGCGATGTCCGCCGGGTCGCCGGAGAGCGCCGCCCACCGGAACGGCCCCCGGCCCTCGCAGAACAGCGGGCGGATGTAGGCCGGGACGAATCCGGGGAAGTCGAAGGCCCGCTCGTATCCGGCGGTGCGGGCCTCGCCGCGGATGGAGTTGCCGTAGTCGAACACCTCGGCACCGGAGTCCATGAACCCCACCATGGCCGCCACGTGCGCGGCCATGGATTCGCGGGCGCGGCGGGTGAACTCCTCCGGCTTGGCGGCCGCGTAGTCGTGCCAGTCCTCGAACGCCACCCCGGCGGGCAGGTAGGCCAGCGGGTCGTGCGCGGACGTCTGGTCGGTGACGATGTCGATCGGTGCGGAGCGGCGCAGCAGTTCCGGCAGCACCTCGGCGGCGTTGCCGGGCACGCCCACCGAGAGCGGGCGCCGGGCATCGCGTGCGGCGACGGCCAGCCGCAGTGCCTCGTCGAGGTCGTCGGCCCGCGCGTCGAGGTAGCGGGTGTCCAGCCGGCGGCTGATTCGGCTGTCGTCGGCCTCCACGACGATGGCCACCCCGCCGTTCATGGTCACGGCCAGCGGCTGCGCGCCGCCCATTCCGCCGAGGCCCGCGGTGAGGGTGATGGTGCCGGCCAGGCTGCCGCCGAACCGCTTCGCCGCGACGGCGGCGAAGGTCTCGTAGGTGCCCTGCAGGATGCCCTGGGTGCCGATGTAGATCCACGAGCCCGCCGTCATCTGCCCGTACATCGTGAGGCCGAGCGTTTCGAGCCGGCGGAACTCCGGCCAGGACGCCCAGTCGGGCACCAGGTTGGCGTTGGCGATGAGGACCCGCGGCGCCCATTCGTGGGTGCGCAGGATCCCCACCGGCCGGCCGGACTGGACGAGCAGGGTCTCGTCGCCGTCGAGGTCGCGCAGCGCGGCGGTGATCCGTTCGAAACTCGCCCAGTCCCGCGCGGCGCGGCCGGTTCCGCCGTAGACGACCAGGTCGTGGGGGTGTTCGGCCACCTGGGGGTCAAGGTTGTTGTGCAGCATGCGCAGGGCGGCTTCCTGTGGCCAGCCGCGGGCGGTGAGCCGGGTGCCCCGGGCGGCGCGGACCGGCCGGGGGCCCGGGGGCTCGGGTGGCGTCGTCGTCATGAACGGGTCTCCCTCGGATCAGCGGATCTGGGTGACGGATGCGGCCGCGCCGCACACGGTGCCGTCGGCGATCAGCTCGGCGACGGCGGCGATCTCGGGGGCCAGGTGGCGGTCGGGGCCGGGGCCGGGGACCCGCTCCCGCACCGCGGCCACCACGGCGGCGGTGGCCGGGGCGGGGCGCAGCGGGGCGCGCAGGTCCAGGGCGCGGGCGGCGGTGATCAGCTCCACGGCCAGGACGCGGGTCAGCCCGTCGAGCGAGCGGCGCAGCTTGCGCGCGGCGGACCAGCCCATGGAGACGTGGTCCTCCTGCATCGCCGAGCTGGGGATGGAGTCGACACTGGCCGGGGCCGCGAGCCGTTTCAGTTCGGAGACGATGGCGGCCTGGGTGTACTGCGCGATCATGTGCCCGGAGTCGACCCCGGGGTCGTCGGCCAGGAACGCGGGCAGGCCGTGCGAGCGGGCGACGTCGAGCATCCGGTCGGTCCGGCGTTCGGCCATGGCGGCCACGTCGGCCGCCGCGATCGCCAGGAAGTCCAGCACGTACCCCACCGGAGCTCCGTGGAAGTTGCCGTTGGACTCCACCCGGCCGTCTTCGAGGACCACCGGGTTGTCGATGGCGGACGCGAGTTCGCGGGCGGCGACCGTCTCGGCGTGCGCGAGCGTGTCGCGGGCCGCGCCGGCCACCTGTGGGGCGCACCGCAGCGAGTAGGCGTCCTGCACCCGGGTGCAGTCGGGCCCGCGGTGCGAGGCGACGATGGCGGAGCCGGCGAGCAGCGCCCGCATGTTGGCGGCGGCGGTCGCCTGGCCGGGGTGCGGCCGCAGTCGCTGCAGGTCGGCGGCGAAGACCCGGTCGGTGCCTAGCAGCGCCTCCACGCTCATCGCCGCGGTGATGTCGGCGACGCGGAGCAGTCCGCGCAGGTCGTGGCAGGCCAGCAGGAGCATGCCGAGCATGCCGTCGGTGCCGTTGATGAGCGCGAGCCCTTCCTTGGCCGCGAGCCGGACCGGCCGCAGCCCGGCGTCGCGCAGCGCGTCGGCGGCCGGCCGCCGGGCTCCCCCGGCGGTGTGCACCTCTCCCTCTCCCATCAGCGCGAGCGCCACGTGCGCGAGCGGCGCGAGGTCGCCGGAGCAGCCGAGGCTGCCGTACTCGTACACGACGGGGGTGATGCCGGCGTTCAGCAGGGCGGCGAGCGTGTCGGCCGTCTCGGGCCGGACACCGGTGTACCCGGTGGCGAGGGTGCGCAGCCGCAGCAGCATGAGCGCGCGCACCACCTCGCGCTCGACCTCGGGCCCGGTACCGGCGGCGTGCGAGCGGATCAGCGAGCGCTGCAATCGTTCGCGCAGCTCCGGCGCGATGTGCCGGGTGGCGAGCGCCCCGAACCCGGTGCTCACCCCGTAGGCCGGGGTCTCGCCCGCCGCCAGCTCCTCCACACGGGCCCGGCCGTCGATGAGCGCCTTGCGCGCGTCGTCGGCGATCCGCACGGCCGCCCCATGGCGGGCGACGGCGACGACGTCATCGGTGGTCAGCGGCTCCGGGCCGATCTCGATCTCGACTGCGGTGGACATACCTCCCATTGGACGCCTCGCGGGTGGTTTCCGGGAGCGCCCACGCCCCATTCGTGTCCGAGATATCAGACGCCCCGCTGGTCACCGGCCACGTCTGATGTCGCAGCGGATACCGAAAGCACTCGCCGGACGCGGATCCGCCATCACGAGCGGGCATTCCGGCTTCCTGGCAACCGCCACATACGCGGTGTCATGGGCGGTGTGGTCATGGCGAATTCGCCAGACCCGATCGGTCCGTGCCTCATCGATCGCGATCCCGGCGACGACTTCGCTGGAAGTAAAGCTCGCCTGCCATGTCGGCCTTGTCGATGCAGACCTTCCGGCTCACCATGACTCCACGCAACGCGTGACGGAGATCGACGCGGCAATGCACGGGCGCGTACCGCCGAGAGTCCCCGCCGAGTACGCGGCGCGCGCTCCGTGCGGTTCCACCAGCCCCGGATAGCAGGTGATGAAGACAGGTGTGCCGCCGGTGATCACGCAGTACCGTCCGCACTGGAGCACGAGGCTGGTGGCTGGACACATCGCGCCTCCCGCACGGCCGCGACGATGTCCTCCGTGCTTACATCAGCACCCGGAATCGGGCATTGCGCAACTTTTTTGACGTTGCGCGCGAAGCGCGCCTCACGCTCAAGGATGCCGAGCACATAAGCCTGAAGTGACTGTCCCGCCCGCTTGGCCGCAGCCGCCAGTTCGTCTCGCACTTCATCCGGAACGTTCTTCACCTGAATCGCAGTCATGGCAGCATTCTGGCGCCGGCGCACCCTCCGGAACAGGAACTCAGCGATCTCGTCCGCTGCGAGCGCCGATCAATCCCCGCGCCAGCAGCCGCTGGTTGGCGGCGCTGCGGTCGCGCAGTACATCCGGCGCGAACACCGGGTCGTCGAGGGTGTGCCGCATGACCGGTTCCAGCAGCATCGGGCCCAGGATCAGGAACAGCACCTGGTAGGGCGCCCAGAGCCGGTCCGACTCCCGTTCGGGTTCGGACTCCGGGCCGCCGTCGACGCCGAGTTGGTCCAGGCGGGCCCGTGCGCCGTCGAGCAGGCGGGTGAAGAGGTCGCCGCTGGCCGCGCTCCCTTCCAGCAGGGCGCGGCGCAGGTAGCTGCGGCGCACTTCATCTGCCCCGAACAGCCGCGCGGTCACCGTGCCGAACGTCGCCATCAGGCTTTCCCCGCCGGCCGGGGCGTCCAGGTCGGCGAGGATCCGGTCGAAGGTGTCCAGGACCTCCTCGTCCACGGCCCGGCGGAGTCCGTCCTTGGACCCGAAGTGGTGGCGGAGCAGAGCGTGGGAGACGCCCGCCTCCGCCGCGATCGCGCGGGTCGACGTCGCCTCGAACCCGCGCTCGGCGAAGAGGTGCAGGGCCGCCATCCGCAGGCGGGCTCGCGCGGTGAGGTCCGGCGAGGTCGTCTCGGTCATGGCCGCCAACCTACCCCCCTCACTGCGGCTCGTACGTCAGGACCGGCCAGGCCGCGCTCCGCACCGGCGGGTCACAGCAGCCCGCGCAGCACGGGCGTACGGCGCACACCCCAGGCCAGCGCGAAGCTCAGCAGCACACCGGCCGTGGCGACGACGCCGAACTTCACCAGCGGCCCGGCGGCCGCCCCCGCCATCGCGTACTGCAGGGCCACCACCACGGGCACGTGCAGCACGTAGACCGTGAAGGTGGCCGGAGCCAAGGCGCGGACCAGGCGGCTGGGCCGGTCGGCCCACTCGCGAAAGGCGACCAGCAGCCCGATGGACAGCGCGGTGCAGATCGCCGTCTCGACGGTGGACCACAGCAGTGAGCGCGGGTCCCAGCCGCCCATGGCGTAGACGTCATCGAACCAGCCGCCGCCGAGGAAGTGCACCCCCGCCAGGACGACCCCGGCCGCGAGCCAGGCGTAGCCGGCCCGGGCGGAGAACGTGCTCAGCCAGCCGCGCCGATAGGCGGCCAGACCCACGACGAAGAACGCCGCGTACTGCGCGAGGTCGGCGGGTTCGGTCTGGATGAACTCCAGCATCGGCACCCACTGGTCCACGGGGTAGGCCACCCGCAGCAGGAACGTCGCGGCGGACACGGCGAGGACGAACAGCACGATCGCAAGCGTCCCGGGGGCGGGCCGGAGCCGGTGCCCGGGGGCGGACGGCCTACCGCGCCGGGCGGTGAGCCACCGCCAGGCCGCGTACAGCAGCGCGTAGCCGAGCAGGTGCTGCAGGAACCACAGGTGGGCGAACTGCCGGTCCGGCCAGATGGGGCCGGACCAGCCCGCCGGTTCGTCGCCCATCCCGAGATACACGTCGGTGTAGTACGCGCCGAAGCCGATCGCTCCGTAGTCCCGGAAGTTCAGGTAGTAGGCGTACATCAGCACCGGGGTGAGCACGAAGAAGCCGATGAGGATGGGCGGGACGAACCGGCGGAACCGCTCCCCGAGGAACCGCGCGCCGCCCTTGCGGTCGTAGGCGGGCGGGAGCAGGAAGGCCGATACCAGGAAGAACAGGCTCATCCGGAACGCACCGCTGACCGTGGCGAAGACCGAAAGGAAGGCGGACCGGTCGCCTCCCTCGACGTACCACCAGTCCGCGGGACCGTACGGCTGGCTCGCGTGGTGCACCACCACCAGGACGATCAGCAGCAGCCGGAGGTTGTCGAGGTGGTACAGGCGGCCGGTGCCGGACGGTTCGGGGCGGGAGGCTCGCGCATCGGGCGGCGGCGCGCCCGCGTCGCCGCCCGAGCCAGCCGACTGTCCAATTGGATTATTTACTGTCCACATGGACAGTGATTTTAGGCGCCCGCCCGGACACCGCGCACCGCCGACCGCGCCGGAACCGGTCTCACAACGCACCGGCCGGGTCCGTGCGGCGAGGTTTCCGCGCGCGTTACCAGGTGTTGACGGTTCGGCAACGACGCATCCGTCACTCTGGGTGATGACCGAACGACAGGCCTTTCCGCGCGAGGTGTCACATGACCGAGACCGCGACCACGATCTACGACCGCGTCGGTGGCTACGAAGCCATTTCCACCGTCGTGGACGATTTCTACGTCCGGGTGCTCGCCGATCCGGAGCTGGCCGGATTCTTCAGTGGGACGAACATGGCGAAGCTGAAGGGCCGGCAGGCCGAATTCTTCTCCGCCGCGCTCGGCGGTCCGGTCACCTACAGCGGCGGGACCATGAAGGAGGTGCACGCCGGGCGCGGGATCGAGCAACGGCACTTCGACCTGGTGGCCGGGCATCTGTCCGCGGCGCTGGCGGCGGCCGGCGTCCCGGAGGAGACGGTGGGCGAGATCATCGCGCTGGTCGCCCCTCTCGCCGACGACATCGTCTCGCGGTCGCTGTCGTCCTAGCCGTTGCGGGAGGTGCCGCCCGCGGCGAGCACGGTGCGACGGAACACGCGAGGGGGCGCCCCACCTCCCCCAACGGGCGGGGCGCCCCCTCTGGCGCGTGGGACGGACACGCGCCTATTCAGAAAGGCTCTCTGGCGGCCCCGCCATGGCCGACCGCAGCCACTCCTGTGCGCTATTCAACACCTCCGGCGGGAGACCGTGACCACCGGGGTGCGTTTGCATCTGCACGTGCGCGCCGCGGTCGGCGAGCTGGCGCGCCAGCAGTTCCGCCTGGTCCAGTGGCGTGATCAGGTCGCGGATTCCGGCGCCGATGAAGACGTCCGTGCCGGTGAGGTCCACCGGTTCCGGGGTTTCGTCCTGCAGCGGCGCGGCGGCGGCGAACAGCGCGGCCGCACGCAGCAGCCCCGGGCGGAGCAGGAGCAGGGCCGCGGCGATGTTCGCCCCGTTGGAGAAGCCGACCGCCACGACCCGCTCCGGATCGAACCCGCGCCCGGCCGCGGCGGACTCCACGAAATCCGCGAGCTCGTGCGCGCGGCGCCGGACGTCGGCGACGTCGAAGACGCCTTCGCGCAGTCGCCGGAACCAGCGGTTGGCGCCGTTCTCGTCCACCCGGCCGCGCGGCGAGAGCAGGGCCGCGCCCGGCGCGAGCAGCCGGCCCAGCCCGAGCAGGTCGTGCTCGTCGCCGCCGGTGCCGTGCAGCAGGAGCAGCGTGGGCGCCCCCGGGCGGGTCGGCGGGGTGTAGACGTGCGCGAACGCCGTTCCGGTCATGCCGTCCCGCCGTCCGCCGGGAAGGTGACGGCCGGCAGCGCCTTCTCGATCTGCTCTCGGTTCGGCTCCAGCCACGGCGGCAGCCGGAGCCGGCGACCCAGTTCCAGCAGCGGCTCGTCGTAGTCGAAACCGGGCCCGTCGGTGGCGATCTCCAGCAGCACGCCACCGGGCTCACGGAAGTAGATCGACGTGAAGTAGTTACGGTCCCGGATCTCGGTGACCCCGACGCCCTCGTCGAGCAGGGCCTGCCGCCAGGCGACCTGGGCCGCGGCGTCCGGCGCCCGGTAGGCGACGTGGTGCACCGTCCCCGCCGCCACGTGCCCGCTCGGTGCGCCCGGCTCGGCCAGGACGTCCACGATGGTCCCGACTCCGTCCCCGGCACCCGCTGTCCGGAACCGCAGCCGGTTGCCGTCCTCGGCCGCGAGCCGGAAGCCGAGCTGGTCGGTGAGCATGGCGACGGTGCGCTCGTGGTCGCGTTCGGTGAGCGTGACCGAGCGGATGCCGCGGATCGCGTGCTCGGCCGGCACCGCTCCGCCGTCCCAGGGATCGGTGTCGTGGGCGTCGGCGCTGGCGACGAGCTCGATGGCCAGCCCGTCGGGGTCGCGCAGGGAGAGCACGTCCTCCTCGGCCCGCTCGGCCGGACGGGTGGCCGACACGCCGAGCGCCGTGAGGTGGTCGTGCCACCAGCCGATGGAGCCCTCGGGCACCGAGAAGGACGTGGTGGTCGCCTGCCCGGCGCCGTGCCGACCGCGCCGCGCGCCCGGCCACGGGAAGAAGGTCATGATCGTGCCGGGGTTTCCGGCCCGGTCCCCGTAGTACAGGTGGTGGGTGTCCGGAGCGTCGAAGTTGACGGTCTGCTTCACCAGCCGCATGCCGAGGGCGGCGAGGTAGAAGTCGGCGTTGGCCTGCGGGTCGCTGGCGATCGCCGTCACGTGATGGATCCCCGCGGGTCGGGCGCTCATGGGTTCATCCCTTCTCACCGGTGGGGTGACATGCCCAACCTACCCGAAGGTTGAACTTTAAACTAAACCGGATCGCAGCCGGGCGGCCGAGTGCGTCCACCAGCTCGTGCGACGGCCGGCGGGCCTGCGGGGTGGCGGGACGGCGCGCGTCTCGCCACCGGGAAGAGGCGCCCCGGCCAACCCGTGGCACTGGGCGCCGAGGCGGCGCGGGCCGTGCGCCGCCGCTGCGTCTCAGGCCGTCCCCGGCCCGCGGCCACGGGGGGACGGGTGCGGTTCCCGGGCGGTCAGCCGCCCTGGCCGGCCCTCTCGATCAGCTCGACGACCGGCCCGTGCGCCAGGCCGTCCAGGTACACGAAGCGGACCCGGTCCCCGATGGCTCCGTCGAAGACGACGCTCGGGTCCTCGCCCGCCTCGCGCAGCGCCGCGAGATGGCGGTCGATGCTCTCGACGACGTAGGCGAGATGGTGGACGCCCTCGCCGTTGGTCTCCAGGAACTCCGTGTACGGCGAGCGGCCGGTGAGCGGCTGGATCAGTTGGATCTCCGAGGCTCCGGTACTGATGAAGCCGTAGCGGGCCGAACAGGCGACCTCCTGCCCGTGGAACCGGGCGTCGGGGAAGCGCAGATCCATGATCCGCTCGGTCTTGACGGCCCACCGTCGCTCGTAGTCCGCCGCGGCACGGTCGAGGTCCGCCACGACGATGCCGACGTGGAGCAGGGGAGGAAGAGCGGGGAGCACGGCGATCTCCTTAACTCGGGTCGTGGCTGTCGCATCGGCAGCCGGACCATGATCGTACGCGGCACAACGGGCGCCCGGCAGGCGGTGTCAGGGGTGGCGTCACCGGCCGAGGCCGGTCGGCCCATCGGCGCAGCGGGCGGGTGCACGGGGCCAGGTCAGCGCGCTCGTCCACGTCCGGCTCGAACCCCCAACGGGAGCTGCCGCGGGTCCAGAACAGTGAGTGCGCCGGTCCTCCGCGGTGCGCCGGTCGCCCCAGGCGAAATCGCTCCGGACGTGCCGCACCAGCGGCGCGTCGACGTGGCCGGAGAGGACCGGAGCAGGTGCAGGGCGAGCGTGGTGGCCCCGGCGTGCTCGCGGTCGCCGCCCGGTGAACACGCCCGCCTTGCCGTGGCGGAAGACGCCGTTGGCGCCGCCCCGGTTCTCGGCCACGTCCCGGCGGAGTGGATCGCGGCGGACCGCCGTGCGGCTCCCCGCCCTTGCGGCGTCCCCGGCCGCGACGGAAGCAGGTGCCCGGCGAACAAACGGGCACAATCTCCCCATGAGTCACGTGCCCGCCGCGACCCGCGCCCTGCGGCTGCTGCGCTTCCTCGCCGCCCAGCCGGGGCCGGTGTCGGCCACGACGCTGGCCCGCGGCCTGGACATGCCGAGGTCGAGCGTCTACCAGCTGCTGGAGGCCATGGCCCAGGAGGGGTTCGTGACGCACTTCCCCGAGGAGGCGCGCTGGGGGCTCGGGGTGGCCGCCTTCGAGATCGGCTCCGCCTACCTGCGGCACGGCCCGCTGGAACGGCTCGCCCGGCCGCTGCTCGTCCGTCTGGCCGAGCAGACCGGCGCCACCGCCCATCTGGGGGTGCTGCACGGCTCGGACACCCTCTACCTGCTCAAGGAGCAGCCCGCCGAGGCGCCGACGCTCATCACCGCCGTGGGCGTCCGGCTGCCGGCGCACCTGACCGCGTCCGGCCGCGCGATGCTGGCCCGGCTGCCCCGGACCCAGGTGCGCGCCCTCTACCCAGGGCCCGGCAGCTTCGTGACGCGGACCGGCCGGGGGCCGGCCGGCCCCCGGGAGCTGCGCGAGGTGCTCGACATCGAGCGCCGCCAGGGATGGTCCAGCGAAGAGGAGCAGGTGGCGGAGAACTTCATCTCGGTCGCCGCAGCCGCGTTCGACCACAACGCCACGCCGGTCGCCGCCATCAGCCTGACCGTGCCGCGCGCCCGACCGGTCACACTGCCCGCCCTGGCCGCGCGGGCGCGCGACGCCGCCGCCGAGCTCACCCGCCGGCTCGGCGGCCGCTCCCCGTGACGACCGAATCGCCGGAGCGACCCCGGCGCGCCCTCCGGCACAGCACAGCGCCCACCGGCCGGGCCGGTGGGCGCTGGAAGCCGCTGGGGCGCGTCAGCCGCGCATGGCCGCGGCGACCGCCGCACGGTCGGCGCGGAGCTTGGCGAGCGCCTCCTCCAGGATCGCCTGGCCGTCGGCGTCGCTGCGCCGCTCCTTCACGTAGGCCAGGTGCGTTTTGTACGGCTCGGTGCGCGGCGGCGCCGGCGGGTTGTTCGGGTCCTTGCCCGCGGGGAAACCGCAGCGCGGGCAGTCCCACTCCTCGGGGACCTGGGCCTCGTGCGAGAAGCTCGGCACGACCTCATGCTTGTTGGCGCAGTAGAACGGGACACGGATCCGGGGCGCGGACTCACCGCGCTCGGCCTCACCCATAGGGCCGGCACCGACACGGCTACCCCGGATGGCACTGCCACTACCCACGAAAGAACTCCTTCGGCGACATACCCCGCTGAGGGGACGGATGATGCGCCAGTCGGCGGCACGGCGGCAGGGTGCCGGGCGCGGGTGCCCGGACCGCGCGGGCACGGGAGACTGGAGGGACCTACGCTCCCCGGTTGATGAGCAGCCCCAGGACGACCGCGGACACGACCCAGATCAGGCCGGTGATGATCGTCAGCCGGTCGAGGTTGCGCTCCACGACGGAGGAACCGCCCAGGGACGACGTGACACCACCGCCGAACAGGTCGGAGAGGCCGCCGCCCTTGCCCTTGTGGAGCAGGACCAGCAGGACCAGCAGCACGCTGCAGATCATCAGGACGATGGATAGACCGAGGACCACGTGCTCACCCGTAACTCGACCCCTGCGAGGGGGAATTGACGACCTGGGCCCCGGAGCCGCGATCGCGCCGCTGGAAGGATCCGCCGGCGCGATCCCGTTTCCGGGACCGGAACAGATTCCGATGTTACCTTCTGCCGCGGCGTGACGGATCCGGTTGCACAGCGCGGCGGCATGGAGTCGGCGTTCTGCGAGGTTACGCGACCCATCTCCGGGTGCCGCCGCGAAGGATCCGCACTCCGCGGCGGCCGGAGATCCCGGGCTAGGACTGCTCGCGGAAGCGCACGAGCTTGACGAACTCCTCCGCCTGAAGGCTCGCGCCACCGACGAGCGCGCCGTCCACGTCGGTCTGCGCCATGATGCCGGCGATGTTGCCGCTCTTCACCGAGCCGCCGTACAGGATGCGCGTCTCCCCGGCCGTCTCGGGCGTGTACAGCTCGCCGATCCGGGCGCGCAGCGCCGCGCAGACCTCCTGGGCGTCCTCGGGCGTGGCGACCTCGCCGGTGCCGATGGCCCACACCGGCTCATAAGCGACCACCAGCCGGCGCGCCTGCTCCTCGGTCACGCCCTTCAGCGCGCCGTCGAGCTGCGCCAGCGAGTACGCGACCTGGTCGCCGGCCTTACGCACGTCAAGGCCCTCCCCCAGGCACAGGATGGGGGTGATGTCGTGGGCGAAGGCCACGCGGACCTTGGCGTTGACGATCGCGTCGTCCTCGTTGTGGTACTGGCGCCGCTCGGAGTGGCCGGCCAGCACGTAGGAGCAGCCG
Source organism: Marinactinospora rubrisoli (assembly GCF_042664915.1). Taxonomy (NCBI): domain Bacteria; kingdom Bacillati; phylum Actinomycetota; class Actinomycetes; order Streptosporangiales; family Nocardiopsidaceae; genus Marinactinospora; species Marinactinospora rubrisoli. The sequence continues at coordinate 166,320 of NZ_JBHTBH010000012.1, forward strand.
AGCTTGGCGAGCATCGCACCGGAGATCTCACCGGTGTAGGCCCCCTTCTCGTGCTGGGAGACGTCCTGCGCGCCGTAGCCGATCTTCAGCTTGTCGCCATCGACCAGGGTCTGCACGCTGCGCAGGCTCGTGAACGGCGGCAGCACGACGACCTCGGCTGCGTCGAAGTCGGCGTCGTTCAGCGCGAACGCCAGCTTCTGGACCAGGGCGATGGCCTCGAAGTGGTTGTTGTGCAGCTTCCAGTTGCCCGCGATCAGCGGCTTGCGCACGGACTTCGCGGTGCTTGCGGGGTTTCCCATAGGGGAGGTCTTTCCTACTCTTCCAGTGCGGCGATACCGGGCAGGTTCTTGCCTTCGAGGTACTCCAGGCTCGCGCCGCCACCGGTGGAGATGTGACCGAACGCGGATTCCTCGAAGCCGAGCGCGCGCACCGCCGCGGCGGAGTCGCCGCCGCCGACCACGGTGAACGCGCCGGAGTCGATGAGGCCCTGGGCGACCGCTCGGGTGCCGCCGGCGAACGGCGCCATCTCGAACACGCCCATGGGGCCGTTCCAGAAGATCGTCTTGGCGTCGGCCAGCTTGTGCGCGAACAGTTCGGCCGAGCGCGGCCCGATGTCCAGCCCCATCCGGCCGGCGGGGATCGCGTCGGCCGCGACGACGTCGTGCCCGGCGTCGGCGGCGAACCGGTCGGCGGCCACGATGTCCACCGGCAGGACGAACTCCACTCCGCGCTCCGCGGCACGGCGCAGGTACTCCTGCACGGTGGGGATCTGGTCGCGCTCCAGCAGGCTGGCGCCCACCTCGTGCCCCTGGGCGGCCAGGAAGGTGAACACCATGCCGCCGCCGACCAGGATGCGGTCGGCGGTGCCGAGCAGGTTGTCGATCACGCCGAGCTTGTCGGACACCTTGGAACCGCCGAGGACCACGGCATAGGGCCGCTCCGGCGACTCGGTGAGCCGGCGCAGCACACCGACCTCGGTGAAGACCAGTCCGCCGGCGGCGTGCGGCAGCCGCCGGGGCAGGTCGAAGACGCTCGCGTGCCTGCGGTGCACGGCGCCGAAGCCGTCGCCGACGTAGAGGTCGGCGAGCCGGGCCAGCCGGTCGGCGAACGCGCCGCGCTCGGCCTCGTCCTTGCTGGTCTCGCCCGGCTCGAAGCGCAGGTTCTCGACCAGGGCCACCTCGCCGTCGCGCAGGGCCGCGCTCACCTCTCGCGCCGACTCGCCCGCGGTGTCGGCGGCGAAGTGCACGTCGGTGCCGAGCAGTTCGCCGAGCCGGGCGGCCACCGGGCGCAGCGAGAACTCCGGGCGCACCTCGCCCTTGGGCCGGCCCAGGTGCGCGCCGACGATGACGCGGGCGCCACGGGACCGCAGCTTCTCGATGGTGGGCAGGCTGGCCCGGATGCGGCCGTCGTCGGTGATGCGGTCACCGTCGAGCGGCACGTTCAGATCGGCCCGGACGAACACGCGGTTGCCCGCGACGTCGAGGTCCTCGATCGTCCGCATGTGGGTTTCCCCTTCAGGGAGAGTTGGGCGAAAAGTCCGAAGAGTCCACGGAGGCGGCGATGTGCGGCCGCCGGGACGGGCGGCCGGTTCGGCCGGGTGCCGGCACGGCGCTGCCCGCCGGCGGACACCGGGTGGCGCTCTCCCGCGCGGGGAGGAGCGCCACCGGCGGGCCGCGGCGGGCCGGAGACCGCTGTTACAGGCGCGAGCCGACCAGCTTGGCGAGGTCGACCAGCCGGTTGGAGTAGCCCCACTCGTTGTCGTACCAGCCGATGACCTTGACCTGCGAGCCGAAGGTCATGGTCAGGCTGGCGTCGAAGGTGCAGGAGGGCGAGGTGCCGACGATGTCGGAGGAGACGATCTGGTCCTCCGTGTAGTGCAGGTAGCCCTTGAGCGGGCCCTCGGCGGCGGCCTTGAAGGCGGCGTTGACCTCGTCCTTGGTGACCTCCCGCTCGACCTCGACGACGAGGTCGGTGACCGAGCCGTCGGGCACCGGCACCCGCATGGCCATGCCGTCGAGCTTGCCCTGCAGCTCGGGCAGCACGAGGGCGGTGGCCTTGGCCGCACCGGTGGTGGTGGGGATGATGTTCTGCGCGGCGGCGCGGGCCCGGCGCAGGTCCTTGTGCGGGAAGTCGAGGATGACCTGGTCGTTGGTGTAGGCGTGCACCGTGGTCATCAGGCCCTTGACGATGCCGAAGTTGTCCAGCAGCGTCTTGGCCATGGGCGCCACGCAGTTGGTGGTGCAGGACGCGTTCGACAGGATGTGGTGCTGGGCGGGGTCGTACTTGTCGTCGTTGACGCCCATGACGACGGTAAGGTCCTCGCCCTTGGCCGGGGCCGAGATGATGACCTTCTTGGCGCCGGCGTCGAGGTGCTTCCTGGCGTCCTCGGCCTTGGTGAACCGGCCGGTGGACTCGATGACCACGTCGACGCCGAGGTCGCCCCACGGCAGCGCCGCCGGGTCGCGCTCCTCCAGCGCCCGAATGCTGCGGCCCCCGACGCTGATGGTGTCCTCGCCGACCTCGACCTCACCCTGGAGGGTGCCGAGAACGGTGTCGTACTTCAGCAGGTGCGCGAGCGTGGCGTTGTCGGTGAGGTCGTTGACCGCGACGATCTCGACGTCGTTGCCCCCGGCGGCCTGCACCGCACGCCAGAAGTTACGGCCGATCCGACCGAAGCCGTTCACGCCTACACGGATGGTCACGGGACCAGTCTCCTCACGTGTTTCGATGTGTCGCTGCGAGCGGTCCGGCGCGTGCCCGCGCCGAGCCCCGACAGAGCTGCTCTTTGAGTTGGGCCGCGTTGTATCGGGGTTGTTACCGAGCCTATCGCCACCCGCCGAGATGGGCCGAGGTGGATCCGCGGTGCGCCCGTGGGCGCACAACCCCGCAACGCCGGGACCATCCTGGCAGCAACGCGACCAGAGGTCTAGACCATTAGGTCCGATTTTTGGCGCCAAACGGTTTTTACGGCGATATTTACGCCGGGTTACCGTCACCGCGCGGCTCCCGCACCGCCGTGGTCACGGCACGAGCATGTCCGCGGTCAGGTTGGCCTCGGTGCCCGGGATGCCCAGGTCGGCCGCCCGCTTGTCCGCCATGGCCAGCAGCCGGCGGATCCGCCCGGCGATGGCGTCCTTCGTCAGCGGCGGGTCGGACAGTTGCCCGAGCTCCTCCAGCGACGCCTGCTTGTGCAGCAGCCGCAGCCGGCCGGCCGCCACGAGGTGGTCCGGCGCGTCCTCGCCCAGGATCTCCAGGGCGCGCTCCACCCGCGCTCCCGCCGCCACGGCCGCACGTGCGCTGCGCCGCAGGTTGGCGTCGTCGAAGTTGGCCAGCCGGTTCGCGGTGGCCCGCACCTCGCGGCGCATCCGGCGCTCCTCCCAGGCGAGCACGCTCTGGTGCGCGCCGAGCAGGGTGAGCAGCGCACCGATGGAGTCGCCGTCGCGGACCACCACCCGGTCCACCCCGCGCACCTCCCGCGCCTTCGCGTGCACCTTGAGGCGGCGCGCCGCGCCCACCAGCGCCAGCGCCGCCTCGGGCCCGGGGCAGGTCACCTCCAGGGACATCGAACGGCCGGGCTCGGTGAGCGAACCGTGCGCGATGAAGGCGCCGCGCCAGGCCGACTCCGAGTCGCACGAGCCGCCGGCGACCACGTGCCGGGGCAGGCCGCGGACGGGACGGCCGTTGTTGTCGATGAGGCCGGTCTGGCGGGCCAGGCTCTCGCCGTCCTTGATCACCCGGACGACGTAGCGGTTGCCCTTGCGCAACCCGCTGGGGGCGAGGACCACGACCTCGGATTCGTGGCCGAACACCTCGGAGATGTCCTTGCGCAGCCGGCGCGCCGCGGCCCCGGTGTCGAGTTCCGCCTCGATCACGATCCGGCCGCTGACCAGGTGCAGCCCTCCGGTGAACCGCAGGATCGTGGAGACCTCGGCTTTCCGGCAACATGGCTTGAGAACGGTCAGCCGGCTCAACTCGTCCTTCACCACGCCGGTCATGGCCATGGATGTGGTCCTCCCCTGGAACGCTTTGCGGTGCGGCGGCGTCGTCAGCACTGCCCCTCGTGGCAGACTACTGGCCGAGCGCTGTCGCGCCACGCCCCTGACCGCGTGTCCGCTGGCACCTCCGCAAAGCGGCGCGGCCACTTTTCCGCTCTGCCGGATCTTGATGTGGATTGTCCCTGCCGTGGGGCGGCCTGCCGGGCACCGAGGCTCCGGCAGGCCCGCACACCGGCGGCGGGGGCGGTCAGTCCGGCCCGCTCCGGAAGATGCCGTCGAACGCCGCCGCGAGCAGATCCGGATCGTGCCGCGGCGAGCCGTCCGCGGCGGCGACGTCGGCCAGCACCAGCCGACCGCCCAGGCGCTCGGCGGCACCACGCAGCGACCGGGTGTCCTCGACCACCCCGGGATCGGCCAGCACCACGTCCACCCCGAGCCGGGGGGCGTGCGCGGCCAGCACCTCCAGGTAGGTGTGCGCCGCGAAGCCGTCGGTCTCACCGCGCTGCGGCGACAGGTTGAGCGCCACGACCCGGCGCGCCGGGGTGCGCACCAGCGCGTCCGCCAGCTCGGGCACCAGAAGGTGCGGGAGGACGCTGGTGAACCACGACCCGGGGCCGAACACGACCCAGTCCGCCTCCAGCACCGCCTTGACCGCCTGCGGAGAGGCCGGCGGCGCCTCGGGGACCAGCGAGATGGAGCGCACCCGGCCGCGGGTGCTCGCGCACGCCACCTGTCCGCGCACCGTGCTCACCTCGGCCGGGCGGGCCGGGTCGACCCCCTGGACCTCGGCGACGATGTCCAGCGGTACCGAGGACATCGGCAGCACCCGGCCGTGCGCGCCCAGCAGCTGGCCGACCCAGTCCAGCCCGGCCACCGAATCGCCGAGAAGCTCCCACAGCGCCACGATCAGCAGGTTGCCCACGGCGTGCCCGTGCAGCTCGCCCTCCGAGCGGAACCGGTGCTGGATGACCTCGCTCCAGGTGTGGCCCCACTCGTCGTCGCCGCACAGCGCGGCCAGGGCCATGCGGAGGTCGCCCGGCGGCAGCACCCCCAGCTCGCGGCGGAGCCGCCCGCTGGACCCGCCGTCGTCGGCGACGGTCACCACCGCGGTGACGTCGGTGGTCACCCGGCGCAGTGCCGACAGCGAGGCGTACAGGCCGTGCCCGCCGCCCAGCGCGACCACCCTCGGCGGAGGAGGCTCGGCTCCCCGCTCACACGCCACGGAGGCTTCGGCGGCCTCCTCCGGGTTGTCCGCGTCCTCGTAGCCCGACATCAGAGTCTGCGTACCCCTGTCCGATCCGTGTGCGGACCGCGCCGGTACCGCCGTTCCGATGGCGGACCGCCCACCGGCCGCTTGCAAATGAAGCCATGCTAGGGGGTACCGGCCGCCACCGTCCGCAGCGGGCGGGTGAAGACCCGCCGGGCCCGGCCTACTCCCGACCGACGTCGCGGTGCACCACGTTGACCTCCAGCCCCTCCTCGCGAAGCCGGGCGCCGAACTGCTCGGCCATGGCCACACTGCGGTGCTTGCCGCCGGTGCACCCGACCGCCAGCGTCATGTAGTGCTTGCCCTCCCGCAGGTAGCCGGCCACCAGCAGCCGGAGCACCTCGGTGTAGGTGTCGAGCAGTTCCTTGGCGCCGCGCTGGGCCAGGACGTACTCGCGCACCGGGGCGTCGCGGCCGTTCATCGGGCGCAGCTCCGGGACCCAGTGCGGGTTGGGCAGGAAGCGGCAGTCGATCACCAGGTCGGCGTCCACCGGCAGGCCGTGCTTGAAGCCGAAGGACACCACGTTGGCGCGCAGGTGCGACTCGTCGGCCTCGCCGAAGAAACCGACGACCCGCGCCTTGAGCTGGTGCACGTTGAGCTGCGAGGTGTCGATGACGAGGTCGGCCTCGCCCCGGATGGCGCGCAGCAGTTCGCGCTCGCGGGTGATGCCGTCGGTGAGCCGGCCGTCGGCCTGCAGTGGGTGCGGGCGCCGCACGCCCTCGAACCGGCGGACCAGCGTCTCGTCTCCGGCCTCCAGGAAGAGCACGCGGGCCGCGATCCCGCGCCGCCGCAGCTCCTCGACGGTCGAGAGCAGGTCTTCGGTGAAGGCCATGCTGCGCACGTCCACGACGGCGGCGACCCTCGGGACGGCGCCCTGGGTGCGGCCGGCGAGGTCGATCATCGTGGGCAGCAGGCCGGGCGGCAGGTTGTCGACCACGAACCAGTCGAGGTCCTCCAGCGCCCGCGCCGCCGTGCTGCGCCCTGCCCCCGACATGCCCGTGACGATCACGATCTCCGGCGGCAGCTCTCCGCCGAGACTGCTCATCACCTGCTCATCCCCCATTGTCTTGTCCGCCCTCGTCCGGTGACTTCTGCGCGCCGCCAGTATTCCCGCCGGCCAGCCGCGCCGCGATGGTTTCCGCCGTTCGCGTACCGATACCGGGCACCTCGCTGATCTCCTGCACCGAGGCGGCCGCCAGCCGGCGTACCGAGCCGAAGTGCTTCAGCAAGGCGGTGCGGCGTGCCGGGCCCAGCCCCGGCACCTCGTCCAGGACGCTGGAGGTGAGCGCCTTGGCGCGCCGCTGCCGGTGGTAGGTGATCGCGAACCGGTGCGCCTCGTCGCGTACCCGCTGCAGGAGGTACAGCCCCTCGCTGGTACGCGGCAGGATGACCGGGTCCTCCTCGTCCGGCAGCCACACCTCCTCCAGCCGCTTGGCCAGGCCGCACACCGCGACGTCGTCGATACCGAGTTCGGCGAGGGCGCGTTTGGCCGCCTGGACCTGCGGCCGGCCGCCGTCCACGACCACCAGGTTAGGCGGGTAGGCGAACTTGCGCGGTGTGACGTGGGCCGCTTCCTCTCCGGCACCGGCCTCGGGTTCGCGGGGCGCGGGGGCCCGGTCCGCCGCGGGGCCGCCCTCCGCGGCGCCGCCCATGCTGGCGAGTTCGCCGGAGCGCTGGCTCTCCTCCAGGTAGCGGGTGAACCTGCGGGTCATGACCTCGGCCATGGCGGCGACGTCGTTCTGCTCCGCTCCGCCGCTGCCGGTGCCGCGGATGCTGAACCGGCGGTACTCCGACTTGCGGGCCAGGCCGTCCTCGAACACCACCATGGACGCCACCACGTGGCTGCCCTGCAGGTTGGAGATGTCATAGCACTCGATGCGCAGCGGCGCCTGGTCGAGGTCGAGCGCCTCCTGGATGTCGCCGAGCGCGCGGCTGCGGGTGGTGAGGTCGCTGGCACGCTGGGTCTTGTGGCGGGCCAGCGCCTGGCGGGCGTTCTGCTCGACCGTCTCCAGCAGTGCCCGCTTGTCGCCGCGCCGCGGCACTCGCAGGTCCACCCGCGCGCCGCGGTGCTCGCTCAGCCAGGCGGCGACCGCCTCGGCGTCCGCGGGTTCGGCGGAGACCAGGACCTCGCGGGGGATGGCCGCGGCGGTCCCGGCCGCGCCGTCCCCACCGTCGGCCGGCTCCGCGCCGCCGTAGTTCTGCGCGAGGAACTGCGCGACGAGCTGGCCGGTGCCGATGTCCTCCACCTTGTCCACGACCCAGCCGCGCTGCCCGCGGATGCGGCCGCCGCGCACATAGAAGACCTGCACCGCGGCCTCCAGCGGATCCTCGGCGAACGCGATGACGTCGCAGTCGGTGCTCTCCCCGAGCACGACGGCCTGCTTCTCCAGGGCGGTGCGCAGCGCCTGGACGTCGTCGCGGAGCCGGGCGGCGCGCTCGTACTCCTCGTCGGCGGCGGCCTCGCGCATCCGCTGCTCCAGGCGCCGGATGAAGCGTCCGGTGTCGCCGGCCATGAACGCGCAGAACTCCTCGGCCAGCGCGCGGTGCTCCTCGGGGTCGACGCGTCCGACGCACGGCGCGGAGCACTTGTCGATGTAGCCGAGCAGGCACGGCCGGCCGCTGGAGTGGGCCCGCCGGAACACCCCGGACGAGCAGGTGCGCACCGGGAACACCCGCAGCAGCAGGTCGACGGTCTCGCGGATGGCCCACGCGTGCGAGTAGGGCCCGAAGTAGCGCACGCCCCGGCGTTTGGCGCCCCGCATGACCTGCACCCGCGGGAACTCCTCGTTGAGGGTGATCGCCAGGTAGGGGTAGCTCTTGTCGTCCCGGTAGCGGACGTTGAAGCGCGGGTCGTACTCCTTGATCCACGAGTATTCGAGCTGCAGCGCCTCGACCTCGGTCCCCACGACCGTCCAGTCCACGTCGGTGGCCGTCGCGACCATGGTCTGGGTGCGCGGGTGCAGGTTGGCGAAGTCCTGGAAGTAGGAGGAGAGGCGGGCGCGCAGGTTCTTGGCCTTGCCCACGTAGATGACCCGGCCGTGCTCGTCGCGGAACCGGTACACCCCGGGTGCGGTCGGGATGGAGCCGGGCTTCGGTCGCAGGTGGGGTTGGGCTGCCATACGCCCATTGTGGTCACGGGGACCGACAACTCGCATCCCGGAGCCGTGATCTGGGTCTCGCCGGGGCCGTCCCCCTGCGCTCGCGGAACGCCGCCTCGCCCCGGTCATCGGCCGGCATCCGCCCGGAGCCGCGGGAACCCGCGAGCGGCTACGGTGGGCGCGGCCTGGGCCACGACCGAGCGGGCAAAACACCATGTTTCGGTAGCCGCATACTCTAAGTTGTGTCTGACACCGGGCGGCCGGTTCCCCTTGGCCGAGCGGGACCGGCGTCGAGAACCACCCGAACTCCCGCAGCCCCCTCGTGAAAGGCCCGTATTCCGTGGACGTCGCACAGTGGGTCGCCATCGGCGTCTCCGTCGCGATCTCCGTGCTCCTTGTCACGGTGATGCACTGGCTGCTGACGCACCAGCTCTCCAAGGTCTGGCAGCTGGCCGAGCCCCTCGTCCAGCGTTGCCGCTTCTCCGCCTACGCCGCCGGAGCCGTGATCGGCGCGAACCTGGCGCTGCCGGCCCGCGACGAGGTCGGCCGGGCGGTCTACTCGATCATCCAGCACGCCATGCAGATCGCGATGATCGGGACGATCGTCTGGCTCGCGGTCACGGTCGCCTACGCCGTCACCGACGCCGTGCTGATCCGGCTCGCGGTGAAGAGCGCCGACGCCGACCGCCGCTCGCGGCGGCTGCAGACCCAGGTCAAGCTGCTGCGCAGGGTCGTCTCGACCGTCATCGGGTTCCTCGCCGTCGCGGCGGTCCTGTTCACCTTCGACGCCGTGCGCGCGCTCGGGGCCGGGCTGATCGCCTCCGCCGGCCTCATTTCGGTCGTCGCCGGTATCGCCGCCCAGTCCACTCTCGGCAACCTGTTCGCCGGGCTGCAGCTCGCCTTCAGCGACTCGCTGCGGATCAACGACATCGTGGTGTTCAACGGCGAGTGGGGGCGCGTCGAGGAGCTCAGCCTCACCAACGTCACCCTGCGGTTGTGGGACGAGCGACGGCTGGTCCTGCCGGTCTCGCACTTCACCAACAACCCATTCGAGAACTGGACGAAGCAGGGCACCTCGATCACCGGCGCGGTCATGCTCCGGGTCGACTGGGAAGTGCCGATCGACAAGCTTCGCGCCGAGGTCGGCCAGTTCGTCGGCGACCACCCGCTGTGGGACGGCCGCCGCTGGTCGCTGCAGGCGACCGACGTGCTGGAGAACGGGCTCATCGAGCTTCGGGCGGTGGTCACCACGGCCGACTCCGACGCCCGGTGGGACCTGTGCTGCGACCTGCGCGAGCACCTGGTGGACTACATCCGGCGGAACTTCCCGGAGTCGCTGCCGCGCAACCGCACCGAGTTCACCAGCGAGAGCCCCGAACCGCAGGCGGTGATCTGGCCGGCCACGGCTTCCCGCGAGCGCACCCCGGAGCCCGTGAGTTCGCCCGCCGGCGACTCGGCCCGCAAGGGGCCGGACAGCGAGACCGGCGCCGACGCGGCCGGCTGACCCGCTCGCTCCGGCGGGCGGCGCCGTGCGGTGATCCGCGCGGCGCCGCCCGCGTTCGGGGCCCGGGCCGTCAGACCAGCGTGATGTCCGTGCCGTCCACGGTCACCTCGAACGCTTCCAGGGGCTCGGTCGCCGGTCCGCGCAGCACCGCGCCGTCGGCGATGGCGAACACGCTGCCGTGGCACAGGCAGTGGATGATGTCGGTCACCTCCTGCACCGTGCAGCCACCGTGGGAACAGACCGCGCTGAACGCCCGGAACTCGCCCTCGGTCGGCTGGGTGATCACGAGCTTGCCCCTGATGACCAGATGGCCGCCGCCGACCGGCACGTCCGTGGTCTGGGCGACGACCTGGCCGTGCAGGCTGTCCTGTGGCCGCGGCCGGTCCTCCGGCGGGGTGCACGCGCTCGCCCCCAGCGCCGCGGCCCCGGCCGCTCCCGCGGTACCGAGCAGCCTCCGCCGGCTCAGTCCGCACGCACACGACGCCCCCGCACTCATCACGAGGCTCCCTTCGACCTGTCCCGAGATTTCCACTACGCACTGTAGTAGTGGCTCGGAGCAGCGCGTACGGGACCCCGCGGACCCGGCCGTCAGGCGGTCGTCACCACCACCGTTCCGGCCAGCTTGTCGTTGAAGGACTGCCGGTTCGGCTTGTCCCACAGCGGCCACAGCCCGTTGAGAATCGGGATCAGGCCGATCAGCCAGCCGATGACGGGAATCCAGTTGAGGAAGGCCGGCAGGTACCAGGTGAGCGCCCGCAGCAGCGCGGTGCTCGCCGGGAGGCGCGGCGCCGGGCCGATGATCGGCATGACCTGCAGCCGCATCACCATCTTGCCGACCGTCCGCCCGTAGGCGGCGAGCATCAGCGCCTCGTAGGCGATCGCGATGAGGAATCCGATCACCGCCCCGAGCACCCGCGCGCCGAGTCCGAGGTCCCCGGTGGGCTGCGCGCCGTAGGTCTCCGTCCCGTACTCCCCCGCGGCCGTGTTGGCGAAGGCGAACAGCACGACGGCGAGCACGATGACGTACGGGATGCCGACGATGACGGTGTCGATGATGCGGGCGACCAGGCGCTGCCACCACTCGGCGAGCCGGCCCGGCCCGCGCTCGCGTTCCTCCGGGGGGTGCTCCTCGGACGCCGCGGGCTCCGGGGACGGCCGCGGGCCGCCCGCGCCGTATCCGCGCGGGGTCGCGCCACCCGGCGGCGGGCCGCTCTCCTCGTCTCCGTGGCCGCCCTGGTCGCGCGGCCGGTCCGGTGGCGGTGGATGGTTCATGGGCTGGCGCACCTCACGGTGGTCGAACGCTCGCTGACCTGGGCCGTCCCATTATCGGCACAGGTGGCCGAGGTTCCCGTGAGGCGCGGCACGGGGCGTGTCGCACGCGTCGCCCAGGGCCGTGCGGCCTCAGGAATCCTGGAGGACGACCGTCTGGGCGATCTTGTCGTGCAGCCCCTGGCGCAGCGGCCGGTCCCACAGCGGCCACAGCCCGAACAGGACCAGGTCGAGTACGCAGAGGAGCAGGAGCGCGATGACGTTCACCCAGCCGAACAGGTTGACCAGGTAGAACACGGCCGCCCGTGCGATCACCTGGCGGACCGGGATCTCCCCCGGGTGCCCCCGCCCGCCGACCACGGCCACTCGCAGCTTCATCACGGCCTTTCCGAGGGTGCATCCCCAGCAGCGCAGGCAGACCGCGTCATAGCCGACGAGGAGCAGGTACCCGACGATGGAGTAAACGATCCAGAAGTTCCGCGCACTGTTGCTCGTCCCGCCGTACAGGACGGTCTGGCCGCCGACCCAGATGGCCGCGATGAGCGCGCCGATCAGGGCGCTGGGGATGGCGACGATGGCGAAGTCGATGAGCCTGGCGACCGCCCGGGGACCCCAATCGGCCGGCCGCAGGCCGCCGAACGCGCCCGCCTGCCACGGTCCACCGGCGGGTGACGGGAACGGCCCTGTTCGGTACGGTCCGGGCGCGCCGGGGCCGCCCATGCCTGCGCGGCCACGGATCAGAGGGGGGCGAACCGTCATCGTGCGGCGGGGGATGGCTCATCGAGGTGATGACCTTCTGGCAAAGAACGGAAGAGTGCGCGGTACCGGGTGGCGCATACCGAGCATGCCCACCCGGCACGCACCGGAATCCGCACAGGTCAGAAGATCTTGTATCGGTCACCTTCCGGTGCGGCTCGCCTCGATGGCGGCGGCACCCTCCGGCGCCGATGAGGTGGCCGGCGGCCTCACGGCTCCCGGAGCACGACCGTCCGGGCGATCTTGTCGTGCCCGCTCTGGCGCAGCGGCTGGTCCCACAGCGGCCACAGCACGATGAAGACGAGGAAGAGGCCGCCCAGAATCGTCTCCATGGCGGCGTGCGTCCACATGAAGAGGTTGATCAGGTGGAACACGCCCGCCCGCACGAGCACCTGCGGGATGGAGACCTCCCCGGGCAGGCCGCTTCCCCCGGGCACCGCCACCCGCAGCCGCAGCGCCGCCTTACCGGGGGTGCGTCCCCAGCGGCGGATGCACACCGTGTCGTAGCCGACGAAGAGCAGGAACAGGACGATGCCGAAGATGATCCCGAAGTTGCGGCCCCCGCTGCTCAGCCCGGTCTCGCTGAGCACCACCTGACCGCCGACCCAGGCCGCTCCGACGATCGCCGCGATGATGACGGCGGGCAGGCCCACGATGGCGGCGTCGAGGAGCCGGGCGAGCGCCCGGGACCGCCAATCGGCCGGCTGGAGCCCGCCGGGGTCCCCGGGGTCGCCGGGGGCGGGCGACGGCCACTGGCCGTCGCCCGGCGGAGGGACGCCGGGGTAGGGGCCGGCCGGCTGGGCGGGACCGCCCATGGGTGGCGGCCCCGCCCAGCCGCCGCCGGGGGCGTGCGGTCCGAGCGGGCGGCCACCGTCGTGGTAGGGCGGGGGGTAACTCATCAGGAGGGCGGCTTTCTGGATGGGGATGGGGCGCGCGGTCCCGCGCGATGGACCGACGATACCGAGCGCGACCGCCCGGCGCCCACCGAAGGCTCGCGCGCCGGTCAGAGGATCTTGTGCAGGAACTGCCCGGTGAAGCTCTCCTCGATGGCGGCGATCTCCTCGGGGGTGCCCGACGCCACGAGCGTGCCGCCGCGCGAGCCGCCCTCGGGCCCCATGTCGATGATGTGGTCGGCGGTCTTGATCACGTCGAGGTTGTGCTCGATCACGATCACCGTGTTGCCGCTGTCGACCAGCCGCCCGAGCACGCCGAGCAGCTTGCGGATGTCCTCGAAGTGCAGGCCGGTCGTGGGCTCGTCCAGCACGTAGACGGTGCGGCCGGTGGAGCGGCGCTGCAGCTCCGAGGCGAGCTTGACCCGCTGCGCCTCACCACCGGAGAGCGTGGTGGCCGGCTGGCCCAGCCGGACGTAGCCGAGGCCGACATCGTTGAGCGTCTGCATGTGCCGCCGGATCGCCGAGATGGGCTCGAAGAACTCCAGCGCCTCGGCGATGGGCATGTCCAGGACGTCGGCGATGGTGCGGCCCTTGTAGTGCACCTCCAGCGTCTCGCGGTTGTACCGGGCGCCGTGGCACACCTCGCAGGGGACGTAGACGTCCGGGAGGAACTGCATCTCGATCTTGATGGTGCCGTCGCCGGCGCACGCCTCGCACCGCCCGCCCTTGATGTTGAAGGAGAAGCGGCCCGGCTGGTAGCCGCGCACCTTCGCCTCGGTGGTCTGGGCGAACAGCTTGCGGATGTGGTCGAACACGCCGGTGTAGGTGGCCGGGTTCGAGCGGGGGGTGCGGCCGATGGGGCTCTGGTCGACGTGCACCACCTTGTCGACCTGGTTCATGCCGTTGACCCGCGTGTGCCGGCCGGGCACCGAGCGGGCGCCGTGGAGTTCGCGGGCGAGCGCCTTGTACAGGATCTCGTTGACGAGGGTGGACTTGCCGGACCCGGACACCCCGGTGACCGCGGTGAAGACGCCGAGCGGGAACGCGACGTCGAGGTCGCGCAGGTTGTTCTCCCGCGCGCCCTTGACGACCAGTTCGCGGCCCTTGACCCGCGGCCGGCGCTTCTCCGGGACCGGGATCGAGCGGCGCCCGGTGAGGTAGTCGCCGGTGCTGGACTCGGTGCAGGCCAGCAGCTCCTCGACCGGCCCGGACACCACGACGTTGCCGCCGTGCTCGCCCGCCCCCGGGCCGATGTCCACGACCCAGTCGGCCGCGCGGATGGTGTCCTCGTCGTGCTCCACGACGATGAGCGTGTTGCCGATGTCGCGCAGCCGCCGCAGCGTCTCCAGCAGCCGGAAGTTGTCGCGCTGGTGCAGGCCGATCGAGGGCTCGTCCAGCACGTAGAGCACGCCGACCAAACCCGAACCGATCTGGGTGGCCAGCCGGATGCGCTGCGCTTCGCCACCGGACAGCGAGGCCGCCTCCCGCCCCAGGTTCAGGTAGTCCAGGCCGACGTCGAGCAGGAAGCCGAGCCGGGCGTTGATCTCCTTGAGCACCTGGGCGGCGATGGCGCGGTCGCGGTCGCTGAGGTCGAGCCGGTGCAGGAACTCGGCGCACTCGCTCAGCGGCAGCGCGCTGACCTCGGCGATGGACTTGCCGCCGACGGTGACCGCCAGCACGACCGGCTTGAGCCGGGTCCCGTTGCAGGACGGGCAGGCCACCACCCGCATGTAGCCTTCGAGGCGCTCGCGGCTGATGTCGCTCTCGCTCTCGGAGTGCCGGCGCTGCACCCAGGGGATGACGCCCTCGAAGGAGGTGTAGTAGGAGCGGGTGCGGCCGTACCGGTTGCGGTAGCGGACGTGCACCTGGGTCTCGTGGCCGTTCAGCAGTGCCTTGCGTCCCGCCCGCGGCAGCTTCTCCCAGGGGGTGTCCAGGTCGAACCCGATGGCGTCGCCGACCGCCTCCATGAGGCGGCCGAAGTACTCGCTGGCGTGGCCGCCGGACCAGGGGGCGATGGCGCCCTCGGCCAGTGTCTTGGCGGGGTCGGGCACCACCAGCTCGGGGTCGACCTCCATACGGGTGCCCAGGCCGGTGCAGTCGGGGCAGGCGCCGTAGGGGGAGTTGAAGGAGAACGAGCGCGGCTCCAGCTCCTCGAAGGAGAGGTCGTCGTAGGGGCAGAACAGGTGCTCGGAGAACACCCGCTCGCGCTCGGGGTCGTCGCCGGGCAGGTCGACGAAGTCCAGGATGATGGTGCCGCCGGCCAGCCGCAGCGCGGTCTCGACCGAGTCGGTGAGCCGCTGTTTGGCGGACTCCTTGACGGTGAGCCGGTCGACGACCACCGCGATGTCGTGCTTCTCGTACTTCTTGAGGGCGGGCGCCTCGTCGAGCCGGACCAGCGCGCCGTCGACCCGCGCCCGCGTGTACCCCTTGGTCTGCAGGTCGCGGAACAGTTCGACGTACTCGCCCTTGCGCCCGCGCACCACGGGCGCGAGCACCTGGAAGCGGGTGCCCTCGGGCAGCTCCAGCACGCGGTCGACGATCTGCTGCGGCGTCTGCCGGGCGATCTCGCGGCCGCACTCCGGGCAGTGCGGCCTGCCGATGCGCGCCCACAGCAGCCGGAGGTAGTCGTACACCTCGGTGATGGTGCCCACCGTGGAGCGCGGGTTGCGGTTGGTGGACTTCTGGTCGATGGAGACCGCCGGTGAGAGCCCCTCGATGAAGTCGACGTCGGGCTTGTCCATCTGGCCGAGGAACTGCCGTGCGTAGGCCGAGAGCGACTCCACGTACCGGCGCTGCCCCTCGGCGAAGATGGTGTCGAAGGCCAGCGACGACTTGCCCGAGCCCGACAGGCCGGTGAACACGATCATGGAGTCCCGCGGAAGGTCGACCGAGACGTCCTTGAGGTTGTGCTCCCGGGCCCCCCGGATCACCAGCTGTTCGGCCATGTGTCAACCAGCCCCTTCGGCATCGGCGCGCGTGCGGCGGCGCGCCTGGACCTCACGGTGTGGCGTGCCCCGCTGCGGGATGTGGCCAGCGCCGGACGATTGAGGGGACGCGGTGGCGTCGGTCGTCGCGCGGCGTTCGACCTCTTACATTAACGACTCCGGGCAGCGGAAACTTCCGGCCCGGAAACAAGGAGAGCGTCCGCCGGTGACCGGCGGACGCTCCAACTATAACCGAACAGCTGTTCGAGATCGGCTAGTCCGGTGACGATCCCCGGGAGACGCTTTCGGGGTGCTCGCTCCCGGCTTCCCGGTGCCCCTCCCCGGGGCCGTCGACGCCGGCCGGGCCGCCCGTGGCGGCGGTGGCCTCCTTGGGCCGGGGGGCCAGCAGGCTGGCGATGATCGTGATGGTCATCACACCCAGGATCACGGTGAGCGAGAGGCCGATGCTGATCTCCGGAACGTGGACACCGTTCTCGTGCAGCGCGTGCAGGAACATCTTGATGCCGATGAAGACCATGATCGCGGCCAGCCCCCAGCTGATGTAGGCGAGCCGGTCCATGAGCCCGGCCAGCAGGAAGTACAGCTGCCGCAGCCCGAGCAGCGCGAACGCGTTGGCGGTGAAGACGATGTAGGCGTCCTGGGTCAGCCCGAAGATCGCCGGGATGGAGTCGACGGCGAAGACGAGGTCGGTGACGCCGATGGCGACGATCACCATCAGCATCGGCGTGACGTGCCGGCGGCCGTCCCGCACCACGGTCAGCCGGGCGCCGTGGTAGTCGTCGGTGACCGGCCAGACCTTCTTGACCATGCGCACCGCGAAGCTCTCGGTGAAGTCCTCCTGCTCCTCGGCGCCCTTGAGGTGGTCCCGCACGATCTTGATCGCGGTGTAGATGAGGAAGGCGCCGAAGAGGTAGAAGACCTCGCTCCAGGCGTTGATCGCCTGCGCGCCGATGGCGATGAAGAAACCGCGCATGACCAGCGCGATGACGATCCCGACCAGCAGGACCTCGTGCTGGTACCGCTTGGGCACCGCGAAGCTGCCCATGATCAGGTAGAAGACGAACAGATTGTCGACGCTGAGGCTCTTCTCGGTGACGAATCCGGCGAAGTACTCGCCCGCCACCGTGCCTCCGGCGAAGTACCAGAGACCGAAGCCGAAAATGATCGCGATGCCGATGTAGAAGGCCGCCCACCAGCCGGCCTGCTTGAGGCCGAACTCCTTGGGACCGCTCTTCTTGCTCCAGGGGTGGTCGACGATGGCGAGGTCGACCGCCAGGATCACCACCATCGCGCCGATGGTGACAAGCCACACCCACATGGGGACGTCCATAAGGACTCTCCTCCGGTTGCCGGGCCAGCCCGTGGGGATACGGGCACAGTCGCTACCGGAGGTCTCTCCCGCCCACGGCCGTGACCGTGGACCGGCGGCACCGGGTTCGCCTCATCGCGATCCGTGATGACGACACCGCCGCGAAGGGATACTCCCCTCACTGATTGTCTTGACCCCGCGCACGCCGATCTACACGCTCGGCATTCGGGATCCGGGTCCATGATGCCATCCGAATCCGGCCGGGTACACCCACTGAACGGTACGATCCACATACCGGAAGGTGTGTTCTACCTCACGGACAGGTGCCCGGCCGGCCCGCCCCGGGTCAGGGCAGCACGCCGTCGTGCGCGGCGAGGCGCCGGTAGAGGCTGAGGACCTGCTCGACCGTGTCGTCCTCGGTGGGCAGGGTGACCGCCGCGAGGCGGGCCGCGTCGCGCATCCGCCCGGCCAGCGCGGGATCGTCCAGGACCCGCGTCACCTCGCCGGCCAGGGCGTCCGCGTCCCCCGGCGGCACCAGCAGCGCCACCTTGCCGTACAGGTCGGGGATGCCGCCGACCCGGGTGGCCACCACCGGCAGGTTGGCGCGCAGCGCCTCCATGATGACCAGCGACGGCCCCTCCCACAGGCTCGGCAGCACGAACATGTCGGCGGCACCGAGCAGGTCGGCGATGTCGGTGCGGTGGCCGAGCAGCCGCACCGGCAGACGCTCGGCGGCGATCCGCGCCGCCAGCCCCTCCCGCAGCGGGCCGTCACCGGCGACCGCCACCAGCGGGGCCGGGTCGCGCCCGGCCAGCCGCGCGGTGGCGTCCAGCAGCACGTCCAGGCCCTTCTGGGCGGCCAGCCGGGCGACGACGAGCAGCAGGGGGCGTTCCGGACCGGCGCCGAGTTCGGCGCGCACCTCGGCCGCGGAGCGACGCGGCGGTCCCATGGGCGGCGCGGTCACCAGAGCCCGCTCCACCGCCCGGGCGCCGCGATCACGCATCCGCTGCGCCAGGTCGGCGGAGACCCCGAGCACGAGGTCGGCACGGCGGGCCACCACCCGCTCCAGGGCCGGGAACACCATCCGCATGGGGCCGGCCACGACGGGCGGCGCGTTGTGCAGCGTGACGATGAGCGGCGACGCCTGCGCCAGCGCGCACAACGCCCCGGCGCGAATGCCGTGAGCGTGCACGATGTCGACGTCGGCGAGCAGGCGCCGCAGCCGCCGCACCGCGGCCAGGTCGCTGGCGGGCCGCGGCCGCGCGCCGACGTCGACCGCCGCGAACCGCGCCCCGGCGCCGGTGAAACCGAACCGCTGCTCGGTGGCGGGTGGGCCGACCACCGCCACCCGGTGGCCGCGGGAGCGTAGCCCGCCCGCCAGCGACCGCACGTGGTTGCCGACACCTCCGCCGCTGGTCGCGACGACCAGCGCGATCCGCAGGTCACCCATGGGATGCGTCCTCCACCTCGTGCCCTCGTGTGTCGCTCCGCGTTCCGGAGCCCGGCGCGCCACGCCGCGTGAGCGCGGCGCGCACCGCCCTGCCGTCGATCAGCGCGGCGACCGCGCCGTACACCGCGATGCCGGCCGCGCCCGCCAGCACGCTCACGCCCGCGTTCGCCCACACGCCCACGGCGTCCAGCGCGCTCGCCGCCGCGATTCCCGCCGCCCCGCCGCAGGCCGCGCCGGCCGCCGCCGCGAGCAGCGCCCGGCCCAGCCCGGCGAATCCCGCCCGCCCGTGCGCCCGCCCGACCGCCGCGGCGAGCAGCGCCGCCGCCAGCGACAGCCCGAGCGAGGTACCCGCCCCGAGGCCGGCCACCGCCCAGCCGCTCGGGAGCAGGACGACCAGCGCCGCGCCGGCCGCCATCACCACCAGCCAGCCCGCGACCTGGGCGGCGGCGGCCGGGCGGCCGTGGCCGGAGGCGTACAGCGCGCGGCTGAGCAACGCCACGAGCCCGAACCCGACGATGCCGGGGGCGAAGGCGAGGAGGGCCCGCCGCATGGCCGCCGGGTCGCCACCCGCGAACACCTCGGCGAGCGGCCCGGCCGCCGCCGCCAGGGCGGTCGCCACCGCCGCGGTACTGACCAGGCACGCGCGCGAGGTGGCCGCGACCACCGACGTGTAGCCGTCCCGGTCCCCCTCAGCGTGCCGCACCGACAGCGCCGTGAAGGCGCTGGTGGCGATGGGCACCGCGATCACGCCGTAGGGCAGCGTGAACAGGCTCCAGGCGTACTGGTACAGCACCACGGCGCCACCACCACCGCCGCGATTGGCCAGCGCCACCGCCAGCAGCAGGCTGAGCTGCATCGCCACCAGGGGCAGCAGCGCGGCGAAGGCGAGCGAACGCACCCGCGCCGCCACACCCGGCGGGAAGGTGAGCCTCGGCCGCAGCCCGAGCCGCAGCCGGGCGGCCGGCACCAGCGCAGTGAGCAGCAGCGCCACCACACCGGCGGTCGTGCCGACGGAGAGCGCGAGTTCGGCGGCCGTCGGCAGGCGGGCCAGATCGTCGCGCCGCCCCTCGCTCAGCGGGACGAACACGATGTAGGCCGCCATCACCACCAGGCTGGACAGCAGCGGCGCCAGCGCGGGGGCCAGGAACCTGCGATGCGCCTGCAGGATCCCGTAGAGCACCGCGGCGAGCGCGTAGCAGACGATCTGCGGGGCGAAGACCAGCAGGAACCGCACCGACAGCGCCCGCAGCGCGGCGGGGTCGCAGCCAGCGGCGCCGCCCAGCATGAGGTCCATCGCGGGTCCCGCCACGGCGGCGAGCAGCAGGCTGAGCGGCACCGCGAGCAGCACCACCCAGGTCACCAGCGCCGAGGCCGTGTGCCGCACCTCCGCCCGGTCCCCCCGCTCGGCGGCGGCCGCGAGCACCGGCACCACCATCCCGGACAGCGCGCCGCCGATCACGATCTCGAACAGCACGTTGGGCAGCTGGTTGGCGGTGTAGTAGGCGGTGCCCAGACAGTTGTCCCCGACCGTCTGGGAGAACACGAAGGTCCGCCCGAACCCGGCCACGCGCGCCACCAGGGTGACCGCGGCGATGAGCACGGCCGCTCCGGCGACCCCGGCGCTCAGCCGCCGGATGCGTTCCCAAGTCACGGGTTGGCTGCTCCAGATGTACTGCGTGGGTTCACGTGGGGGGGGACCTGCGTGTTCGAGGGTAGTGACCGCCGTCCAGGCGCCGCCCGAACCACACGCCGGGCCACCACGGCCGGCCGTCCCGCACCGTGGGAGGACCACGCGGGGACGGCGGGCCGGAGCGGACCCTGTGGGAGGGAACCGGGGCCCGCTGCGGGACCCCCGATGTCGCCGCCCGGCTAACGCGGCACCAGCGGCTCGGCGAGCAGGTCGGCGGGCAGCGGGCGGCTCTGACCACCGTCCGCGGCCGGCCGGCGGCCCAGCTCGTCCAGCCACCGCAGCGCGGGCGTGGCGCCGATGACCTTGGTGAAGCTGACCACCTCGCTGGCGGCGGTCAGGCCGGCCACTCCGGCCAGCAGCCCCAGCCGGGCCGCTCTGGGCAGCCGGGCCGCCGCGGCCACGCCCAGCACCGCGCCCAGGGTGTTGGCCCCGGCGTCGCCCAGCATCGCCCGCTCCCCCAGGTCCTCGGGCAGCAGCGCGGCGGTCGCGCCGAGCACCGGCCCGGCCACGGCACCGGCGGTGGCGTCGCCCAGCGCCGGGGTGCCGGCGATCAGCCCCACCTTGGCGGCGCGCCCCGGACGGAGGTCGAACAGATTGACCAGGTTGGCCGAGCCGGCGATGAGCGCGCCGTTGATCAGCACGTCCGCCGGGCGGCCGGGCAGCGCCGCGGCTGCCGCCAGGCCGGTGGCGCCGATGCCGAGGATCTTCACCGCGCCGGTGGTGACCTCGCCGCGCCGCAGCGCGGCCAGGTGCCCCCGGAAGCCGCGCGATCCCGAGGACCCGGCGACGTCGTCGTAGGCGCCGAACGCGCCCGCCCCGGCGGCGGCGATGGCCGTCGCGGCGCGCAGCCGGACCGGCAGACCGGGGGCCAGGACCGCGGCGGCGCAGGTGCCGGCCGCCAGCGCCGGGCCCTCCAGCAGGGTGACCGGCTCGCCGCGGAAGTTCGTCCGGCTCCAGGTCTCCCTGGCCACCCGGCGGGCGGGCACCACGTCGTCGCGCGCCTGGTCCGCCCCGGGCCGGGTCAGCGCCGAGTACAGCGTGCGCGCCGCGACGGCTCCGATCGCGGCGCCGGCGAGCCCGCCCCACACCGGTCCGCGGCGCGGCGCGGCGAGCGCGACCGGCGAGCACGCGGCCTCGGCGGCGGGACGGCGGGAGAACCACGCGAGGCGTGGAGAACGGGGGAATCGCATGGGGGCTACTCCGAATCCGCGTCCGTGTCCGCACCGGAGTCCCGGCCGGACTCCTGGGAGTCGTTCGGTCTGGGCTGCGGCAGCGGGTCGGGAAGGTAATTGTCGACCCCCTCGCCGATGCCGTAGTGCCCGCTGCGGCCCTGCAGGGTGATGGCGAGCGCCAGCACCGTCACCACGTCCCCGGAGGTGCTGCCGGCCGTGTCGACCGTGGTGAAGCCGACCTCCTCGGCGCGCGCCTGGGCCAGCAGGCCCCCGGCGTCGACGGCGCTGGTGCCGCCGGCCAGGACGGCGCCGCCGGCCTCCGCGTCGAAGGCGCGGGTCAACGCGAGCACGGCGGCGTTCCCGGTCGCCGCGGTGTCGTCCTCCTGTCCCTGCGCCTGGCCGTCGGCGGCCGCGGCGAACGGCTCGGCGGGCGCGAGCACCAGGACGATGTCGGCGCGCTGGGCCGGCTCGCCCTGCTGGGTGAGCAACCCGCCCTCGGCGAACCCGGCCAGGACCGCCTCGGGGTCGAGGGCGGGCTCCCGCTCGCTCTCCTCGTCGCCGTCGCCGGGCCGCTCGTCGTCGGCCGGCTCCGCGTCCTCGGCCTCCGGGTCCGCGGCGATGAGCGCCTGGGCGAGTTCGGCCCCGGCGCGCTCGTAGGCGTTGCCGCGGGGCAGTTCGACGCCCTCGGCGAGCTGGTCGGTCAGCTCGGTGACGAAGGCCGACTGCTCGGGGTCGAGGAACCTGTCGGTCAGCGACAGCCGCCCCGGGACCGTGCCACCGGCCTGTTCGATCCGCGCGGTCAGCCCGGCGCGCATCTCGTCGTCGACTCCCGGGGTCTCGACGATGACGACGCGGGCCTCGTTCAGCTGGTCGGCCAGCATCTCGTCGGCGAAGGCGCCGATGAGCTGGTCGTCGCCCGCGTTGATCTGGTCGGCGATGTCCTTCTGCGCGCGCAGTTCCTCGCTCTGCTCGCGCAGGTCGGACGTCTCCGACTGCAGCGTGTTCAGCAGCGGGTCCTGGAGCATGGTGGTGCCCAGGACGATCCCGACGGTGAGGGCGAGGAAGATGGCGACGATGGAAACCAGGTGGTAGCGGAAGTCGATCACGAGCCCAGTCCGGTGAACCAGTAGAGGAACGCGTCCCAGCGGGCCGCGAGGAAGTTCAGGTAGACCTGCCCGGCCGGGGAGCTGTAGGCGGCCACCACGATCGTGAGGAGGGAGGCGGCCACCATGGCGAGCAGGGTCCACGGGGAGATCCGGCTGCGGTAGAGCCGGCTCACGCCCTTGGCGTCGACGAGCTTGCTGCCGACCCGCAGGCGGGTGAGGAAGGTGCTGGCCATCCCGGCGCGTCCCTTGTCCAGGAACTCCTCCAGGGTGGCGTGGGTGCCGACGGCCACGATGAGGCTGGCCCCGGCGTCGTCGGCGAGCATCATGGCGACGTCCTCGCTGGTCCCGGTGGCCGGGAACACGATCGCGTCGCGGCCGAGGTCGGTGACGCGCTGCAGCCCGGGGGCACGGCCGTCGCGGTAGGCGTGCACGACGAGTTCGGCGCCGCAGGTGAGCGCCTTGTCGGAGACGGAGTCGAAGTCACCGACGATGATGTCCGGCCGGTAGCCGGCCTCCATCAGCGCGTCGGCCCCGCCGTCCACCCCGATGATGACCGGCCGGTACTCGCGGATGTAGGACCGCAGCGCCGCGATGTCCTCGCGGTAGTGGTAGCCGCGCACCACGATCAGCACGTGCCGGCCCTCGATCCGGGTCCGGATGTCGGGCACGCCGATGCCGTCGATCAGGAGCTCGCGCTCCCGCTTGAGGTACTCCATCGTGTTGGCGGCGAACGCCTCCAGCTGCACCGACAGGCCGGCGCGCGCCTCGGCCATCGCCGCCTCGATGGAGGCGGCGTCCTGTTCGACCCCCTTGGCCAGCACCTCGTCACCGCGGTAGAGGGTGCCGCCCTCCAGCCGTAACTCCTCCCCCTCCCGCACCCGCGCGAACACCTCGGGGTCGACGTCGTCCACCAGGGGGATGCCGGCGGCCAGGATCAGCTGGGGGCCGAGGTTGGGGTAGCGGCCACTGATGCTGCTGGCGACGTTGAGCACCGCGGCCGCCCCGCAGTTGACCAGCGCCTCGGCGCTGACACGGTCGATGTCGACGTGGTCGATGATGGCGATCTCGCCGGGGCGCAGCCGTTTGGTGAGGTTCTTGGTCCGACGGTCCGATCTGGCGGGTGCGGTTACGCCGACGGATCCGTCGAGCCTGGCACGACGGAGTTTCGGGAATCTGGCGCCTAGCGCCGTCGGGACCTTCATTGCCTGCATCTTGCCAGAGCCCGCCGCGCTTCGTGGACAACACGACCGGTACCGGCGTGTTCACACTGGGTCACTTTTGTGTGCCCGGTGCCGGTGCCTGCGCGGTCAGGGGCGGCATGAGCCGGTGCTATCGGCTCCGGGCCGCCGCGGCGGGCCGGCCCCCCAAGAACACGTCCCACGGTGCACGCTCCCGTGTCGAACGGCCGAACCGGCCGCGCGAGGGGTGCGGCGGCGCCGGCGGCCGAGCGTCCGGCGTGCGCGGCCCTGGAGCCGCCCGGTGGCGCTCAGTGCCGCCCGGTGTCGCCCGGGCGGTCGGCCGCCGCGATGGTGAGCAGCTCCTCCGCGTGCGCCCGGCCCAGTTCGGAGTCCTCCAGTCCCGCCAGCATACGTGAGAGCTCCCGGACCCGCCCGGAACGGTCGAGCCGGGTGACCCCGCTCGCGGTCACCATCCCGTCGTTGGACTTCTCCACCACGAGATGGGCGTCGGCGAACGCGGCCACCTGCGGCAGGTGGGTGACCACGATGACCTGGGCGCGGCGGGCCAGCCGGGCCAGCCGCCGGCCGATCTCCACCGCGGCCTTGCCGCCGACGCCGGCGTCCACCTCGTCGAAGACGAACGTCGGAACGGGGTCGGCGCCCGCGAACACCACCTCGATGGCGAGCATCACCCGCGAGAGCTCACCGCCGGAGGCGCCCTTGTTCAGGGGGAGCGGCGGCGCGCTGGGGTGCGGCGCGAGGAGCAGTTCGATGTCGTCGCGGCCATGCGGCCCGAACTCCTCGCCCGTGGTGACCCGGACGCTGACCCGGGCGTGCGGCATGGCGAGCGCGGTCAGTTCCTCGGTGACCGCGGCGCCGAAGCGCTCGGCGACCTCGGTGCGGATCTCGGTGAGCCGGTCGGCCAGCTCGGTCATGCGCCGGCGCTGCGCGGCCTCCTCCTCGCGCAGCTCCTCGATCCGCTCGTCGTCGCCGTCGAGCTCGGCGAGCCGTTTGGCGGCGTCCTCGGCCCACGCGAGCACGTCATCGGTGGTGGGCCCGTACTTGCGGCCGAGCTGGGTCAGCAGTGAGCGGCGCTCCTGGACGGCGGCCAGCCGCGCGGGGTCGGCGTCGACCGACTCACGGTAGGACGCGAGCTCGGTGGCGGCGTCGCTGAGCACGTAGCCGACCTCGTCGAGCCGGTCGGCCACCGCGGCCAGCGCCGGGTCGTGCTCCCGGACGGCGGCGAGCGCCTGGCGGGCCGAGGCCAGCAGCGCGGTGACGTCGATCTCCACGTCGCTGGCCGGGTCACCGACCAGCACCTCGTGCGCGGTGGTCGCGGCGACCCGCAGCGCGTCGGCGTGCGCCAGCCGGGTCTCCTCGGCGAGCAGTTCGGCGTCCTCGCCCGGCTTGGGGTCGGCGGCGGTGATCTCCTCCACGCCGAACCGCAGCAGGTCGGCCTCCTGGGCGCGCTCGCGGGCCCGGGTGGTCAGCTCGGCGAGCGTGTCGGCCACCTCCCGGTGCCGACGGTAGGCCGCGGCATAGCCGCCGGCGGTGGCGGCGAGCCGCTCCCCCGCGTAGCGGTCCAGGGCAGCCCGCTGGCGGTCGGTGCGCAGCAGCCGCTGCTGGTCGGACTGGCCGTGCACCGCCACGAGGTCGTCGGCGAGGTAGGCCAGCAGGCTGACCGGCGCCGAGCGGCCACCGAGCGTGGCGCGCGAACGGCCCTCCGCGGACACCGAGCGGGTGAGGATGAGAACGTCGTCGTCGAGTTCGCCACCGGCCTCGGCGACGCGCTCGGCCACCCTCCCGTCCGGAGGGACGGTGAGGCGGCCTTCCACGACGGCGCGCTCGGCCCCGGGCCGGACGCGCTGCGGATCGGCGCGACCGCCGAACAGCAGGCCCAGGCCGGTGACCACCATCGTCTTTCCTGCGCCGGTCTCGCCCGTGACCACCGTGAACCCGGGTGAGAGTTCCAAAACGGCGTCGTCGATGACTCCGAGACCCTGGATGCGGACTTCTTCGAGCACCGAACCCTCTCCTGCTACCGCCACTGTGGTCTGCCGCGCGTTCAGCGGCGCGGTCCCCGCCGGGCTCCGGATCGGAGCCCGGCGGGGACCGTACCGCGGCTCACCGACCGCCGTCGCGACGTTCGGCGCGCCCGCGCCAGCCCGCCACGGGCAGACCGAACTTCGCGACCAGCCGGTCGGTGAACGGCGCCCGCTGCAGGCGGGCCAACCGTACCGGCGTGTGGCCACGCGAAACCTCGATCCGCGCCCCGGCCGGCAATTCGACCATACGGCGTCCATCGCACCAGAGCACGCCGTCGGTGGTGTCCGGCAGCACCTCCAGGGCGATGGTGGCGTCGGGCGAGACCACCAGCGGCCGGGCGAACAGCGCGTGGGCGCTGAGCGGCACGACCAGCAGCGCCTCCACCTCCGGCCAGACGATCGGCCCGCCGGCCGAGAAGGCGTGCGCCGTGGAACCGGTGGGTGTGGCGCAGACCACTCCGTCGCATCCCCAGCGCGACAGCGGGCGGCCGTCGACCTCCAGCACCATTTCCAGCATGCGGCGGGCGCTCGCCTTCTCCAGCGTCGCCTCGTTCAGCGCCCAGGTGCGCACCGGCGGGGAGCCGCCGTTGCGTCCGTTGTTGTACACGGCGACGTCGATGGTCATCCGCTCCTCGACCGCGTAGTCACGGTCGACGACGCTGCGGACGGTCGCGCTGAGGTCCTCGCGCTCGGCCTCGGCGAGGAACCCGACGTGCCCCAGATTCACGCCGAGCAGCGGCGCCCCGGCCGAGCGGGCGATCTCCGCGGCACGCAGCAGAGTGCCGTCGCCGCCCAGCACCATGACCAGCTCGACCCCGCGCGCCCCCTCGGGCGCCACATGCACGATGTCCACCGGCTCCAGGTCGGTGCCCGCCCGCTTCAAGGCGTCGGCCTCGTGGGCGAGCATCCGCACGGTGAGCCCCGCGGCGGTCAGGCTCTCGTGGACGAGCTGCGCGCTCCGGACGGCGGCGGGACGGCCGGTGTGGGCCAGCAGCAGGATGCTGCGGTCCCCGTTGCCGACAGGTGTGCTCACGGCGCCTCCGCCCGCGCTGGTCATGGACACGTCCTCCTCGTCAGTCCGTTCACGCGCATGGCGATGGCGTCCTGGCTGACCGACCGGAACGGCTCCGGCCGGGTCACGCTACCGGAACCGCCGCTCCGCCGGGCCGTTCCGCACCACACCGGTCACACCGGACGCGCGCGACCGGGACAACGGTCGCGCGTCGGGGTTTGTTCCGGCCGGGGACGGACGCGGGCGGCGGATCGGCTTCACCTTCGCGGGCCGGACACCGGCCACGCCGGGACGGGCGGCGCGGTCGCCCGGCCGACCGGATCGCCGGGCGCGCCGCCTTCGCGGCCCGTGCGTCCGTGCGGAAACGGCCCGTGCCCGCGAAGGCGACCGGCTGATGGACGCCGCGCCACCGGCGACGCGCGCCAGCGCTCACCGATCACGACCACTCCCACCGGCGTCCAGAAACCCCGGCTGCAATGCCGGGCCGGTGAACGGCCCGCTTCGGTGGGGCCGTCGTCCTGGCTGCGCGCCGCCGACCGGGCCGCCCGGTCCCGGCAAGCGCGGGTGGCGGCGCACGCCGTGGAGCGGATCGGCTGCGGCCAGGTGGTGCGCGCCTTCGGCCGCGAGCGGGCCGAGCGCCGCGTCCTCGCCCGGCGTGGCCGCCGGCTGGCCGACGCCATTGTTCGGCGTACCCGGGCGGTGGGCACGGTACGGGCGGTCGCGGAGGCCACCGCCATCGCCGTCGCGGGAATCGCCCCCCCGCCGCCCGCGACCTCACCCGGGTGGCCGCAGTACCGGTCGGCCTAGATCGTTGATGGGGGTTGCTCAGTGGTCGTAGGCCACGAGTGAGTGCTTGAGGGGCGCTTCGATGAGCCGGTTGTGCCGAATCGCGGCGTTGAGGGCGGGGATGCACCGGCAGGTGCGCGCCCAGAGTCCTTCGGTGGTGCGCGTCTGGTGGCGTTGCGGGCCGGGCTGGTTCTTCCGCGTCCGGATGACCGCCAGGCGTGGTGGGACTTACGCGTGCCGTAGCCGGTGATCTCGCGCGGGCCGGAGCGGTTCGCGGTCACGCGGGAGGCTTCGCGGCGAAGCGGGGTGCCGTCCATCAGGCGCGGCTTCTCGCGCCGGGTGGGGGGTGCCCGGGGCTGCCGTTGTGCGGCGGCGAGGAGCACGGGGGGCCAGGGCGTGCGGGTGCCGGTTGTACTCCGGTTTGCGGGGCGGGCGGGGGCGAGGTGGCCGATCCTGCCCGGGGCCGGGCGCGGCCACCGGCGTTCGGGATCGCGGCTCAGCAGGAGCTGGGCCACGGCCACGCAGGCCGGCTCGGTGTCGGCGGGCAGCCGAGCGGGGACGGGTTTGCGGCGCCTGCGGACCGAATCGACGACCACGTCCCGCCCTCCCGCCAATCGGTGCGCAGACCCGGGCGGCCCCACCTGCTCACCAACGCCGAACCCGTCCAAGTCGCCACCGCCCAGATTCCACCGCGCCGCGATACCGAGCACCACCGGCCGCGCGCGGCCCCCTCCCGGATCGGGCACCCGTCCCCGCGCCCGCCCTGCCGGTCCGAGGACAACCGGCACCTGCCCGCCCCGGCCCCGGTGCTCTTCGCGGTGGTCCTGTGGCCGGCCCGCACCACCCCCGCCTACCAGGAAACTCCGGTTGATGGACGTACCCCCGGTGCGCTGCGGAACCTCCCGCGTCACGGTGAACCGCTCCGGCCTGGACGAAGAGGCCGGGCACGGCACGGACGAGCCCCACCACGCCTTCCACCGGGGCGCCAAGCTCCTCCTGGTCACCACCACAGACGGCGCGGTACGCGCGTTCTCCCTGGCCGACCCCAAGAAGCTGGACGAGCGCGCGCAGGCGGTGCACCCGCTCCACGTGCAGCCGTGGGCGCCGGGGCCGCGCCCCCATCGTGTACGGCACGGGCTTCGCCGGGGCCGGGATCGAGAAGGCCGCCGCCGGCCTGGGCCACGTGCTCATCCGCCCGGCCCGCCGCGACCAGGACGCCCCCGGCGTCTACCCGGGCCGGCCGCACATGCGCATCGAGGCGGTCATCCGGACGCCGAAGAACCAGCCCGGCCCGCAACGCCACCAGACGCGCACCACCGAAGGACTCTGGGCGCGCACCTACCGGCGCATCCCCGCCCTCAACACCGCGATCCGGCACAACCGGCTCATCGAAGCACCCGTCAAGCACTCACTCGTGGCCCACGACCACTGAGCAGCACCCACTGTTTCCCATCAACGATCTAGGCGGCGTCGGCCGAGTGGATCGCCGCCGAACTCGCCCCTCCCCGCCGCCCGCAGCCACCGGCCTTCGCGCCGCCGCCCGACGGCCCGGGCGAGGTCGAGCTCGCGGGTGTGTGGCCGGCCGGAGCGCCCGCAGGCCGCTGACCGGCCGCGGCCGGTCAGCGCGGGCCCTCCTCGATCGCGCGCCGCAGGTCCGCCTCCTCCAGGGCGGGCGCCCCGGCACGCAGCCACAGGAAGTACTCGACGTTCCCCGACGGTCCGGGTAGCGGGCTGGCGGTCACCCCCCGGCACCCCAGGCCCAGTGTGCGCGCGTGCGCGGCCACCGACCGCACCGCGTCGGCCCGCAGCTCCGGGTCGCGCACCACGCCGCCGGCGCCCACCCGCTCCTTGCCCACCTCGAACTGCGGCTTGACCATCAGCGCGAAGTCGGCGTCGGCGCGGGCGCAGCGCACCAGCGCGGGCAGCACCAGGGTGAGCGAGATGAAGGAGAGGTCGCCGACGACCAGGCCGGGCAGCGGCTCGCCCACCTGGTCGGGAGTGAGGTCGCGGATGTTGCAGCGCTCCCGCACGTCGACGCGTTCGTCGCTGCGCAGCGACCACGCGAGCTGGCCGTAGCCGACGTCGACGGCCACCACACGGGCCGCGCCGCGGCGCAGCAGCACGTCGGTGAAGCCACCGGTGGAGGCACCGGCGTCCAGGCAGTGGCGGCCGGAGACGTCGATTCCGAACGCGTCGAGCGCGCCCACGAGCTTGTGGGCGCCCCGGGACACGTAGCCCGGGTCGGTGTCGACCTCGGCCACGACGATGGCCTGGTCGGTCCCGACCTGCGTGGCGGGCTTGGTCGCCACCGCCCCGGCCACCCGGACCCGCCCGTCCGCGATGAGTTCCGCGGCCTGCCCGCGAGACCTCGCGTGGCCGCGCCGGACCAGTTCGGCGTCCAGTCGAGTGCGTTTGGCCATGGTGGTGAGATCCGCCCGTCTCGGAGAAGCGTGCACCCGCCCGGCGCGAGATCCCGGGCGGCGCCCGCGATGTTATCGGCAACGGGCACCTCCCATTCTCCGCCGGTCCGCCGGGAGCCACCGGCGCGGACACCGGTCGGCGGGGGTGCGGTACGGTCCCGGCGCACGGCCGCACGGCGCCGGAGCGGTGACGGCGGATCGGCGGGCGATGGTACGCCGTCACGGCCGGGCCGCGGAGTACCGGACGGCCGGAAACGGACGGCTGCGCGATCGAGGACGCCCATCGGCCGCCGAAGGCACCCCGGGGCCTGCCCCCTGAGGGACGGTCGCGGACACCGGCCGACGCCGAGCTCGACGGAGCGAACCGCGCATCCCGTCGACCGACGGCACCCACCCGGCGCGTGGCTCCCCGCGTGAGGGGCCCGCCGAGAGCGGCTGCGCGCATCCGCTCACCGCCGGCCGGAGGCGTGCTCTGCACGGCCGCGGCCCTAACGTGCCGCCTCGGACCACGGTGCGGGTTCGCGACGTGTTCGGGCGCCGGCCGGTATCCGCTCGCGCTCGGCTCGACCGGCATGACGCTCGGCGGGTGCCGCCGTCGCCTCGCGGGCGGCGCGGCTTTGGGGGCGATCGCCGCCGGGTCGGCCACTTTCGGCGGCGTGCCACCGGTCGCGCCGCTGCTCTCGGCACGCGCCGTCATCGAACGGTGGCCGGAGCCCGCCGGGATCTCCGGGTACGCCGAGGTCTCGCCGATGGCGGGGCCACTCGGCCGAGCCCGGCGTGAAAGGCCGCCGTGACCTGCGGCGTCCGGTGATGTGCCGGCCGGTCCGTGGGGCGGCCCCCGAGCGGAGCCTCGACCGGTTCGGAACGAGTGACGCGCGAGTTGACGGCGCCGGGGACGGTCCGCCACCGGCCGGGCGGATCGGGCCCGTCGCCAGGGCGAAGCGTTCGGCCGAACGCCGACGCATCGCGACCGGGGTCGCCGGGCCGGTCAGCGCTTCCCGCCGGGGCCGCCCGGTTCCGGGTCCCGGTCCAGGCGGCCGAGGACGTCGGCCAGTTCGCGGTGCACGGCGTCGAAGACGGCGACGTGGTCCGCCGTCTCCAGACCGTCCAGTTCGGCCAGCCGGGCCCGCACCTGGGCGACGGTGCGGTCGGCCAGGCCGTCGTCTGCGGCTCCGGGCGGAGCCGGGACCGGGCGGGGCCGGTCGAGGTCCGCGGGCGACGGGTGTCCGTTCGTCATGGGGATACCTCCGTGGAGACCGCGGTCGTCGGTGGTACGGCCGGGCGGGTGCCGGGCGGTGTCTCGGGGCCGGGCGGCTCCGCGCCGTGCAGGCGTCCGTCACCGGGGAGTCCGCCGTGGCGTCCCTGTCGGGCAGGGTAGCCGGGCTGCCGCCAAGGCGGCGGGAGGTCCCGCGGTCGGTGGGCCTCCTGGCCGATCGCGGCGACCGGGCGCCGTGCGGATCGGCCGCTCCCTCGGGCTGTCCGGCCGTCGGCCCGCGCGTTACTTCTCGTCGCCGTCCTTCTTGGCCGCGGTCTTGCGGCCGCCCGTCCGCTTGGTCCCGCTCTTGCCGCCGCTGCGGGTCCGGGTGCCGGTCGGCTTCGACCGTCCCGACCTGGCCGCGGGCTTCTTCTCGGGGGCCGCGGTCGGCTCCTGGCCGGCCGGATCGGACGACCCGGCGGGGTCGGCGGGCTCGGCCGGGGCGGCGGGCTCGGCCGGGGTGGACGCCGCCGTTTCGGCCGCGCCGCCGGACGGCTGGGCGGCGTCGTCGGCCGGTGCCGGGGCGGCCTCCGCCGGTCGGTCATCGGCGGCGGGGGGCTCGCCTGCCGGGGACGGCTCGGTCGCGGCGATCGCCGAGTCGCCGGGGGCCTCGTCCGGCCGCGCGGGCGGGGCGTCGCCGGTGACTCTCGGGGGGAGCCGGACGTCGGTCTCGCGGCTTCCGTCGGCCTCGGCGGTCGAGGGGTCGGCGGGGACAGCCGGGCCCGAGGCGGCGGCCGGCGCCTCGGCCGCGGGTCCGGCGGGTGCCGCGGGCCCGGCCGTGGCCGGGGCGGTGGCCGCGCGCCGGGTGGTCCGCTGTGCCGCCGACTGCGAGGCGAGCCGGCGTTCCAGCTCGGCGACCCGGCGGAGCAGGCGGTCGTGCTCGTCGCGGCGCACCAGGTCCAGCCGGTCGATGAAGCGTTCGACCTCGCCCTCGACGAGGCTGCTCAGCGCGGCCCGGTTGGCCCTGCTCGTCTCCAGCAGGTCGGCGGCGAGCGACTGGATGTTGTGCCCCACCCGGGTGCGCCGCACCGAACTCTCCACGCTCTCCATGGTGGAACGGGCGGTGTCCCCGGCCCGGGTGAGCGCGCCGCCGGAACGTTCGTCGCTCTCCTTGAGCAGGGTCTTGGCCGCCGCCACCGCGCGCTTTCGGGTCAGCTCCGTGAAGCCGCTGGCGGCATCGAGATAGGTGCGGACCGCGTCGACGACCATCGAATGTGCTCCTCGCGAAAGTCAGGTACGAAAGGGACGGCTGCCTGGCAACGGGCAGGCGCCGGTACGGGCCGGTGGCCGCGCGCCACCACCGTGCGTGACCCCAGCAGAAACCGTACCCGCATCGCCGTCGCCGCGCGGCTGGTCGACGCGAGCGGGGCACGTGCCGACCGCCGGTGGCACGGCGGGCGGTGACGCACCACCGTGCCGCGGCTGACGTCCCTGGTCGGACGATTAGGGCATCATGGGAACATGGCCAGCATCGAAGAATGCCGCGCGGCGATCGACCGGGTGTCCGACCGGATACTCGAACTCGACGAGGAGCGTCGGCGCAAGCACATCGTGGAACGCTCGGTGAGTGTCAAGGTCAGTGACCTCGACACCGTCTTCGACATGCGGCTGACGCTGAACGGGCTCGTCGACGTCTCTCAGCGGGCGGACGGTGCCGGTGGCTCCCGGGCGCAGGTGGGCATCACCGCCGACAGCGACGACCTGGTCGACATGGCGGAGGAGCGCCTGGACTTCGGCAAGGCGCTGCTGTCCGGCCGGGTGAAGCTCGACGCGAGCTTCGGCGACATGATGCGGCTGCGCAAGCTGCTCTGACCGGCGCATCGCCCCGACCGCTGCGGCGGCGCGGTCCCGAATCACCGGCGCCGTGGCCGCCCCGGCGGGTATCGTTCGGTCGTGGGAGACATCGCGGATGACGCCCTGGAGCTGGCCCCCTTCCGGGGGCTGCGGTACGCGACCCCCGGCGCCCGGCCGGCCGTCGACCCGCCCCCGCCGAACATCGCGCTCGCGCTCGCGCCGCCCTATGACGTTCTCGACGCGGCGGCCGTGTCCGGCCTCATGCGGGCGGAACCCCACAACGCCGTACGCCTGACCGTCCCGCCCGCCGCCACCGCGGCGAACGGGTCCACCCGGGCACTGGCCGGTCCGGATCGCTACGCCAGGGCGGCGGCGACGTTCCAGCGCTGGATCGACGACGGGGTCCTGGTACGCGACAGCGAGCCCCTGCTGTACGTCTACGAGCAGACGGCACCCGACGGCACCCGGCAGCGCGGGCTGGTCGGCGCGCTTCGGCTGCCCCGGCCGGGCAGTGCGGCGGTGCGGCCGCACGAGGACGTGCTCAGCGAGCCGGTGGCCGACCGCGCCCGGCTCATGGCCGCCGCCCACGCGAACCTGGAGCCGATCTTCCTGCTGTATCGCGGTGGCACGGGCGCGCAGCGCGGCCTGGCGTCGCGGACCGTCGACGCGGTGGCCGATTCCACCACCACGCCGCTGGTCCGCACCACCACCGATGACCAGGTGACCCACCGGGTGTGGGCGATCGCCGACCCGCGCCTCCAGGCCGACATCGCCGCCGACTTCGCCACCCGGACCGCGCTGATCGCCGACGGCCACCACCGCTACGCCGCCTACCAGCGCCTGCGCGCCGCCCAGCAGGGGCCGGGGGCGTGGGACCATGGCCTGGCGCTCCTCGTCGACTCCGACGCCACTCCGCCCCGGGTGGGCGCCATTCACCGGGTGCTCCCCGATCTCGATGCCGCCGGTGCCGCCCGGGCGGCGGGCACCGTGGCGGAGGTCGAACCGGTCCAGGTCGATGGCGACGACAGCCTGCGCGCGGCGCTCGGCCGCCTCGCCAAGGCCGCCGCGGACGGCCCGGCCATGCTGCTGGTCGGTGGCGGCGCCGGCCATCTGCTGCACGGCTTCGATCCCGGCCGGCTGGCCGCCGCCATGCCGGGCCGGTCCCCGGCCTGGCGGGCGCTCCCCACCGCGGTGCTGACCCGCGTGCTGCTGCCGTTGTGGAACCGGACGGACGAGACGGCCCGGCTGGTCCACGACGACCCCGCGGGAGCGGTGGCGGCGCTGCGACCGGACCGGGACAGCGCCGTGATCCTGCCGGCGCTGAGCGTGGCGGACGTGTACGCGGTCACCGCCGTGGGCGAACTCACGCCGCGCAAGTCGACCTCCTTCGGCCCGAAGCCGCGCACCGGGCTGGTCATGCGTACCCTGCTGTGAGGACACCGGGACCTCCGGTGCCGACGCCCCGGGCGCAGACGCCGCGCCGGTGCCGTCCGCCGGTCCCGGGGCGGTACCCGCACCCTCCTGCACCGTCGAAAGGGGCCCGGCAGGTGACGGCCTTACCCGCTGAACCGGCCGGTTCCCGTCCCCGCAGGGGCACACGGCCGTGCGGCCCGCGCTCGATCCGTGCCGGCGGCGGCCTCGGGCCGGGTCCAGGCGAGACGCGCGGCGCACGTGTTCGCCCGCGCCCATCCGGCGGACGGTCGGTGCGGCCGTGCCCGGGCCGGCTGCCCGCTGTCGTTTTCCCATCACGCCGGAGTCCGCTCTCTCCTCGCCCGCACGGGCGGGTCCCGCCCGGAGGTACCCCATGACCGCCGTCCCGCTGAAGGCCGCCGACCAGCCGCTGCACGCCAGCTACGACGCCGCGCTGCTGGATCTGGACGGTGTCGTCTACATCGGCGGGCGGGTGGTGCCGGCCGCGCCCGAGGCGGTCGAGAAGGCGCAGGCCGGCGGGATGAAGGTGGCGTTCGTGACGAACAACGCCTCCCGCACGCCGGCGGCCATCGCAGAGCGGCTCACGCGCATGGGCGTTCCCGCGACGGCGGCGCAGGTGGTGACGTCCGCGCAGGCGGCGGCCCGCCTGGTCGCCGAGCGGTTCCCGGCGGGCTCGGCGGTGCTGGCCGTGGGTGACACCGGGCTCCGCCAGGCGCTGCGCCGGCACGGTCTGCGCCCGGTCACGGTGGCCGCCGAGCGGCCGGTGGCCGTGGTGCAGGGCTACTCGCCGCGGCTCGGTCACGACCTGCTCGTGGAGGGAGCGCTGGCGGTGATGGCCGGTGCGCTGTTCGTCCTGACCAACGCCGACCGCACCGCTCCCCTGGATCGGGGCGTCCAGCCGGGCAACGGCTCGTTCGGGCGGGTGATCGCGCAGGCGTCGGGCACCAAGCCGCTGGTGGCGGGCAAGCCGGAGCGCCCGCTGCACGAGGAGGGGGTGCGCCGCACCGGCGCCGCCGACCCGCTCGTGGTGGGCGACCGGCTGGACACCGACATCGAGGGCGCCACGAACCGGGGAGCCGACAGCCTGCTGGTGCTCTCGGGAGTGACGACGCCCGCGGAACTCCTGCTGGCCGGGCCACGGCACCGTCCCTCCTATCTGGCGTACGACCTCGGCGGACTGAACCTGCTGCATCCCCGGACCGATGCCGAGGCGGGCCGGGGACGGTGCGGCGGCTGGACCGCGCTGGCGCGGGCCGGCCGGCTGGAACTGACCGGCGGCGGCGACCGGCTGGACGGGCTGCGCGCCCTCTGCGCCGCCGCCTGGTCCACTGCGGAGCCCGTGGACCAGGCGCGGCTGCGGGAGCCGCTGGCTCAGCTCGGCTGGTGATCCGGCGCCGGAGCGGTACGGCCGTCGTCCGGTACGGCGGCGACGCGCGCGACCGTCCGGGCCTCGATTTCGAACACGCTCGCCGACCCGCCGGGCGCCCGCCAGAACCGGCGCCGCAGCGATCCGCTGACCCGGACGAGGTCGCCGATGCGCCAGTCGCGCGTGGCCTCCTTGATGGCGGGCTGGAAGCTAACGCAGCTGACGGGATCGGCCGCCTGGTTCGGACGCTGCTCGGCGGGCGGCCGGCTCACCGACACCCGCCAGGTGACGAGCTGGTCGCCGCTGGGCAGCTCGCGCACCGACGGCTCGGCCGTGACCCGGCCGACGAGCAGCACCTCATTGCGGTGCAGGTGGCCGTCGGCCACCCGGCTCACCGCCTGCCGCCGGGCGGGCCGGCCCCCGCCACCGGACACCGGGGGCGGCGCCAGACCCGGCAACGTGGGACGGCAGACGGTGCTGGAGGCGGTGCGGGAAGGGGTACGGGAAGCGGAGTGAGTGACGGGAGAAGCGGACGGGGCGGTGCTGGACTGCTGCATGCTGGACCTCCGGTGATGAGTCGGTAGCACCCGCGGCGCCGGCGGAATGCCGTTTTCCGCTTCCAGGATCGGGGTGCGGGGTCCTCCTCGGAAAGCCAAATCCTCCGCCTGTGGATAACTCGCATCAGTGCAGGTCACCGGGAGTGTCGCCTGGTCGCGTCACTGTTACCGCCGGGCCGTCCCCGGGAGATCGGCGTGCCGCGCGCCCAAGGGAGAGGCCGCGGTCGATGGACGGCACCCCGATGCGCGGAGCCTCCCGCGTGACGGTGAACCGCTCCGGCCTGGGCGAGATGACCGGTCATGGCACGCACACGCCCCGCCCCGCCTGCTCCCTGGGCGCCAGGCTCAGGCCGGTCACCGGCGCCGAGAGCGAGTCGTCACCGCGTTCTCCTCGGCCGCCCCAAGGAGCCGGACGAACGCGTCCGGGCGGCAGCACGCTCCATGTGCCACAGCGCGCGCCCCGGCCGTGCCCGATCCGTGTGCGGTGAGGTGCCGCGGAGCCGAGAGGGCCACGGCCGCCCTGGGCCACGCGCTCATCCGCCCGGCACACCGCGGCGACGCCCCCGGCGTCCTCCCGGGCCGCCACGCCGGGCACATCGCCGCGGCCATCCGGCCCCTGAGCAGACCGGCCGGACGACGCCGTTGACGAGGGCGCGTTTCGAGTGGGCCGCCGTTCCTCCGGTGGCCGAAGTGGGGAGCATGCGTTCGAGCAGTGCCCCTTGGACACCGGGAAGGCCGCCTTCCCCACAAGCGCGTGGAGTCGGCGCGAACCTTCCGGGCGGGTACCGGGCGCCACGCATCGATGATGCCGATTCGACACCGCCCATCCTGCTCAGATGACTTTCCGGATACGTCCGACGCGTCCGGCTCCCGGCCGGCGGGCCACGCCGCCGGGCTCCGATCCGGCTCTCCTCCCGCCATTCGCTCGCGGCCACCGTGGCGGCGCTGTCCGGCCTCCGGGTGGCTCTGACCGGTGCCCCGCGGCGGCGGTATCGGCCGTCCTCGTCTAGCGTGGAGATGCGGCCGGAGATCACCGCCGCCCGCGTCCCGTGGCGTGCCACGATTCGGGACGGCGGCGGTCGGCGGCATCGGCCGGACGATCCGGCGGCGGCGGTCCGAGGGTGAGGAGACGTGGCGGTGCAGGACGCGGTGGACACGGCGGGACTCCCGGAGGGCATCGTCCCGCTCGGCGACGAGATCTTCGCCATCGACACCCGCATGGCGGGCTATCCGGGCATCACCTCCAGCTACCTGATCCGGACCGAGCGGCCATGCGTCGTGGAGGTCGGCACCGCCGGATCCGCTCCGGTGCTGCGGGACGCGCTCGCCGCCCTCGGCGTCGGGCCGCGCGACCTCGCCACGATCGCGGTGACCCACATCCACCTCGACCACGCGGGCGGGATCGGCGACGTCGCCGCCATGTTCCCCGACGCCGAGGTCGTCGTGCACGAGCGCGGCGCCCGGCACCTCGCCGACCCGGCACGGCTGATGCACAGCGCCCGCCAGGTCTGGGGCGACCGGCTGGACGTGCTGTTCGGCGAGATGCGTCCGGCCGAGGCGGCCCGCATCCGCGCCGTCGGCGAGACCGGCGAGATCGACCTTGGCGGGGGCCGCCGCCTCACCACCCACTACGCCCCGGGGCACGCCAAGCACCACGTGGGGCTCGCCGACTCCGTCACCGGCGACCTGTACGTCGGCGACGCGCTCGGTGTCTACCGCCCCGACACCGGTGACGTGCGGCCCGCGACACCGCCGCCCGACTTCGACCTGGGGGCGGCGCTCGGGTCGCTGCGGCTGTTCGGCGACATCGCCGCGCAGCGCCTGATGTTCTCGCACTTCGGGGCGGTGACCACGGTCGAGGAGACGCTCGACTCCGCCGGGACCGAACTCCGCCTGTGGGTGGAGACGGTCCGCGAGGCACGCGACACCGGTGGCGACCTCGACCACGCGGTCGCCATGGTCCGCGAGCGGGTGATGAGCCGCTACCGGACTCCCGCGCTGCCCCCCGAGAAGGCCGGCTCGCAGGAGGTCCTTGAGCTGCTGAGCGGCGTGGAGGGCAACGTCAGGGGCATCACGCACTGGCTGGACCGGGTGGCGGCGGACCAGCGCGCCGCACGGGACACGGTCTGACCACCGCGCGGACGCCCACCGCGCGCGGGCGCCGCCGCCGGCCTCCGCTGCCGCACCGGCGTCGGGTCCGTCCGCGAACGCTCGACGGCGAGCCCGATCGTTGGTGGGAGTTCCCGCGACCGGCACCTGCGCGCCCGGTCACCGCACGTCGTTGCCGCCGCCCGCGGTTCCGCCGTGCGGTTCCCCGTGGCGGGAGAGGCCGCGGTCGATGACCGGCATCCCGGGCGCGCCACCGCGGTACTCGGCAGCGGGTCCTTGCCCGCAACACCCCGATCCGGCACCACCGGCCCGTCGACGCACCCCGCCGAACGTTCGCCGGCCGCTGACGATCACCGAGACCAGTCGCCGTCGACCGCCACCAACCGCCGCCAACGAGTTCACGTTGATCTGCCGCTCCGGGGTGGCGTGGCCGGCGCTTTCGTCGGTCGCTGCCCTGGACATCCGCGTGCGGAGGGACATCCGCTACGACCGATGGAGGCGCGGGCAGGGCATGCGTTCCGGGCCGGGCGCTCCGGCCGACGGCCCCCTGGCGATCACGGCGGGCCCGCCCGGACGCCGGTACGGCGAGCCCCGCTAGACTCGGTCAACATAACGACCGAATGTTCACCAGAACGACCGAGGAGAGTGCGATGCCGGGCCGGCCCATCGCCGCGGTGGTCGCGGACAACGTCCGCTCCGCCCGCGCTCGCCACGGACTCTCGCTCGACCAGCTCGCGGCCCGCGCCGGGATCAGCAAAGGCGCACTCGTCGCCGTGGAGACCGGCGCGGGCAATCCCAGCCTCTCGACCCTGGTACGGCTCGCCGACGCGCTCGCCGTGCCCGTGTCGGCGATCGTCGAACCCGCGGGCGCTCCGCGCCTGCGCGTCGTGCACGCCGACGACGTCGCCCCGCTGTGGCGCGGTCCGGCGGGGGGTGAGGTCCGGCTGCTGCTCACCACCGCCGGGCCCGCGCCGGTCGAGGTGTGGCGGTGGCGCATGCTGCCGGGCGAACGTCACCACAGCGCGCCGCACGCTCGCGGAGTGCACGAGACGGTGACCGTGCTGTCCGGAGAGCTGGCGCTCATCATCGGAACGGCCGAGGAGACCGTCCCGGCCGGCGCCACCGCGACGTTCGACTCCGACGTGGCGCACGGCTACGCCTGCGCCGGCGACGAGGCCTGCGAGTTCGTCATGACCGTGCACCTCCCGGTGGAGCCTGGTGACCGATCCCGAAAGGCGGCACCATGACCCAGGACCTCGCGGCGTGGCTCGGCCACGCCCGCGTGGACGACAGCGTCTTCGACCTGCGGCCCGACTACCGCGCCCTCGTCCTCGTGGCGGAGGACCTGCGCCCCGGTCCCAGCGACGACATCAGTGAGAAGCTTCTCGCGCACGCCGAGGAGGAGGCGCGCGGGCGTCTCGCCGGCGCCGCGCCCGAGGAGCTTGCGCACGTGGCCGCCTGGCGCGCGGCCTTCCGGGCCTTCGGCGCCAAGCCGCAGCGCACCCGGACCAGCGTCGAGGCGCTGCTGCGCCGCGTCGCGGACGGCCTGCCCCGCGTGAACCGGCTGACCGACGCCTACAACGCCGTCTCCATCGCGCACACGGCCCCGCTCGGCGGCGAGGACGCCGACCGCTACTCCGGGCCGCTGCGGCTGGTGCGCGCCACCGGCGAGGAGACGTTCGAGACCGTGAACGCCGGCGAGACCGCCGTGGAGCACCCCGCGCCCGGCGAGGTCGTCTGGCGCGACGACGCGGGCGTCACCTGCCGCCGGTGGAACTGGCGGCAGTGCGTGCGCACCCGGCTGACCGAGTCCACCACGCGCGGCGTCTTCGTCATCGACGCGCTCGACCCGCTGACCGACGACGACGTGCTGGCCGTCGGCACGGCACTCGCCGACGCGCTGCGGGCCACCAGTCCGGAGGCGCGCATCCACAGCCGGCTGCTGGCACGCGGGACGGCCTGAGCCCCGAACGGGGAACCGGCGACGGCCCGTCGCGCCCGCTGTGGGCCGCGCGCGGCGGGCCCGCACGGAGCCGCCGCTCCCCGGCCGCGGACGCCCCCGCACCGCGCCCGGGTCAGGACGCCCGGCGCCGCAGGCGCTCCAGCGCGGCGGCGAGTTCACGCAGTTCGTGGGGTTCGCATTGCGCGAACGGGCTGGCGCTCAGCGTCGCGTCGATCACCGCGGCACGCACCCGGCGCCCCTCGTCGGTCAGCACCAGGACGCGGGAACGCCGGTCGTCCGGGTCGACGACGCGCTCCAGATAGCCGCGGTCGGCGAGTTGCCGCGCGATGAAGCTCAGGTTCGGCGCGTTGCAGTAGAGCCGGTCGGCCATCACCTTCATCGACGGGGCCGGCTCGTCCGGATCGATCACCCACAGCGCCTGCGCGGTCTGGTAGGTCAGGCGGTGGCGTGCGAGGAACGCTTCCAGGCGACTGCTGGTCAGCATGAAGATCTCGTGGTTCGCGCGCGTGGCGACGACGAGCGGGTCCTCCCCCTGGCTCTCGCTCATGTCCGGAACCCTACCAATTCGTTCGAGTCTCAAATCATGCTACGGTGCAAATACTTCGAGTCTCGAACTATTCGCTCTCCTCCCCGGAAGGGGTTCCGCAGCCATGCCCTCGACCACGACCGCGTTCCGGCACCGATCCCCGGCCCTCTGGCTCGGTCTCGGAGCCGCCGCCGCTCTGCTGTCGGTCGGCGCCCGTTTCGATCTGCCGCTGCTCGCGTGGGCGGCACCGGTGTTCCTGCTCCGCTTCAGCCGCCGATCGGCGGCGGCGCTCGGCCTGCCCGTGATCGCCATCGTCAGCACCGCCTCGGTGCTCTGGTGGATGGCCGCCCTCGCGGTACCGGTCACCCCGCTGGTGTCCGTCGGCGGCCTCGCGTTCGGGATCGCCTACACCCTCCCCTACGTCGTCGACCGGCTCGCCGCGCCGCGAGCGAACCGCTGGGGGCGGATCCTCCTCTTTCCCGCCGCGCTGATGTCCGTGGAGTTCCTCCTCGGCACCTTCGGGCCGTTCGGCACCGCCTACGGCCTGCGGGCGGCCACCCAGCACGACGCGAACTCGCTGCTCCAGCTGACCGCGATCACCGGCCCGTACGCGATCGCGTTCCTGATCGGACTCTCGGGGAGCGTGCTGAACACGCTCTGGGAAGAGGGCCGGACCCGTTTCGCGGTACGGTCGACGGCCGCCCTCGCCGCCGTTCTGGGCCTCGCGGTCCTGGGCGGCCAGCTCCGCCTCGGCACCGCGCCCACCGGGGCGGACAGCGTGCGCGTCGCCGGGATCAATCCCAGCCGGGCCGCGATGGACGCCGAGACGGAGATCCACGGGCACTCCCGCCTCGCGGTCACCGACCCCCGGCTGGTGGAACACGACGCCGTGACGGCCGCCGCGCCGGGCGTCCTCGACGACCTGTTCGCCCAGGCCGCCCGGGTCGCGGACGAGGAGGACGTCTACCTCCTCACCGCCGACCTCACCTATCTGCCCGACGCCCCGCACGGCCGCGACGAGACGCACTTCTTCGGCCCGGACGGGCGGCTCCTCGCGACCTACGAGAAGGCCCGCCCGATCCCCGGGCTGGAGATCTACGAACCCGGTGACGGCGTCGTCCCCGTCGTCGACACGCCCCACGGCCGCATCGCCACCGTGATCTGCTTTGACGCGGACTTCCCCGACCTCGCCCGCATCGACGCCGACATCCTGCTGGTCCCCGGTGGCGACTGGCCGGAGATGGGGCGCACCCACACCGGAATGGCCGGTCTCCGCGCGATCGAGAACGGCTACAACCTGGTGCGGCAGGACTTCAACGGGCAGTCGGCCGCGTTCGACTCCTACGGCCGGGTCCTCTCGACCCAGGACACCACCCACGACTCGGGCGTCTGGTACGCCGACGTCCCGACCGCCGGCACCGGCTCGGTGTACCGCGCCGCCGGAGACGTGCTGGCCTGGCTCGCGCTGATCGGCACGCTCGCGATCACCGTGACCGCCGCGGCACGCCCCCGGGACCGCCGCGCGTCCTGACCCCATGGTGGACCGGGTGGCCGGGGACGCCCGGACTCCGGACCGTCCCCGGCCACGCGCGGGCCCCACGGCTAGGCTGCCCGGTATGACTCCTCGGATCCGGCCGTTCCAGCCCGCCGACGCGCCCGCGGTCGCGGCGGTGGCGCGCGCCGCACAGCCACAGGTGGTCACCAGCGTGGCGGGCTTCCGCCGGCGGTTCTCGGCCGGAGCGGCCGGCGACCTGCCGGCGACCTTCGTCGCCGAGTACGACGGGACCGTCACGGGCTACGCCGCGGTCGAACCCGACTGGTTCAGCGCGGCGTCCGGGCACACGTACGTGCGGCTCGCCGTGCACCCCGAACACCGCGGCCGCGGCGTGGGCACCGCCCTCGCGGACGCGGTGGAGAGGCGCCTGCGCGTCCTGGAGCCGGTGGCGACGCGGCTGTGGGGCGCTGACGACGACACCTCGCGCGCGTTCGCCCGCAGGTACGGATTCGCGGAGCACGGTGAGTCGCGCGCCCAGCGGCTCGACCTCGGCATGCTGCCGCCCGCTCCGCCCACGCCCGCGGGGGTGCGGCTGCTCCGCTACGCGGACTTCGCGGACGACCCGCGGCCACTGCACGAGATCGAGACCGCCTGCCTGGCGGACGAGCCCAGCGCCGTCTCCTTCGACGGGCTCTCCTACGACGTGTGGCGCGACCGGCTGTGGGACGATCCCGACCTGGATCGCGAACTGAGCCTGGTCGCGCTGCTCGACGGGCGCGCCGTCGGCGTGGCCGCCATCACCACCGACGACCGGCACGCCTGCGCGTCCGCGTTCACCGGGACCGTGTCGGCCGCGCGCGGCCGCGGTCTGGCCGGCTACACCAAGACCGTGGCGCTGCACCAGGCCCGGGAGCGCGGGGTCCGCACCGCGTTCACCGTCAACGACGCCGGGAACGGGCCGATGCTCGCGATCAACGCCCGCCTCGGCTACCGGCCGTTCGCCACCGAGGTGCTGCACACGCGCGCCGGTTGAGACGCGCCACCCGCCGCCGAAACCGGCGGGTTCCGGTGTGCAGCCGAGCGCCCGGATGCGCAAAGATGTGGCGCAGCCGACGGCGGCCCGGGCGGTTCCAGGCGCGCGGTCGGCGGGCGGCCCCGGCGGGCGCACCCGCACGGGATCCGCGACCGTACCACTTCACCCCCTGGAGGATCCATGGACCCCGACTTCGAGGACCTGGGCGAGTTCGCCGAGGCCGTCGTCGAAGGCGACGCCGAGGAGATGGTCGAGGAAGCGCTGGAGATGACCTTCGGCATCGACCTCTGAGTTCACCCGGGCGGTCCCGGCGGACAGCGCCGGGACCGCCCGGTCCGGTGCCGGTCAGCCGATCTCCAGCACGGCCTTGCCGTGCAGCCGACGGCTGAGCAAGGCCGCGGTCGCCTCCTCGACCCGGTCCCAGCCGCCGCGCCACACGATCTGCGGGTCGAGCTCGCCTCGTGCCACCTGCTCCGCCAGCCAGGCGAGGTCCCGGGCCAGCCCGGGGCACTCCGCCAGGTAGAAGGAGGTGATCGAGCGGTCATGCCGCCCCTCGTTGCCGAAGAGCGCCCCGAACGGGAAGTGCTCCGCCTCGCCCGTCACGTGCCCGACCGATACCAGTGTGCCGCCCGCGGCGAGCCGGTCGTAGGCGTCCACGAGCTGGGGCCCGCCGACGAGCTCGATGACCCCGTCCACCGGCTCGGCGACGCCGGCCGGCCCGGCCACCACCTCGTGCGCACCCTGTTTCCGCAGGTCGGCGCCGTGCGCGTCCGGGTCGCCGGTCGAGGCGACCACGTACGCACCGCCCCGCCGCGCCAACTGCACCGCGTAGCGTCCGACACCGCCGGTGGCCCCGGTGACCAGCACCCGGCGGCCGAGGATCGGCCCCAGCCGGTGCAGGGCGCGCAACGCGCTGCCCCCGGCCACCGGCACCGTGCTGATCGCGCCGAGGTCGGCGTCCGAGGGCACGACGCCGAGGTGA
The DNA here is from genome assembly GCF_042664915.1 of Marinactinospora rubrisoli. NCBI lineage: Bacteria > Bacillati > Actinomycetota > Actinomycetes > Streptosporangiales > Nocardiopsidaceae > Marinactinospora > Marinactinospora rubrisoli. The sequence continues at coordinate 210,726 of NZ_JBHTBH010000012.1, forward strand.
TCGGTGTCCACGGCCCGGAGCTCCGCCCACGCGCCGTCGAGGGCGAACGTCACCACCGGGGTGCCCACCTCCGGGCCCGAGCCGTCCGCGGCGGCCCGCTCCACCACGCCCGCCGCGTCCCAGCCCAGCACGGCGCCTTCAGGCGCGTGCTCCGGCCCGAAACTCACCTCCCCGTAGTTGAGCGAGGTCGCCGTCACCCGGACCAGCGCCTGGTTCGGGGCGGGTTCGGGATCGGGAACCGTACCGAGTCGCAGACCGCCGGGTACCGAACGGTCGACCAGTAGTGCACGCACCGCATACACCTTCCTCATCGCTCGCGGCGTTTTTGCCACTGAGTGGCATAAGCCTACAAGGAGCAAAAGTCACCGCGCGTACACTGGGGCGGTGACCAGCCCCATGTCCCCGCCCGCCGAACGGCTGCCGCTGCGCGAACGCAAGAAGCGGCGCACCCGCGAGGCGCTCATCGACACCGCACTGGAGATGTTCACCGAACGCGGCTTCGAGGCCACGACCCTCGACGAACTCTGCGCCGCGGTCGAGGTGTCCAAGCGCACCTTCTTCCGCACGTTCGCCAGCAAAGAGGACGTCGCCATGGCCCCTACCCAGGACCTGTGGAACGCCGTGCTGGACGAACTCCGGTCACACGAACCCGACGGCCGTCCCGTTCTGGAGCAGCTTCAGGACACCCTGTTCACCGCCCTGGAGGGGATGAGCGCCGACCGCTGGACGGACCGCGTCCGAGCGAGCCGGCGCCTCGTCGCGCGGGTGCCCTCCATCGAGGCGCACGGCCTGCACTTCTGCAACCGCACCTGCCAGAGCGCCATCGGGATCCTGCGCCAGAAACTCGCCCTCCCCGACGCCGGCGACCCGCGGCCCCGCCTCGCCCTCGGCATGCTCCTGGCCGCCACCGACTGTGCCTTCGACGCCTGGGCGTCCCGCCCCGGCTCCGCCACCCGGGCCGAGCTCGCCGCCGAACTCCGGCGCGCCTTCGACGCGATCCCGGCCAGCCTCACCCTCACCGCCGGGCCCGTTCCCGGCGGCGCCGCCACGCGGTAGCCGCCACGCCCGCTACGGCGCCCCGGGCAGCCCGATCACGTTGAGGAGGTGCGCGTACAACCCGTCGTCCCACGACAGGTCCGGCGGCAGCACCTCGAACTCCCGCACCTCCACGGTCTCGAACCGTCCGGTCAGCGGGGCACGGCTCGCGACCTGAGCATGCGTGACCACCGTGACGTGCCCACTCGCCAGCACGTAGTAGCCCGCCACGTGCACCTCGCCCAGCTCCGCCCCGGCCTCCTCACGCGCCTCTCGGCGAGCGGTGTCCAGCACCGTCTCGCCCGGCTCGGCGTGGCCGCCCGGGAACTCCCAGGCGCGCCGCCGGTTGCGGACCAGCACGGGCCGGTCCCCGGCGAACAGCAGCACCACGACCGAGTCGTGCACGGGTGGCAGCGTCCCGAGCCGGACGGTCGCGCCGTTCAGCGGCGCTCGAAAGGACTTCTCGGAAATGGCGGCCTCGATCGGGCGGCTACTTCAGCAGCCGGGACATGCGGCGGTCGGCGAGCGGCCGGCCGCCCGTCTGGCAGGTCGGGCAGTACTGCAGGGCGGAGTCGGCGAACGACACCTCCCGAATCGTATCCCCGCACACCGGACACGGCTGACCGGTGCGGCCGTGCACCCGCAGCCCGCCGTGCCGGCCCCGCTCGACGTCGGCGGCGGCCCGCCCCCGCGCGTTCGCCACGGCGGCCGCCAGCGTCCCGCGCAGAGCCAGGTACAGCCGGTGCAGCTGCTCGTCCGTAAGATCCGCGGCGATGGCGTACGGCGACATCCGGGCCGCGTGCAGGATCTCGTCGGAGTAGGCGTTGCCGATGCCCGCGACGACCTCCTGATCCCGCAGCACGGTCTTGACGCGCGCCCGCCGTCCCGCCAGCTGCTCACGGAACCGGGCCTCGCCGAAGTCCGGTCCCAGCGGATCCGGCCCGAGGCCGGCCACACCCGGCACGTCGCCCGGGTTCCGCACCAGGTACACCGCCAGCCGCTTCTGAGTTCCCGCCTCGGTGAGATCGAACCCGGACCCGTCATCGAGGTGCAGCCGCAACGCCAGCGGCCCCCGCCCGGGCCGGGGCGGGTGCACCGGCAGCGCGTCGTTCCACCGCAGCCGGCCGGCCCGCGCCAGATGGACCACCAGGTGCAGGCCGTCGACGTCGAGATCCAGGAACTTCCCGTGCCGTGCCACCCCGGTGACCGTCAGGCCGCCGAGCGCCGAGACCGGCGGATCGTAGGTCTTCAGCGCCGACACGGCAGTGACGTCCACCCGCGTGACCGCGCGCCCCACCGCGCGCTCGGCCAGGAAGCCGCGCACCGCCTCTACCTCGGGTGACTCGGGCATGCCCCCAGTCTCGCCGACCACGGCGCCCGATGCCACCCGGCGGTGTGTCACCTGATCGTCACCCCCCGGCGGTGCACGGGAACCCGCGAAAGTCCGAACCCTCCGCATGTGACCGTATGTGGTCACATGCGCGATACGTGACATTTGCAAGTGTCGTAGGCATACGAGCAAAACGTACGGTTGCTTCTCCCCATACACCCGATCCCGTTCCCCTCGAACGGGCCAGAATGCGGAGGCGACCCCCCGTGCGCAGAACATGCGCTCGCACCATGGCCGCAGGCGTCCTCGTGACCGCCCTGGCCGCGTCCCTCGCGGCGGCCCCACCGGCCGCCGCCGACCCCCGGCCGAACGCCGACGACCCCGCCCTCGCCGACTTCCACGAGCAGGAGGTCGCGTGGGCTCCCTGCACCGAGGACTTCCTCCAGGGGCTGGAATGCGCCGACGTGCAGGTTCCGCTCGACTACTCCGACCCCGATGGCGAACGCGTCACCGTGGCCATCAGCCGCGCGGCCGCCGCCGACCCCGGCCAGCGGCGCGGCATCCTGCTCACCAACCCCGGCGGCCCGGGCGGCCACGGGCGCAGCCTCCCCGGCTACTACCAGGACACCCGGGTGACCGAGGTCTACGACATCATCGGCATGGACCCACGCGGCAGCGGCGGCTCCTCTCCCCGCCTGGACTGCGAGTCCGAGACCCCGCCCATCTACACGCGCCCGACCGACGCCGAGATCTCCAGCGCCACCCGCGCCGCGATCGGCTACCAGCGCGACTGCGAGCGGGCCCAGGGCGACATCCGGCCGCACATGACCACCGCCAACACCGCCCGCGACATGGACGTCATCCGGGCCGCGCTGGACGAGGAGACCATCAACTACCTCGGCTACTCCTACGGCACCTACCTGGGCGCCGTCTACGGGAGCCTGTTCCCCGAGCGGCTGGACCGCACCGTCCTGGACTCACCGGTCCACCCCGACGAGACCTGGCGAGGCGTGTTCCTGAGGCAGGCCCCCGCCTACAGCGCGAACATGGACCGATACACCGCCTGGGCGGCCGAGCACGACGACGTCCTCGGGTTCGGTGCGACCCAGAAGGAGGTCTACGCGACCTTCGACGCCACTTCGGACCGGCTGCGCGAGGAACCGCGCACCGACTTCCCCGGCATCGTCTACGACAGCCACATGTTCGACCTGGAACTCGGCATGCTCTCCCGGTACCAGCAGGACTGGGACCTCGCCTCCGAGTACCTGGGCTACTTCGTCCGCGACGAGCCGCTGCCCACGGAGTTCACCGCCGAGATGACGGCGCTCGCCGAGGAGGAGGACACCGGGCTGACCGAGGACCTGATGACCGCGGTCGTGTGCGAGGCCGCCTGGCCGCGCCGGGTCTCCCAGTACCGTGCGGACGCGCGCGAGTACCGGGAGAACCACCCGTACGGGGTCGGCGCCTACTGGGCCCTCCCGCAGCCGTGCACCTTCAGCACCCTCGACCGTCCCGAGCCCCAGGTGGAGCTGGAGCGCGACGGCTACTCCGAGCCGCTGATCATCGCCGGCGAGTTCGACGCCAACACCGACTACGCGAGCGGCGTCGCCATGGCCGCGCGACTGGACGGCCCCCTCATCACCGTCGCCGGTGACGGCGGGCACGGCTTCTACCTGCCCGGCGGCCTGGAGTGCGTGAGCGACGCCGTGGACTCCTACCTCGTCGACGGCGTGGTGCCCCAAGACCTCACCTGCCAGGGCCTGCCCCCGGCGGATCTGGACACCGAACCCGAGCTGGACGCCGAGGAGCTGGCCCCCTTGATGCAGGAGACGGTCCCGGCCGGCCCGCGGATCTGACCCCGAAAGCCGACGACGGCCCGCACCGCCTGCCGGCGGTGCGGGCCCGTTCGCCAGGCCGCGGAGTGTGCCGCCGCAGCGCCGCGCGGCCCGGGCGGCTCCCACCGCGCGATGGCCGGTCACGGCACGGCCGGAAATCATTTCCCCCCGCTCGCCTCCTCGGCTACCATCGCGAGACTTGTTCTCGCCGCTGGGAGCCATGAGATCCGCGTGTGGCCCGCCCCGCGGTTCTCAGGCAGAGAGTGGGTTCCGTCAATGGCATGCCGAATCAGCGAGCTCGTGCTCGGTTGCCGCGATCCCGAGAACCTGGCGCGATTCTGGTGCGAGGTCCTCGACTTCGTCGTGCTCGATCGCGAGGACGACGGCACGGTGGAGATCGGGCCGCGCGAAGGGTTCGGTGGCCCCAAGCCGACGATCATCCTCAGCCGCAGGGACGAGCCGGAGCAGGGGAAATCCCGGCTGCACATCGACGTCAACCCCACCGACCGCGGCCAGGACGCCGAACTCGAACGTCTCCTGGCACTCGGGGCGCGCCCCGCCGACATCGGCCAGACCGGCGAGGAGCCCTGGCACGTGCTCGCCGACCCCGAAGGCAACGAGTTCTGCCTGCTCAAAACCCGCCTCGCCCCGATCTGATGCTCACGGGTCACGCCACGGCACCGGGAACCCCGGGGCTGCCGCGTGGTCCGGCAGGACCGGCGTGTCGCGACCGGAAGTAAGCGAGGTCCCCGGTCGGGCGTTCATCGGCCACGAAGAACCCGGACACCGGAGACCCCGTAGCCGTTCCAGCGGTTACGAGGCGCCCGCCCCGACCGATCAGCAGTGGGCGCGGCCGGGACCGCTGGCCCCCGCGCCCACGCCGTCGGGCCGCCGTCGGCATGTACGGAACGACCGCTCTCCGGCGGGATCACATGGTGGTGCGGGCCGGTGTGCCCCCGGCAGCGGGCCGAATCATCGGCACGGATCGCCACCCCCGTGGCCGTCTTGCGGTTCCTGCAGCGGCCCGCTTGCGGTGGCCGGACCTGCCGGCCACCGCAGGACGGATCACGGACGGCCGTCGCCCTCCCGGCCGGCCTCGGAGTCCGCCGCCTCGGCCGGCGCCTCCGCGCGGGACTCCGTGCCCGCGTCGCTCGCCGGGGACGGCTGCTCCAGGTGTCCGGGATCGGTGTCGTGAGTCGGCTCCGCGCCCGCTGCGGTCGCCCCTTCGGACGCTGCGGGAGCCTCCGGCTCCTCGGCTTCCGTCCGCGGTGCCGGCGCCTCCGCGCGGGACTCCACCTCGGCATCGGCGGCCGGTGACACCTCCTCCGGGTCTTCCCGGTCCACGAGGGCAGCCGCTTCCGCGTCCGGCGGGGTCGGCTCCTCGCCCGCGTCGGGGTCCTCGGCGTCGCTCCACACGACGTCGTCGCCGACGTCGACGATCTCCATGCCCTCGATTTCGGCCAGACGCTCGTCCGCGTCCGTCACGCCCTCCTGGTCGACGGCGGACGCCCGCGCGAAGTACTCCCGTGCCTCGCCCTCCCGGTCCAGCGCGAGCAGGGCGTCGGCGTAAGCGTAGAAGAGCCGGGCCACCCACGGACGGGCGCGTCGCTCCTTGAGTTCGGGCCCCTGCAGCTCCGCCAGCGCGGCCGGCAGCTCGCCCATGTCGCGGCGCGCTCCCGACGCCACGATCCGGAGTTCGATGCGATCCGCGATGTCGAGGTCGCGGGCTTCGGGCGAACGGGCGATCTCCAGTGCCCGTTCCGGTCGGCCCAGGCCGCGCTCGCAGTCGGCCATGACGGCCAGGTAGCTGGATCGCCCGGTCATCCGGCGGGCGGCGCGCAGGTCGGCGAGTGCCTCCTGCCAGCGCCCCACCCGGTACGCGGCCAGCCCGGACGCCTCACGGACCGCTCCGACCCGGGACGCCTTGTTGCGCGCGTAGGCGGCGTGCGCGTAGGCCCGCTCCGGGTCCTCCTCCAGCAGCCGTCCGGCGGCCACCAAATGCCGGGCGACGATCTCGGCGAGCGAGCGCGGCAGGGTGGACAGTTCGCCACGCACCTCGGAGTCCAGCTCGGCGGGTGTCACGTCGTCGGCCAGCGCCGGTCCTGTCTCCCGGGGCTCACGCGATTCCTCGGAACGGCCACGGAAGTCCCGGCGCGGGCCGCGCCCGGAATCGAACCGCCCTCCGGACCGCCGGTCGTCGCCCCGGAAGCCGCGATCACCGCGCTCCGCACGGCGCCGCTGGTCTCCCTGGCCGCGGCGCTCCGGACGGTCGTCGCGGTCACGGTGTCCGTATCCGTCACGTCCACCACCACGGTCGTCCCGACGCCCACCATCGCGCGACCAACCACCCCGGTCATCACGCCGACCGTACCCGTCACGACCACCACCACGGTCGTCCCGACGCCCACCATCGCGCGACCAACCACCCCGGTCATCACGCCGACCGTACCCGTCACGACCACCACCACGGTCGTCCCGACGCCCACCGTCACGCGACCAACCACCCCGGTCATCACGCCGACCGTACCCGTCACGACCACCACCACGGTCGTCCCGACGCCCACCGTCACGCGACCAACCACGTCGGTCGTCGCGTGCTCCCGGACGCTGCTCGCCACGGCGGTCCGGCCAGTCGCGCCGGCCCTCTCCGCCACGGCCGTCGCCCCGCTCGTCACGCCGGTCCGAACGCGGTCCCTCCTTGGACCAGCCACCGCGCCCCGAGCCGCCGCGGTAACCGCCGCGCTCCCCGCCTCGACCGAAGCCGGACCGGGACCGGTCGCCCCCGCCGCCCGGGCGGCCGCCGGAGCGATGACCTCCGTGATTGCGGGCTCCGGAGCCGTCGCGGCCCCCCGATCGGCTTTCGTCAGTCATGTCCCGTCCGTAAACAGTCAAAAGCGCTGCCACTCGGCCGTAGCAGCGCAGGGTGATACTCAGATCCCTCTCACTTTACGGCATAGGAAATCTCGCCATCACCATGCGCCGTGGTCCGCCGGGACGACGGCCGAAGGGGAGCCGGTAACGGTTTCCGCCATCCGCCAGCCCACTTCGCGTTCCCGCAGCAGCCGCAGCGGCGTGGTCCCGGCCAGCTCCTGAATCTCGCGGCCGAGGTGCGCCTGATCGCTGTACCCTGCGGCGAGCGCGCTCTCGACCAGCGCCCACGGCTCCCCAGCGCGTTCGGCGATCGTCAGGAACCGGTGCAGCCGCCCCACACGCTGGAACGTCTTGGGCCCCAGGCCGACCTCGTCCCGCAGTACACGGCGTAGCTGCCGGGCGGAGAGTGAGACGTCGACCGCGACATCGGCGACGTCCACCTCGGACGAGCACCACAACCACCGGCAGGCGGCCGCGACCCGCGGCTTCGGCATCGCGTCGCTCAGCCACGCGGTCACGCGACGCGACCGTCGCGTACCCGCCGCGAGAACGGCATCGGCCGCTTCCCGGGCCAGCGGACTCCCGAGCACCGCGTCCAGCGGCACCTTCCGGTCACGCAATTCCGCCGCCGGCACTCCGAGCACCGCGCGTACTCCCGAGGGCCGAAGCCGCAGCCCTCGCACCACACTGCCGGGTGCCCCGTACGCGACCGTCGCGCCCGTGGCGGTGCCGACCACGAAAGCGTGGCCGGACGGGGCGACGAGGACGTCGGCGCAGCCGTCCGGCAGCACCCGCTGCGGGTAGCTGGACTCCCCCGGCCCGATGCGCTGCTCCCAGAAGCACCGCGCGACGTGCCGCCAGACCGGCGGAACCACCGCCTCCCGGTACCACGACCGCGGTGTCCCGGGCTCAGCGACGGCATCCGCCGCCCTCCTGGACCGGGCACCGCCCGCTACTTCGGAACGCACAGTCGCAGGTTACGCGATACTCCGGCGCGGGCTCGGGGACCGCGCGTGCACCATGCGGCGGCTCGGCCGGCGTCGTGGACGCCGGAATGACACTGACTCGCTGGTCCGCATGGAACGCGACACTCCGGCGCACCGACCAGCGCGGCCACGGTCCACGGGGCCGCCGGTTCGGCGTGCGGCAGGCGCGGCGCACGTCCGGCCACACGGTGTCAGGGGCGAACCACCGAACAGCGAGCCGTGGACCCACGCCCCACGGAACAGGTCACTGAACGCGCCCACTCCGGCAAGGTAAGACGAATACCCAGGAGATCCGGCTTCTCGCCCATGGGATTGTCCGAGTCGGCCCTGTTCAATCAGGGGCATGACCAACGACACCACTCTCGTCCTCGGCGCGACCGGCAAGACGGGCCGCCGCATCGTCGCCCGGTTGCGGCTGCGCGGCACACCGGTGCGCGCAGCCTCCCGATCGAGCCGGACCCGGTTCGACTGGTCCGACCCCGGTAGCTGGGACGCCGCCCTGCGGGGTGCCGCCGTCGCCTACCTGGTCGCCCCGAGCGTGCCGGGCCCGATGCACGAGTTCGTCGCCCGCGCCGAGGCCGCCGGAGTGCGGCGGCTGGTCCTGCTCTCCGGGCGCGGCGCCGACACCTGGGGCGACTCCACATTCGGGCTGGACATGCGTTCGGCCGAGGACGCCGTGCGCGGCTCGGCGCTGGAATGGACGGTTCTGCGGCCGTCGAACTTCAACCAGAACTTCGACGAGGACGTCTTTCACGCCCCGCTGGTGGCGGGGGAACTGGCGCTCCCGGCCGGTGCGGTTCCCGAGCCGTTCATCGACGTCGAGGACGTCGCCGACGTCGCGGCCACGGTGCTGACCGAGCCCGGCCGGCACGCCGGACGGACATATGAGCTGACCGGACCCCGCGCGCTCACCTTCGCTGAGGCCGTCGAGCTGATCTCCCGGGCGTCCGGACGGTCCATCGGTTACCGGCAGATCTCCCCCGCAGAGTACGCCGCCGCGCTGGTCGAAGAGGGGTTGAGCAAAGACGACGCCCACCACATCGCCGAGATGTTCGTGATGATGGAGCGCGGACTGATCGCCGCGACGACGGACGACCTCGCGACCGTGCTGGGACGGGCGCCCCGGACCTTCGAGGACTACGTCGTGCGGGCCGCGGCGGCGGGCGCCTGGAGGCGATGACCGTCCGGCGGCTCCGGCCTCCTGGGGCCGACCACGAGCCGATGCCGGTTCAACGACCGAACGACCGTTCCGCCGCTATCAGAAGGGCAGTGATGAGCACCGATGCCGGTCGGCTGACCGCTGAAGATCTCGAATTTCTGCACCGTCCGCTGCATGGATTTCTGTCCGTGGCCGCAGGACCACTCCCGCCCCAGCCCCGGCCGGTGTGGTTCGAGGCCACGGCCGAGGGCACGATCCAGCTGTTCACGGCCCCGGACTCGCTCAAGGTACGGCGCCTACGCCGCGACCCCCGCGCCTCGATCGTCGTCGCCGCCCCAGCGGGTGAACGCGAGCGCTGGCTGTCGATCGCCGGCCGCACCACGGTGGAAACAGAGGGAGCACACGACCTGTGCGCCCGCCTGGCCGCTCGCTACTGGGATCTCGACGATCCGGTCCGCGCCGACGAACTGGCCGGGATGCTGGCCACGGACCAGGTGCGTCTCGTCATTCACCCGGAGGCGGTCAGTCGTTACCGGAACTGACCGCCCGGGGAACCTGTTCAGACGTGTGGCCCCCGGCAGCCACAATGGCCGTTACCGGGCCGAGTTTCAGCGTCCGGCTCCGGGGGCGTTCTCACGCGGTTCGCGTGAGCATACGAGCCGGGTTATCCACAGAAACCCAACCCGACTAGCCACCAACCCCTTGACAAGCCCACACTCAAAACACGCGGACCAAACGAGTGGGTGGCCAGCCCCCGGACGGGGCGGGGCACACCCACCCCCCAACAACAAAAAAAGGGGCCGCCCCAAAAGGGGCGACCCCAAAAAGATGTCCGGCGGCGACCTACTCTCCCACCCAACAGGGCAGTACCATCAGCGCTGAGAAGCTTAACGACCGGGTTCGAAATGGGACCGGGTATTTCCCTCTCGCCAAAAC
>NZ_JBHTBH010000013.1:0-187665 GCF_042664915.1 Marinactinospora rubrisoli
GCCAGAGCACGATCCTGCTCACGCTGTTCGGCTTCATCGCCGGGTCGGTCCTGTACAGCTGGCAGTGGGAGCTGGTCGCCGACCTGCCGGCGCTCCCGCCGTTCGTGCTCGCCGACCACATCGGCTGATTCGGCCGAGTCGTGCCTGGTCAGGGCGGCCGGGGGCGGTTTCCGTGCGGTCGGGGAAGGGCACTAGTTACGGTGCTGGCCTTCCGGTGGATTCGGGGGAGTCATGCCCGGTGGTGGTGGATCGTCCCGTTCCTCGCCGTGGCGGCGGCGCCCACCGGAGCCGGCAGCGCCGTTGCGGCCGCGGTCCGGAAGGCAGCCGGGCCGCGGAATGACCCGGGGGCCGATCACCACCGGCCGCCGACATCGGCCGCCGCGCGGAGGAAGGAGAACCGGTGAGCATGATCCGGCGGACGGTGGAGCGCCCGCACCCCATCGGCGGTCTGGGGACGTCCGAAGCCGCCTGGCGGGCGTGGCCCGCGTTACGCGAGTTCCCGGCGCTGCATCTCACCGGCACCCAGAGCGCGGTCGTCATCGCACCGTACCCCGACGACGCGGTGTTCGGCTTCGGCGGCGGCATGGCGATCCTGGCGGACGCGGGGGCGCGGCTCCGGCTGGTGGCCATCAGCGAGGGCGAGGCCCGGGTGGGCCCGGGGCGGGCCGTCCCGCCCGCCGAGGAGACGCGGAACCGGCACGCGGCGACCCTGCAGGCGCTGGAGGTGCTGGGCGCCTCCGACGTCGAGACGGTCCGGCTGGAGCAGCGTGCGGGGCCGGGCGCCTACGGTGTCGACGAGCTCGCGGCGCGGCTCACCGAGGCCTGCGCCGACTTCCAGGTCTGCATCGCGCCCTGGGAGGGCGACCGGCATCCCGAGCACGAGACCGCCGGCGCGGCCGCCCGTCTGGCCGCCGAACGGACCGGCGCCGCCCTGCTGAGCTACCCGGTCTGGCTGTGGAACTGGGCCGTTCCGGAGGACCCGCGCGTGCCGTGGCGCGCCGCCCACCGCATCGTGCTGCCGGAGGAGGCGCGCGGGGCCAAGGCCGCCGCCGTCGCCTTCCTGCTGCACCGGCTGCACCCGCCGGTCCGGCACGTGCGCCGGGAGGTCGTGCTCACCTCCACCATGACGGCGCACTTCGCGCGGGAGTCCGAGCTGGTCTTCGTGTGAGCCTCCGGACCGGTTTTCGGTCACGTTGCTCAGCTCCTCAAGAAGGTCCATAACCCGACCGTGCGCCGGGATCGTGCGGTGTGCCGTCGTGCCGCGCCGTGACCGGCCGGCCGCGCACCCGCCGGTCGGGCGCGGGCGGGGGCACCATGCCGGGCTGTGCGGGGGCCTCCAGGGATTCTGTGGTGGTACGCGGCCTGGTGCGACGGTTGTTCGTTGTGTCAGTCTCAGCGGTGTGTGCGGCCATCGGCGTCCATCGTCCCTTTGTGGGCGATGCGGGACCCACGCCGTCCGGTCGCCATGCAAGCAGCCGTTGGTCCCCCCGCGCCCGGAGGCCCCCCATGCCGCAGTCCCCGTCCGAACCCTTCGAGCTCGACCCCCTCGCCCGCGACACCCAGGGCCAGGCCGCCCGGCTCCGCGAAGCCGGCCCCGTCGTGCGCGTGCGGCTGCCGGGCGGCGTGGACGCCTGGGCGGTGACCCGGCACGCCGAGGTGCAGGAGGTCCTCTCGGGACGGCGGTTCACCCGGAACTACCGGAACTGGCGCGCCTGGCAGGACGGGGAGATCCCGGACGACACCCCGATCCTGGGCATGATCCGGCTGGACAACATGCTGCAGTCCGACGGTGCCACGCACGGCCGGCTGCGCGGGCTGGTGTCGCGCGCGTTCACCCCGGCCCGGATCAACGAACTGCGCCCGTCCGTCGAGGAACTGGTCGGCGAGCTGCTGGACGACATGGACGCACCCGAGCGGGCCGGCCGCGCCGACCTGAGGGCGGCGCTGGCCACGCCGCTGCCCATGGCCGTCATCTGCCGGCTGTTCGGTGTCCCCGAGGCCGACCGGCCGGGCATCCAGCAGATGGTGACGAACGCCTTCAGCTCCCTCGTCACGCCCGAGGAGGCGCTGGCCAACCAGCGGCGGGCCGACGAGTACTTCACCGACCTCGTCCGCCGGCGGCGTGTCACGCCCGGCGACGACCTCACCACCGCGCTCATCCAGGCCCGCGACGAGGGCGGCCGGCTCTCCGACGAGGAGCTCAACGACACGCTCTGGCTGTTCATGGCCGCCGGGTTCGAGACCACGGTCGGCGTGCTCGCCAACGGCGTGCGGGCGCTGCTCACCCACCCGGACCAGCTCGATCTGCTGCGGTCCGGCGCGCGGCCGTGGAGCGCCGCGGTCGAGGAGGTGCTGCGCTGGGACAGCAGCGTGGCGACGCTCCCGTTCCGCTACCCGGTCGAGGACCTCGAACTGGGCGGCCGGCTGCTGCGGCGGGGCGACCCCGTGCTGGTCTCCTTCGCCTCGGCCAACCGGGACCCCGAGCAGCACGGGCCGGACGCGCACCTCTTCGACATCACACGGACGCAGGCCCGCAACGTCGTCTTCGGACACGGTCCGCACTTCTGCCTCGGGGCGCCGCTGGCCCGGCTGGAGTTGAACGTGGCGTTCCCGGCGCTCTTCGACCGGTTCCCCGACCTCGCGCTCGACCTGCCGCCCGGTGGGGAGGTGGTGCCCACGCCGTCGGTGTTCACCAACCTCCCCCTCACGCTTCCGGTGCGCTACACGCCGTCGTCCGGTGCGGCGGACGTCACGTCCGCGGGGCGCCCAGCTGATGGTGGACGATGAGGTCCACGTAGACGTCGCCGAGTGCGGTGAGCGTCAGGCCGCCGGCGGGTTCGTACCAGTTGAGGATTCCGTCGAGGGTTTCGAGCACCGCACCACCGGTGGGACCGGACGCGAAGATTCCGGCCTGCCGTCCCGCCGTGATGATCTCGCCGATATGTTCCCGATATCGACGCAAATGGCGGATCATTTCACGGTGGCGCTCTGGATAGACCACCCTGAGCGTCCGCAGCAGTGCCCGCCGGAGTTCTTCTTCTGTGCGGTGCTCCCAACTGAATTCGATATGTGTGCGAATGAGGGCGGAGAGTCGCCGGACCGCCGGTTCGTCCGGGCGGTCCGCGGCGATCTGCCGGGTGACCAACGTGCGGGTCGAGCGGTTGGTGACCGCGTACACCAGGTCCAGTTTGGTCGGGAAGAGGCGGCGCAGCAGGTCGGGTTCGACGGCGGCCTCCCGCGCGATCGCGGGCATGCCGACGTCACGTGCGTCGCGCCGGGCGAAGACCCGGACCGCGGCGTCCAGCACGCGTTCGGTGAGACGGATGTCCAGAGGGGAGAGGTCGGCCGTCATGATCATCTCTAGCCTGCACCGCGGTGAGCGGACCGGGGTGCGATCGAGGGGTTCGACATCGATGGGCGGCACGCCCGGCTCGTAAGGGTGTTCCCGATTCGGTGGCGAATCGGTTTCGAGGATAGCGCGAGTCTTGGCCCGATTCGGGGAAAAACACGGATGTCGGCCGCGGAATTTGGAAAATCTCTACTTTTGCAGAGTGGTACGAGAATAATGAAGTGAATTCAGTTCGCTCGCGTGGCCCGCGATCAGTGGCAGCGGAATACGGCCACGCAGCGATCCCGCCGGGGCGGCGCGCGGCGCGGCGGGCATGCCGGAATCCCCCGCGCCGACGGCGTGGGGGATGCGAGGATCGGTCAGCGGGTGAACTGCGGCTGGTTGCCCACGAGCTTGGCCAATTCGGCGGGCTGGTCGGTGATGATCGCGTCCACGCCCATGCCGATCAGGCGGGCCATCTCGGACAGGTCGTTGACCGTCCACGCCGAGACCGCGTAGCCGTGCCGGTGCACCTCTGCGACCAGTTCGCGGCTGAGCAGTGGCCAGTAGGAGTTGTAGTAGCGCGGCCGGAGCGCCTGCCAGACGTCGGCGGGCGGCAGCCCCTGCTGGTTCCAGGAGAGCGCGAGCTGGGCGCGCGGGCGGCGGCTCCGGATGGCGCGCAGCGCCTCGACCGACCCCGAGTACAGGACGCGGCCCAGCATGTCGTGCTCGGCGACGAGGTCGTCGGCCGCCAGGGCGGCGTCCACCGCGGTGACGTCCAGCATGAGCGGCGGGGCGGTGGGACGGCTGAACTCCGCCAGCACCTCCATGAGCGTGGGGATCCGGCGGTCCCGCCCGTCGCCGAGGGCCGCCAGCTCGGCGAGCGTGACCTCGGTCACCGGACGGTTCAGCCCCCAGAAGCGTTCGAGCGTGTCGTCGTGCAGCAGCACCACGTGGCCGTCGGCGGTCAGCTTGAGGTCGATCTCGATCATGTCGGCCCCGGCCGCGGCGCCGGCGCGCAGGGCCGGCAGCGTGTTCTCCCGGAACTGGATGGGGTCGCCGCGGTGGGCGATCGCCAGCGTCATGTGCTCTCCGGTGCGCGCTCTGGAATCGATGACGGTCATGCCGGGGGTTGCTGAGGTCAAGAGTGCCAAAAACCGAGCGCTGCCGCATCTGAGAGCGGCAAAAACCCCGAAATGGCCAGCCCGCCCTGGCGGTGGCGGAGCAGGAAGGTGACCCGCGTGCGATCCGGCTCACGCCCCGGGGGCGCGGCGCCGACTGTACCCACCTGGGAGACTTCTGGTAAGAGCGACGCACCGGCCCGCCGGGCCGGCCGCCGCGCGCACGACGAGTTGCCACCGAACGAAGGCGAGAGATGATTCCGGACCAGCGCCGTGAACACATCCTGAAGCTCCTGCAGGAACGGCATGTGCTGAGCATCAACGAACTCACGTCGATGCTGGCCGTCTCGCACATGACGGTGCGGCGCGACATCCAGGCGCTGGAGAACGAGGGCAAGGTGCTCTCGGTCACCGGCGGCGTCCGCCTGGCGGCCCGACTGAAGAGCGAGCCGTCCTACCTGGCGAAGGCCCAGCTGGAGGTCCCGGCCAAGCGCGCCATCGCGCGGGCCGCCGCCGACCTGGTCCGCGAGAACTTCACGGTCTTCATCGACGCCGGCACCACCACGCTGCAAATGGTGCCGTTGCTCACCGAGAAGGTCGGGCTGACCGTGGTCACCAACGACTTCAACGTGGTCGGGCACCTCATGGAGTACCCGAACATCGAGCTGATCCACACCGGCGGGCTGGTGTCGCACCCCGACCACTCCTCGGTGGGGCAGTTCGCGGCGGACTTCCTCAGCAAGGTCAATGTCGACATCGCGTTCGTGGCGAGCAGCTCCTGGGACCTGGAGCGCGGCTCGACGACGCCGTCGGAGCCCAAGGTCGTGACCAAGCAGCAACTGCTGCGCATGGCCTCCAAGAGCGTGCTGACAGTGGACAGCACCAAGTACGGCAAGTTCGGGACGTTCCGGGTGGCCCGCCTGGAGGAGTTCGACCTCATCATCACCGACGACCGGCTGCCCCGCTCCGCAGTGCGGGAGATGTCCGAGCGCGACGTGCGGCTGCAGCTCGTCACGCCCGAATAGCCCCGGGGCCGGCGCGCCCCCGACATGGGCCCGTGGCGGAAGCGTCCGCCGCGGGCCCGTCCAGGTCAGTCCTCGCCGGTGTCCGGCTCCCGGGCGCAGAACAGCTCCAGCTGGACGCCGTCGGGATCGGCGAAGCTCAGCACGGAGCCGGCCTCGCAGTGCACGATCGGCGCGTGGTCGACGTCGAGGTCGCTGAGGCGCTCCTCCCACGTCTCCAGCTCGCCGATGCCGCCCACCTCGAACGCCACGTGATCGACGCCGGCGTGCCGGTGGTCGAACCGCGCGTTGAAGTGATCCTTGTGCTCGACGATGCCGAGGACGACACCGCACGAGTGCCGGCACGTCGTGCGCAGCCAGCGCGCGTCGTCACGGGTCTCGTACTCCCGGAAGCCGAGAACCGAACGGTAGAAGTCGACGCTGACGTCGCGGTCGCGCACGGACAGCGTGATGTGGGCAAGGCCGGTCAGCTTCGGCACGGGAACCTCTCTTCGCCGCGGCTGCTGTCGAAGCCGGCGGGGAGGAAACAGCGTGAGCACGATCGCCCAGCTTACGCCGCTGTTTCCCATACGCAAGTGCTTGTTAAGAAATGTGGTGATCGGCGGGTGAACGGCCGCGGCGCCCCACGTCGTCCCCGGCCGGGATCGCGGGGCGTCACGGCTGGACAGCGGGACGATCCCGGCGCGCGGACCCGGCGGCCGGGGCGCTTGCGACGGCGAACGGCCCCCGCGAACGTGGGACCGGCGCTCCCCTGAGACCAACGCCACGCGTCCGTCCCATCCCATGACGAGAGGCAGCGCTCCGATGCCATCCCGCACCCTGCACGTCGCCACGGTCTTCCTCGGCACCGACGCGGCCGGCCGTGACACCGGCGGCAACCCTCTCGGCGTCTTTCTGGACGGCGCCGGCATCCCGGCCCCGACCCGGCAGGCCGTCGCGGCCGACCTCGGGTTCGCCGAGACGGTGTTCGTCACCGACCCGGCGGCCGGCCGGATCCGGGCGCGGGTGTTCGTCGTCGAGCACGGATCGGTGGTGGAGGACGAGGCCACGGGTTCGGCCTCGCTGCGCCTGGGAGCCCTGCTGGGCCGGCCGGTCACCATCCGCCAGGGCACGGGCTCCCGGATCGACGTCCGCCCGCGCCCGGACGGCCTCGCCGAGATCGGCGGGCGGTGCGCGCTGCTGGGGACCCGGGAGTACCGGATCGGGTGATCGGGGCCGCCCCGGCTCGGCCCCGGGTCAGCAGCCATCGGCGGCCGGCAGCGCGCGCAGTCGGCGGTGGGCGATCACCGCGGCGCCGACCGCGGTCAGCAACGCCGCGCCCGTGCTGACGGGGAGCAGGATGCGGGCCCGCTCGCAGCCCGTGCGGCGTCCTCGCTCGGCGGCCGGCGCCGACGGCCGGGGCGGGGCGGCGCAGCCGCCGAGGATGCCCGGGGCGTCAGGCGGCGGGACCGGTGGGCGCAGACAGCCGAGGTGGCCGGCCGTGGCACGGTCCCGCGGCTCCGGTGAGCAGCACGCGGTGACGGCGGCCGGCCGGCAGGGCGGGGGAACGAGCATGGCGGGCGCGGGGGTCCCGGCCGCGAGCGTGGCGGTCAGGGCGAGCGTTCCCGCGGCGAGTTCCGCCATCAGTACCGGCTTCATGCCGTTCCCCCTCCCGCCGCGCAACCCACCTCGTGCGCGTGCCGCTCGCACGCGGCACTGCAGAGAGTATCCACCTGCATTACGCTGGGTAATCTCCGATTGTTGGGTTTTTGCGGCTTCCCAGTGGACTCTTGGTGACTGGTCCGGATCGCCCGGTTATCCGTTTTGGTGGGGAAGTGCCGGTGGTGGGGTGGTACGTCGCATGGTGCGGCCGTAGACGAGCCGCCGCAGCAGCGCCTCGGCCGGGCCCGGCAGGCCGCGGCGGTCCAGCTCGGCGGCGCCGGCCACGGTGACCAGCCACACGCCGGTCGCGAACGCCGCCATGCCCGCGCTGTTCAGGTGCCCGCCAAGCCCCAGGCCCCACGCCGCCAGGACCGGAGCGAACAGCGCCGAGTGCGCCAGGTAGCACGACAGCGACCGCTGCCCCGCGGCCGCCACCGCGCGTACCACCGGCCCGCGCCGGCCGCGCACCGAAATCCACTGCGCCACCAGGGCGAACACCGCCACGTACCCCAGTCCGCCCGCCAGTCCGGTGGCCTCCTGCAGCAGCCGCAGCGCACCCTCCTCCGCGACGGCCGCGGCCGGGACCTCAAGCGCCCCGGCGTGCGCCAGCGCCGCGGGCAGCCCGCCCAGCCAGCCGGTCGCCACGCCCAGCAGCGCCGTCCGGCGCAGCAACGGCAGATACCGGTGCGGCTCCTCCAGCACGCCGTGCCGCGCAGCCAGGAAGCCGAGCAGCATCATCGAGTGGCCGCCGAACGACAGCAGCCCACCGAGGACCGTCACGAAGGACCACGTGCCCAGCCGAGTTCCGGCCGCGGCCGGCCAGTGCGGCTCACCGGAGGCGTAGACCACGGCGGTCGGCCCGGTTCCGGAGGGGTCCCCCAACTGCCCGAGGTTCCCGCCGGCGATCGCCCACACCGCCGGCGCCAGCATCGTCGCGACCACCACCCCGGAGGCCACGCACACCGCCACCACCAGCGTCCGGTCCCGGCGCCGCACGAACAGCGGCACCAGCAGCAGGCTGGCCAGCCCGTACGCGCCGACGATGTCCCCGGCCATCAGCAGCGCCGCGTGCGCGAACCCGAAGCCGACCAGCCACAGCCCGCGCCGCCGCAGCAGCGCCACCGCGTCGGCCGGTGCCGCCCCCGCCGCGATCTGGCGCTGGTACAGCCGCATCAGCCCGTAGCCGAACAGGAAGGCGAACAGCGGGTACGCCCGCAGGTCCAGCATGGTGATCATCACGAACCGGACGGCGGCGTCGAGGGCCGAGCCGCCCACCGGATGCCACCCCGACGGGCCGTACTCCGCCGCCCAGAGGTGGAAGACGGTGTTGGACAGGACGATGAGCAGCAGCATGCCGCCGCGCGCGAGGTCGGGGGCGAGCGCCCGCTCGTCGGAGCGGACACCGCCACGTGCGGGCCGGCGCCGCCGGCCGGCCGGGGAGGCGGCGGGGATCGGATCGGGGGACCGGGACATGCCACGACGTTAGGAACGGCCGGTGCCGCCGCGCATCGGGCATCGGGCCGGGGCCCGGAGACCAAGGTGCCGCATCGTGGTGCCCTCGTGGGCCGTCGGTACCGCGCGGCATGCGTTCGTCGCCCGGCCGGATCGCGCATTCCGCGCGAAATAGCGCCGAACCGGGAACGCCGCCGGTCTCCCGCGCGTCCAGACATGCACGGGATCGCACCCATCGGCGGGATGTGCGTATTTCGCGTGACCGCCCGGTAACGACTAGGTTCGGTGGCGGATAGGACGCGCTCCGTGGCGGTCGGACCGCGCGGAGGCGGAGTGACCCGACCGCGCTCATCGCGCGAACACACGCCGGACCGGGGCACAGGGAGGAAGACGGGATGTCGCGCACGCGGCCCGACCTGTTCGACGCCTGGCGAGGTCTGGCCGGATCGGGCGCCGAGTCCCTGGCCGTCGGGGCCGAGCTGATCGCCCGCTGGGCCGAACCGCACCGCCGGTACCACACCCTGGACCACCTGCGGGCGACGCTCACGGCCGTCGACGAGATCGCCGAGGCGGCCGCCGACATCGCCACCGTGCGCTACGCGGTCTGGTTCCACGACGCCGTCTACCAGGGCGAGCCGGGGGCCGACGAGGAGCGCAGCGCGCAGCTAGCCGAACTCCTGCTGCCCCGCTGCGGCCTCACCCGCGCCCGGTCCGACGAGGTCGCCCGCCTGGTCCGCGTCACCGCCCGGCACGCCCCGGAACCCGGCGACACCGACGCCGAGGTGCTCTGCGACGCCGACCTCGCCGTGCTGGCCGGAGCCCCGCACGAGTACGAGACCTACCGGATGGCCGTCCGGGAGGAGTACGGCCACATCGCCGAGAGCGACTTCCGTGCCGCCCGCGCCCGCCTGCTGCGCGGCCTGCTGGACGCGCCCGCCCTGTACCGGACCCCATGGGCGCAGGAGCGCTGGGAGACGGCCGCCCGGGCCAACGTCGAGGCCGAGCTGGCACTGCTGGAGGCGGACGCTCCACATCTGGCTGCGCAGTAGGCGGCGGCCCTTCCCGTAGTGAGACAAGCCGGAGGTCGCTCGGCCGTCCATGCTGAAAGGGCCACGGCGTGGCTTCTGATCCGCTACGTTCCGTGTCCAGGAGGTGACGTGGCATGAGCATCGCCGCGATCGAGAGCGATTCCGCCGGGGGAGCCCTTGCTGCGCGCCTGGGAAGAGCTCGATGTCCGCCCTGGATGGCGGGCCGAGATCATCGGAGAGGGGATCACTCTGCAGGCCCCGCCGAAGGACGGGCACAACGAGATCATCGAGATCATCCTGCGCCGGCTGTACACGGTGCTCCTTCGAGAGGGCAGTCCTGCGGCCGGGACAGGTGTCCATCAGAACGCGGATATCCGCGTTCCCTTGTTGGGCGAGCTCTACGTACCTGATCTGGTCGTGCTTCCGCGCCCGTTCTCCAAGTGGGGCAAGAAGCACTTGGCGGAGGATGCGCTCCTCGTCGTCGAGGTCACATCGAAGTGGAACGCCGCGACCGACCGGAAGACCAAGCGCCGGGGATACGCCCACGGTCCGGTCCCGCTGTACCTGCTCGTCGACCGGTGGGACGAGGAGGGCCCGGTGAACACCCTGTTCTCGGAGCCGGAGAACGGCGGCTACCGGCATATCCATCACACCCCGTTCGGTGCCCCCATCAAGCTGCCGGCACCGTTCGACTTCGCCCTGGACACCTCGGACTTCCCCACCGACGAGTGAGCCCCGCACCCACCGCCCGCCCTCAGCGCGCCCAGCGGTAGCGGTGCTCCGGGCGGCCGGTCGAGCCATAGCGCATCCGCAGCTCGGCGCGGCCGTCGGCGCACAGGTACTCCAGGTAGCGGCGGGCCGTCACCCGGGCGACGCCGGTGCGTTCGGCGACCTCGGCGGCCGACAGGTCGGAGTCGGCGGCGCGCAGGGTCGCCGCGATGAGTTCGGAGGTGGCCGAGGTGAGCCCCTTGGGCAGGGTCTGGGTAGGCGCGGGACGCAGCAGGCCGAACAGCCGGTCCACGTCGCCCTGGGTGGCCTCCCCGATCCGGGTGAGCCGCTGGTGCGCGGCGGCGTAGCGCTCCAGCTGGTCGCGCAGCGCGGACAGCGGGAACGGCTTGAGCAGGTAGTGCACGGCGCCGCCGTGCAGCGCGGCGCGGACCTGCTCGATGTCGCGCACCGCGGTGATCACCAGCACGTCCACCGGATGCCCGGTCGAGGCCGGCGTGCGCAACGTGCGCAGCACCGTCATCCCCGACTCGTCCGGCAGGTACAGGTCGAGCAGCACCAGGTCGGGCCGGTGCTCCTCCACCGCGCCGAGCGCGGCCGAGGCGCTGTGCACCACGTCCACCACCGTGAACCCGGGCAGACCCTCCACGACCTCGCGGTGGTTGTGCGCCACCCGCGCGTCGTCGTCCACGACCAGGACCCGGATCACCGGGCACCCGCCGGCACACCGGTCACCGGCAGGTAGGCGGTGAACCCCGAGAAGGCCGGGGTCTCCACGTCCTCCCCGCCGTCGGCGGCCCCCGCCGGGCTGTCCACCGTCACGGTGCCGCCGCGGCTCTCGCAGGTCTGGCGCACCAGCGCCAGGCCGAGCCCGCGCGGGCCGCCCGAGCGCGCCACCTTCGTGGTGAATCCCAACGTGAAGACCTCCTCCGTCAGCGCCGGATCGACCCCCGGCCCGGAGTCGATCACCCGGATCTCGATCAGGTCGTGCGGCAGTCCGCCCTCGGCTCGGCCGTGCCGGCACACCAGCAGCTCCACCCAGCCGTCCGGGTCGGAGCCCGCCACCGAGTCCAGTGCGTTGTCGACCAGGTTCCCCAGCACCAGCAGCACGTCCTGGCGCACGTCGCCGGGCAGCCGGGCGTCGATACCGGTCGTGGGGGCCAGCCGCAGCTCGGCGCCCCGCTCGGCGGCCTGCGCCGACTTCGCCAGCACCAGGGCGGCCACCGCGGGATCGGCGATCCGCGTCGCGACGTCGGCGCTGGTGCGGGTGTGCGCGGCGGACAGCTCCTCAAGGAAGGCGCGGGCGTCGGTGTAGGCACCCAGCTCCAGCATGCCGGCCACGGTGTGGATGCGGTTGGCGTACTCGTGGCTCTGCGCGCGCAGCCCGCGGGTGAGGGTGCGGGCGCCGTCCAGTTCGCCGGTCAGCCGCTCCAGCTCGGTGCGGTCCCGGAGCGTCACCACGGCGCCGGCGTCCTGGTCGTGGATGCGCACCGGCATCCGGTTGCACACCAGCACGCGGGCGCCGACCAGGACGATCCGGTCGGCGTCGGGATCCATCCCCGAGAGCACGTCGTGCAGCCGCGCGTCGAGCCGCAGCTCGTCCAGGTGCCGGCCCTCGCAGTCGGCGGGCAGCTCCAGCATCTCCCGGGCGGGGCGGTTCACGAGGATGACCCGCCCGGCGGAGTCGAGCGCCAGCACGCCCTCGCGGATCCCGTAGAGCAGGGCTTCCCGGCCCTCCAGCAGCGCGGTGATCTCCGCCGGTTCCAGGCCGTGCGTCTTGGCGCGCAGCCGCCGGGAGAGCAGGTAGGCGCCGCCCGCGCCGAGCAGCAGCGCGCCGACGACCGTCCCGACGATCAGCGGCAGCGCGGTGGCCGCGGCGGTCTCGATGTCGGAGGCCAGGATGCCCACGGACACGTAGCCGACCACGGCGCCGGCCGCGTCGCGGACCGGCACCTTCGCCCGCACGCTGCGCCCCTCGGTGCCGTTCTCGAACCCGGTCCACTCCTCGCCGTAGACCACCCGGCCCGGCGGCGTGGACACCACATCGCCGATGAGCGCGGTGTTGGGATGTGAGTAGCGGACACCGGACCGGTCGGCCACCACGATGAACTGCGCGCCGGTGGCCTCGGTCGCCGCCGCGGCGCGTGGCGCGATGACCGAGGCGGGGTCCGCCAGCTCGAAGGCCGAGCGGATCTCCGGCTGCACCGCGACGGAGCGCGCGATGGCGAGCACCCGTTCGGTGTACTGCCGGTCGACCTCGCGGTCGTTGTGCATCACCCACAGGCCGCCGGTGACGCCGAGCGCCACGGTGAGCAGCAGGACGTGCGCGATGAACAGCGACTGGGTCAGCGTGGGGCGGCGGGCCCGGCGCGCGGTCATCGGCCCTCCTTCGTGGACACTCCCGTCGGTCGGCAACGGTCCGCGGGCGGGACGTGCGAAGTGCGAGGGTGACACCTCCCGCACCGTCCGGGGCGCGGCCGGCCTCCCGCTCCGCGGCCGCCCGGTGACGGTCGTACGCCGGCGCCGCCAGGCGGACGTCGCTGGACACGGACCCGGGCGGGTCCGTGTCCCCGCGTGATGTTACCTCCCACCCGGAGGGCGCCCGGCCCCCGGACCGGCGCAGACGTCATCCCGCCGGTGCGGCTCCGGCGCGGCGCGCGCTCCGCGCGTTCACCACGGCCAGCACGGCGGACACCGCGGCCATGACCGCGGCGATCAGGTGCAGCCCACCGTCGGTGACCTCGTGGGCGAAGACCAGACCGACGACGACCGAGGCGAGGATCGACCCGACGTAGCGGGAGGTCTGGAACAGGCCGGACGCCACTCCGATCTGGTCACCAGGAGCGGCACGGTACATCGACGACTGCAACCCCAGGTTGTTGAACGCGTTCGGCAGACCGAGCAGGACCGTCAGCGAGAGCAGCAGCGCCGGCCCGCTGTCCGTCCGGGCGAACAGCAGCCCCAGCGATCCGGCCAGCAGCGCCAGGCTGCCGACCGTGAGCACCGTCCCCTCGCCGTGCCGGCGCAGCAGCCGGGTGACCAGGGGCATGGCGAGCACCCCGACCCCGGCGATCGGGAGCACCAGCAGACCGGCCAGCCCCGCGCTGTCGCCGCGTGCCTCCTGCAGCCACTGCGGCAGGCCGACGAAGCTGAGGTAGAACACGACGTTCACCGCGGCGTTCTGCGCGAACACCGCGAGCAGCGGCCGGTTCGCCGCCAGCATCCGCAGGTCGACAAAAGGCTGGACCGTGCGCAGTTCCCGCCACACGAGGGCCGCGCCGCCCGCCACGGCGAGCGGCAGCAGCAGCCATTCCGGCTCTGCGGCCACCGAGAGCAGGAACCCGACCAGTCCGCCCAGGGCGAGCACGAAGGCGGCGATCCCCGGCAGGTCGAGCCGTGCCAGTGCGCCGGGGCCGCCCGCCGCGGCGACCGGCGGTACCCGGGGCAGCAGCACCAGCGCCAGCACGATTCCGGCCAGCGTGATCGGGACGTTGACCAGCCAGATCGCCGGCCAGCCCCACGTCTGCACCAGGAACCCGCCCACGACCGGCCCGAACGCGGCGCTCGCCGAGTTGGCGGCGGCGACCATGGCCAGCGCCGACTGCGGCGGACCTCCCGGCAGCGCGGCGCGGAACACCGCCATGGCCGAGGGGAACGCCACCGAGGTGCCGACCGCCAGCAGCACCCGGGCCGCGATCAGCACCCCCATGTTCGGCGCGAGCGGGGCGAGCGCGCAGGTCACGCAGACCAGGGCCAGGCCGGACACGAAGATGCGGCGCGGTCCGAACCGGTCGGCCAGCCGCCCCATCAGCGGCAGGCAGACCGTGGCGGCGAGGTAGAAGCCTGAAATGAGCCACGAGGCGGTGGCGAGGCCGGTGCCGTAGTGGTGCGCGATCGGGACGAGGGCGAGCGCGATCATGGAGGAGTTCAACGCGTTCAGCAGCGTGCCCAGCATGACACCGGCCACCAGCCGCCGTGGTCGCACCCGGTCCGTGACGCCGCCCCCTCCCGCCGCGGTGCCGGCCGCACGCGGCTCCGCGGCCCACTATGCCACCCGGGCCGGGCGAGGTCGCGGACCGCCCACGGGGCCGCCGCGCCCGGCCGCGGGTCACGGCGCCGGCGGTCGGCCGACCGCGCGCCAGGGCACCGGACTGGACAGCACCATCGTGCTGGACGGCTGCCCGTGATCGGAGAGCTCGTCGATCACCTCCTCGAACCGGGCCATCGACTCCACCGCGATGAGCAGCACGCAGCAGGCGTCGCCGGTGACCCGGTCCACCCGCAGAATCCCGGGCCGGCGCAGGGCCGCCTCGTCGCGCAACAGGCACAGCGGCCCGTAGCACGACATACGGACCAGGGCGGTCACCGCCAGCCCGGCCGCGGCCGGATCAACGTGCGCGTGGTAGCCGGTGATGACGCCGCTCTGTTCCAGCCGGCGGACGCGTTCGGCCACCGCTGGGGCGGACAGCCGCACCCGGCGGGACAGTTCGTTGAAGGACAGCCGGCCGTCGGCCTGTAGCTCGGCCAGGAGCTGCCAGTCCAGTTTGTCGAGCATGGTTGCCGATCATAAGGGAGAACGGAGAATCGCCTCGCGATCGCCAAGTGAAATCCGGGAATCGGAGTGCGACGCCCATTCTGGTCATGCCGGGATCCGGCCATCCTGGGGAGGCGCCGCGGACGCTCCCGCCCGTGCGCATCGCCCCCCGCCCCCCAGAACGATGGAGAGTGAACGACGATGGGCACCGCATCGGCCTCGTCCCGGAAGGCGGACCCTCGCACCCCGGCCGACGTCCGCGCCGAACGCGCGGCCCGCAACGAGGGCCGCCCCACGCTCGCCTTCGACGGCGTGACCCCCTACGTGGCCTACACCGGCGTCGACGTGCTGCTCGACCTGCAGCACCCGCGCACCCGCGAGCCCGCCGAACTGTCCTTCATCGTCACGACACAGGTCATGGAGCTGCTGTTCGTCCTCATCCGCCAGCACTGGACCGCCGCCCGGGCCGCGCTGGAGGAGGACGACGTCCCCGCCGCGATCGCCGCGCTGCGCCGGAGCACGGCGGCGCAGGACGTCCTGGTCCAGAGCTGGGACCTGCTCGCGACGCTGACACCGGTGGAGTTCAACCGGTTCCGCGACGCCCTCGGCGAGTCGTCCGGTTTCCAGTCCTACACCTACCGCCACCTGGAGTTCCTGCTCGGCAACCGGTCACCGGCGCTGGCCCGCCCGCACCGCCGCATGCCCGAGGTGTACGCGGAGCTGCGGCGCGCGCTGGGCGAACCGAGCCTGTACGACGCGGCGCTGCGGCTGCTGGCCCGGCGCGGACTGCCGATCCCCGCGGACCGGGTGGAGCGCGACTGGTCGGCCCCCTACGAGCCCGACGAGCGGGTGGAGGACGCCTGGGCCGAGGTGTACGCCGACGACCGGCCCGGCAACGAGCTGTTCCTGCTGGCCGAGACGCTCCTGGACACGGCCGAGCGCGTGACACGATGGCGGGAGCGGCACCTCGCCGCCGTACGGCGGTCCATGGGAGCCAAGCCCGGCACCGGCGGGTCGCAGGGGCTCGCCTGGCTGGCGCAGAGCGTCCGCCGCGACGTGTTCCCCGAACTGTGGACCCTGCGCACCCGGCTGTGAACCTCCGGCGGCGCACCGCGCACCGGCCCCCTCCGGGCGCCCCGTGACCGGCACGGACGCCCGGCAGCAGCGACGACGGGAGAAAACCATGCCCAGCCGCCCCCGCACTTCCTCCGTCCCCACACCCACCACCCGTGAGGCGTGCGCCGAACTCGACGCCGCCGACCCGCTCGCCGCCTTCCGCGACGAGTTCGTGCTCCCCGAAGGGGTCATCTACCTCGACGGCAACTCCCTCGGCGCGCTGCCCAAAGCCACCCCCGGACGGGTCGCCGACCTGGTCGAACGCGAATGGGGACAGGGCCTGATCCGCAGCTGGAACGACGCCGGCTGGTGGGACAAGCCCCGGACCCTGGGCGCCGCCCTCGCACCGCTGGTCGGGGCGGCGCCGCACGAGGTGGTGGTCGGCGACGGCACGTCGGCCAACCTGTTCAAGACCCTCGTCGCCGCGCTGCGCCTCAACCCGGGCCGCCGGGTCGTTCTGGGAGAGCCCGGCAACTTCCCGACCGACCTGTACGTGACCCAGGGCGTCGCCGGCCTGGTCGACGGGGTCGAGCACCGTCTGGCCGACCCCGACGACCCCGAACGGATCGCGGCGGCTCTCGCGGCGGGCGACGTCGCCGTCGTGCTGCTCAGCCACGTCGACTACCGCACCGGCGCGCTCCGGGACATGGCCGGGATCACCGCGGCCGCGCACGCCCATGGCGCGCTGGCCGTCTGGGACCTGTGCCACAGCGTCGGCGCGGTCCCGATCGACCTGACCGGCTGCCAGGTGGACTTCGCCGTCGGCTGCACGTACAAGTACCTGAACGGCGGGCCGGGCGGTCCGGCGTTCACCTACGTCGCCGAGCGGCACCACGCGGACGCCCGGCAGCCGATCACCGGCTGGCACGGGCACGCCCGCCCATTCGACTTCACCGGTGAGTACGTTCCGGCGGCCGGCGCGAGCCGGTTCCTCAGCGGATCACAGCCGCTGGTGGCGGCCGCCGCGCTGGAGGCGAGCCTGGAGATGTGGAGCCGGGTGGACCTGCGGCAGGTGCGGGCCAAGAGCCTGGTGCTCACCGACCTGTTCCGTTCGATGGCCGAGGCGGCGGGGCTTGCGGCGCTGACCCCGCGCGCCGCGGAACGGCGCGGAAGCCAAGTGGCGCTGCGCCACCCCGACGGGTACGCCATCGTGCGCGCGCTGATCGAGCGCGGCGTGATCGGCGACTTCCGCGCCCCCGACGTACTGCGGTTCGGGTTCGCGCCGCTGTACCTGCGCCATGTGGACGTGTTCGACGCCGCGACCGCGCTGGCCGAAGTGGTGGAGTCGGGGGAGTGGCGGCAGCCGCGGTTCGCCGAGCGGGCGACCGCCTCCGGGCCGGTCACCTGAGCCCGGTTCCGCCCGACCGGGAGCGGTGCGCCGCGACGTTGAACCGGTTGGCGCAGGTGAGGGTGCAGAAGCGGCGGCGGCCGTTGCGCGAGGTGTCCACGAAGACCTCGCCGCATCCCGGGCGCGCGCACCGTCCGAGCCGCTGCCCGCCCGCGCCGCAGATGGCCACGGCCAGCCCGCCGGCGGTGGCGGCGCGCACCCGCTCGACCGGGTCGCAGGTGTCGCTGATGTAGTGCAGATGCGGTGCGTGGCCGTCGTGCATGCTGACCCGGATGCCGGTGGCGGCGCTGTCCAGCAGGCCGTTGACGAGATCGATCTGGCGCTGCCGGTCGGTCTCGCCGAAGACCGGGTCGAGCCGGGCGGCCCAGCCGAGCAGCCGGTGCACCTGGTCGGTGTCGACCAGGAGGTACTGCATCTCGGCGCGGCGCAGGATCGCGTTCAGGCGGTCCAGGCTCCGGTCGTGGACGTTGACGAGGTCGGCTGCCAGGAACGCTCCCGTGCCGCCGTAAGTATTGAACTGCACAAGGCCATTACAGCAGGCTTGCGGTATGAGCAGCGAGCAGTGCACGTCGTGCCACCGGTCCGTGGCCATCGCCGGCGTCGAGTCGTCGCACGTCACCTCCGAGGGGCTGGTCCGCTACCTCCGGTGCCCCTGCGGCCGGCGGTGGGTCGACGTGGCGCGATTCCTCACCATCGTCGGCGTCGGCGGCGCGCACTGGGGAGACGCCGACCCGGGCGAGTGACGGCGGGCGGCGCGGACCGCTCCGCAGCGGCTCGGTCGGTTCTGCCCGCTCCGCAGCCGGTCGGACGGTTCTCCCCGCTCCGCAGCGGCTCGGTCGGTTCTGCCCGCTCCGCAGCCGCTCGGGCTGGACCTCCCGCCGTCCCTCAGGCGGGCGGAAACGCGGTGCCGCGGCGCGGGAATTTCCGGTGGAATGGCACGCCCGGCTGTGGCTGATGTGTTCTGTGGTGTTCGGCCGCACGTTCGGTGAACCCGTCGACACGCATGCTGACCTGCGCGTTCTGTGAAGTGGACCTCGATGTGGCGTGTTCGTGACCGCTCGATGGGATCTTTTTGGCGGGGCGGTTGACAGCGCTTTGCCCTTGTGTGGCAGGGGAATTCGCGGTTATCCGGAGAACGGCGGACCGCTTCGCCGGGATCTTTTACCTTTTGCGCTTGACCACTTTGCTTTTCTGTGGGTTAGAGTCCTCGTGACCGGTTCGAAACCGGGCATTTGCTCAGGTCAGAGCCGGTGTCGAGCCCCGGGTGCGCGAGGCGCCCCGGGATGAGAGACCCCCAATAGAGCGCGGCCCGTTGTGCCCCCGCCGGAGACACGAACCCGTGTCCCGGGGTCTGCCGATCCACCATCGGTGGTCGCGTTTCGCCCCTGGTGACTCCGTTCGACAGCGGTGATCCCGGACCACGGCGTGCCGAACCCTGCCCCTTTTGTTCGGTATGTCGCGTCTCTGCTCGACCCTCCGTTGCCGACAGATCTCACTCTCATGAACCCAATCACTGCCCCCGCCACCGACGAAGTCCTGCTGCAAGGCGAGACCAAGGCGTCCTACTTCTGGGACGACGGGTCCGGCATCAACGGCGACACCGGCGCCCCCGCGTCGGGAGAGCCCATGCAGGAGGGACTGTTCGCCAGCCCGAGCTGGCCGCTGGGAACCAAGGGATACATCGAGTACGAGGGCCAGACCCGCGAGTTCTTCATTGGCGACCGCGGCCCCGGTGATCCGTCCTCCAACTGCAACGTGATGCTCGACCTGGACGGCAAGACGTTCGCCGACCTGGTCGGCGGAACCTGGAACGAGTCCGGGCTGTACGTCGAGGGGACCGACCTCGGTCACATCAACGTCACCTACCACATCACCGAATGGGGCGACGGCCCCGGCACGCCGGGCGCACCGCACCCCATGAACGACCCGTCGCAGAAGTGCGAGTCCTTCGTTCCGGAGAGCTCCGACGCCGGAGAGGACGAGGCCGCCACGTCGACGGACGAGGAGCAGCAGGCCACCGACGCCACCGACCCGGAGGCCGAGGCGGACCAGCAGGCCATCGAGGAGCAGCAGGACGGGCTCCAGGAGATGGCCGCCCAGCAGCAGGTGACGGCCAAGGACCAGGGCAACCCCGCCCAGGAGTCCCCGCTGCTCAGCAGCACGACGGCCAGCACCAACGCCCCGCAGATGGCCACCGTCGCCCAGGAGCTGCCGATGGCCTCGGGCGCGCTGCCCATCCTGATGCTGCTGCCGGTGCTCCTCGCGATCGCGATCGTCACCAAGCGCAAGGCGATCGGCCTGGCCATGGCCCGCTACGGACAGCAGTACCGCCCGGCGCACGCCCGGGAGCTGTTCAGCAAGGAGAACCTGCGCCGTATCAACCCGTTCGCGCGGGACTGATCGCGGGACTCACGCGGAGTCGACCCGCACAGGACGCGCCCCCGCCCGCCGGCGGGGGCGCGTCCGCGTTCGTTGCGGCGGCCGGCACAGGCCGTCACAGATCGCCGAGCAGCAGTTCCGGGCGTTCGACGCAGTCCGCGACGAACCGCAGGAACCCGCCGGCCTCCGCGCCGTCGCAGACCCGGTGGTCGAAGGTCAGCGTCAGCTCGGTGACCAGGCGCGCCCGCACCGCGTCCTCGGTGTCCGGGGCGTCCGCCGGGACCCACGGGCGCCGCACGATGCGCCCCATGCCCAGGATCGCCGCCTCCGGGTGGTTGATGATGGCGGCGGAGCCGTCCACGCCGAACACGCCGTAGTTGTTGACCGTGAAGGTGCCGCCCGTGAGCCGTCCGGGGGGCAGCGTGCCGGCGCGGGCCGCGTCGGTCAGCGCGGTCAGCTCGGCCGACAGCTCCCGCGCGGACATCCGGTGGGCGTCGTGCACCACCGGCACGAGCAGCCCGCGCGGTGTCTGCGCGGCGAAGCCCAGGTTCACGTGGGCGAACCGGACCACCTCCGCGCGGTCGGCGTCCACCTGGGAGTTCAGCGCCGGGAACCGGGCCAGCCCCAGCACGCAGAACCTCGCCAGCAGCGCCAGCAGGCTCACCGGGCGGTCCGGGGCCGCCTCGTTCAGGGCGGACCGCAGCCGCAGCAGGCCGGTGGCGTCGGCGTCCACCCAGACCGTCGCCTCGGGGATCTCCCGGCGGGAGCGGGACAGCCGTTCCACCATCGTCCGGCGTGCCCCGCGCAGCGGGATTCGCTCGACGCCCGGGCGCTCGGCGTCCGCCGCCGCCCCGGCCGGCGTGGCCCGCTCCCCGGCCACGGCGATCGCGCTCTCCACGTCGCGCCGCAGGACCAGACCGCCCTCGCCGCTGCCGGCGATCGCGGCCACGTCGAGCCCATGCTCCCGGGCCAGGCGCCGCACCAGCGGCGAGACGACCGGGACACGGCCGCGGGGCGCCGCACCGGCGCCCGGCCGGGGCGGGCGTGGCGCACGGCGGGCGCCACGGGACCGCCGGGGGCGCTCCTCGGCCGTGCCGTACCCCACGAGGACCGCACCGGATCCCGTCCCTTCCGGCGCGGCCCCGCCCACGGGCCCGCCGCCCTCCGCCGAACCGCGGGCCTCCGGCACCGCCACGCCCGGCTCGGCGAACCCCGTGGCCGGCCGCGCGGGCGCGGTGTCGACACTGATCAGCGGCGCGCCGACGGCGACGGTCTCGCCAGGGGCGCCGTGCAGCGCGGTCACGGTGCCATGGAAGGGGCAGGGAACCTCGACCACCGCCTTGGCGGTCTCCACCTCCGCCACCGGCTGGTCCACGTGCACGGTGTCGCCCACGGCGACCAGCCAGGTGAGCACCTCCGCTTCGGTCAGCCCCTCGCCCAGGTCGGGCAGCGGGAACTCCCGCACGGCGGACGGGCCGGTCACGAGCCGACCCCCGTCCGCTGCCGAAGCGTGCCCTCGGCCGCCCCCGGCGCTCGGGTGCCGGTGGGCGGCACCCACTCGGCCTCCCACTGCAGGCGGCTGATGGCGTCCAGCAGCCGGTCCACGCCGGGCAGGTGCAGATGCTCCAGCTTCGGCGGCGGGTAGGGGATGTCGAACCCGCCGACCCGCAGCACCGGTGCCTCCAGGTAGTGGAAGCAGTGCTCGGTGACCCGGGCCGCCACCTCCGCGCCGTAGCCGGCGAACGTCGCGGCCTCGTGGGTGACCACCGCGCGCCCGGTCTTCAGCACGGAGGCGGTGACGGTGGCGTCGTCGAACGGGGCGAGGCTGCGCAGGTCGACGACCTCCACGTCCCAGCCCTCCTCGCGCGCGGCGTCGGCGGCGTCCAGCGCGGTCTGCACCGTCGGGCCGTAGGCGATCAGCGTCACGTCGGCTCCGGGACGGCGCACCACCGCGCGGTCCATGGGCTCGGTGCGCACCGGGGTGCCGACCTCGGCCTTGCTCCAGTAACGGCGCTTGGGCTCCAGGAAGATCACCGGGTCGGGGCAGGCGATCGCCTCGCGCAGCATCGAGTAGGCGTCGGCCGGAGTGGCCGGGGTGACGACCTGCAGGCCGGGGGTGTGCGCGTAGTAGGCCTCGGAGGAGTCGCTGTGGTGCTCGACGCCGCCGATCCCGCCGCCGTAGGGGATGCGAACGACCAGCGGCAGCTCCAGTCGGCCCCGGGTCCGGTTGCGGGTCTTGGCCACGTGTGAGACCACCTGCTGGAAGGCGGGGTAGCCGAAGGCGTCGAACTGCATCTCGACCACCGGGCGCAGGCCGCGCATGGCCATGCCGATGGCGGTGCCCACGATCCCGGACTCGGCGAGCGGGGAGTCGAAGCAGCGGTCCTCGCCGAACTCGGCGGTCAGGCCGTCCGTCACCCGGAAGACGCCGCCGAGCGGGCCGACGTCCTCGCCGTAGACGACGACGTCGGGGTCTTCGGCGAGCGCGTCCCGCAGCGCGAGGTTGAGCGCCCGCGCCATGGACATCTCGGTCATGGCCTCAGCCCTCCCGGAGTTCGTCGCGCAGGTCGGCGCGCTGGTGGGCGAGTGAGGGCGGGATGCTCGCGTAGACGTGCGCGAACAGGTCCTCGGGGTCCGGGTCGTCCGCCTCGGCGAGCCGCTTGCGGACGTCGGCGGCGACCCGCTCGGCCTCGTCGGCGAAGCGGGCCAGGTCCGCGTCGCCGGCCGCGCCTTCGGCGCGCAGCAGCGCCTCCAGCCGGCTGACGGGGTCGCGGTCCCGCCAGTACGCCACCTCGGCGTCCCGGCGGTAACGCTGCGGGGCGTCGGAGTTGGTGTGCGGGTCGAGCCGGTAGGTCCGCGCCTCGATGAGCACCGGCCCGCCACCGGACCGCGCCTCGGCCAGCGCGCGGGAGACCACCGCGTACACGGCGGCGGCGTCATTGCCGTCCACGTGGTAGCCGGGCATGCCGTACCCGACGGCCTTGTGCGCGAGCGTGGGCGCCCGGGTCTGCTTCTCCACGGGGACGCTGATGGCCCACCCGTTGTTCTGCACCAGGAAGACCACGGGGGCGTTCCAGACGGCGGCGAAGTTGTACGCCTCATGCGCGTCGCCCTCGCTGGTCGCGCCGTCGCCCATGAGCACGAGCGCGGCCGTCTCCTCGCCCTTGCGGCGCGCCGCGTAGGTGAGGCCCACCGCGTGCGAGGCGTTGCTGGCCAGCGGGGTGCACTGCGGGGCGCAGCGGTGCGGCCGGGGGTCGTAGCCGCTGTGCCAGTCGCCGCGCAGCAGCGTCAGCACCTCGATCGGGTCGACGCCGCGGGTGAGCAGCGCGACGCTGTCGCGGTAGGTGGGGAACAGCCAGTCCTGTTCCGCCAGTGCCAGCGCGCCCGCGACCTGGCACGCCTCCTGTCCGTAGGAGGAGGGGTAGACGGCGAGGCCGCCCTGTCGCGCCAGCGCGCTGGCCTGCCGGTCGAAGCGCCGCCCGATGACCATGCCGCGCAGCAGCGCCATGAGCGTGTCGTGGTCGGGGGATGGGACCACGGGCTCCGCGGTGCGCCGGCCGTGCCGGTCGACGAGCCGGATCGGCTCCAGGGAGGGAAGTGCCGGAACGGTCACGGGGCCGTTGCTCTCGGTGCGCTCCATGTCTTGAATATGTGTCGATTTGCCGCATAGTGTCCATAGCGCCGGGCGAAACCTGGGCAGATGGCCCCAAGGGCGGCTCAGGGCGCGCCGAACGTCCACCCGGTCCGCGACGCGAACGGTGTGAGGTGAGACACATGGTCGTCGATCTCGACGACGTGGACCGCCGGATCATCGCGCTGCTGCGCGCCGACGGCCGCATGTCCATCCGCGCCGTGGCCGAACGGACGCACATCTCCCGCGCCAACGCCTATGCGCGCCTCGACCGGTTGCACGGCGAGGGGGTGATCCGCGGGTACACCGCGGTCATCGACCCGGAGAAGTACGGGACCGGGCTCGCCGCCTACGTGTCCGTCAAGATCCAGCAGCATTCCTGGGAACGGTTCCGTGACTATCTGCGTGACATTCCCGAGGTGGACCACGCGGCACTGGTGTCGGGCGACGTGGACCTGCTGCTGCTCGTCCGGGTGGCGGACGCCTCGGCGCTGCGCACCTTCGTCCTGGAGCGCCTGCAGCGCATCCCCGAGGTGCGGTCCACCCAGACGATGTTCATCCTCGACGAACCGCATCTGGGCGAGGGCGAACGCGGCGCGGACACGGGGAGGTGACGGCCGGTTCGGTGCCGCTTCCGGGGGCATTCGCCGCCCGGGCCGGTCCGGGGTGGTGCCGGGTGGTAGCGTCCAGCGCCGAACGTGTCGCCGTCCGGACCGGGCGCCGCGACCTCCACCCGCGCGAGACGAGATCGGTGCGAAGAGATGGCCGAGCATGACGACGTCGTGAGACGCCGAACACTCCTTCGCGGCGGCTTGGGCGCCGCGCTGGGCGTCTCGGCGCTGTTCGGCGCCGCCGCCTGTTCGAACGCCCGGCAGGAGCCCAGCGGGCCGGCCATCGAGGTCGGCGACCCCGCCCGGACCGGCCCGGCTCCGTCCACCACGGAACCCTGTGCGGAGACCACTCCGGCCGGCGGCACTGCCCCGGGCGACGGCGCCACTCCCACGCCCACCCGGGAGCAGTGCGCGGAGACCGCCCGACACCCGTACGCGCCCACGGCCCCCGTGAGTCCCCGGACGCCTACGACACCCATGGCCCCCATGACTCCCCGGCAGCCAGCGGCCCCCCGGCCGTCGGCCGCGACCGGCCGGCCGAGCGCCCCGAGGCCCCGGCGGTGACCGGAACGCCCGCGAGCGCGCCCCTCAGCGCGCCCGGCCCAGGCTGAGCAGCCCGCAGCCGTACCCCCGCGCCCGCCCGATCCCGCTCGTCAGCGTCTGGCGGAGCCGCTCGGCGTCGGTCACCTCCAGCAGGCCCTCGAACATCGTGGTGTGCAGCGTCACCGGCGGCTGCCCGCGTCCGCGGCGGAACCGGAGCTTGCGCGCGTCACGGATCAGTACCGCGGGCCGCCCCTGCGGCCCGTCGCCGTCGGCCCTGGGCACGATGAAGCCCCACTTCGGCGTCCGGTCGACCAGCCACTCCACCTGCGCGCCGGGGTCGACGACCGGCGCGACCACGCTGCGCCCCCGCTCCTCGGCGAACCGGGCCCGGGCCGGATTCAGGGTGACGCGGAACGCCCAGCGCTGCCCGTCCGCCAGCTCGTCCAGCAGCGTCTTGTACTCGCGCGACTCGAACGGGGTGCCGGCCGCCGGCCAGCCGTACGGCTCCACCACGTGGTGCAGGTCCGGCCGGTCCGGCGACACGACCCACAGCACGGGCCGCCGCGGGTCGTCGCGGTCCAGCCGCCACAGCACCCGCGGTCCCTCGCCGCCGTTCGTGGGCGGGTCGGTGGGGAACGCCTGGAGTACGGCCGCGTGCACCTTCTGCGGGGCGTCGAGGAAGGCCGGCGCGCCCCTGCGGCGCGGATTGATGAAGGCCCGCGTCAGATACACGATCCACCCCCGATTCCTCACGGTCCCTCGGCCGCGTACCGCCCGGCTCCGGCCGGCACGCCGCCCTTCGGCTGCGCGGGACGATACTCCGAGTCCCGACCCATCGTGGCGCGGCCGTGGCGCGCGCGGCCCGGGAACACGCGTGCGCGCCGCCCGTGTGGCCGGGACCGGCCAGGGCGGCGGCGGACCGCCGTCGGGCGCGGTCCGGCGCGACGGTACGGTACGGCCATACCGCGGGCCGCCGACACGTGATGGAGACCTCATGGACCTTGTGGAGTATCGGTCGCGGGTACGCGGGTGCCTGCTGGGCGGGGCGGTCGGCGACGCCCTCGGCGCCCCGGTCGAGTTCACCGGTCTCGCCGCCATCCGGGAGCGGTTCGGCGCCGCCGGAGTCCGGGAGTTCACCGGCGGAGTCCACGGCGCGATCACCGACGACACCCAGATGACCCTGTGGACCGTGGAGGGCCTCATCCGCGCCGGGGTGCGCCGGGACCGCGGTCTGGGGTTCAACCCGGTGGGACCGGTCCACCACGCCTACTTCCGGTGGTACGACACCCAGGTCCTCGCCGGGCCGCCGGCTCGCGGTGGCGGCTGGCTGCAGGACGAGCGGTGGCTGTACGCGCGCCGGGCGCCCGGCAACACCTGCATGGGCGCGCTGGGGCGGGACGCGCCGCACTTCGGCGCCGCTGCCGCCAACGACTCCAAAGGGTGCGGCGGCGTGATGCGGAGCGCCCCGTTCGGCCTGCTGCCCTACTGGCGCAACAGCGGACCCGCAGAGCCCGACCGGCTGGCCTTCCAGTGGGCGGCCGACGCCGCCGGGCTCACGCACGGCCACCCCACCGGCAAACTCGCCTCCGGCGCGCTCGCGGTGCTGATCGCTCGGCTCGTGGCCGGCGCCGGGCTTGAGGCGGCCCTGGACGCCGCCATGACCGAGCTGGCCGCCCACGAGCACCACGAGGAGACCACCCGCGCCCTGCGCCATGCCCGTGCCGCCGCCGCCGACCGGCCGGCGACCGCGGAGACCGTCGAGGAGCTCGGCGGCGGCTGGATCGCCGAGGAGGCGCTGGCCATCGCGGTGTTCGCGGCGCTCAAGCACCCCGAACCGGGCCCGGACGCGTTCCTGAACGCGCTCGCCCTGGCCGTCTCGCACTCCGGCGACAGCGACTCCACCGGCGCGATCTGCGGGAACATCCTGGGCGCGCTCCACGGCGAGCCGGCGGTTCCGCCGGAACTCGCCTTCGAGGTCGAGGGGCGCGCCACCATCCTCGTGCTCGCCGACGACTTCGTCTACGAGTTCACCAGTCCGCAGCGCCTGCACGACGAGTCGCGTCTCGACGGCCGCTGGCGGCGCCGCTACCCCGGGGGCTGAGCGGGGCCGGCCGCGGCGGCCGTCGCGGCACCGGCGAGGTGCACGCGGCATCCGGCGCCGCAGTGGGCGCCGCGCGGGGAGTTTCGGCCGTGTCCCGAAGGCCGTCACCTCGGTCAGGCGCGCGGGCCCGGTCCCCGTTGCGAGCAGCGCCGTCCACCGGCTCGGTGCGCCGGGGCGGCCATCGGCATGTCGCGGACCGGGGGTGGCGTTGAGTGAGGCTCGCCGGCTCCGCTTCACCGGGGTGCGGCGCCTGCACGATGAGTCGCCTCCCAAGAGCCGCTGGCGCCAGCGCTACCCCGGGGGGGAAGACCGTGGCGGCAAGGGGCGGTCATCGACGGCGCGAGGCCGGCGGCCGTGGTCGGCCCGATGGGACACACGTGGGTGAACACCCCGGCGGAGTCACCCCCCGCGTCGTGTTATCCGCCTTCGCGGCCGGCGCGGTCACCCGGACCGCGCGCGTCCCGTGGCGTCCCACCTCGCACGCCGTGCCCGGCACGCCCGTGACGGCGGACGCCGTCGCTCCCGCGAGGTGCAGTGCGGCACCCAGCGCCGCCACCGGCGTCTCGCCGGCGGGTGCGCCCACGACCCGCCGGCCACCGCCTCGACCAGGAAGACCAGCCCCGGCCCGGTGGCGAGCAGCGCCGTCCACCGGCCCGGTACGAAGGCGACCACGATGGTCACCGCCACGGCGTAGTACAGCCCGTACGGCACCGGCGTGCCGGGGAGCCGGTCCAGGTCCTGCGGGCCGATGCCCGCCGCCGTCAGGGCCAGCGCCGTCACTGGCAGGTCGCGGACAGGCGGCGTTCGATGGCGCATCGCCGTCTCCTCAGCCGCGCGGCGTCCCGGTCGGCCGGTCGCCGTCCGGCCGCTCGCTCCCCGCCAGGCTGTCGCGGCGGCGGCGGCTCCGTCATCCGCCCAGGAGCGACTTCCGGCCACGCCTCTCGTCGTAGCCCGCGTCGCCCCGGCGGGCCATGGTCACGGCGCGCCCGCGCGCCGAAACGGAACGGTGAGCCGCCGAGCGAGCGCAGCCGGTGCCGCCTCTGGCCGTAGGCCCTGTTGCGGGGCCGGTGGAGTGGAGCGAGGTGGGGAGCGTGACCGGGGGTGCGGAGCGGTGAGTCGCCGAGTGAGCGCAGCCGGCGTCGCCTCTGGCCGTAGGCCCTGTTGCGGGGCCGGTGGAGTGGAGCGAGGTGGGGAGCGTGACCGGGGGTGCGGAACGGTGAGCCGCTGAGCGAGCGCAGCCGGCGCCGCCACCGGCCGTAGGCCCCTGCCGCGGGGCCGGTGGAGCCGAGCGAGGTGGGGAGCGTGACCGGAAGCACGGAGCGGTGAGCCGCCGAGGTAGCGCAGCCGGTGTCGCTTCTGGCCGTAGGCCCTCTTGCGGGGCCGGTGGAGTGGAGCGAGGAGGTGAACGCGGCCTGTGGACAACGACCGCGTTCCGCGCGGTCGGCCGCGTAGCATCCGGAAAGAGGGGAACCGACACGCTCGATAGCACAAGGGGGCACACATATGCCGGCAGGAGACGGCGGCCGGGGACGGCGGTACGGAGGCGGGCGCCCCGATCGGGGGCCGCGCCGTGAACAGCCCGAGATCGCCGGGCGCCGCGATGCCGAGCGGCTGGCGGCGGAACTGCGCCGCATGGCCGGTTCCTCCTACGGCCGGTACAAGGCGCTCGTCGGCGACTGGGACTTCGGCGACTTCACGCTGACCGTGCGGCGGGTCCAGGCCGATCCGTTCGCGCCGCCCTCCCGCATCGAGGTGCGCGTTCCCGCCCGCGTCGCCGAGCTTCCCGGGGACGCCTGGCGCACCCCGGTCCGGCGCCGCGCCACCGCCGACTACCTCGCACGGCACGCCCACCGGGTGCTGCGGGGCTCGCGGCTGCGCATCGACGCCGGCGGGCAGGAGGTCATCGAACGCGCCTCCTGCCGGATCGCCGAGGGCGCGGTGGAACTGCGCCTGGGCATCGACCTGCCCGGCCACGGCCGCCGCATCGACGCGCGCGCCGCCGAGCACGAGCTGTGCGAGCGGCTGCCCGGCCTCGTGGCGGCGCTGCCCTGGCCCGCCCTGGACACCGCCGAGGCCACCGCGTTCGCCGACACCGTCGAGGACGCCGTCGCGCTGCGCGACCGGCTGCCCGAGCTCGGCCTGGTGGCCTTCGTCGCCGATGCCTCGATGCTGCCGCGCCGCAGCGGCGTCAGCGACCTGCCCATGATCGGCGACGCGGTGCCGTTCCGGTCGCCCGAGAGCCTGCGCGTCACGGTCAAGCTGCCGCACAGCGGCGAGATCAGCGGGCTGGGCGTTCCCGAGGGCATCACGCTCATCGTCGGCGGCGGATTCCACGGCAAGTCCACCCTGCTGCACGCGCTGGAGCGCGGGGTGTACGACCACGTGCCCGGCGATGGCCGCGAGTTCGTGGTCACCCGAGCCGACGCGGTGAAGATCCGCGCCGAGGAAGGCCGCAGGGTGGAGCGCACCGACGTCAGCGCGTTCGTCCGCAACCTGCCCACCGGCGCCGACACCGTTGACTTCCGTACCGAGAACGCCTCGGGTTCCACCTCGCAGGCCGCCAACATCGCCGAGGCCCTGGAGGCGGGCGCCGGCACCCTGCTCGTGGACGAGGACACCACGGCCACCAACCTGATGATCCGCGACGCGCGGATGCAGGCCCTCGTGCACGGCGACAGAGAGCCGCTCACCCCGTTCGTCGACCTGGTCCGTCCGCTGCACCGGCGGTTCGGGGTCTCCACGGTGCTGGTCATGGGCGGCAGCGGCGACTACTTCGATGTCGCCGACCAGGTCGTCATGCTGGACGAGTACCGGCCCTACGACGTCACCGACGGCGCCCGGAAGCTGGCCGCCGACCGTACCGACGCCGAGTTCCGGATGCCCACTCCCCGCGTGGTCGACCCTCGGTCGGTCGACGCCCACGACCGCGGCCGCCCCCGGGTCAAGCGCCGCGATATGGACGTGCTCACGTTCGGCTCCTCCGACATCGACGTCCGCGGCCTCGTCCAGCTCGTCGACCCCAGCCAGGTCATCGGCGTCGGCCTCGCCCTGCGCACCCTCGCCGAAGAGGGCCTGCTCGACGGGGAGCGCACGCTGGCCGACGCGCTCGACGCGCTGGACGCCCGGGTGGCCGAGTCCGGGGTCACCGCCATCGGCCGCGGCCACGCCGGCGACTACGCGCTGCCCCGCCGGTTCGAGGTCGCCGCGGCCCTCAACCGGCTGCGCACCCTGCGCGTACTGCGGCGGACCGCCCGGCCCGCCGCCGACGGCGACTGACGGTGGACGCGGGCGGGTGCGGCTCCGGCGGCCCGGGCGGCTGGTTCCAGGGGGAGCCCAGCGAGGGCGGTGAACGGCGAGGACGCGGACACGGCACGTGCGCCCGCCCACGGCGAGGCACCCGTACGCATGGGCGCTCTCTTCGTCGAAGGACGCGCTCCGGCGGCGCGCGGTCGGCGGCACGCGCGCCCGGCGTGCGCAGCGCTCAACGATCCACCCGCGTCCGCCGGGCGGCGTTCGGCACGCGCCGTCAGTGAGCCGCGCCCTCCGCGCGCCCGCGCCCCGGCGTCCGTCGGCGGTCCGGCGGAGAACCCCGGTCGGCGGCCGAAACGTCGCCCATGCGGGCGGGTCGGTGCAGGTCGGTATTCTTGAGGGTGAATTCCGGGCGAGGCGGACGCCCCGCCGCGTCCGTGGACGTCGAGCCGCCCTCCGGCCGGCGAGCCGCCCCCGAGATCGCTCCGCGTGAGAATGGAGAGCCTTCCAGGTGCGAGATCCCGCAGATCTCTACGAGTTGCGCCCTGATGTCCCGGACATCTCCGGGGCCGTCCTGCTGGTCAACCTGGACGGGTACATCGACGCCGGCGCCGCGGGTCGGCAGGCGGTCCAGAGCCTCCTCGCCGGTGGCGACGCGACCGAGGTGGCCGTCTTCGACATCGACCGGCTGCTCGACTACCGGTCCCGGCGCCCGGTCATGACCTTCGACGGACGGAGCTGGAGCGGCTACGCCGACCCCGCCCTGACCCTGCACCTCCTCCACGACGCCGAGGACACCCCCTACCTGCTCCTGGCCGGCCTGGAGCCGGACCGCGAGTGGGAGCTGTTCGCCGCCGCCGTGCGCCAGCTCATCGACCGCTTCTCGGTGAGCCTCACGGTCGCGTTCCACGGCATCCCCATGGCGGTGCCGCACACCCGTCCGGCCACGGTGACGGCGCACGCCACCAACACCGACCTCATCTCCGACCACACCCCGTGGACCGGCGAACTCCAGGTGCCGGGCAGCGCGGTCAATCTGCTGGAGTACCGGCTCGGCCAGGCCGGGCACGACTTCATCGGCTTCGCGGTGCACGTGCCCAGCTACCTCGCCCAGTCCGAGTACCCGCGCGCCGCCATGACCGCGCTGGAGTTCGTCTCCGGGGCCACCGGGCTCGCGCTGTCCACCCACCCCCTGGAGGACGCCGCCCAGGCCACCGACACCGAGATCGAGCAGCAGGTCGAGGCGTCCGAGGAGGTGCAGCGGGTCGTGCGCAACCTGGAGCAGCAGTACGACGAGTTCATGGCCTCGCACGGCAACCCGGCCGGCGACCCCCTGCTGGCCGCCGACGAGTCGGCCCTGCCCACCGCCGAGGAACTCGGCGCCGAACTCGA
Source organism: Marinactinospora rubrisoli (assembly GCF_042664915.1). Lineage (NCBI taxonomy): Bacteria > Bacillati > Actinomycetota > Actinomycetes > Streptosporangiales > Nocardiopsidaceae > Marinactinospora > Marinactinospora rubrisoli. Next base: position 31,223 of record NZ_JBHTBH010000013.1, read on the forward strand.
ACGCTTCCTCGCCGAGCGCGATCGCGGGGCGGAGGGATGACCGGGACGGCGGGCCCCGTGCTCTACCAGATGCTGTTCCACGCCGTTCTGCGGCACACCGACGCCGAGCGCGTCCACGGCCTGAGCGCCGCCGCGCTGCGCGGCGCCACGGCGGTCCCCGGTGTGGCGTCCGTCATGTCGCGGCTGCTCGGCGCACGGGAGCCGGAGCTGCGGGTGCGCGCGCTCGGCCGCGAGTTCGCGGGTCCGCTCGGCATGGCCGCCGGGTTCGACAAGAACGCGCGTCTCGTGGACGGCCTCGCGGCCCTGGGCTTCGGCCACGTCGAGATCGGCACCGTTACCGGACGGCCGCAGCCCGGCAACCCCCGCCCGCGGCTGTTCCGGCTGACGGCCGACCGTGCCATCGTCAACCGGATGGGCTTCAACAACGAGGGCTCCGCGGTCGTGGCCGAGCGGCTGCGTGCCCGGGGCCGGCGCCGCCGGTCCGGCCCGCCCGTGGTCGTCGGCGCCAACATCGGCAAGACCAAGGCGGTCCCGGAGGAGCAGGCGGTCGAGGACTACGTCGCCAGCGCCCGCCGGCTCGCCGACGTCGCCGACTACGTGGCCGTCAACGTCAGCTCGCCCAATACTCCCGGCCTGCGCGACCTGCAGGCCGTGCACCACCTGCGCCCGCTGCTGACCGCCGTGCGCGCCGCCCTGGACGAGGCCGGGCGTCCGGACCTGCCGCTGCTGGTGAAGATCGCCCCGGACCTGGCCGACACCGACGTCGACGCCGTCGCCGACCTCGCCCTGGAGCTCGGGCTGCACGGCATCATCGCGACGAACACCACCATCGCCCGCGAGGGCCTGGTCACCCCGCCCGAGGAGGTGGCCGCGGCCGGTGCGGGCGGTCTGTCCGGCGCACCGCTGAAGGCCCGTGCCCTGGAGGTCCTCACCCGGCTGCGCGCCCGGGTGGGCGACCGCCTGGTGCTGGTCGCCGTCGGCGGAATCGAGACGCCGGAGGACGCCTGGGAGCGCATTCGGGCCGGCGCCACGCTGGTGCAGGGATACACCGGTCTCGTCTACGGCGGTCCGCTCTGGCCGCGCCGCATGCACCGGGGCATCGCCCGCCTCGCCCGCGCCGCCGGATACGCGTCGGTCACCGACGCGGTGGGCAGCGCCGTCGCCGAGGACCGCGCGGCGTCCTGACCGCCGGGCGTCGGCCCGCGCACCCGCGACCGCAGGTGGGTCCCGCTTGGGGCGCGGGCCGCGCGGTGCTGTTGATGGGACTCATGGGACAAGTGGGTTAATTGTGGCGAAAGTGGCCATCCGGCGGTACCGGAAGGACTACCATCGCGGCGGAACGTCCGCCCTTCGTCTGATGGGGAGCCTGTGAACGACCTCGACCCTGCGGCGGCCGAGCGGGCCTTCCGCCTGATCGTGACGGGCGGCGGAACGGGCGGCCACACCTACCCCGCCCTCACCGCCGTACGGACGCTGTGGGCGCGGCTCGCGGCGCGTGGGCAGCCGCTCGACGTGCTCTGGGTGGGCGCGGCCGGGAGCCTGGAGTCGCGCGTCGCCGCGAGCGAGGGGATCGCCTTCTCCGCCGTCGCGACCGGCAAGATCCGCCGCGCGAAGAACCCCGTCAAGATGCTCACGCCCGAGAACGTGCGCGACATGACCAACGTGCCGCGCGGCGTGCTCCAGGCGCGGGAGCTGGTGTCGGACTTCCGGCCGGACGTGGTGCTGGCGACCGGCGGCTACGTCGCGGTCCCGGTGGGCGTGGCCGCGTGGCTGTGCGGCCGCCCGCTGGTGGTGCACGAGCAGACGGTCCGCCTGGGCCTGGCCAACCGGGTGCTCGCGCGGGCCGCGGCGCGGGTCGCGGTGTCCTCGGACTCCACCGTGCCGCTGCTGCCGGAGTCCGCCCGCTCGTCGGCGGTGGTGACCGGAAACCCGGTGCGCCCGGAGGTGCGGACGGGCGTGGCGGAGAAGGCCGTCCACGCGCTGGGCTTCCACGGCCACGATCCGGCGCTGCCCACCGTCTACGTCACCGGCGGCGCACAGGGCGCGGTGCAGATCAACGAGACGGTCGGGGCGATCCTGCCGTGGCTGCTCGGCCACGCCAACGTCGTCCACCAGTGCGGCGAGGCGAACGTGGCCGCCCTGCGCGAGCGGGCCGCGTCCCTGCCGGCCGACATCGCCGGCCGCTACCACGTGACCGGGTTCGTCGGCGGCGAACTGCCCCATGTGCTGGCACTGGCCGACGTGGTCATCTCCCGCAGCGGCGCCGGAACCATCGCCGAGCTGACCGCCCTGGGCAAGGCGTCCGTCCTGATCCCGCTCGCCTCTTCGGCCGGCAACGAGCAGGCCCACAACGCCCGCCACCTGCAGGAGACCGGGGCCGCGGTCGCGCTCGTGGACGAGGTGACCCCCGACACCCTGCGCGCGGCGGTCACCCCGCTCCTGACGGACCCGGCCCGCCGCGAGGCCATGGCCGACCGGGCGCGCGCCCACGGCAGACCCGACGCGGCGGAGCGGCTGGTCGACTTGCTGCTGTCGGTGACGGGGGAAGCGAACGGACCCGTCGGCTAGGGCGTGTCTGGGAAGTCGGAGCCATTCGTCGATGACCGCGATCAGGGCGGTGGCCTCGTAGCTTGAGGCGAGCTTGTCGTAGCGGGTCGCGACCGCCCGGTCACGCTTGAGCTGGTTGATCCCGCGTTCCACCGTGTTGCGGTGGCGGTAATCGGCCTTGTCGAAGGCAGGCGGGCGGCCGCCGCGGCTTCCCTTGCGCTTGCGGGCGGCGATCCGGTCGGCGGGCTCGGGGATGGTCGCCTTGATCCTGTGCCTGCGCAGGTAGGAGCGGATCACGCGGGAGCTGCAGGCCATTTGCGGTGCACCGGTGGCCGGTCGGTGGCCGCCGGTTCGCGGCGGGCCGGGCGCATGAGCGTGTGCTCCGGGCTGCCGTGGCCCTCTCCACTCCGGTCCCGGCGGAGCCGTTGCCGCAGCCAATGGGGAGCGGTCGCGGCGCGCACGGCCGCGTGCGGAGCAGGTGCGCCGTTCGCCGAGTTCGTTTCGGCAGGTTGCGGCGAGCCGGAGAGACCGCGCATGCGGCGCTCTCCGTGGTGGTGAGCGCGAGCCGGGCGGTCCGGCAGAAGGAGCGGTGGGAGGTGTCCGCGCCGTGCCCGGCGGTCTCGCCCGGGCCGGAGCGGTTCACCGTCATGGGGAGGCCGCACGGCGCGTCGGGGCGTTCAGCAGCCGCGGCTTCTCGTGCCACGTCGGAACGGCCGGGCCGGTCGCACACGGTGGCGGTGAGCTGCGGACCGGACGCGACAACCGGCGTTCGGGTCCGCGTGTTCGCACCGGCCGGGCCGAAGGCGGGACATGGCGGTCCGGACCATACGGGAGCGCGGCGCGAAGGGCGTACCGGCCGGTCATCAGCACGCCGGCCGTGGGCGCCCTTCGCCATGCCCGCGGCCGGTTCGGCGAACTCCCGTCAAGGTAGGGGGACGCTCGTTCCGGTGCGCGGCGGGAGTGCCGCCCGGCCGGGAATCGCGGCGGGCTCGCGGTCCCGCCTGCGGCCGCTCAGCGCGTCGCGAGCGGCACCGCGCGGTCCAGCTCCGCGCCCAGCAGTGGGCCCGTCAGGTGCGCCGGGCGGACCCGGACGCCCGTGACGCGGTCCGCGATGGCCAGGACGGCCGCTCCCGGCTCGGGGCCGTCGCCGGGCTCCGGGGGCGCGGGCAGCACGCCGACGGCCGTCATGTGCTCGACGAGGGCGTCCGGGCGGGTGCCGCGGCGGATCTCGGGGGAGCGGGCGTCGAAGCAGGTCTGCAGGACGCCGTCGATCACCCAGCGGAACTCGTAGCGGTGCTCCATCACGACGCGCACCGACACCATCTCGGTTTCGGCCGACAGTGTGCGGTACACGTCGGGGCGCGCGGCACGGCAGCCGGTCGGTTCGATCACCAGCGCCCAGCCGGCCAGGCTGAGCACGTGGGCGGTGCACGGGGGAGCGAACTGCGAGCACAGGTCCGCCTCGACCGCTTCGGCGATCGGCAGGCAGCGCATGTCCCGATCGTCGGCGCCGAGGCGCCGCAGTGCCTCCGTCTTGCTGAGACCGCGGACATAGGACAGGCAGTACGCCTCGGCCAGATCGGGCTGGGCTTCCTGCAGCCACGCGTAGTCGCGGGCGTACGCCACGGACATCGGTCCGTCCCTTCGCAAATCCGTGAGTCGTGCCGGCGGGGCGCCGTCGGCTGGGGTCGATGTGCCGGCACTGGCCGGATTCCCGCCGTGCGGGGAGACAAGCGGGCCGGTTCAGGACACCGCCCGGTGGTTTGAGTCCCGATGGGAGGGTATCCCCGGCGGCGCGGGCGACGCCACCATCACCAGGATGCGCCGCAGCAGCTCAGTGGGCGTGGCGCCGGCGTCGATGACGACCCCCGCCTCGTCGTCGTGCAGCGGCTCCAGCCGGGCGAGCTGGGACTCCAGCAGCCGGGAGGCGCGGGCGGTCCCGGGCCGCTCCCGGATCCGGCGGGACAGCAGCTCCCGTCCGGCCGAGAGGTGCACCACGTACAGCCCCGGGTCGCCGCGGCGCAGCACGTCGCGCTGGGCGCGGGCCAGGGCGGGGCAGACCAGGACGACGGGCGTTCCGCCGCTGCGCTGGTCGGCGAGCCAGTCGGCGATCCGGCTGATCCGCGCCCCGTGGCCGGCGCCCGTGGGATCGGCCGCGTCCTCCAGGTAGGCGGCGGCGAGCGACCGCGCGACCAGGCGGGCCACGTTCGCCGCTCCGGTGCCGGTGACGCCCATCACCACCAGGGCCCGGCGTGACCGGAACGCCCGCCAGCCAGCGCCGTCAGTACTACCACCCACGCCGCCCCACCCTACGCGGGTTGCGGGGACGGTCCCGAATCCGGGCCGTCCCCGGCAAGGTCGTCTTCGCCACACCACGGCGGGCGGGGCCGCAGGTCAGTTGCCTGCGGCCGCCGACGGGTCGGGCGACGGCGTGGCGCCCCCGCGCGCCTCGGCCGCGGCCTCCTCCTCCGGGTGGGCGTGCCGGTAGCTCTGCCCGGGCTCCGTCGCGCCGAGCAGCTGGCTGACCGTGACAAGGGTGTAGCCCTTCTCCCGGAGCCGCCGGATGATGTCGGGAACCGCGTCGATCGTCGTCGAGTGGATGTCGTGCATGAGGATGATCGCCCCCGGCTCGGCGTGCTTGACCGCCCGGTCCGCGACGATCTGCGCCTTGCGGTCCTTCCAGTCGTTGGTGTCGACGCTCCACAGGATTTCGGCGAGGCCGTGCTCGCCGCTGACGGTGCGGACCCCCTCGCTGGTGGATCCGTAGGGCGGGCGCATCAGGACCGGCCGGAAACCGGTCTCGCGCCGGATCAGCGCGTTGACGGCGCCCAGCTCGCTGGCGATCTGCTGCGCGGACGCGGCGGCGAGGTCGGGATGGTGCACGGTGTGGTTGGCGAGTTCGTGGCCCTCGGCGTACTCGCGGCGCACCATCGGACCGTACTCGCGGATCGGGCCGCCGGTGAGGAAGAACGTCGCGCGCACATCGTTCTCGCGCAGCACGTCGAGCAGTTCCGCGGTGCGGGCGCCCGGACCGTCGTCGAAGGTGAGGGCGAGGCACTTGGACTCGGGCTTGGAGCAGTCCACCGAATCGTCGGAGGCCGGTATGACGCCCGGCACCGCCTCCGGTGCCGGGATGTCGTCCGGTGCCGGCGGCGCGGCGAGGGCGAAGCCGGTCTCGACCACCGTGGCGGCGGCCTGCGCCCGGCGGCCGAAGTCGGAGAGCAGCGGGTCCGCCTGCTCGCGCGGCACCACCGCGACGATCCGCCCGGATTTCACCGGTGCCACCTGACCGGCGTCGAACTCGACCACGAGGTCGCCGGCGGGGTTGAAGCCCATGGAGTCGTACACCCGCAGGATCGGCTGCAGTGACGCGGGAGCGACATCGTCGTCGCCCTTCAGGGCCTCTCGAACGGTGGTGTTCAGCTCCGCCAGCTCGGCCTGCCCGGCCAGGAGCTCGGTGGAGAAGGCGGTGCGCCCGCTCAGCGCGTCGTACCAGTACGTGGCATAACCGGCACGCGGTCCCTCGGAGTCCTTCTCCTCCTGGGTGAACCGGACGCCGACCACGTCGTCCGCCGCGGCGGTGAGCGCTCCGCTGATCGAGATGCCCTTCGCGCCCGGGTTGGCGGCGGCGAAGTCTTCGACCTCCTGCTCGGCGATCTCGGCGAGCCGTTCGGTGAACGGGTCGGCGTTGGGAACCGTGGGATAACTCACCTCGACGCGGACGGGGTCGTTCTCCGTCGTTCGTTGCTCGCCGAGGTCCTGCACCAGCGCCGGGTCGACCACGGTCAGCTGGTCCGGTTCGCCCTCGGGTCTGGGCCGTGGGTCCTCCTGCTCGCTTCCGGCGTGCTCGGCCCGGTCGCCCCCCGCCGCGCACCCGGCGGCCAGCAGGACGACCGCGGCCACCGCGGCCAGGAGTCTTCCGGCGAGCGGAAGACCCGGCGCGGCGAAGCCGGAGGCGTCGGGTCTGCGGGATGCCATGTCGATCTCACCAGGGTCTCTCAAGGGACAGGACGTCTTTCGCACTCGTGGGTGTCCGTGCTCGATTGCGGCTGTTTGACATGAAAGGTGGCGCGTTCGGGTCGGATGTACCGGCAAACGAGACGCAATCGTCACAACCACCCTTGAACGAGATTAGGTTGCAAACAGTCACGAGTTAACTCCATAGCGTAATAACGGCCTCAAGAAACGTCACACAGGTGACAATCCGTCAAAGCACTACCACTCCCCATAAAACGGACTTATGGCGGCATGCGGATGTGCCGGGCGTTCGGTGAACACCGGGTCCGCAGGGGGTTCTCCACCCGTCTCCGCAGGACACGGCCGCGAACGGCGGACGCCGGAACCGCGCCGCCGAGCCCCCGATTCCCCCGAATCCGCACGCGGCTTCGACCGGCACTTCAGGACGTCCGCGACAGGCCGGTCCTATACTCCCACTCGCGGTTGGTTCATGTGTCGCGAGATGCGGCATGTGTCGTAAGAGGGAACCCGGTGCGAATCCGGGACTGCCCCGCAGCGGTGAGTGGGAACGAGAGCCGTCACCCAGCACTGGGCGCCCACCAGGGCGCCCGGGAAGCGACGGCCGGTAGGAGACGGGACGGCGAGCGCCGCCCCGCCGCGCCCACGAGTCCGAAGACCTGCCACCGCCCGCGGACGCGTCCGGCGCCCGCGGTGGTCCGCGGCCCCGAGGGAGGGCACGGGCGACGGCGGGCGCCGCGCGACGGCAGGCCACGCCGTCCTCGGCAACCCTCGTGCCCGGACTCCGGCTTGTTCGACGAGGGAGAGAGAAGCTGTGCCGACCATGATCCGCTCCACGGCCGCTCGGGCCGACCACGGCACCCGGGGCGGTGGCGCCCGGTGACCACCGTTTCCACGGCCGTCCACGGCTACCCGCGCATCGGCCCCGACCGCGAGCTCAAGCGCGCCTGCGAGGACTACTGGGCGGGACGCGCCGACGCCGACCGGCTCGACGCCGTCGGCGCCCGTCTCCGGCGTTCCGTGTGGGAGACGCTGCGCGACGCCGGCGTCGACCACATCCCCTCCAACACGTTCTCCTACTACGACCACGTCCTGGACACCGCGGTGCTCTTCGGCGCCGTGCCGCCGAGGTTCGCCGCGCCGGCCGACGGCGGCGACGGGCGGACCGGCCGGGAGGCGGAACTCCGGCACTACTTCGCCATGGCGCGCGGTGTGCCCGACGCGCCGCCGCTGGAGATGACCAAGTGGTTCGACACCAACTACCACTACCTGGTCCCCGAACTCGGCCCCGATACCCGGCTCCACCTGGCCGGCGGCAAACCGCTCTCGGAGTACACCCAGGCCCGGGGGCTCGGCATCGAGACGCGGCCGGTCCTGCTCGGCCCGCTCACCTTCCTGCTGCTCGCCAAAGCGGCCGACGGCGCCCCCGAGGGCTGGCGTCCCCTGGACCTGCTCGACGACCTCCTCGCGGGCTACGCCGAACTCCTGGGCGCGCTCTCCCGCGCCGGCGCCCGGTGGGTCCAGCTGGACGAACCCATCCTCGCCACCGACGCGGGCCGGGCCGAGCCCGAGGCGCTGCGGCGGATCGTGACGCGACTCGGCGACCTCACCGAGCGCCCGCGGCTGCTCGTCTCGACCTACTTCGGTTCCGTCGGGCGCCAGGCGCTGGACATCCTGCGCGGCAGCCGCATCGACGGCGTCGGCCTGGACCTGGTCAGCGGCCCGGAGTCGGTCACCGAACTCGCGGCCGTGTCCGGGCTGCCCGGCAAGACGCTGGCCGCGGGCGTGGTCGACGGCCGGAACGTGTGGCGGACCGACATCCCGGCCGCGCTGTCCACGCTCGGCTCGCTGCTCGGCCTGGCCGACGAACTCGTCGTCAGCACCTCCTGCTCGCTACTGCACGTCCCGATCGACCTGGCCGCCGAGACCGGCCTCGACCCGCTGCTGCGCGACCGGCTCGCGTTCGCCCGGCAGAAGGTCGACGAGGTCGTGCTGCTCGGGCGGGCGCTCTCCGGCGGCCACGACGCGGTCGCCGGGGAACTGGCGCGCGCCCGCGCCGCCACCGCCGAACGCACCCCGGCCGCCTTCCGCGACCAGCGGGTCCGCGCCCGGCTGGACGCGCTCGGCCCCGAGCCGGCCCGGCGGCGGATCGCCGCCCCGGACACCGGCGCCCTGCCGCCGCTGCCCACCACCACGATCGGCTCGTTCCCGCAGACCGACGACGTGCGCCGCGCCCGCGCCGACCTGCGGGCCGGGCGCATAGACCAGGCCGAGTACGAGCGGCGGATGCGCGCCGAGATCGACCGGGTCATCGCGCTGCAGGAGGACATCGGCCTCGACGTCCTCGTGCACGGCGAACCCGAGCGCAACGACATGGTGCAGTACTTCGCCGAACAGCTCGACGGCTACGCCGTGACCCGCGCCGGCTGGGTGCAGTCCTACGGGTCCCGCTGCGTCCGGCCGCCGATCCTGTACGGCGACGTGCACCGCCCCGCGCCCATGACCGTGGACTGGATCACCTACGCCCAGTCCCGCACCGGCAAGCCGGTCAAGGGCATGCTCACCGGCCCCGTCACCATGCTCGCCTGGTCGTTCGTCCGCGACGACCAGCCGCTCGCCGAGACCGCCCGCCAGGTGGCGCTGGCCCTGCGGGACGAGATCGCCGACCTGGAACGGGCCGGCATCCGGCACGTCCAGGTCGACGAGGCGGCGCTGCGCGAGCTGCTGCCGCTGCGGGCGGAGCGGCGCGCCGAGTACCTGGCGTGGGCGGTCGGCGCGTTCCGGCTGGCCACGTCCGGGGCGGCACCGAGTACCCGGATCCACTCGCACATGTGCTACTCGGAGTTCGGCGACATCGTCGGCGCGATCGAGGCGCTGGACGCCGACGTCACCAGCGTCGAGGCGGCGCGCTCGCGGATGGAACTGGTCGACGACCTCGCCGCCGCCGGCTACGCGCGCGGCATCGGGCCGGGCGTGTACGACATCCACGCGCCCCGGGTGCCGTCGGTGGCCGAGATCGAATCCGGCCTGCGCGCCGCATTGCGGGCCGTGCCTCCCGAGCGGCTGTGGGTCAACCCCGACTGCGGCCTGAAGACCCGAGGGTACGCCGAAGTGGAGCCGGCGCTGCGCAACATGGTCGAGGCCGCCCGGCGGATCAGGGCCGAGCTGGACGCGGGCCGGTAGCCGCGCCGGACCGGTAGCCGCGAAACGGGGGCGTACGGACATCCGTACGCCCCCGTCTCATGCGCACCGCCGGCCGGCGCCGCCTCGGAGGGGAGGGAGGCGGTGGCCGCCGGTCAGCTTCCCACGATGTTCAGCGACTGCCGGCCGAGGCTGGGCAGCAGCTCCTCGACGTCGGAGAACTCCAGCGGAGCCGGCGCGTCCTCCTCCAGCAGGTCCGGGCTCATCCGGTACTGGATGCTGATGTTGATGTTGGCCTCACGAATGAGCAGCGTGCCGACCGAGTAGTTCGCGACGGTCGACTCGGTCGCGAAGATCAGCTTGCTCTCGTCCCCCAGGTTCATGTCCTGGTTCTCGTGGACCTCGGTGTCGATGAACTCGCTGCTCTCGTCGGTCGCGTACTCCACGTTCGACTGGAACAGCTCCTGGGCGCTCTCGACCGAGTCCGAGCCGCCGTAGGGGTAGTCGTAGCTGACGCTGAGGGTGCCGTAGCTGTTGCCGTCCTCGACCGACCACGTGCAGTAGGCGCGGGTGTCGTCGGAGCTGCGGCTGGGGTCGGTCAGCCCCAGCTCGCTGATCGTCTCCTCGCTGAGGGCGGTGCAGGGGTCCTCGGGCAGCGTGTACGGCGGCTCGCCGTTGGCCTGGTCGGTACCCTCGTTGCTCTGGCCCTGGCCGCCGGTCTGGTCCTGCTGCTGGGACCCGTCGTCGGCGACCGGCGGCGGGGTCTCCTCACCGCCGCCGCGCAGCAGCATCACCACCACCGCGATGACGAGGACGAGGATGACGCCGCCGCCCGCGATCACGACCCACAGGCCGGCGTTGCTCTTGCGCGGGGCCGCCGGATAGGCCGGCATCTCCCCGCCCGGACCCGCCGGGCCGCCCGGGCCGTAGGGCGGCTGGCCACCCTGGAACATCTGCTGTTCCTGGGGCGCCTGGAACTGCGGACCGCCCGGTCCCGGCTGGCCGCCGTAGGGGTTGCCGGGGTACGGCGCCTGCCCCCCGGTGCCGGACTCGCCGCCATAGGGGTTCTGGTACGGCCCGCTCGGGTACTGCGGCTGGCCGGCGCCGGGCGCGCCCTGTCCCGGGCCCGGCTGGCCGTATCCACCACCGTAGGGCGACGGCGGCTGCCCTCCCGGGTTGCCCTCACCGCCCTGCGGGTACTGCGGTGGCTGTGTGTAGGGTCCGTTGTCGCTCATGACTCCCCTCGCGCCAGCTGCGTGTCTCAGTGGTCGGACGCGCGTCGGCGCGTTTGTGGTTCCATCCCGTTCGCCGTCCGGCCCGTCCCGCGTGCCGTCGCCGACTCGATCCCCCTGGGGCGTTCGGACGCTCCGGGGGTGCCGTCGACCGCGCTCGTCCCCGGCGATCACCGGGTCCGCCGGGCCGCTCACCGCGCGGAGGCGGGCACGGGCCCACGGCGTTGCGCTCGGTGATTGGCCGCCGGCGGGCGGAAGACCTCTGGGGGCGTCCCCGGCCGGTCCGCGACCGAGGAGCGCGGTGCTGGAATCCTAACCGGAGTGGCCGAGCCCTCGGCAGCCGAATGGGCGCGGAACGCGGCCGAACATACGGGATTGTCACCGTTTCGTGCCGGGACCGTGCCGTTGGTGGCCGCTCCCGGCGGCGCCGCTCGCCGCGGGGACGACCGAAGCGTAGTGGGACCGCCCACGCGGCCACAACCGGCCGCGGCCCGGCGGTGCTCCGGCGGCCCCGGCGGGCGCGGAGGGCTCAGAACATCGAGATGTGGACGTGGTCGTAGTGGTTCTCGGTGATGCTGCCGCGGTCGGACATCTGCCGCCATCCCTCATCGCCGCGCCGGATGTCCCAGATGCGCTGCCGGTAGATGATGTACATGATCCCGAGGCGCTCGGCGTTCTCCTGCGCCCACTCCGCGATCGCGTACCCGTGCTCCATCTGTTCCTGGGTGGGCATCTGGCCGTTGGGATTGACCATGAAGTCGCAGGCCCGCCCGAGCGGGTGCTCGCCCACGACCCAGCCGCCGTCGGGCCGGTAGCAGCCGACTCCACCGTCGTCGCGGTTCTCGCCGAACTCCTCGACGATGAGCTCCCGCATCTGCCGGGTGCGCGGCGTGAGGTTGTCCGGGCCGCCCATCTCCTGCACCGGGTAGTCCGCGATCAGCGCCTGGACCTCCTCGCGCTGCCCCTCCAGCTCCTCAAGGTCCTCCTGGACCTGCTCGACCTTCTCCTGGGCGCTCTCCTGCGCCTTGTCGTCCCGCGCGATCGCCTGCTGCAGCTGCTCGATCCGGTCGTTGTTCCCGGCGGCCAGGTGGTCGACCAGCATGGCGCGGTCGATGATGTCCTGCGGCTCCTCCTCCACGAAGAGCGTCAGCGCCGGTTCCAGGCCGCCGGTCTGGTAGCTGGCGACCGCGAGCTGCTGCACCTGCTCCCGGGCCGCCTCCACCTCCTGCCGGGTACGGTCGGCGCGTTCCTCGGCCTTCTCGGCGTCGGCGATCACGGCCTCCATGTCGCGCAGTTCGCCGTTGTACTCGTCGCCGAGCGCCTCGGCGCGGGAGAGCAGGTCGTCCAGGTTCTCGGCGGGAGCCATGGGCGCGCCCGGGGCGGCCGCGGCCGTGTCCGGCCGGGCGGGGGCGAACACGCACGCGGCGGCCAGCACGGCCGCCATCGCCGCGCCGCCGGCGCGGCGCCCGCGGTGGCCTCGATGGCCGGCGGCCGGTCCTGCGGGGCGCCAGGCCAGCAGGTCCCGCCAGGTCCACGTCGGGGGGTCAGGCGCCCAGAAGTCCGCGTGGTCCGCGACGCGGGTCGAACGGGTGGGCTCCACTTCGTCGCTCCTCAGTTGGCGCAGCCGTCCCCGCGTTCGGTGGGATGCCCGTGGCGGGGTCGGTGTCGCTCGTATCGTCGAGCCGCTCGGCACGCACTCGCCTCGACCGGAGGGGGAGGCGCGGGGGCTGGTGATGCGCCCGAACTTCGAGCACTTTAGGTAAAGATCCGCGGTGGTGCCAACATCGGCAGCCGGAACCGGCCGCCGCGACCGGGCGGGATCCGGCCGGAACGCCGGGGTGACCCGGTCCGAAACGCGTGGCCGGTCATGATTCCGATCACAGGCCCGGCGCGCGGCCGGCGGCGCGCGGTGACCGTCCGCCGCCGAGGGGCCGGTGTGACCGCCCGTGCGGCGCGCGACGTCACGCTCCGCGGTCGCTGAGTGGTCGAACGTCCGCATGTGGTCGGGAATCATCGCACATCAGGAGGCTTAGGGTGTTGGGCGATCACAGGAGCGGTGCGCGAGGGGAGCAGAGATGGGATCTTCGGATGCTTGTCGGCGGCGGGCGTCGGGAGGATCCCGGTGAGCGGGGCGGATGACGCGAAGGCGCACGGCCGCGGTCCACGGACCGGCGCCGTGCTCGTCATCGGACTCGGCGCGCTGACCGCGGTCGGCCCGCTGTCGATCGACATGTACCTGCCCGCCTTCCCCGAGATGGCGGGCGAGCTGCGGACCGGCGCGGCCCAGATTCAACTCACCCTCACCGCGTGCCTCGTGGGGCTCGCCCTCGGGCAGTTGGTGCTCGGTCCGCTCAGCGACGCCATCGGCCGGCGGAACCCGCTGCTGGTGGGCACCGCCGCCTACACGGTGATCTCGCTGCTGTGCGCGGCGGCGCCCAACGCCGAGGCGCTGGCCGGGCTGCGATTCCTGCAGGGCGTGGCCGGCGCGGCCGGCATGGTGATCTCACGCGCCATGGTCCGCGACATCTACTCCGGCCCGGCCGCCACCCGGCTGTTCTCGCGGCTGATGCTCATCATCGGCCTGGCGCCGATCCTCGCCCCCGTCTTCGGCGGGCAGCTCATGCTGGTGACGTCCTGGCGCGGGATCTTCGTGACGCTGGCGATCCTGGGGGCGGGGCTGTTCGCGGTCGCCTGGTTCGTCCTCCGCGAGTCGCTGCCGCCCGAGAAGCGGCGCACGGACGGGCCCCTGGCGGTGATCGGGGTGTTCGCCCGGCTGTTCCGCGATCGCGTCTTCCTGGCCCTGATGCTCACCCAGGGGTTGGCCTCGGCCGGGCTGTTCGGTTACGTCTCGGGCTTCTCCTTCGTCGCGCAGAACGTCTACGACACGTCGGCGCAGACGTTCAGCCTGCTGTTCGGGCTGAACGGTATCGGCATGGTGGTGTTCAGCCAGGTCAACGCCTATCTCGCCGGCCGGGTGACCGAACGCGTGGTGCTCATGGGCGCGCTGTCGGTCGCCGCGGTGGCGAGCGTCGGGCTGGTCGTCGCCACGCTGGCGGGCCTGCCGTTCGCGGTGACCTGCGTCCTGCTCTTCGTGATCATGTGCAGCATGAGCTTCAGCATGCCGACCACGACCTCCCTGGCACTGGGGCGCTACCCGCTCAACGCGGGCAGCGCCTCGGCTCTGCTGGGCACCGTGCAGTTCCTGGTGGGCGCCAGCGCCTCACCGCTGGTCGGGCTCGCCGGCGAGGACAGCGCCCTCGGCATGGTCACGGTCATTATGGCCGGACTGGTGGGGGCGTTCTTGGTGAACCTGATGGCGAGGGGGAGCGACGGAGCGGCGAGCCGTTGAGCGTCCGGAGCCGTCAACGCCGATTGCCGGAGGCCGGTCATGTTGGCGGTGGAGGTGAGCGAGACGGTGAGCGCGACCGGAAGTGCTCCACGGAAGCACCCCACCAACGGTGGACCCTGCGAGGGAGTGACCTCGGTGGGCATCGGGCGCGGCTCTGGCCCCCGCCGACCGTTTTCCAAATTCCCTACTGATAAAGTAGATTTTGTGGTCAAGATTACCGGGTCCTTCCGCTATGGAAACCTGCCGGAAATGGTTGTGTAGAGGGGTGGAGATCCAGTTCAGCGACGGCGCCGGGTGCGCCGTGGGTCCCGGCGCGGCCAGGCCGCTCGCCGCGGGGCGCCGTCCCGGCCGGTGCTGTCGTCCCCGTCCCGGCTGCTGAACGGCGGCGTCCACCCCCGCCGGCCGGCTCCCGGCCGCGTCGCTCCACCACCCGCCGGTCCGTCCCCAACGGATTCGCGTCCGGCCCGATCCGAGCTGCAGAGCACTGAGGAAACGTCGAGGAAACTGTGATAGAGGCTGTGGGCCTGCGTAAGGTCTACCGGTTGAAAGGCCGCGAGGTGCTCGCCCTCGATGGTGTCGACCTGCACGTGCGGCAGGGCGAGATCTTCGGTGTGGTCGGGCAGAGCGGGGCCGGAAAGAGCACCCTGCTGCGGTGTGTGAACCTGCTGGAGCGGCCCACGGAGGGCCGTGTCACCGTCGACGGCGCGGAACTCACCGCCCTGGGCGGGGCCCGGCTGCGCGCGGCGCGGCGCGGGATCGGCATGGTGCACCAGCACTTCGCACTGCTGTCGTCGCGCACCGTCGCCGGCAACGTGGCCTTCCCGCTGGAGATCGCCGGTGTGCCGCGGTCCGAGCGCCGCACCCGCGTCGGCGAGCTGCTGGAGCTGGTGGGGCTCGCCGACAAGGCCGCGGCGCACCCGGCGCAGCTTTCGGGTGGCCAGAAGCAGCGCGTCGGCATCGCGCGTGCGCTGGCCTCGCGCCCCAGGGTGCTGCTCTCCGATGAGGCCACCTCGGCGCTGGACCCGCGGACCACCGAGTCGATCCTGGACCTGCTGCGGCGGCTGAACCGGGAGCTCGGGCTCACCATCCTGCTCATCACGCACGAGATGGACGTCATCAAGCGGATCTGCGACTCCGCCGCGATCATGGCCGACGGCTCCTTCCAGGAGTCCGGCCGGGTGCTCGACCTGCTCGCCACCCCGGGTTCGCGGCTGGCCAGGTCGCTGTTCCCGCTGCCGCCCACCGACGCCCCCGACGTCGTCACGCTCACCTACACCGGCAAGCCCGACGAACCGCTCATGTCCGAACTCACCCGGCGCTTCGACGTCGACGTCAACATCCTCGGCGGTGCCGTGGAGCAGGTGTCCGACCAGTCCGTCGGCCGCCTCAGCATCCAGATCCAGGGGGAGCGCCGCGACGCGGCCCTGACCTACCTGCACGGCAAGGGCCTGCTGGTGGAGGTGGCGGGCTGATGGGGTGGCTGACCGAGCTCGGCGAGCGCTGGCCCGACATGTGGCCGGTGCTCTGGCTGGGCACCCTCGATACGCTCTACATGGTGCTGTGGGCGACCGTGTTCACCGTCCTGTTCGGCCTGCCGCTGGGCGTGCTGCTGGTGACCACCGACCGCGGCGGGCTGACTCCGGCGCCGGTGGTCAAGGCGGCGCTCGGCGCGATCGTCAACATCGGGCGGTCGCTGCCGTTCATCGTGCTGATGGTCGCGGTGCTCTCGCTGACCCGGCTCCTCACCGGCACCACCCTGGGCCCGACCGCCGCCATCGTGCCGCTCAGCATCGGCGCGATCCCGTTCTTCGCGCGGCTGGTGGAGACCGCGCTGCGCGAGGTGGACCGCGGTGTCATCGAGGCGTCGCACGCCATGGGGGCGCGCCGGATCACCATCGTCGCCAAGGTGCTGCTGCCCGAGGCGCTGCCCGGCCTGATCGCCGGGCTGGTCATGACGGTCGTCGCCCTCATCTCCTACTCCGCGATGGCCGGCGCCATCGGCGGCGGCGGACTCGGCGACATCGCCATCCGCTACGGCTACCAGCGGTTCGACGACTACTACCTGTGGGCCACGGTCGTCCTGCTGGTCATCGTGGTCCAGGCCGCGCAGAGCCTCGGCGACGTGCTGGTGCGCCGGCTCTCCCACCGCTGAACCCCCGCCTGTCCAGGCATCCCCGTTTCCCCCGGGTACGTCCGGTGACCCCGGACGGCCCGACCGACCGTGAGGAGCACACACGTGCGCAAGACATGGGCCATCATCGGCGCCGCTACCCTGACGGCCGCGCTGGCGGCCTGCGGCAGCCCGAGCGAGAACGCCGCGCAGGAGGACGCCGGCGGCGACGACCTCGTGACGCTGCGGGTCGGCGTCAACCCGGTCCCGCACGGCGACATCCTGAACTTCGTCCAGGAGAACCTGGCCGCCGAGGCCGGCCTGAACCTGGAGATCGTCGAGATCGCCGACTACAACCAGCCCAACCCGCAACTGGCCGAGGGCGAGCTGGACGCGAACTACTTCCAGCACCGCACCTTCCTGGGCGAGTGGCAGGACGCCAACCCCGACGACGAGCTCGTCTACGTCAGCGACGTGCACGTGGAGCGCCTGGGGCTGTACTCCAGCGAGCACGAGGACGTGGCCGACCTGCCCGACGGCGCCGAGATCGCGGTGCCCAACGACGCCGCGAACCTGGACCGGGCGCTGCGGACCCTGGAGGCCGAGGGCCTGTTCACGATGGACGCCGACGCCGGTGCGCTGGCCACCGAGAACGACATCGCGGACAACCCGCAGGACATCACGGTCACTCCGCTGGAGGCGGCCCAGTTGCCGCGCTCGCTGGGCGACGTCGACGCCGCGGTGGTGAACGGCAACTACGCGATCGAGGCCGACCTCGCCGCCAGCGCCAACGTGCTCGCCTGGGAGCCCGACGACGCCGAGGACTACATCGAGAACTACGCCAACGGCCTGGTGGTCCGCGCCGAGGACGAGGGCGACCCCGACATCGCGCGGCTGGCCGAACTGCTGCACAGTGACGAGGTGCGGCAGTACATCGAGGACACCTGGCAGGGCGTGGTCTTCCCGGTGGACGAGCAGGCGTGACCGGGCGCCGGCCGCACCGGCCGGTCCGTGCCGCCCTCCGGGGGCCGGCGGCCGAACCGCCGCCGCCCCCGGGCGTTTCCCGGCCCTCGGGCGGGTAACGGTTGCGTTGCGTCGGTAGAGTAGGGGATTGATTTTAGATGTGGCGCCCATCACTCTGTGTTGGGAGCGCTCCCAGAATCCCGGGTTGCGGGAGCTGCACGTCGTCCACCATGTCTGGAACAGGGGTCGAGATGCAGAACCAGCCACGTCCCGCCTGGCGGGCCGCCATAGCCGCGGCCGGCGCCGCGGCGCTGCTCGCCACCACCGCGTGCGGCGGATCCGGCGACTCCGATGGCGAGGTCACCCTCGTCGTCGACACCTTCGGAGTGTTCGGGTACGAGGAGCTGTACCGGCAGTTCGAGGAGGACAACCCGGGCGTCACCATCGAAGAGCGCAACATCACCGAACTCGCCGACTACACGCCGCAACTCCAGCAGAACATCGCCGCCGGCAGCGGCGCCGGAGACGTCGTCGCGGTCGAGGAGGCCATCCTCGTCCAGTTCCTGGAGCAGGCCGACCGCTTCGTCGACCTCAACGAGTACGGCGGCGCCGAACTGGAGGCGGACTACCTTCCCTGGAAGTGGGAGCAGGGGCACACCCCCGACGGGCGGCTGATCGGCCTGGGCACCGACATCGGCAGCATGGCGATGTGCTACAACATCGAACTCTTCCGCGACGCCGGGCTGCCCACCGACCGCGAAGAGGTCGGCGCGCTGTGGCCAACCTGGGACGAGTTCATCGAGACCGGCCGCGACTTCCAGGAGGCCGAAACCGGGGCCTCGTTCGTCTCCACCATCTCGCCCTACTACGACCTGCTGAAGGTCCAGCCGGGCGGCCACACCTACCAGGACCGCGACGGCAACCTGGTCGTCGACAGCAACCCGAACGTCCGGGACGCCTGGGAGACGGCCACCGAGATGGCGGAGGCCGGGCTCTCGGCCAACCTGCCCCTCTGGTCCGACGAGTGGAACGCCGGCATCCAGAACAACACCTTCGCGACGCTGCCCTGCCCCGCCTGGATGCTCGGCCACATCGAGAGCACCGCCGGTGAGGCCGGCAACGGCAGATGGGACGTCACGACCGTTCCCGGCGGGGGAGGCAACCGGGGCGGCTCCTTCCTCGCCGTCCCCGCCCAGAGCGAGCAGCCCGAGCTCGCCGCGGAGCTGGCGATGCTGCTGAGCAGCCCCGAGGGCCAGCTCGCCGCCTGGGAGGCCGCCAACAACCTGCCGTCCTCGGAGGAGGCCATCGACAGCCCCGAGGTCCAGGAGTTCACCCGCCCCTACTTCAACGACGCCCCCGTGGGTGAGATCTACGGGACGAGCGCCAAGGACCTGGAGCCCGTCTACTTCGGCCCGGACACCCAGGCGATCGACGACTCCTTCCGCGCCGCGCTGGAGGCGGTCGAGCAGGGTCAGGCGAGCCCCGACGAGGGGTGGCAGCGCGTCCTCGACGAAGCCGAGCGCGCCGCCGGCGAAGGCTGACCTCCGGCGACCCGACCGGCGGCCCGGCCCCGCCCTCCCCATCCCCATCACCGCGGCCCCGCGCCGCGCACCGGGGCCGGGCCGCCCTCCTCCCCTGTCCCACCTCCCACCAGGAGCGCGTGACGTGACCCCACCCGCCCGCGGCGGCACCGCGGCACCCGATGCCGCGCCGCCCGACACCGATGAGGCGGCGCGCCGCCGGGAGCGTCGCCGCACCCGGCTCGCCCATCTGGACGTCAAGGGATCCCCCTACCTCTTCATCTCCCCGTTCTTCCTGCTGTTCGGCGTCTTCGGCCTGTTCCCGCTGCTGTACACGGTGTGGGTCTCCCTGCACGAGTGGAGCCTCATCGGCGGGAACGAAGGTTTCGTCGGGCTCGCCAACTACGAGCGGCTCATCACCGACGGCAAGTTCTGGAACGCGCTGTACAACACGCTCGGCATCTTCGTCATCGCCGTCGTGCCGCAGCTGCTCGTGGCGCTGTTCCTCGCCGACCTGCTCAACCGCCGGCTGCGGTGGAGCGGATTCTTCCGGATCGGGCTGATCCTGCCCTATGTCACCTCGATCGCGGCCGTGGCCATCGTGTTCGGCCAGTTGTTCGGGCCGCAGTTCGGAATGGTCAACTATGTGCTGGAGCTCGCCGGGATCGACCCGGTGGACTGGCGCGGCGAGAAGTACGCCTCCTGGGTGGCGATCGCCGTCATGATCGACTGGCGGTGGACCGGCTACAACGCGCTGATCTACCTCGCCGCCATGCAGGCGGTTTCGCGCGACCTGTACGAGGCGGCGGCCCTCGACGGCGCCGGCCGGCTCCGCCAGTTCTGGCAGATCACCATCCCGATGCTGCGCCCGACGATCATCTTCACCGTCATCATCTCCACCATCGGGCAGATGCAGCTGTTCACCGAACCTGCGGTCTTCGGCACCGACGGCGCCATGAACGGCGGCACCGAGAGCCAATTCCAGACCGTGATGATGCTCGTCTACCAGGAGGCGTTCCGCTACGGCAACTACGGCTACGGCTCGGCCGTCGCCTGGATGCTGTTCCTGCTGATCGTGCTGTTCTCCCTCCTCAACGTCCTGGTCACCAGCCGCATCCGGAGCGCCACATGACCGCCACCGCCACCACCACCGCGCGGTCCGCCGCGCGCCGCCCGGCGCGGGGGCGCCCCCGCCGCCGCACCACCGTTGGCATCCGCCAGGCCACCCCGCTCACCTACGTCGCGCTGGTGCTCACCCTGGTGGCGTCGGTGTTCCCGCTGTGGTGGATGTTCGTGGTGGCCACCCGCGACTCGGCCGCCGCCTCCGCCCGCCCACCGTCGCTGCTGCCCGGCCCGAACCTCTCGCTCAACCTGGAGCGGCTGTTCGCCAATAGCACCGCCAACTTCGGCACCGGCCTGATGAACTCGCTGATCGCCGCCACCACCGTGGCGGTGTCGGTGGTGCTGTTCTGCTCGCTGGCCGGGTTCGCCCTGGGCAAGCTGCGGTTCCGCGGCCGGACCGGCTTCACGGTCGCGGTCGTGGCGACGATGGCGGTCCCCGTCCAGGTCGGCGTCATCCCGCTGCTCATGCTGATGGAATGGCTGGGGTGGCGGGGCGAACTGCAGGCGGTGATCGTCCCCTTCATGGTGAGCGGGTTCGGGGTGTTCATGATGCGGCAGTACGTGCAGCAGACCATCCCCGACGAACTGATGGAGGCGGCGCGGATCGACGGGTGCTCCACGTTCCGCATCTACCTCAGTGTGGTACTGCCCGCGCTGCGGCCGGCCATGGTCGTCCTGGGGCTGCTCACCTTCATGACCGTGTGGAACGAGTTCATCTGGGCGCTCGCCGTCCTCACCCCGGCCAACCCGACCGTGCAGTACTCCATCAACCAGCTCAACCTGTCGGCGTTCTCCCGCGACTTCGCGCTGATGTTCACCGGCGCGGCGGTCGCCACCCTGCCGTTGCTGCTCATTTTCATCGTCCTCGGCCGCCAGCTCGTCGGCCGCATCATGGAAGGTGCGATCAAAGCGTGACTCGACGACAGCCCACCCCGTCCGCCGATGGCACCGCGACCGGCGCGGCCCCCGGGGAGCGCCCGGTGCAGGACGCGCCCGTGCGGTTCCCGGCCGGATTCGTCTGGGGCGCCGCCACCGCGTCGTTCCAGATCGAGGGCGCCACCACCGCCGACGGCCGTGGCCCGAGCATCTGGGACACGTTCGCGGCCACCCCGGGCGCGGTGGCCGGCGGCGACACCGGGGAACCGGCCACCGACCACTACCGGCGCTACCCCGAGGACATCGCCCTCATGCGGGAGCTCGGGCTCGGCGCCTACCGCTTCTCGATCGCGTGGCCGCGGGTGCTGCCCGGCGGCGCGGGGGCCGTCAACCGGGCCGGCCTGGACTTCTACGACCGGCTGGTGGACGCGCTGCTCGCCGCCGGCATCGAACCCTGGCCCACCCTCTACCACTGGGATCTGCCGCAGCCGCTGGAGGACGCCGGCGGCTGGCCCGTCCGTGACACCGCCCTGCGGTTCGCCGAGTACGCCGCCGTGGTCCACGACGCCCTTGGGGACCGGGTGGCCAACTGGACCACGCTGAACGAGCCGTGGTGCTCGGCCTTCCTCGGCTACGCCCAAGGCGTGCACGCCCCCGGACGGCGGGAGCCCGCCGCCGCGCTGGCCGCCGTCCACCACCTGCTGCTCGCGCACGGCCTGGCGGCCGAACGGATCCGCGGCGGGCGCACCGCCGACGGCCGAGCGCACCGCGTGGGGCTCGTCCACAACCAGACCGTGCTGCGCCCGCACACCGGCAGCCCGGCCGACCTCGACGCGGCCCGGCGGGTCGACGGGCTGCGGAACCGGATCTTCACCGACCCGGTACTGCACGGCCGCTACCCGGACGACGTGCTGGCCGACGTCGCCGCGGTCAGCGACTTCGGATTCGTGCGCGACGGCGACCTCGCCACCGTCTCCACGCCGATCGACCTGCTCGGCGTCAACTTCTACAACCCGCAGTGGGTCGCGGGCGACGTGCGCGGCGTCGACCCGGCCGCGGTCGAGCAAGGCGACGGCGCCACCTGGGTCGGCAGCGAGGACGTCCGGTTCGTCCTGCAGGGGCTGCCGCAAACCGCCATGGGGTGGGAGGTCGACGCCAGCGGGCTGTACGACGTCCTCGTCCGGCTCGCCGCGGAGAAACCCGGACTGGAGCTGTACGTCACCGAGAACGGCGCCGCCTACGACGACGAGGTGGCCGCCGACGGCGCGGTGCACGACCCCCAGCGGATCGGCTACCTGGACCAGCACCTGCGCGCCGCCCACCGCGCCATCGCCGACGGCGTCCCGCTGCGCGGCTATTTCGCCTGGTCACTGCTGGACAACTTCGAATGGGCGCTCGGTTACAGCCGGCGCTTCGGGCTGGTGCACGTCGATTACCCGACCCAGCACCGGGTGATCAAGGACAGCGGACGGTGGTACGCGCGGGTGGTCCGGAGCGGCGAGGTGCCGCCGCCTGGATCCGGCTCCGACCCCCTCTGACCACCCCCGACGGAGATCGGCGGCCGTTGCGGGTGTACCACAATTGGTGGCAGCCCGAGGGCCGCCGAACAGCGGCCGCGAAGCGCGACGGGGGTGGGCTGAGGATGAACGGTCGGCGGCAGCGGCCGACGCTGGAGATGGTGGCCGAGTACGCGGGCGTGG
Source organism: Marinactinospora rubrisoli (assembly GCF_042664915.1). Taxonomy (NCBI): domain Bacteria; kingdom Bacillati; phylum Actinomycetota; class Actinomycetes; order Streptosporangiales; family Nocardiopsidaceae; genus Marinactinospora; species Marinactinospora rubrisoli. The sequence continues at coordinate 53,758 of NZ_JBHTBH010000013.1, forward strand.
GCCGCGGCACGGTCTCGCGGGTGATCAACGGATCGGAGCAGGTCAGCCCGGCCACGCGGGACGCGGTGCTGAACGCGGTGCGGGAGCTGGGGTACGTGCCCAACCACGCGGCGCGCACCCTGGTCACCCAGCGCACGGACACCGTCGCGCTGGTGGTGTCGGAGTCCGACGAGCGGCTGTTCGAGCAGCCGTTCTTCGCCGACATCGTGCGCGGCGTCAGCGCGGTGCTGAACGAGCGCGGCCTGCAGTTGATGCTCACCATGGCCCGCTCGGCGGGCGAACACGAGCGGCTGGGCGAGTACCTCACCGGCCAGCACGTCGACGGCGTCCTGATCGTCTCACAGCACTCCGATGACACGCTGCCGGACCGGCTCGCCGAGGCGGGGGTGCTGTGCGTGTACGGCGGCCGGCCGCTGATCGAGAGCCGGCACCCGGTGCACTACGTCGACATCGACAACGTGGGCGGCGCCTACGCCGCCACCCGCCACCTGATCGCCGCGGGGCGCCGACGGGTGGGGCTGGTCGCCGGCCCGCAGGACATGGCGGCGGGGGTGGACCGGCTGCGCGGCTACCAGGAGGCACTGCGCGACGCCGGGCGCCCGCCGGCGCCGGAACTGGTGGCGGTCGGCGACTTCAGCTACGAGGGCGGCGCCGAGGCCACCCGCGAACTGCTGCGGGCCGCGCCGGACGTCGACGCGGTGTTCGCCGCGTCCGACCCCATGGCGCTGGCGGCCCTCCGGGTGCTGCGCGCGGCCGGCCGCCGCGTGCCCGAGGACGTGGCGGTGGTGGGCTACGACGACTCCGGTCTGGCCCGGCACGCCGACCCGCCGCTCACCACCGTGCACCAGCCCACCGAGCGGATGGGGCGGGAGATGACCCGGCTGCTGGTCGACGCCATGGCGGCCGGCACCCCGCCGTCGGAGAACGTCGTCCTGGACGCCCACCTGGTCGTCCGGGAGTCGGCGTGACAGGAGTGGAGCGGGGGCGGGCCTGCCAGACGCGAGACCTCGTCAGACGCCTCGGCCGAGGGTCTTGGCGATATCGCTGGTCTTGATCGCTCGTCTTGCGGAAGAGCGCGTACCGTGCGTTATCAGCGCGGGTGCGCAGCGCGCTGGTACGCAACGGCCGCGTTCTGGGCCGCTCGCACCATGAATCCGGACGCGGACTCGTGGCTGAGCCGGGCGGCGTGCGGGAGAAATGCCTTCTCCGCAGAGGTGAGGCGGACCTCCATCCGTTCTGTGGCAGCGCTCACGTGGACTCCCTTGGCCGCCGGGGTGCTGAGCGTGCGGGCGGCCGAAGGCGGCACCCGCTCAGCTGGAATTCCTGCTGACACTCCGTAGTGTGCGGCACTTGTACGGTAGATCTGGGTCCGAAGGCGCTCGCTGTGTTCTTGCTGTGCTGTGCTGTTCGTTCGGCCGGCGACCGTCCCGTTGGGCGCCCCCGGGCGACATGTGCGGGATCGATGGCGGCGGCTCGTACGTTTCCTCCCTGGGAGGTCGCCGTCGGGACGATAATCGTCGCGCACGGTTCGTCTCGGGGAGGGAAGTCATATGCGCTGGGTCACCTATCTGTCGCCCAGTGGGGGAGCGGAGCGGCCCGGCGTCGTCGATGACGGTTGCGTGTTCGGGTATCCGGGGCACGAGAGCGTGCCCGCCCTGCTGGCCGAGAACCGCGACGCGCTCGCCGACGCCTACCAGCGTGCCCTCGCGGCGCCCGTCGAGATCATCGTGGAGTTCGAGACACGGCTGTGCGCACCGGTGCGGCCGGCCACCCCGCTGACGCTGATGGTCGGCGAGGAGGAGCAGCGCGAGATCGCCCCGGAACTGGTGCGGGGGACCGACGACGGCATGGTGCTGCCGTCGGGTGTGGCCTCGGTCTCCGCGGCGCCGGGGGTGGCCGCGGTGTTCGGCGGCGGCCACCGGCACGCCGGGTACTGCCTGGCCTGCCTGTGGCAGACGCCACAGGGCGCCGACGTCGCGCTCACGCTGGGACCGGCGATCGTGACGGGGGACGAGTTCGACGGTTCCGACCTCACCGTGACGGCCGCGATTGAGGGCACCGTCCTCGCCGAGACCGTCCTGGACGGCAAACTCGCCTGGACCGAGGGGCTGCGGGGCGACGTCGTGGCGGCCCTTCCGGCCCGCACCCGGCCACTGGAGCCGGGGGAGGAGCTGCACGTCGACGGCGGGGTTCTCGGCGAGTTCGAACTGCGCGTGGGCTCGGGCGCCTAGAGGCGGACCGCCGCGCCCGTCGGCGGGGCGGTCACACCGCCGGGTCGAACTCCCAGTGCCACGGCTCGAACCCGCCGCGGGCCCAGGGCGGGTTGTGCCAGCCGTAGGCGGGCGCGTTCGCCATCATCCAGGTGTACTCCGGCGAGCCGTACCGGTTGACGCCGCCGCACAGGTCCACCGCGACGCCCAGGCCGTGCCGGCTGGTCCCCGGACGGGCGGCCATGCCCGGCTGCTTCTCCAGGAAGAGCACCATTTGCTCGTCCAGCGGCCGGTAGGAGTCCGTGACGCACATCGGTCGGCCGAACCGCTTCCGGAACGCGCCGTCCAGCCGGATGAACGCGGCGGCGGCGTCGGCGCGCAGCATCTCGCCCGCCTGGGGGAGGGCGCACAGCGCCGACTCCGGGATGCGGCCGTTGGGGTGCCCGTGCGCGACGCCGGTGCAGCCCGGCAGCGGGGCGTCGGAGGCCACGGCGCCCCCGGTCGCCCCAGTGCGGCTGCCGGCCGCGCGCTCGGCGCGCCGGAGCGCGCGTTCGCGCCGCCGTTCCAGTCCGGCGGTGTCCTGCCGGGCGGCGGCGAGCCGCTCCTCCAGTTCCGACTGCTCGGCGAGGATGCCGGCCATCGCCGCCTGCTGCTCGCGCACGGCGTCCAGCGCGGCGTCCCGGGTCTCGGCGGTGCTCTCGGCGGCCAGCCGGCGCTCCTCGCGGGCCGCCGCTGCGCGCCGCCGCAACGTTTCCGCGGCGACCCCAGCGGCCTCGGCCCGGTGCAGGACGGCGTCCTGACGTTCGGCGAGCAGCTGCATGTAGCCGCTGCGCTCCAGCACCTCCTGAGGGCCGCCCGGCTCGGTCCAGGCGTGCATCATGCTCAGGTCGGCGCCCTGGTACGCCGAGCGCGCGTAGCCGGCCGCGCCGCGGCGCCGCTGCTGCCGGGCTTCGGCGGCGCCCGCCGCGACGCGTTCGGCCGCCGCCAGCTCCTCCTCGGCCTCGGCGAGGCGGTCGGCCTGCGCCTGGTGGGCGAGGACGGCCGCCTCGGAGGCGGCCTGCAGCTCGTCCAGCCGGCTGCGCACCTCGGCGAGCCGGGTGCGCAGGGCGGCGAGGGACTCGGCGTGGCCGGCCTCGGTGCGGCGCGCCCGCTCGATCTGACCGGTGTCGGGGGCGCGTTCGGCGGTGGCGTGCGGTGCCGGTGCCGCGAGCATGGCGGCCAGCAGCATCAGGGCCGCGGGGGCCGCACGGGCGGTCCGGTGGCGGCGCCGGGCCGGCCGGTCTGCTAGGCGGTCGCTGAGCTGCACGGACACTCCCCCCGGACGGTTCGGATCCGGCATCACGATCGCACGAGATTGGGGTCACGCACGGTAGCGACGTGCGAGTGTCCGAAACGTTATGAAAATCGCACCTGGCGGGGGAGGGGGCGCCGACCTGCGGCGGGACGAAGCCGTGCGGTGCGGGTCCGCAGGCGCCACAACGGTGTCGGATGTGTGGTGATCTCTGGTAATAGCGCAAAACGTGAACGTGTACCGCCTCTTGCCGCATTGGTACGCTATCGACCTCACGTGCACTGTTTCGGTTTAATGGTGCGCGACGCCTCTCCCCCTCATGAGGCGAGCCCAGCACCGAAATCCGGGGAGTCCCTGGTAGTCCTGCTTTTTCGATGACGGACAGCCCTCTCCGCCGGCGGATCGGCGGGCGCCGCGGTCCTCTGGGTCTCCTGACCGGTCCGCTCGCGACCACTCATGAGGGACCACGTCCATATGCCCGGAGGCGGTGACACGAAAGGGTGCGAGGGTCCGTGTCGACACGAGCGACGAACGGCGCAGCCGACGCCGCGCAGGATGGCTTGCCCGCGCAGGACGATGCCACGGAAAAGGCGCCACAGCGGCGGGCCCAGCGGTGGGCACCGCGTAACTGGCGGGTGCGGTCGCGCCTCATGGCGCTCATCGTCATCCCGACGGTGGCGGCGGTGCTGCTGGGCGGGCTGCGCATCACGGAGAACGTGCAGGACACGCTGACCCACGAGCGCATCGAGACGACGGCCACGCTCGGTGAGGCCATCGTGGAGCTGGCCAACCAGCTCGGGCACGAACGGCTTCTCACGGCGGCCTACATCGCCGAGTCCCCGAACCCGAACAACCGCTCCCAGCAGCGCCGCCTGGAGCTGGAGGAGCAGCAGCAGGTCGTCGACCAGGCGGTGAACGAGGTCCGCACCGGTGCGCTCGAACTGGGCGAACCCGGCACCGACCTCGCCGGAAACCGGCTGAGCAGCATGCTGACCTCCCTGGACGACCTCGGAGCCATCCGCAGCGAGGTCGCCGACACCCGGGTGACCGTGCTTCCCGCCGTCACCAAGTACCGGCAGCTGATCGACACGCTGGTCGGCTTCAACGAGACGATCGCCGAGGACACCGGCGACACCGCGCTCCGCGAGAGCGTGCGGGCGCTGACCGCGTTGAGCAAGGCGCGCGACCAGCTCTCCTACGAGGCCGCGCTCATGCTGCACTCCCTGATGCGCAACTCGATGTCGGGCGGCATCCAGGAGGCCATCGAGAGCACCCGCGCCCGCTACGACAACGAGATCCAGAACTTCACCAGCAGCGCCACCATCGACCAGCGCCGCATCTACGACGACACCTTCAGCGGCCTGGAGGTCAACCGCATGTCGACCATGCGGCTGCGGGTCATGATGCGCGTGGACACCCAGCAGTCGCTCACCGGCCTCACCGCCGGTGACACCGCCGGCGACTACTTCGACGTGGCGAACGAGTCGCTGGACCGGATGCGGGAGGTCGAGACCGCCCTCTCCGGCGAGGTGCGCGGCCAGGCCGCCGGCCTGAAGGCGGAGGCCCGCAACGACGCCCTCGTCGACTCCGGCTTCATCCTCCTGCTGCTCGCCGCCGTCCTGGTGATGACCCTGCTGGTCGTGCGCTCGATGGTCGGGCCGCTGCGGGCGCTGCGCGAAGGCGCGCTGCGCGTCGCCGAGACCGAGCTGCCGCGGGCCATCACCCGGATGCGGGAGAGCTCCGCCGGACCCGGCGAGGTCAAGGTCGCCCCCGTCGGCGTCGACTCCGCCGACGAGATCGGCGAGGTCGCCCGCTCCTTCGACGAGGTGCACCGGGTCGCCGTGCGGCTCGCCTCCGACGAGGCCGCGCTGCGCAGCAACGTCAACGCGATGTTCGTCAACCTCTCCCGGCGCAGCCAGACCCTGGTGGAACGGCAGCTGCGGCTGATCGACGGCCTGGAGCAGAGCGAGCAGGACTCGGACCGGCTCGGCGACCTCTTCCAGCTCGACCACCTCGCCACCCGCATGCGCCGCAACAACGAGAACCTGCTGGTCCTCTCGGGGCAGGACAACACCCGCAAGTGGGCGCAGCCCGTCCCGCTGGTGGACGTGCTGCGCGGCGCGATCTCCGAGGTCGAGCAGTACGAGCGGGTCAACGTCCGCGCGCCCTCGCACATCTCCGTGCTGGGCCGGCCCGTGAACGACGTCATCCACCTGGTGGCCGAGCTCGTGGAGAACGCCACCTCCTTCTCCGCACACGACACCCAGGTCTCGGTCACCGCCCGCGCGCTGGAGAGCGGCGAGGTGATGATCGAGGTCACCGACAGCGGAATCGGCATGCCGCCCGAGGAGATCGAGGCGACGAACGAGCGGCTGGCCAAGCCGCCGGTGATCGACGTCGCCGTCTCCCGCCGCATGGGTCTGTTCGTGGTCGGCCGGCTGGCCGCCCGGCACGGCATCCAGGTCCGGCTGCGCCCGGCGCACAACGGCGGTGTCACCGCGCTCGTCGCGCTGCCCGCCGACCTGCTCATCAGCCCGGTGGACGCGTCCGCGCCGCCGGCCCTGGGCACCGGGCGCGGCGGTGTCCCCGACACCTACGCCGAGGCGACGGCGGCGTTCGCCGCCAGCCCGGCTCCGTCGGACCCCTCGGACGTGTGGCAGTCGCCGAAGCCGGCCGAGCGGCCGTCCTGGCAGCGGGAGACGCCGTCGGGGCTTCCCAAGCGCAACGGGCAGGGCCGCAGCGACGAGCCGGAGCCGCCGGAGCACCCGCCGAGCGGACAGGACCTGTGGGGCGACACCGGCTGGCTGCGGCCGGCCGACCCGCCGGAGCAGAGCACCCCGCCCGCCGCACCGCGCCCGGCCGAGTCGCGGCCCGAGCCGCCCGTCCAGGAGCCCCAGCGGCGCTGGGAGCGGTCCGGCGAGTCCGCGAGCGAGCACACGGGATCGCACGTCTGGGAGCGGCCGGACCGCGGCGCGCAGACCGGCTCCTGGCAGCGGCCGGCTCCGGCGGCGCCGAACGCCGCGGCCTCCCCGGCGGCCACCGGCGGTGAGGAGGCGCACGGCGCCACGGCCGGCACGGGCTCGGGGGCGGACAACCGCGAGGGGTACGGTTCGACGGCGTACCTGTCCAAGAGGTACGGCGCGCCCAGCCACCGCACGGTCGTCCCGCCGAGCCCGGAGTCCAACAGCGAGCCGCTGCCCATATTCGACTCGATAGAGTCCAACTGGTTCCGGCGCCGCTCCGGCCGCCCGGCCGTCACCGCGCCGGACGTGACCGGCCCGCTGGACGCCGTGGAGGATCCGCGCCGCCCGGCCGCAGACGGTGGGCAGCGGCCCTCGGCCCGTCCCGCCAACCTGGACGCGGCCAAGTGGTCGTCCGCCCCCAACGGCACCGGCGCGCGCCCGCAGCGGCCGGCACCGGCCGCGGAGCCGGCACCGGAGCCGACGTGGGAGTCGGAGTCCGACCGCGGCTGGGAGGCGGCGCGCAGCGCGGCCGAGCCGCTCGCCGGGGGTCTGACCTCCGCGGGCTTGCCAAAACGCGTTCCCAAGGCAAACCTTGTTCCGGGCACGGCTCCCGCGCCCGAGAATTTCAAGCAGATCCCGGCTCGTTCGGCCGACCAGGTCCGCAACAGGTTCTCCAGTTTCCAGCAGGGGATTCGTCAGGGCCGGAGCGACGCCGGCGAGCGACAGCCCAAGGAGAAGTAGTGCGCACCGGGGCCACGCGTGCGGAGGCGGATCGGGCCGGCGACAGCCGGGCCGGCCCGATCCGCGATCCGTGCGGCCGTCCCGCCGGAGATCACGGATGAGCTATGAATTAGCATCATCCGCACTTCTTGGACAATGAACCACAATAAAGTCACTCATGATGCAATCTTGGCTTTTGGCCGGCTCCGAACCGCACGGCCATGCGAAGGCTGGGACCGACAGGAGAGCAGATGAATCAACCGGTGAACGAACTCAACTGGCTGATCACTGACTTCGCCAACCGTGTACCCGACGTCGCGCACGCGATCGTCGTGTCGGCGGACGGGCTGCCTCTGGCCGCCTCGGCGGGGTTCCCGACCGACCGGGCCGACCAGCTCGCCGCCATCGCGTCGGGCCTGTCCAGCCTGACCCAGGGCGCCGCCCGCGTGTTCGAGGGCGGCGCGGTCGCGCAGACCGTCGTGGAGATGGAACGCGGCCTGCTGCTGATCATGGCGATCAGCGACGGATCGTGCCTGGCGGTGCTGGCCGCCGCCGAGTGCGACCTGGGGCTCGTCGCCTACGAGATGACACTGCTCGTCGACCGGGCGGGACGGGCGCTGACCCCGGCGGTGCGCGCCTCGGGAATCCACTGACCCACCACCGACAGGAGGAAGTGGTGGCACCACCTCACGGTAGAGATGCCGGGAGCGCCTCGTGGTTCGGACCGCAGCCGGACAGCGCACCGCGCGCGGTGCCGGACGGTCCGATCGGCGGTGATGTTCCACGCGCAGGCCAGCAACCACCAGACCAACAGCAACAGCCGGCCGCGGGCGGGGCGCCGAGTTCACTGGTGCGGCCCTACGCGGTGACGCGAGGCCGCACCAAGCCGCGCGCCCAGCTGCCGATGGAGGCGTTGATCTCCGCGACGCTCACGGCGCGCAGCGAGTTCGGGATGCTCACCCCCGAGTGCCAGGCGATCAGCGACCTGTGCCGGGAGTGGCGGTCCGTGGCCGAGATCTCCGCCCTGCTGCGGATTCCGCTCGGCGTCGCCCGGGTGCTCGTGGCGGACATGTCGGAGCAGGGCCTGGTCCAGATCCGAACGTCGCTCAACACCGATGGCCGGCCCAACGTCAACCTGCTTGAAAGGGTGCTCAGTGGACTTCGCAAGCTCTAGCGCGGCCGACGAGGGCGGTGCTGTGGCGAGCGCGATGACGTCGGTCAAGATCGTCGTCGCCGGAGGCTTCGGCGTCGGCAAGACGACGTTCGTGGGCTCCGTCTCCGAGATCGTGCCGCTGACCACCGAAGCGGTCATGACCAGCGCAAGCGTGGGCGTCGACGACCTGGCGAAGACGCCGGACAAGCAGACGACCACGGTCGCCATGGACTTCGGCCGGGTCTCCCTCGACTCCGACCTCATCCTCTACCTGTTCGGCACGCCCGGCCAGCATCGCTTCTGGTTCATGTGGGACGACCTGGTCAAGGGCGCCATCGGCGCCGTCGTCCTGGTCGACACCCGCCGGCTCGCCGACTGCTTCCCCGCGATCGACTACTTCGAGGAGGCGCGGCTGCCCTTCATCGTGGCGATCAACGGGTTCGACTCCTACTTCCCGCACGACGCCGCGGAGGTCCGCGACGCGCTGACGCTCAGCGACGACATTCCCATCGTCCAGTGCGACGCGCGCGACCGTCAGTCGACGAAGGCGACGCTGATCCGGCTGGTGGAGCACGCCATCAGCGTCGGAGACGCCGCCTCCGCCGGGCAGCCGACCTCCACCGGGGGGCAGACCTCGTGGAGGTAGTCGCGCACCGGCGCCGCCGATCGTCCTGAGAGGCGCACCCACGGCTCCGTCCCCGTAGGTGCGCCTCCACAAGGCCGGCGGTCAGCCGCCGCCCGGGCGGCGGCGGGTTCGGGCGGGCGCCGAACGGACCGGCTCCACCGCGGCGGCGCGCAGGTGCTCGTAGACCACGCTGGTCTCCACGTCGGCCACCTCGGGGCGCTGGGTGAGCCGGTCGATGACGAAGCCGTACAGCGCGTCGGTGTCGGGCACCGCCACGTGCACCAGGAAGTCCCGGTTGCCGGACGTCACGAAGACCCCCACGGTCTCCGGCAGCCGCGCCACCCATTCGCGGAACGCCTCGATGTTGCGGCGGGACGGCGGCCGGATCCGCACCGAGATCATCGCCTGGACGTGCCGGCCGAGCGCGTCGAGGCTCACCTCGGCGCGGTAGCCGCGCACCACCCCCTTCTCCCGGAGCGCCCGCACCCGCTCCAGCGAGGTCGAGGCCGCCACCCCCACCGCGGCGGCGAGGTCGCGGTTGGTCATCCGCGCATCCTTCTGCAGTTCCCGCAGAATCGCGCGGTCGAGTTCGTCCAGGTCCACCGACATCCTTCTCCTGCCGAATTTCCTTCGGTGCGGCTTTCCTCGAACCGCATGTCCGGCTAACGTGCAGCGCGACCACCGCATCTTGCGCGACCCTACACCGATGGTGCCGTCGATGCTTCGCGTCTCCCCCGTGCACGCCGGACCGAGGAACGAGGAGAACCCCGAATGACCGACCAACTGACCCGCCCGGCCCCCTTCCGGCTCGACCCGGCCGACATCACGCTGGACGTCTCCACCCGCGGGGCACGCGTCAAGTGGGTCATGGTCATCGACGACGCCCTCGCCCCCGGCATCGCCGCCAACGCCGCCGGCTGCCTGGCGGCGGCCGTGGGCGGCCGGGTCCCCGGCATCCTCGGCCCCGACGGCACCGACGCCGCGGGCGGCGACCACCCCGGCCTGCCCTGGACCGGCTGCTCCATCCTCGGCGCCGACGGTGCCACGCTGCGCCGGATCCGCGAGAAGGCGCTCGGCAAGGACGGCATCCTCCTGGTCGACATGCCCCGGGCGGCCCAGGTCAGCCGGGTGTACCAGGGCTACCTGGAGACGCTGGCCGCGACCGACCCCGCCGACATGGAGTACAACGGGATCAGCCTCCTGGGCCCGCGCAACAAGATCGACAAGATCGTGGGACGCCTGCCACTGCTCGGCGCGGCACCGGCGGGCGCGTGAGGCCGGGGCGGCCACCCGCTCGCGCCGGTCGCCCGGATCCTGCCGTGGGTACGTACTCGCCATGACGGAACGGAGTGAACCGCGCGACACCCCCGCGGAACGACGGCGGCGGCGGGAAGGGGCCCGGCGGCGCCGACAGCGTCGGGACGCCCCGGGATTCCCGGACGGGATCGTGGGCGGCGACGCCGTCGGAGAGACCGAGCCGCCGCGGGCTCCGGCCGACGGCACGGACCGGCGGGCCGGGAACGAGCCCCGGACCGCCCGCCGGCCGTGCACCCCCTTCACCTTCGGCGAATGCTATTGCGGGAAGTGCCACCCCTCGTCGTCATGACGGGCGCGCCGCCATCCGCCCTCAGGCGGGAAGCCCCAGCTCCCGTGCGATGAGCATCCGCTGCACCTCGCTGGTGCCCTCGCCGATCTCCAGGATCTTGGCGTCGCGGTAGAAGCGGCCCACCGGGTACTCGTTCATGAAGCCGTACCCGCCGAAGATCTGCGTGGCGTCGCGGGCGTTGTCCATCGCCGCGTTGGAGGCCACCAGTTTCGCGATGGCGGCCTGCTGCTTGAACGGCTCGCCGGCCAGCATCCGCGACGCCGCGTCGTGGTAGGCGAGCCGCGCGGTGTGCACGCGGGCCGCCATGTCGGCGATCTTGAACTGGATGGCCTGGTATCGGCCGATGGCCTGCCCGAACGCCTCCCGCTCGCCCGCGTAGCGCAGCGCCTCGTCCACGCACCCCTGTGCCAGGCCCACCGAGAGCGCGGCGATCGCGATCCGGCCCTCGTCCAGGATGCGCAGGAACTGGGCGTAGCCCGCCCCGCGCCCGCCCACGAGATGGTCCTCCGGGACCCGGCAGTCGGTGAGGACGATCTCGTTGGTGTCGGAGGCGGTCCAGCCGACCTTGGAGTACTTCTGGCCGACCCGGAAGCCCGGCGTGCCGGCCGGGACCAGGATCGCCGAGATCTCCGGGCGGCCGTCCGGGCGCCGGCCGGTCACCGCGGTGACGGTCGCCAGCGCGGTGATGTCGGTGCCCGAGTTGGTGATGAAGGACTTCGTCCCGTTGATCACCCACACGCCGTCCACCAGGTCCGCCGTGGTCCGGGTGGCCGAGGCGTCGGAGCCGCCGCCCGGCTCGGTGAGCCCGAACGCCCCGAGCGCCTCGCCCGAGCACAGGCGCGGCAGCCACGTCTTGCGCTGCTCCTCGGTGCCGAAGCGGTGGATGGGCATCGCGCCCAGCGACACCGCCGCCTCCAGGGTGATGGCCACCGACGAGTCCACCCGGGCCAGCTCCTCCAGCGCGAGGCACAGCGCGAAGTAGTCGCCGCCCATCCCGCCGTACTCCTCGGGGAAGGGCAGCCCGAACAGCCCCATCCGGCCCATCTTCGCGACGATCTCGTACGGGAACGCGCACCGCTCGTAGAAGTCGCCGATCACGGGCGCGACCTCGTCCCGGGCGAACTCCTCGACCGTGCGGCGCAGCTCCTCGTGCTCCGGTGCGAGTCGGTGATCCATGACGTTCACTCCTCAGCGGTGGCGGCCCCGGCCGGCGTGGCCGGGGTCTCCGGCGATTCCGGGGCGATGACGGCCAGGATCGTGTCCATGGCCACGGGCTGACCCGGCCGGACCTCCAACCGGGTGATCACACCGTCGAGGGGCGCGGTGACGGTGTGCTCCATCTTCATGGCCTCGACCACGGCGACCGGGGCTCCCGCGCGCACCCGGGCGCCCGGCTCCACCGGGACGGCCAGCACGGTGCCCGGCATGGGGCTGCGGACCGTGCCGTCGCCGGCCGCCGCCGTGGCGCGGGCCGGGGCGAGGGCGGGCTGCTCGGCGATCCGCCAGGCGGAGCCGCCGGACCCGAGCCACAGGGTGGCCTCGGGTGCGGTGTCGTGCGGTGCGATACCGGCGCCGCCGCCGTCCCGCTCGGCGCGCGCGTAGCGGTACGTGCGCCCGCCGTAGGAGACCTCCAGCGCCCGGCCGCCGGTCGTGCGGGCGGCGGTGGCGGCGACCACCGGGCCGTCGGCGACCCGCACCTGGTAGTGGTGCGGCCGCCGGGCGTCCCGGCGGACCCGCACCGTCACCGGTTCGCCGCCCGGGGCGCGCAGCCGCCACGGGGTCCACGCGGGTCCGCCGACCCGCCAGCCGTCCGGCACATCGAACCGGTCGAGGACCGGCCCGGGCGGCTCCAGGGCGAGCTGGCAGTCCAGGGCGGCCGCCGCGTACACCTCCTCGGGCGGGTCCGTGGCGGGGGCCAGGTGCGGGCGCGCCCGCTCGGTGAGGCCGGTGTCCAGCCGGCCGGCCGTCACCTCGGGGTGGCGCAGTAGGCGGCGCAGGAACGCGACGTTCGTGGTGCAGCCGAGCAGCGTGTACTCGCCGAGCGCGGTGTCGAGGCGGCGCAGCGCGGCGGCGCGGTCCGGCGCCCACGCCACGACCTTGGCGAGCATCGGGTCGTAGGCGGAGCCGACCGCCGCGCCCTCGGCGAGGCCGGAGTCGACGCGGACGTCCGGGCCGCGCGGCTCGTCCAGCAGCAGCACGGAGCCGCCGGTGGGCAGGAAATCGCGGGCCGGGTCCTCGGCGTAGACCCGCGCCTCCACGGCGTGCCCGGTGAGGTCGATGTCGGCCTGGGTGAAGGGCAGCGGCTCGCCCAGGGCGATCCGGAGTTGCAACTCGACGAGGTCGATCCCGCGCCGCCCGCCCACGGTGACGACGGCCTCGGTGACTGGGTGCTCGACCTGGAGCCGGGTGTTCATCTCCAGGAAGGCGTAGTCGACGGCGTCCGTCCACAGGGAAGGGTCCTGTGGCGGCAGGGTGAGACCTTGGTGGGTTTGACTTGAAGCAAGGGGTTCCCCCGGAACCTCCACATCGGCCTGCCCGCCGTCGGCCCCGGCGGCCGGATCTCCCGTGGCGGCAGGGCCGGTCGGGGCGCCCGCGACGATGAATTCCACCGTCCCCGCGCCCACGTACCCGCACGCCTTGGCCGCCGCCACCGCGGCCTCGCCCATGGCGGCGCGCTGCGCCGGGGTGAGCAGCGGCGACGGCGCCTCCTCGATGATCTTCTGGTGGCGGCGCTGCAGGCTGCACTCGCGCTCGCCCAGGTGCAGCACGGCGCCGTGGGAGTCGGCGAGCACCTGCACCTCGATGTGCCGTGGGCGTTCCACGAACCGTTCCACCAGGAGCGTGTCGGAGCCGAAGGCGCCGCGCGCCTCCCGCCGCGCCGCGGCCGCCGCGTCGGGCAGTTCGGACGGCTCGCGCACCAGCCGCATGCCCTTACCACCGCCGCCCGCCGACGGCTTGATCAGCAGCGGGTAGCCGACTTCGGCGGCGGCCCGCAGCAGCTCGTCGTCGGACATCGGCGCGCCGTCCCGCTCCGCGAAGCCGGGGAGCAGGGGGACACCGGCGTCGGCCACGGTGCGCTTGGCCCGGATCTTGTCTCCCATGGCCTCGATCGCCTCGGGCGGCGGGCCGACGAACACCAGGCCGGCGGCGGCACAGGCACGCGCGAAGTCGGCGTTCTCGGAGAGGAAACCGTACCCGGGGTGGATCATGGTCGCGCCGGTGGCGTGCGCGGCGGCGATGACGGCCGGCCCGTCCAGGTATCCGGCGGTGCCGCCGTCGCCCACCTGCACGGCGACATCGGCGGCGCGGGTGTGCGGAGCGCCGGCGTCGGCGGCGGTGTGGATCGCCACCGACCGCAGGCCGAGGCGGCGCAGCGTACGCATGACGCGCACGGCGATCTCGCCCCGGTTGGCCACGAGAACGGTGGGGGTGACAGCCTCCGTGGCGGGAACGGACAAAGCAGCCTCCGTGGCGGGAACGGGCGATGTGGCGTCCGTGGCGGGAACGGACGAACTGGCCTGGTCCGGTGTCATCTCCGCCTTCGCTTCCTCCGTGACGGGTACCTGTGTGTCGCGTCTCCGGGGCCCGGTCACATCCGGAAGACCCCGTAGCCGACGGGCTCCAGCGGTGCGTGCCGGGCGGCCGCCAGGCCGAGCCCGAGCACGGTGCGGGTGTCGGCCGGGTCGATGACCCCGTCGTCCCACAGTCGCGCGGTGGAGTAGTAGGGGCTGCCCTGTTCCTCGTACTGGGCGCGGATCGGCGCCTTGAACGCCTCTTCGTCCGCGGCCGGCCACTCCTCGCCGCGCGCGGCCATCTGGTCGCGCCGCACCGTGGCGAGCACCGAGGCCGCCTGTTCGCCGCCCATCACCGAGATCCGGGCGTTGGGCCACATCCACAGGAACCGCGGCGAGTAGGCCCGGCCGCACATGCTGTAGTTGCCGGCGCCGAACGAGCCGCCGATGACCACGGTGAACTTGGGGACGCGGGCGCAGGCGACCGCCGTGACCATCTTGGCGCCGTGCTTGGCGATGCCGCCGGCCTCGTAGTCGCGGCCGACCATGAACCCCGAGATGTTCTGCAGGAAGACCAGCGGAACGCTGCGCCGGTCGCACAGTTCGATGAAGTGCGCGCCCTTGAGCGCGGACTCCGAGAACAGGATGCCGTTGTTGGCCACGATCCCGACGGGGTGGCCGTGGATGTGCGCGAACCCGGTGACGAGGGTGCCGCCGTACTCGGCCTTGAATTCGGTGAACTCGCTGGCGTCCACGATCCGGGCGATCACCTCGCGCACGTCGTAGGGGGTGCGGGTGTCGGTGGGGACGATCCCGTACAGCTCTTCGGGGTCCAGGGCCGGCGGCCGGGCCGGCACCCGGTCCCAGGCGGGCGCCGGGCGCGGCCCGAGGGTGGCGGCGATCTGCCGGACGATCCCGAGCGCGTGCGCGTCGTTCTCGGCGAGGTGGTCGGCGACCCCCGAGACCCGCGCGTGCACGTCGCCCCCGCCCAGCTCCTCGGCGGTGACGATCTCGCCGGTGGCGGCCTTCACCAGCGGCGGGCCGCCCAGGAAGATGGTGCCCTGGTCCCGGACGATCACCGCCTCGTCGCTCATCGCCGGCACGTAGGCGCCGCCTGCCGTGCAGGAGCCGAGCACCGCGGCGATCTGCGGGATGCCCAGCCGCGACATGGTGGCCTGGTTGTAGAAGATGCGGCCGAAGTGCTCGCGATCGGGGAAGACGTCGTCCTGCATGGGCAGGAACGCGCCGCCGGAGTCGGCGAGGTAGACGCACGGTAACCGGTTCTGCAGCGCGACCTCCTGGGCGCGCAGGTGCTTCTTCACCGTCATCGGGTAGTAGCTGCCGCCCTTGACCGTGGCGTCGTTGGCCACCACCACGACCTCACGCCCGGCGACCCGGCCGACCCCGGTGATGATGCCGGCCGCGGGGGCGTCCTGGCCGTCGCGGCCGTACAGCCCGTAGGCGGCGAGTGGGGAGAGCTCCAGGAACGGCGAACCGGGGTCGAGCAGCGCGTCCACCCGGTCGCGCGGCAGCAGCTTGCCGCGCTCGACGTGCCGGATCCGGGTCTTCTCCGGGCCGCCCAGCGCGGCGGTTGCGATGCGTTCGCGCAGTTCGGTGGCGAGCGCGCGGTTCGCCGCGGCGTTGGCTGCGAAGGCCGCGCCCGCCGTGTCGATCGCCGATGTGAGCACGGGCGCCCCGCTCATGGGTTCCTCCGGTGGTGCCGCCGTGATCGCTGTGTTAGGGATCGCTAACATGTTCGATGTTAGTGGCCGCTAACATCGGTGTCCAGGATCACAGCCGGGCCGCGGGCGGCGGCAGCCGGTTCCGGGCGGGCCGGAAGGAGTGGGGCCATGGCGAGCAGTCCGGCGGGCTCCCGCCGCGCGACCATTCTGCGGGCCGCCGCCGGCCTGTTCGCGGCGCGCGGCTTCCACGGGGTGTCGATCGACGACCTCGGGCGTGCCGTCGGCACCACGGGACCGGCGCTGTACCGGCACTTTCCGGGCAAGGAGGCGCTGCTGGCCGCGATGCTGCTGGACGTCAGCGAGCGGCTGGCCACCGGCGGCGAGACGCGCGTCGCGGCGGCGGACGGCCCCGAGGCGGCGCTGAACTCGCTGCTGGACGGCCACATCGCCTTCGCCCTGGACGAACCCGCGCTCATCACCGTGCACGACCGCGAACTGGGGAACGTCCCCACCGCGGAACGCCGCCGGATCCGCCGGCTGCAGCGCGGCTACCTGGAGCAGTGGGTCCGGGTCCTGGCCGACCTGCGCCCGGCCGCACCGGCCGCCGTCCTGCGGGCCGCGGTGCACGCGGCGTTCGGCCTGCTCAACTCCACCCCGCACATCCTCGGCCATCTCCCACGGGAGGACACGGCCCGGCTGCTGCACACCATGGGACGCGCGGCCCTGCTGTCGGCCGGGCCGGCGGGCGACGCGGGAACGGCGCGGCAGGCGCCGGAAAGCCGCTCCGCCGCGGCCCGCACGTCGCCGAACGCCTCCAGGTAGGCGACCAGCGAGCCGGCCAGGTCCGAGCCGTGCGCGGCGTCGTGCGCGGTCAGCAGGTCGACCTGGGGGTCGCGCAGCCGTGGGTCGGCCCGCAACCGTGCCAGTGTCTCGCTGACGAGTACGCGGGATCGGACGTCGGAGATGGTGGCCACGTCCATGGCCGGATCCCGGCCCATCGCGTCGAGTACCCGGTCGGCCTCGGTTCGCGAGCGCGCGACGTCGCCGAGTGAGTCCACCAGTGAGCCCATTGCGCCCTGCACCGTGCCGCCGAGCATGGCCCGCGCGGCGCCGACGATCCGGCGGGTCAGCGCCAGTACGGAGGACTCCGCCGACGGGCGCGCCAGGTCGGGGAGCAGTGCGTACACCCGGCCGCCCAGCGCGGTGACCAGCGCCCGCCGCATGCGGTGCCGCCCCGTGGGCATGGGCACGGGCGGAACCGTTCCCACACGGTTCGGCGTCCCCGAGACCGGATGGAGGCAGCGCACGTGCCCGAAACCGACGAAGCAGGAACCCACCGCACGCCCTGGACCACCCGCATCGGCGCCGTCGTCTGGCTGCTGGGGGCCGCCCAGTTCCTCATGGCCCACCTCGTGGTGCAGGCGGCGTGGCCGCGACCCTACAGCTGGTCGGACAACAACGTCAGCGATCTGGGCGTCGTCGGCTGTTCGGACTGGGGCGGCCGGTACATGTGCTCCCCGCTGCACGATGTCATGAACGCGTCCTTCGTGCTCCAGGGCGTGGCGCTCGTCGCCGGCACCGTTCTCGTCCGCACCCTGTGGCGGCGGGGCGCCCTCGCCTCGCTCGGCGCCGGGGTGCTGCTCGCCGCGGCCGGCGTGGGCTGGATCGTGGTGGGGCTGGCGCCCGCCGACGTGCACCCGCCCGCACACTCCGGTGGTGCGCTGCTGGTGGCCGTCGGCAACCTCGGGCTCGTCCTCGCCGGTCTCGGGCTTCGCGGGAGCGCGCTTCGGGCGATGGCGCCCGTGGCCCTGGTGCTCGGCGTGGTCGGGGTGGCCGCCACGGTGCTGTTCCTCGCCAAGACGTACCTGGGGCTGGGCATGGGCGGTATGGAGAGGTTCTGGATCTTCCCCGCGCAGATCTGGACGCTCGCGGCGGGCTGCGGGCTGTTGAGCGGCCGTCCAGGGGCCGCCCTGACGTCGGCGCGGCGCGGCCCCCGGCCAGGGGCCGGCCGTGCCCGGCACGGCTCGTGACAGGCCCGCGGCGCGGCGGTCGGTGCGTCCCCGGCCGCCCGTGCCCGCCGCCCGCTCCGGCGGGCGCCGGTGCAGGCCACGCGGCCACGGCGGGCGCGGCAGAGGTCAAGGTGTCGCCAAGGCGCGGTGCCGCCCGGCGCGCCCGGCGGAGCGGGACGGCGGGACGCGGTTACGTTTGACCCCCGAGTCGCCGGGCAACGTGACTCGCACGACGCGATCCGTCCGGTGTCGGCCGAACGGTACACGGCGGGACGCCGGGCCACCAGGAGGGAGAGTGGTTCGACGATGTCACGGCCTCGCATCGTGGTGGTCGGCCCCGGATTCGCCGGGGTCAACGCCATCCGCCGGCTGGAACACCGCATCCCCAAGGGCGCGGCCGAACTCGTGCTCGTGGCGCCCAACGACTACATGCTCTACACGCCGCTGCTCCCGCAGGTGTCCTCCGGGCTGCTCACCCCGCAGTCGCTGGCGGTCTCGCTGCACCGGCTGCTGCGCCGCACCCGCATCGTCCCCGGCTCCGCCGTGGGGGTCGACCCCGAGGCCCGGACGGTCCTGGTGCGCAAGATCTCCGATGAGCTGACGTACGAACCCTACGACCGGCTGCTCCTCGCCCCCGGCAGCCTCACCCGTGTCTTCGACATCCCGGGACTGACCGAGTACGGCTTCGGCAATAAGAACCTCGCCGAGGCGGTCGTACTGCGCGACCACGTGCTCGGGCAGCTGGAGCTGGCCAACGCCAGCCAGGACCCGGTGGAGCGCGAGGAACGCTCCCGTTTCATCGTCGTGGGCGGGGGCTACACCGGGGTGGAGACGGCGGCGTCGCTGCACCGGCTCACTGAGGAAGCCGCCGACCGCTACCCCGACCTCGCCTCCGCGATCCGGTGGCATCTGGTGGACATCGCGCCGCGGCTGCTCCCCGAACTGGGACCCCGGCTCGGCGAAGAGGCCCTCGACCTGCTGCGCCGGCGCGGCATCGAGGTCCGGCTGGAGGTGACGGTCCGCGAGGTGACCGAGAACAAGGTGACGCTCACGGACGGCCGGGTGCTGCCCTGCCGGACGCTTATCTGGACGGCCGGCACGTCGCCGAGCCCGCTCGTGGCGTCCCTGGGCGCGCCCACCGACCGGGGGCGGCTGCAGGTCGGCCCGGACCTCGCGGTCCCGGAGGCCCAGGAGGTGTTCGCGGTCGGCGACGCCGCGGCCATCCCCGACCTGTCCAAGGACGATGAAGGGACGCTCTGCCCGCCCACCGCCCAGTACGCCATCCACGAGGGGCGGGCGGCGGCGGACAACATCATCAACTCCCTCCTCGGCCGGCCGCTGCGGCCCTTCGCCTACTCCGACAAGGGCCTGGTCGTCGACCTGGACGGCCGTGACGCGGTGGCCCGCCCGCTCGGGGTGGACCTGGCGGGGCTGCCCGCGATGCTGGTGACCCGCGGCTACCACCTCGCCACGGTGCCGTCCGGCCCGGCGCGGGCCAGGGTGGCGGCCAACTGGGCGATCCGCATGCTGCTCGGCGGCGAGGTGTCCCGGCTGGGGTTCATGCACGGCAAGCCGTCGACGTTCATGGACATCGAGGCGGGCCACTACCTCGACCCCGAGCACGTGCGCGCCGAGACCGCACGGCTGCGGGAACGTGCGGAGCGGGCGCGCGGCTGAGGGCACGGCGGGCCGCGCCCCGGGAGCGGCCGACCGGAACCCGGCCGGGGGAGGCGGGCGTCAGGAGCGCACCAGCCGGGCGATGGCGTCCGACGCCTCCCGGACCTTGAGATCGGCCTCCTCGCCGCCGTTGGCCACCGCGTGCGCCACGCAGTGCTTCAGGTGTTCGTCGAGCAGCGCGAGGGCGAACGAGCGCAGCGCCTTGTTCACCGCCGCCGTCTGGGTCAGGACGTCGATGCAGTAGGCGTCGTCCTCCACCATCCGCTGGAGCCCGCGCACCTGCCCCTCGATACGGCGTAGCCGGTTGAGGTGCTGCTGCTTGTTGTCGTGGTAGCCGTAGGTGGCCATGCCCGCGCTCTCCTGTCCGTTCCCGCCACGGAGGTCCTGTTCTGCGTTCCCGCCACGGAGGTCCTGTTCTCCGTTCCCGCCACGGAGGCTGTCCCTGTGTTCTTCGGTTGTCAACAATACCCCCTCAGGGTATATCTCGCTGTCCGCTGCATGTCCCCGGCCGCGCGCGTCCGGAAGTGTCCCCGTGCGAACCCGGCACCGGACCCGCACGTTCTCCTCCGAGTATCGGCGCTCCGGGCGATACGTCGGAATTGCCGACGAAACCGGCCCATGCCGCCACCGTGGTCCCCCTCCAGGCGCTCCGCCATGGGACCGCCGCACCGCGCTCAGCGCCGCAGCCCCAACCGGTCGAGTTCCAGGCCGGCGAGCCGCGTCGTGGCCTGTGCGTCGCCACCGTGCCACGCGCCGGCCGGATCGGGATGCACTTGCGCCAGACGGCCGACCGGGGCGTTGGCGAGCGCCCGCAGGGCCAGCAGCCGGTCCGCGGCGCCGCCGTCCAGGCCACGGGCCCGCCGCACGTCGGCCGCCTGCCGGATCCACCGTGCCCGGGGCGGCAGCCACACCGTCAGCGCCACCAGGATCGGCAGCAGCGCCGTGAGCAGCGGCAGCGCGACGGCCGCGTCGCCGACCGCCTCCTCGAACCGCCGTCCCGCGTCCGTCAGCGTCTCTCCGGCGTCCCCGACGCTGCCGAACGGGGCGCTCAGGCCGTCGCCGACCAGCGGCAGTTCACGGACCCGCTCCGCCGCATCGGCCATGTTGCCGCTCAGCCCGGTGCCGGCGTCCGCCAGCAGCGCTCCCGGACCGGCCAGCCGGACCAGCGCGTCGCGCAGCAGCACCGCCGCCCACACCCAGGCGGCGATCCAGACGAGTGCCGCCGCGTCGGCGCCGATCTGCAGCAGACGACGGGCGGGTCGGTCGGCGTAGATCCTCAACGTGCTCTCCAGGCGGTGCGATGGGGGACGGGGCGAGAAGCGGGGCGGTCGCGGCCGCCCGCGACGGGCGGAACCTTCCCACCGCGCGCCCGCGTCAACCCATGCCGCCACCGGGAGGCCCGTGAGCTGCGGTCATGCGCCACCGCCCCTTGTCATCCGGCCGCAGCGGCATCGACCATGGAGAACATGAACCATCCGAGGAACCACGAGACGGAGCTCATCCGGCGCATCGGGGAACTCGTCACGGAGGAGCGCGACCTCAGAGAGCAGAACGAGCACCGGCTCACGCCCGAGGAGCGGCAGCGGATGCGCGAACTCGACACCGCGCTCAACGAATGCTGGGACCTGCTGCGCCGCCGCCGGGCCGGCGAGCGCCACGCCCGCGACGCCGACCTCCCGGTGCGCCCGGCCGCCGTCCCGCGAGGCCGCCGGTGAGCTGACCCCGGGCGGCGCACCCCCGCCCGCGCACGCCGAGCCCGGACCGCCCGGAACCGTGCGGCGCGGCCCGGCGTCTCTTCCTGTGCCCCGTCATCCCCCGACGACTGGAAGAGGACGCATGCTAGAGGTGCTGACCGGAGCGGGACTGGCCTCCGCCGCCGGGCTGAACGCCTACATCCCGCTACTGGCCGTGGGACTGCTCGCCCGGTTCACCGACGTACTGCCGCTGTCGGCTTCCTGGCAGTGGCTGGAGCACCCGGCCGTCCTCGTGATCCTCGGGGTGCTGCTGGTCGTCGAAGTGGTCGCGGACAAGGTCCCCGCCGTGGACAGCGTCAACGACGTCATCCAGACCTTCGTCCGGCCGACGTCGGGCGGCATCACCTTCGGCGCCGGCGCCACCGCCATCAGCACCGACGAGATCGCGGCGGCCGGCACCGGAGACGGCTCGTGGTGGCCGATCGTCTCCGGAGTGGTGATCGCGCTCGTCTTCCACGGCCTCAAGGCGATGGCCCGGCCGGTGCTCAACACGGTGACCGGCGGGGCCGGCGCCCCGGTCATCAGCACGATCGAGGACGTCATCAGCACCGTGACGGCGGTCCTGGCGATCCTGCTGCCCGTCATCGTCCTCGTGGTGCTGCCACTGACGATCGTCGCCATCGTCTGGATCCGGCGCGCCCGCCGGCGCCGCCGTGCGGAGGCCGCGGGCGACCCGGCGACCGCCTAGCGGCCCCGGCCCGGGGCGGTGATCCCGGCGGGGTGCCGGAACGCGGGAACGGCATCCCCACGGCACCGCCCGAGGCGCGGTGCCGTTGACCCGCTGCTTTAGAGTGCACTGCGTGGCACACGACGCGATCGCACTCCGGAACGGCATCACGCACATCGTCTGGGACTGGAACGGGACCCTGCTCGACGACAACCACGCCAACCTCGCCGCCCTCAACCAGGTGTGCGCCGAGTTCGGCCGGGAGCCCGTCGAACTGGAGTACTGGCGCTCGGTCTTCCGCCGGCCGCTGCTCGCCTGCTACCAGGAACTGTTCGGCCGGCCGCTCGCGGACGAGGAGTGGGAGCGTCTCAACCGGACCTACGACCGGCACTACAGTTCGCTGCTGCCCTCCTGCCGACTCGCCGACGGGGCGCTGGAGGTGCTCGCCGCCTGGCGGCAGCGGGGCCGCACCCAGTCGCTGCTGTCCATGGCGTCGCACCGGCACCTGGTGCCGATCATCACCGAACGCGGCCTGACCGGGCACTTCACCCGGGTCGACGGGCGCCGCTTCGACAGCGTGCACGACTCCAAGGCCGAGCACCTCGTCGACCACCTCACGGCCCAGGACATCGACCCCGCGACCGTGGTGCTGATCGGCGACATCGACGACGACGCCCGGGCCGCGCGCGAAGCCGGGGCGCACGCCATCCTGGTCGCCACCGGCCTGATGTCCCGGGAGCGCCTGGAGGCGACCGGGCATCCCGTGGCGGGCTCCGCGGCCGAGGCCGTCGCGATGATCGCCGACTGACGGCCCCCGCCCGGGCTGGGACGCGTCGAAACGCGGAGACGCTGAAGGGCGGCGCCGGGAAGCGCCGCCCTTCAGAAAGAACCCTCCGTGCCAAAACGGAGCACACGCGCAGGAAGCGCGTGTGCGCTGCTAGGCGAGCGTCACCTGGCGCGCGTCGGCGAAGCGCCGCTGCACGTCGGCCCAGTTGACCACGTTCCAGAACGCCTTGACGTAGTCGGCCTTCACGTTCTTGTACTGCAGGTAGAAAGCGTGCTCCCACATGTCGAGCATCAGGAGCGGGTAGGAGCCCGCCGCCAGGTTGCCCTGGTGGTCGTACAGCTGCTCGATGATCAGCCGCTGGCCGAGGATGTCCCAGGCGAGGATCGCCCACCCCGAGCCCTGGATGCCGGTGGCCGCCGCGTTGAAGTGCGCGCGGAAGGCGTCGAAGGACCCGAAGGTGTCGCTGATGGCCGCACCGAGTTCACCCTCGGGCTTGTCGCCGCCGTCCGGGGACAGGTTCGGCCAGAAGACCGTGTGGTTCACGTGCCCGGCCAGGTTGAACGCGAGGTTCTTCTGCAGCAGGTTGACCGTGCCCAGGCTCTCCTTGGCGCGGGCCTCCGCGAGCTGCTCAAGCGCGTCGTTCGCCCCCTTGACGTAGGTGGCGTGGTGCTTGTCGTGGTGCAGCTCCATGATCTGCCCGGAGATCCACGGCTCCAGCGCGCTGTAGTCGTAGGGCAGATCGGGCAGCGAATATGGCGCGGACATCTACGCACCTTCCTCTGACAGGGTTTTCTGCGATGGGATCGCGAGTCTCTCGCGGGTAAAAAGCTATCAGCAGGGCCGGCCGACGGCCGGTGTTGCCCTTGCGACAGGGCAGGTCGGGAATAACCCGGGGCCGCACCTACCCGGCGGCGGGCCGGTCATGCGCGGCACGCGCGCGAGAGTGAGACTTCTCAGCAGGGGCGACCCCATTACGCCGTCCGTCCACCGCCCTTGGACGGGCTCCGCGGGCGGTAGTTCGAGTCCAGGCTCGCGATGTCTCGGTGGGTGTCGGCCACCGACCCCACCGCGGCCTCGGCCTCGGCGTCCCCGTCCCGGGCGGCCTTCGCGGCTCCGACGAGCGCCGCCAGTGTGGCGGGATCCATCGCGACCGGCGGGTATGGGTCGTGGGCGGGCGTGCCGCCCGGTGATTCGGTCATGGTGATCTCCTTCGTGTCGCCATTGACGCGTCGAAGTCGGCGATCGTCCCGCGCCGCCATGTGCACGCGGGGCGCTCGTCTGCGAGGAGCGGTGCGGGTACGGCCGCATCCGCCGAAGTGGGTCAGACCGGCGACGTCGGCTCGTGCCGCCGGGACTCCGCACGGTCGGCCCGGGAGGGCGCGCCGTGGTGTGCCGCGCTACCCGGCGCTTCTTCGGGGGGACCTGGGTTGGTAGAACTCATTCAGGTCGTGCCGCCGCTTGAAGTCGGTCGTGATGGCGGCCGACTCCCGCAGGCCCGCCTCTCGCTCCGCGGGGTCGTCCGAGCGGCTGAGCCGGGCGGCGTCTCTGAGCGCTCGAACCTCGCCCACGGTCATGGGCGGGTGGTCGAAGGTGGCGGATAGGTCCGGCCGGTGTTCGTCGTCGTTGTCCGAATCGGAGTCGCGTCCGCTCACCGTACTCCTTTTTGTCGAAGAATCGGGGTGTGGCAACAATAGCGGAACACCGCGTCACCGGGAACCCCGGGAGGCGCCGCGACCCGACCGGCCGGCCTCCCGGGACGATCGCGCCTACGCCGCCGGCTGTTCGAACCCCGACCCGTTCCACGTGTACTGGGCGCACGCCACGCCCCACGCCCCCTTGCGCTTGAGGATGTCGTAAATGTGCATCCGCTCGATCTTCGGCGAGACGCCCCAGCCGGACGGCCAGGTGATGGCCCAGTCCATGTCGAGGTCGACCAGGAGCTCCAGTAGACGCGCGATCGTGGGGTCGTCCAGGCGCTCGAACGCCTCGTCCAGCAGGACGAGACGCAGCGGGCCGTCGATCGTGCTCTCGTCCGCCTGGAGGGTGTCGTAGAACGCCGCGCTCGCCGCGAACAGCGTCACGTAGGAGACCAGGCGGGTCTCGCCCGAGGAGAGCTGGCGGACCCGCCGGTTGCGGGGGCGGCCGTCGGGGCCCGTGTCGTGGATGCGGACCCGGTAGGTGTACCACTGCCGGTAGTCCAGGGCGCTGGCCAGGACCTCCGCGTAGCCGCTGCTGCGGCCCTCGGCGCGGGTGGCGCGGATCCGCTCGGTGAGGGATCGGCGCAGCCGTTCGTCCTCGGCGTCGGTGCGCTCGACCACGGATTTCTTCGCCAGCGCGAGGGCGCTCCGCTCGGCGGGGTCGAGGTCGGGGGCCGGTTCCCAGGACAGCGCCACCCGGACGCCCTGACTGGAGTGCGCGTCGGCCAGGACGGCGTTCATCCGCTCGGTGAGGCGCTCGGCGGCGTGGATCTGGCGGCGCAGGTCCTCGGTGATGTCGCCGAGCAGGAACTCCTCGAAGATCCGCTCCTCGCGGCCGGACAGGTTCCGCTCCGCCTCGGCCAGGCGTTCGGCCGTGCGCCGGGCGGTCACCGCGACCGGCGTGGTGCCGGCCTCCTCGCTGACGGCGACGGTCAGCACCGTGCCGGCGCGGTCGGCCTGCACGTCGTGCGAGCCGGCCAGCGCGGTTTGCAGCGTCTGGATGCGGGCGGTGACCTCGCGCTCCAGGGCGGGCAGGTCGCGCCGGGACGGCCCGGCGTTCTCCGCGAGCCCGGCGCGCAGCGCCGTGCGCAGTTCGGACCGCTCGAACGGGGGCTCCGGCGTGCCGGTGGCGGCCTCCCAGACGCCGGGAACGCCCGCGGTGTCGGTCAGCGCGTCCTCGGCGTCGGCCACCGCGGCCCGGGCGTCGGCGACCTTGCCGCCGGCGTTGCCCGCCGCGTTGTCGGCGTCGGACAGCGCGCGGATCGCCGCGTCCACGGCGTCGCGCGTCGCGGGAACGGAGCCGCGCAGCGCCGACCGCTCCTCCTGCAGCAGCCGGACGCGCTCGCTGACCGCCTCGGCGTCCTGGCCGAGACTGCCGCGCAGAGTCCGCAGCGTCGCCTCGGCCTCGGCGTAACCGCGGTGCGCCTCGCGGGCGTCCGCCTCCGCCTCGGCGCGGCGCTCGGCGGTGCGCTCGTGGTCGGCGTACGCGGCCTCGACCGCGCGCACCGCCTCGGAGTGGTCGCGGCCCAGGAGTTCGGCCATCCGGTCCAGGGTCCGCGCCGCGGCGCGCACCCCGTCCTCGATCTCGCGGAGCTCGCCGACCCCCGATCCCACCCCGAGCGCCCCGCACTGGCGCTGGTGCTCGGCCCGCTCGGCGTGCAGCCGGGCGCGGGCCCGCGCGTGCTCGGCTTCGGCGCGTTCGGTGTCGGAGGTGGCGCGCCGGGCGGCGCCACGGCGGCCCTGCGCGTCGTAGTGCGCCCGCAGCGTCTCGGCGATGTCGGGGAAGGCGTCGACGCACGCGGTCCACGCCTCCTGGCGCCGTTGCGCCGCCGCCAGCGCCGCGGCGTGTTCCGCCTCCCGCTCGGCGAGGCCGGCCAGCGCCCCCTCCAGTTCGGCGACGTGGCGCTTGCGCGCCTGTGCGCGGGCGCCGGCGCCGATGTGCTCGGCCTCCTCCTTGCGATGCCGCCCGGCGAGCACCCCGGACCGCCACGTGCCGTCCAGACCGACCGCCGGACCGGTGGCCGTCGCGCCGGGCCCGCCGGGCAGCAGCGGGACCGAGCGCAGCAGCGCGGCGACGCGGTCCGTGGGGACCGGGCCCTCGGCGTCCACCGCCGGGCGGAGCACGTCGGCGAGGGTACACCCGGCCGGCGCGGATCCGGTGGGTGCGGCGAGGGTGTCGTCGCCGTCCGCCGCCGCGGCGGCGCCGTCCGGCCGCACCCATGCGTTGAGCAGGCCGCACGCGTGCAGCGCGGCCTCCAGGCCCGCCTGCTCCGCCACCGGCAGATCGGGCGTGAAGTCGACGAGCTGGTAGAACGGCGCGCCCTCCCACGGGTCGCGCGCGGCCGTGGTCAGCGCCGGGGCGGGCAGCGCCACCTCGGCCGCGTCCCACAGCCGGGCCAGCTCGCGTTCCAGCCGGGCGCGCTCGGCCGCCGCGTCGGCGACGTCCCGCTCGGCCACGACGACGGCGCGCTGCGCCTCCCGCAACGGCTCGCGCAGCGCGGCGCGGACCTCCCGGTGCGCGTCGCGGAACGCCTCGGGGTCGGCGAGCACGTCGTCCGTGGCCGGAACCGGTGGCAGGTCGGCGGCCACGGTGGCGGGCACCTCGCCCACGGGCACCCGGCCGCGCCAGCTCGCCACCGCTTCGGTCCACTGCCCGGCCACCGCGCGCAACCGGTCCGCGGCCTCCCGGACGCGCTGATCGGCGGCGGTCGCGATCTCGGCCAGCTCGGCGGCCCGCTCGGCCAGCCGCGCGGTCTCGCTCTCGGCCTCCTCCAGCCGTTCGCCCTCGCGGAGCAGCCCCACCAGGATCGGGGCGCGCTGCGCGACCGCCTCGCGGGCGGCCGCCACCTGCCCGGCGGCGGTAGCGGCCCGCGCGGCGAGCTCCGCGGTGTCCACCCGCGGGGCCAGTTCCCGGGTCAGCTCCTCGGGCCGGGCCTGCGGGTCGGGCGACAGCAGCACCCGCGCGGTCTCCACCGGCCGGGTCAGGTCCGGTTCCAGGCCGGGCAGCGCGGCCAGCGCCGACGGCAGGCCCACCGCACGCAGCGCCACGCGCGCGTCCTCGGCGGTACCGGCGACGGCCGCGCCGACGCGGGCCAGCGCCGCCGCCGCCCGCTCGACCGCCGCGACCGACTGCCCCTCGGCCGCCCGCAGGCTCTCGGCGTGCCGCAGCGCGCCGGCCACGTGCGCCCGCTGCGATTCCACCGCCCGGATCCGGTCCGCCAGCTCCCCGAGCGCGCTGTAGGCGGGCGACGCCTTGAGTGCGGCGAGTTCGGTGTCGATGGCGTCGACGCGTTCCTCTGCCGCGTCGCGCTCCCGCCGGGCCTGCTCCAGCGCCGTGCGGCGCTCGGCCTGCTCGCGCTCGCGCCGCTCCAGCGCCCCCTCGGCGCGCGCCAGGGCGGCCTCGGCGCCGTCCAGCCGGTCGGCGCGGTCGGCGAGCACGGCGCGCGCGTACCCCCGGTAGCTCTGCAGGAACTCCTGCAGCGCGGCGTCCGCCTGGCGCAGCCGCGCCACGTTGCGGCGGACCCCTTCCAGGTTGTCCAGCCCCGTCGCGGTCCGCCGGATGATCTGCGGGTCCACCGGCGGCAGCGCGTCGGTGAGCAGCTGCTCCAGCTGGCCCTGCAGCACCTTCAGGCCGATGTCGGGGTTGCGCAGCGTGCGCTGCAGGTGCAGCAGGTCGGTGTAGCGGCTGCCACCGTTGATCCCGTAGACGGCCGCCGCGACACGCTCGCGGAACTCGTCCTGGCCGGGCACCACCGCGTCGCCGCCCAGGTGCTCGCGCAGCCGGGCCGGTCCCGGCGGCACGCCCTGTTCCAGCAGCGGGAAGTCCAGGTTGACCCGCAGCGGGGTGACGAACCGCCAGGAGTCGGTGACCTGTCCCGACGACCGGCTCGCCTTCACCCCGATCCCGCAGGTGAGGTACTCCTCCGTGCCGTCGCCCGGCTCCCGGCGCAGCTCGATCCAGGCGTAGCCGAGCCGGCTGGCACCGTCGGCGTAGTCATCGAGCATGAGCCGGCTCATGCTCACGGTGTCGAAGCCCTTGCACCCCATGTTCCGCAGGTCGCCGTCCAGGCAGAGCGGCAGCAGCAGTTCCAGGGTGCGCGACTTGCCCGAGCCGTTGGTCCCCTTGAGGATCACCCGGCCGCCGGACAGGTCGAAGACCTGCTCGCCGTACTGCCAGATGTTCACCACGCCGCCCCGGTGCAGCCGCCAGCGCCCGCCCGGTGTCGCCTCGCCGTCCACGTGCTCCTCGTTCGTCGTCAACTTTTCGGCCGTGCACGACCGAGCCGGTGCCTCATCGGCCACACCACCGTGCGCTCCCGCGCGGCCGGCTCGCGCGCCCGGAGTCATGTCCACCGCGGCTGCGGGCGCGGCCCGTGACCGGGGCCGCACGCTGGGACGGACCCCAGCGGCACGCGCCCGGTCAACGCCGGCTGGGCCGTGTCCGCGGCACTCCGGTCGATGCCCCGCAGGCTCGCCAGCGGACGTGAGAAGGCTACCGGCCCGCCGCGCCTTTCGCGGCTGGCAGGCGTGATTCCTCCCGGGCGGGAACGCCCGGGTTCCTCGCCGGAACGTGCTCACGGCGAACAGCAGCAATCGAGCACGGACACCCACGAGTGCGAAAGACGTTCCGTCCCTTGAGAGACCCTGGTGAGATCGACATGGCATCCCGCAGACCCGACGCCTCCGGCGTCGCCGCGCCGGGTCTTCCGCTCGCCGGAAGACCCACGGCCCGGACCGGTAGGTGAACCGGACCGGCTGACCGTGGTCGACCCGGCGCCGGTGCAGGACATCGGCGAGCAACCGACGACGGAGGACGACCCCGGCGAAGTCCGGCCTGATGCCGGTCTCCGGTCCCTGCCCCCGGTTGCGAGCCCTGGCCGTGCTCGCCGGTGCCCGTCAGCGGCCGGTGCTCCGCGGCCCGTCCACCGCGAAGAGGGACTCCTGCCCCTCGGGCGGCTCCGCCGGTTGCCCGGCCGGGGACGGTTCGGGCTCGCCCTCGGGGCCGTCGGGCAGCGGGCGGTACCGGGCCGCCGCCGGGCTGAGGGCCACCGCGCCTCCGGGCAGCGCACGGGCCAGGCCGGCCTGGATCAGCGTGCGGGCGACCGCCTGGGTCAGGCGGTCGGCGTCGCGCACCGCCTCCCGTGACCAGGCGCGCGGGTAACGGTCCACCAGCCCCGCGACGGCCGCGGCGAACCGTTCCGCGCTCACCACCCGCCAGCCCGGGGCCGGATCTTCATCTCCGGGCGCGCCGCCAGAAGGGCGCCCGCCGTCATGCCGGTCACCGTCCCGGGCGTCTTCGGCGTCCGCGACGGTCAGCTCCGCCAGCGCCAGCAGCGCAACCCGGGCCGTGCTGCCGGCGGCCGGGAACGCCAGGTCGGTGAGGTAGCCGTCCGGGTCCACCGCCAGCACGCCCTCGGCGCGCGCCTCCAGCCGCAGCCCGGTGACGTCCTCCAGCAGCTCGGCCTCCCGGCGCAGGTTCTGGCGCAGCCACGCCCGCTGGGCGGGGGAGAGGTCGGAGCGGTGCACGACCGGGTCCTCGACCAGGCGGCGACGCAGCCGGTGGACCTCTCCCGCTCCGCGGCCGCTCGGGGCACTTCCCGCTCCGCAGCCGCTCGGGGCGCTTCCCGCTCCGCAGCCGCTCGGGCTGGAGTCCATCCCGGCTTCGTTCCCGGCGACCGGCTCGCCGGGCGCCACCACGCGGGACAGCGGGGCGGCCACCAGGTGGCGGAGCAGTTCGACGTCGACCGTGAGCAGCGCCTCCCGGCCGGCGTCCTCCGCCCAGGGGGCGACGCTGCCGTCGGTCTCGGTCAGCACGCCCAGGTCGATCAGGTGCCGCAGCGCCGCGGCGAGAGCCCGCCGGTCCACGATCCCGGTGCCCAGCTCCAGCCCCGCCTCCGCGGCGGCGGCGCGGACGTCGGCCACCAGACCGGACAGCAGCAGCTGCCCGCCGCCCCCGGTGAGCACCGCCAGCACGAGCGCCAGGTAGGCGTACCCGCGCGGGGTGAACGGCGTGCCGTTCGGCTTGTGCGCGCCCCGGGTGCCGCCCGTGGGCGGGTCGGTCTTGTACAGCCGCGCGAACGTCGGCTCCACGACCAGCCGGTAGCCGAGGTAGGACTGGAAGAGCGTCTGCAGCCGGTCGGCGTGCCGGCGGACCGTGGCGAGCACGTCGCCGTCGGGGCCATCGGCGCGCAGCAGCGGGCGGCGCAGCAGGGTGCGCACGCAGCGCCGCAGTTGCGCGGTCCCGATCTCGTCCAGGCCGCGCAGCGCGACGCGTTCGCCGAGGTCGATCGGCGGCTCGGCCCGGCTCATCGCACCCGCTCCGTGACGCGCAGCCGGATCTCGGTGTCGCGCAGCTCCAGGTGGCCGAACACCGAGCCGATCCGGGCGGTGTGCCCGGGCCGGTGGTCCAGCACCAGGGTGAGCCCGCTGACCGGGTCGCTCGCCGACCCCTGGCGGTCGGGCGCCTCACGGGCGTCGCCGGCCAGGGTGAGCAGTTCGCACAGCACGTCCAGCGCGTCACCCGACAGCCGTGCGGCGGCGAGGGCACCGGCGGCCGCGGCGAGTTCGGCGACGGCCGCGGCGCGGCGCTCTTCCCGCTGCGCCGCCTCGGCGAGCAGCGCCGCCCGGCCGAGCGGGTCGTCGGAGACGCGCGGCACCCGCCCGCCGGGGGCACGGTCCGACCGGCCGCGGACGCTCACCTCCACGTCGACGCGGTCGCCGTCCCGCCACGAGGTGGCGGCCGGGGTGCCGTCCCCGGCCGCCGCCAGGCCCAGGTGCCGGGCGGAGTACAGCCCGAACGCCCCCGCGTACAGGTCATGCGCGCTCTCGGGGTCGGCGGCGTCGAACCACCGCGCCAGCGTGAGCAGGTCCCGGCGGCGGCCCGGATCGACCCCGCCGGTGCTGGTCACGCGCTTGACGTTGGTGAGCAGCGCGGTGATGGCGCGGCTGGTCGCCTCGCGCAGCCCGCTGACCTCCGACGGGCGGCCGGGACGCCCGACGAACCAGTCCGAGAGCGCATCCCAGTCGGCCGCCCGCCGGCCGGGCGCGCGCTCCATCAACTCGGTCTGCCCGCGCGGGCCGGTCCGCTGCGTGAGGTCGCCGACGCCGCCGCCGAGCAGTTCCAGCAGCCGGTCGCGCTGCCGGGTCAGCATGCCCAGCCGGGCCACGATGGGCTCGGAGTAGCGCAGCACGTCCTTCGCGATGAGCTCGACGTACTCCAGCAGCATGTGCTTGAAGCCGGACATCTCCACGGGCGCGAGGTCGTAGCGCGCGATCACCGAACCGAGGTAGGCGTAGAAGTCGCGGACGGCCGCCGCGAACTCGTCGTGCTGGAGGAACAGGGTGGTGACCTGCTGGGCGAGCCGTTCCCGGAGCCGGCGCGCCACAGCGGAGTCCGGGCCGCGGCCGTGCTCGGCGGCCGGCAGCTCCCCGAGGGTGCCCTGGATGGCCACCAGCCCCTGCTCGATCGCCGGCAGCAGCTCGCGGGAGACCTCGCGGGCGCCGTCGGCCACCGCGAGCACCGCGTCCACCTCGCGCTGGACCCGGGTGGCGAGCTTGGCGACCTGGTAGCGCACCCGGCTTCGGGTGAACTCGGCGATGGTGGCGGCCGGTTCCCGGCGGCCCGGCACCAGGTTGCCCCAGCGGGCGAGCTGCTCCAGGCGGTCGATCACGGTGTCGATGCGGGACTCGCCGGGGTCGACCTCGCCGCGCCGCTCGGCCTCGGCCAGCGCCGTCGCGACCTCGCCGGCGCCGAGGTCGGCCAGCAGGGTGGAGGTGAACAGCCGCATGATCGCCAGGTAGCTGCGGCGTTCGGGGGCGCTGAGGTAGGCGTACAGCCGCAGCCGGTCCGGCTCGCCGGTCGCGGAGACCGGGCGCCCGGCCGGGGAGTCGGGGGAGTCGGGGGTAACAGGCATGACCTGCCCCAACCTAGCGGCTTCCGGTCGCTGACGCGGACGGACGGTGATGGGCGCCCGGCGGCGGCCGAGCGAGGCGGCCGGGTGTCAGGCCCCGGAGTGCGCCGTCTGCGTCGCCCGGTACCGCGATGGCGAGACGCCGTACCGGTCGATGAACGCCTGGCGGAGGGCCTCGGCGGAGCCGAATCCGCACCGCCGCGCCACGGCGGCCAGCGGCAGTTCGGTGGTGGCCAGCAGGTGCCCGGCCGCCTCGGTGCGGGCCTGGCGGACGAACCGGCCGGGTGTCTGGCCGAGATGCTCACGGAACAGCCGGGAGAGGTGCCGCGCTGTCACCCCGGCGCGGCCGGCCAGGGCGGCGGTGCTCAGGTCGTGGTCCGGGTGGCGCGCGACGTACTCGACGAGCCCGCGGACCAGGTCGTTCCTGGGCGGCGGAGCGGCCGTGAACAGGCTCATCTGCGCCTGGTCGCCCGGGCGCTGCAGATAGGTGACCAGGTGCCGCGACACGATCCGGGCCAGCTCGGGGCCGTGGTCCTCCTCGATGAACGCAAGCGTCAGGTCCAGGGCGCTGGTGATGCCGGCGGCCGTGGCGACGTTGCCGTCCCGGATGTAGATGGGATCGGGGTCGACGGTGACACCCGGGTGGCGGGCGGCCAGCCCGGCCGCGTACCACCAGTGCGTGGTGGCGCGACGGCCGTCCAGCAGCCCGGCGGCGGCGAGGACTTCGGCTCCGGTGCACACCGACGCCGTCCGCCTGCTCTCCCGGGCCAGCCGGCGGATATGGCCGACGAGCCGTGGGTCCGCTGCGGCCCGCTCGTGCCCAAGGCCGCCCGAGACGATGAGGGTGTCGAGCGGGCCCGTGACCCGTTCGAGGGACTGCTGGCTCTGCAAGGTCAGCCCCGTCGCACACGCGATCGGGGCGCCGCCGGGGCTGACCACCCGGACGCGGTAGGGCGCGGCGCAGGCCCCGAGCTCGTTGGCCATGGCGAAGGTGGTGCTGACGCAGGCGATGTCCAGTAGCTCGGCCGTGTCGTAGCCGACGATCACGACCGGCCGGTCCTTCATGCGCCCATTCATGCGGCGACCCTACGCCGGAGTGCCCGGGGTCCCAAGATTCCGGACATCGTGCGGGCCGCGGCTGTCCGGGGCGACGGGCCGGGCGGCAGCCTGGACCAGGAGCCGCCGGGAACGGCCGTCGAGCGGTTCCGCGAGCCGGGCGCTCCGGCCGCGCCGTCTCGGGATCCATCCCGGGACCTCGGGCCGTTCACCGGTGAGCCGACGACCGGCTCACCTGGCCGGGAAGGAAGGCGGGAATTTCGATGATCTTGGCACGCCGCCCGCGTGACCGCGGAGGGGAACGGCCCCGTGCCGCGCGACATCGCCCACGGCACATCGACCCGTCGGCGCGCGAGCGCGAGGAGGGCTTCGGTAGGAACGGGTCCGTGGACGCGCGTCCTGCGGCCGTCTGCGCGGGCCGGTCCCGGGCGCGTCAAGGCGGTCCGTGCCGCCATGTGGGAGATGGGCGGCAGGCGCCGGTCGCAGCGCGTGGGCCGGAGGTGGTCGCCGCCGCGACGGCCGGAGTCGCGG
This sequence comes from Marinactinospora rubrisoli, assembly GCF_042664915.1. Taxonomy (NCBI): domain Bacteria; kingdom Bacillati; phylum Actinomycetota; class Actinomycetes; order Streptosporangiales; family Nocardiopsidaceae; genus Marinactinospora; species Marinactinospora rubrisoli. The sequence goes on from NZ_JBHTBH010000013.1 coordinate 87,608, forward strand.
GCGATCAGGGCCGGGCGGGCCTGGGAAGCCCGGCGGCCGTGGTAGCGGGGCAGGTCTCCAACGATGGCGGTGAACTCGGCGCCGGGAATGGTGCCCATGCCGGGCACCGACTCGGTCATATCGGCGCGTTCGCCGATGTGCACCCTCCCGAGGATCTCCCGGTCGCCGACATTGAACCGTTCGTCCAGCACCGGCGGCCGGTGGGCAACGTCGCGGACCGGCCAGGGGCCGCCCGATGACCGGCTCCGCGCCCGAGACCGCCCCCGGCGATTCGCCGGCCGCCCGCGCGCGCAAGGCGCCGAGGGCCACGACCCGCGCCTCCGGCGTCCTCGCCGCCATCGGGCACCGCTGGCCCACGGGGCTGGGGATCGCCCTCGCCGTCGCCACCTTCGTCGACGGCGTCCCGCCCTCGACGTCACTGGCGGGAATCCTCGTGGCCATGCCGGTGTGCTACCTGGTCTTCGGAGCCCTGAGGGGGGAGCTCCGCCGGCCGGGCGTGCTGGCGCTACAGACGGCGGGGCTGCTCGGCTTCGGCGGGCTCGCGCTGCTGGCACTGTCGGTCGACGCCGACCTGTGCCGGTACCTCCTGGCGGCCGGCTGGCTGGCGCACGCCGTCTGGGACTTCGCCCACCACCGCAACGGGCGGGTGGTGCCGCGGGCGTGGGCGGAGGGGTGCGGCGTCGTCGACCTGCTCGGCGCGGCCTCGATCCTCCTCCTGGCCTAGATGGTTCACGGGGTCATGGGTGGCCGGTCAGTGACCGTAACCGATCGCGCGTGCTGGACGGCTGCGTCGATGAGCCGGTTGCGCCGGATCGTGGCGTTGATGGCGAGGACGCGCTGGCAGGTGCGTGTCCAACCTTCCTCGGGTGCGTGCGGCGTGGTGTGCCAGAGAGCCGGTTCTGCAGGGGCCAGAGGGCCGCGTCGATGTGCCGGTGGGGCCGGACCGGGGAGACGCCAGAGGGCGTCCTCGTCGGGCCGCGCCGGGCGGACGAGCGTGCTGGTCCGGGGAGGTCGTGGCACTCTCGGTCCCGGCCCTCGCGAATCCCCCTGCACCCGGACCGGCGCGCCCCGGCGCCACGTCCCAACGCCACGGCCCCTGGCAGATCGACCTGTTGCGCCGCCGGACTCCGGGCGGCGTTCGGGCCCGGATTCCGGTTACGCCGTGATCCACGCCTTGTACGGCCGGGCCGATCCGCTGGCAGGCCAACGTCGATCCCACGATGGAGCGCGCCCGCCGACACGCTTCCGGCGCGGCGAAAAGCCGCCGGGAGAGATCACGAAAGCGGGTCAGGGGACCAGCAGCGTCAGGGTCTCCGCCACCAGTGCCGGGCGCTCGGCGCCGTCGATCTCCACCTCATGCCGCATGGTGAGCAGGACGCCCTTCGGCGAGTCCGCCACCGCGACGAGCTCGACGCCGTCGCGGACCCGCGACCCCACCGTCACCGGGGTGAGGAACCGCACCCGGTTCAGGCCGTAGTTCACCAGCAGCCGCGGGGACCGTTCCAGAACGTACACCTCGGCGGCCAGGGCCGGCAGCAGCGACAGCGACAGGAAACCGTGCGCGATGGTGCTGCCGAAGGGGCCTCCGGCGGCGCGGTGCGGGTCGACGTGGATCCACTGGTGGTCGTCGGTCGCCTCGGCGAACATGTCGATCCGGTCCTGGGTGATGGTGTGCCACTGGCTGTGGCCGAGGGGCTGTCCCTGGGCGGCGACCAGGGCCGCCGCGTCGGTGAACGTCCGCATGCTGCTCCTTCGTCCGTGGGCCGGGGTCGGTGGCGGCGGAGCGGGGTCCTCCTCCCGGGGAGGACGACCCCGACCCTACCCCGTACCGACCGTTTGGTCTGGGGTGGCGGGCGCACGTGTGCGCCGGAAAGAACGGCCCGGACGGGCCCGCGGCCGGGTCAGCCCTGCGCGAGCTGCTGGAGACGCTGCGGGGACAGGCCGAGGTAGTGCGAGATGTCGGTGGGGGACAGCCCCGCATCGGCCAGCCCGTAGACGGCCTCCCGGGCCTTGGCCGCCGCACCGCGCATCGCCTCGTCGGCGTCGTGCACCGCGCGGCGGGTCTCCAGGACGAGCTGGTCCAGGTCCTCGCTCACCCTCGGCAGCAGCTCGATGTGCACGCTCTGCTCGTCCACCTGCGTCTGGGCGGAGATGTACTCACGGGCGCGGGACTCCGCGTCACTGAGCGAGGGGGACCAGGTCACCCCCACCTCCGCCACCCGCAGCTCCCACCCGTTCTCCCATTTGCGGGCGTGAACCTCGTACAGCGCCACCGCTACCCTCCCTGCCGTATCGTCAGGAGGACTGATCATCCCGGAAAGCCCGTAGGGGCGGCAAGACCGGCGCCGGCATACCCGGCGATACCGGGAGGAAACAGAGCGCTGTCGGCTCACCCGACCGGAGTCACCACCGCCGCCAGCCGGTCGAACACCACCTGACCGCTGTAGCCGCCCGACACCCGGGTCTCCACCAGGTACAGGCGTTCCACGGACACCGGCTGCGCCAGGCCCTCGGGGATCGGCAGGTCGGCGCGCCGCCAGCCCTGCCAGTCCACACGCGGTCCGTACACTGCGCGCCGCTGTCCGGTGGCGTCGACCACGCGGGCCGCGATCTGCCCGCCGTTGCCGTCGCCCCGCACGTGCAGCCGCAGCTCGTGGGTGTGCCCGCCGATCGCCAGCGGCTCCGGCGGGACGGCGTAGGCGGCGCGGGTGCCCCGGGAGCCCGTGAAGTCGTAGGAGAGCGCCAGCGCGGTGCCGTCGCGGCCGGACGCGGGCGCGACGTCGGCAGTGGCCTGGGCGGCCTCGGCGGTCCAGCGCGCGGCGTCGTCGAAAGTGGTCACCACGCGACGCGCGCTGCCGACACCCACCGGCACGGAGGTGCGCAGGTCACCGACGGCGATGTCGATCTCCCCGGCTCCGGTGCCGCCCGCCGGCCGCACCCGGAACGTGCCGTCCTCGCGGGCGGTCACCTCCACCAGGCCGGTGTCGGTGCGGACGGTGGCGTCGCCCGGCTCGATGGGCACCCGGGCGCCGCCGGTCGCCGTGCCCAGCAGCGTGAACGCCGCCGTGCCCGAGGTCTCGCGGAACGCGATGCCGCTCACGCTGGCCGCGATGCTCTCCGGCGGTGGCAGCACCTCCAGGTCGATGGCACCGGCGGCGGATCCGGCGGTGGCCGTCACCCGGGCCGACGCCGGCCGGTCGGTCGCGGGCGCGGTGTAGCGGCCGTCGGCGACCGTCCCGGCGGACGCGCTCCAGCGGACGTCCGGCCCCTGAGCCTCGCCGCGCACCGGCCCGAAGCCGTCGTCGTGCGCGGTGGCCACCAGTTCGCGGGTCAGGCCGGAGAAGACGCGGTGTGGATCACCGTAGGCGCCGGAACCGGGGCCGGGGGCCGGACGCGGGTCCTGCCTCGGGCGCACCCAGAGGCCGTGCGGCTGCCCGTCGCCCTCCGGAGCGTAGACGGCCAGCCCGTTGGGGACCGCACGCTCGGCCTCCCCGGTGCGGTTCCACGTCAGCGGCTCGTGCTCACCCGGCCGGCGCGCGAGCAGGGTCGAGGATCCGCCACCGTCCAGTTCCAGGGCGTCGGCGGCCCCTGCCGCGCGGAGCCGTTCCGCCATCTCCCGCAGGGTCGCGCCACGGCTGCCGGCGTGCCGGCCGTCGGCGACGAGGATCGTCATCTCACCGCCGTCGGCGGAGAAACCGATGGCGGTCCGCGGCTGCCGGGCGGAGTCGTCCACGTCGAGGATCCGGCCGTCGCGGATCAGGACGTTGCGGCCGCCGATGGCGGTGTGCAGCGGCGGGAACGGACGACGCCCTTCGGCGCCGTCCGCGGTCAGGGAGTGCCGGACGGTGACGCGGTCGCCGACGGCCAGGCCCGCCAGGCGGTCGGCGGCCGCCTCCCGGCCGAGAAGGACGGTCTCGTCCGCGGCCACCGGTGCGCCGCCCGGACGCGACCGGACCTCGCGCACCACGCCATCGGCCAGCACGACCTCGGTGGCGCGGTCGGCACCGGCGACCGCGTCGGCGCGCGGATGGCCGCCCCAGCGGGCGGTGAACACGCCGACCCCGTCACGCGGGATCTCGTGACTGTTCAGGCGGTCGACGCGCAGCGGACCGTCGGGCAGGTCGGCGGTCCCCTCGAACAGCAGTTCCTGGACGCGGCCCACCGCGTCGGAGTCGATGGTGACCGCGTTGCCGCGGTTCGCCGTGGGGGACTTCAGCACCTCGCCGTCCTGCACGGCGCCGCCGAGCGGTGCCAGCGAGTCGCCGGCGTCGAAGAAGTCGCCGTTGACCGCCGCGACGGCCCCGGTGCTCGTGGCGTACTCGCTGACGGGAGCGGCGGCGGCGACCTCTCCGGCGTCCACGTAGCCGACCCGCGCGCCCCCGTCCAGGTCAACGGCGAGCGAGCTGAGCCGCAACGGCCCGTCGCCGCCCGTGGACTCCGAGGTCGTGAGGGTCACCCCCGGGGCGACCGGCATCGACCGCCGGGTCTCCGAGTCGGCGCCGGCCGGCGCCGCGTGCAACCCGGCCAGCAACAGCGGGACGGCGGTGAGAACGGCGGCATGGCGGAACACGTTCGACCCCTTCGGACGTCGGGCGCCGGTACCGTCCGACGGTCACCGGTGATCCCGTGGTGACTGCGCTCCGTGACGAACTCCATCGGAGTGTAAACCAGGGGTCACGCGCGCTACAGGATCGGCCCGTCGGCGTGTCCGCACTGCGGCACCGGCGGCGCCTCCGGGGTGTTCCGCGCTCCGGCGCCGCCGCGCCGGGCGCGGTCCGCCGCGCGGCGGGAGACGAGGTGAGGCGGTCGTGACGGGCTCCGGCCTCGCCGTGGACGGCGGGCACGCCAGAGGTCGGGACGCCGAGGATCCGCCCTGTCGCCGGTGGTGCCGGTGTGACCGGTGCGCGCCGCGGGACGGGCGCCCGCGGGCGGCTCCGTCAGCCGGCCGCGTCGCCCGACAGGCGGGCCGACCGCACCGCCAGGGCGCGGACCGCCCGCTCGTCGACGGTGTGGCCCAGGCCCGGCTGGGTCAGCGGGACGGGGATGATGCCGTCGTCCGAGCGCACCGGCGGCGTGACGACGTCGCGGGTGAACCAGCCGCCGGCTCCGGGGGTCTCGCTGGGCAGGGTCACCCCGGACAGCGACGCCAGTGCGACCTGCGCGGCGCGCCCGATGCCGGTCTCCTGGTCGGCCCCGCACCAGACCTGCCAGCCGGCGTCGACCGCGCGGTCGTGCGCCCGGCGCGCCGGGGTGAGGCCGCCCATGCGGGCCGGGCGCAGGTTGAGAACGCCGCCCGCCTCCAGCCGGATGGCCTCGTCGAGGTCCTCCAGGGAGCCGATCGAGGCGTCGAGCGCGACCGGGGTGCGCAGATCGCGCCGCAGGCGGGCGTGCGCGGCGAGGTCATCGGCCGGAAACGGCTGCTCGATGGCCAGCAGACCATAGCCATCGAGCGCCCGCAGCGCACCGAGGTGCGCGGGGTCCTCGGTGTAGCGGCCGTTGCCGGCCACCTGGAGCACCAGGAACGGGTACGCGTTCTGCACGGCCCGCACCGCCTCGACGTCCCACCCCGGCTCGATCTCCAGCCGGATGCGGCGGAACCCGCTGCCCACCTGCCGGTTCACCTCGAAGACCAGCGACTCCAGCGAGGGCTGCCGTGGGATGGTGACCCCCGCCGTGACGGCGGTGCGGGAGCCGCCGAGCGCGTGCGACAGCGGGGTGCCGCGCTGCCGACTCCACAGGTCCCAGCAGGCGATGTCCAGCCCGGACTCCACGGCAGGGTCGCCGGGGAGATCGTCCCAGGCGGCCGCGACGTCGGTGGGCCGCTGCCAGGCATGCCGCAGCAGCGCGGGCGCGAAGTCCCGCACGAGCGACCCCCACCGCTCGGAGTCGGCCAGGGTGATCTCGCCCCACCCGCAGGCCCCCGACGGATCGGCGACCCGCACTAGAATCCGCTCGGCGAACCGCGGCCGCCCACCGTCCGGCAGCTGCCGGGACTTGGGCTGGGCCAGCGGAAGCCGCACCCGGGTGACGTCGACGGTCGCGACGCGGGTGAGAGTCGCCGGCTCCGTGCGTGACACGCGGGCTCCGCCTCCAAGGGAACGGGGATCAGGGACTGAGGGCGCCGCCCTCAGTTCGACGGTATCCCCTCTCACCCGGCGCAACCAGCGGATCGGTCGTGGTTGTGGGAAAACCCGCTTACCCGTGAGTCACCTTCCGGTGGGAGGGATCGGGTGCAGTGCCCGCGCGCCTTCACCAGATCGAGACTCCGAAACCGGAGAAGGAAGAGACCCCCGGTCACACGCACGGAGGTCCTGAAAGGAAGGGGTGCTATTACAGACGGTCAGCCTTCACATCCCGCAGGAACGCCGCCCACTCCATCCCCGCGAACGTGAGGTGTCCGGCTTCTCGGTGCTGGCTGTCCCGGACGTCCGCGCCCTCTGCCCGCTCCCGAACCTCTACGCAGCTTGAGCCATTGGGCGAGTAGTTAGAGGTATGCCAGTCACTCATAGAGATCCTTCAGTGCTGCAAGCGAGAGATCGACAGGCAGGGAGGCCGCCAGTGCCGCCGTGAACCGGGCGCTAATGCGCTCGTGTGTGTCGGTGGACAGCGTCACACTACCGTCCTCGTAGTCACTGGTAATCACCAGATCCCCGCTCCGTAGCCGGAACAGCATGAGTGGTGTAGTGGGGACGACCAGGATTGAGCCGATCGGCACCACATGGAGCACCACCCGCCCTGTGTCGACCCACTCCAAGAGGTGCTGTGCTTGCTGCTTGGCAACCTCATCTGGCATACCCGTCACAGCCGACAGCGGAAAAACCGCGGTCACACGTTGCAGATCGGTAAGTTCGCTCAGGCGACCGCATCGCAACTTCGTGAGCCGGTCCAACTCTTCCGGTGTCGCGAGCGGTTGACCAGCGGAGAAAACGAATCGCGCGTACGCCTCGCACTGGAGGTAACCCGGCACCAGGGTCGGCGCCGCGATGGAGAGTTGCCGTGCGGCGCGTTCGATGGCGTCCAGGTCACGGGCCCACTCGGGGAGTCCGCTACCCGTGGTGGAGCGGCGCCACGCGGCGAGCAGTTTCCCGTTGGCGTCGAGCGCGGCGTCGAGGCGTTCCACGTTATCCCGTTTAGGTAGCGATCCTCCCTTCTCCCAGCGGTTGACACTGGAATGGCCGGTACCACTTCGAGTCGCCAGCTGAAGTTGCGTCAGTCCTGCCAGTTCGCGGAGTTGGGTGAGCGCTTCGGAGAACGACGAGGCGGGCATGCCTCGCACGGTAGCAACCGGATTCCACATCGGTACGGCAAATTCCAAGAAACGTTTGGAGGCTGTGGAATTGCCGTCCGCGTCTCCAACCTGGGCTTATGGAAACCGCGAGTGAACCGACGCGCCCGATTCCGAACGAGTCGGCCGCAGAGCCGATGTCGCCGCCGAGGAAAGCGGTGTGCAGCCTGATGCATTGGCTGCACGACCACGGCATCGCGCCCCTTCCCGGCCCCGTGATGTGGGCGGTGACCGCTCTCAAAGGCGGCAACCGCCACACGGTCATCCTCCGTACCGACCCCGACGGCCTGTACTGGTACCACGAGTGGGAGGCGCTCCGCCGCGGAGACGACCCCGACCATGAACGGGCGTGCCCGGCGGGTGACGAGAAGGACCTCGCACGGCGCATCGCCAACGTGCTGGCGGTTCAGGGGCCGAAGTCACCGATCTGAGGAAGCAGGATGCCCGGCCGTTCCCGGGACGGACGGGCTCCCGGAACGGCCGTACCTTCGGGCCCGCCCACCCCGACGCGACCGGTATCCGCGGCGGCCGGCGTGCCCGTGGGGCGAACGCCGGCCGCCGACGCCGTCACACCCGCCCCAGCACCTCCGCGACCGGCTGGGACTTCAGGTCGTGCGCCTCGGCCACCGCCTCGTTGGTGAGCTCCCCGCCGAACGTGTTCAGCCCGAGCGCCAGCGCCGGATCCTCCGCCAGAGCCCGCCGCCAGCCCTTGTTGGCGAGGGCGACGGCGTAGGGCAGCGTGTCCTTGGTCAGCGCGTGCGTCGAGGTGTTGGGCACCGCGCCGGGCATGTTGGCGACGCAGTAGAACACGGTGTCGTGCACCGGGAACGTCGGGTCGGCGTGCGTGGTGGGGCGGGTGTCGGCGAAGCAGCCGCCCTGGTCCACCGCGATGTCCACCAGGACCGCGCCCGGCTTCATCCGTGCGACGAGGTCGTTGCCGACCAGCTTCGGGGCCCGCGCGCCCGGGATCAGCACCGCGCCGATCACCAGATCGGCCCCCAGCACCGCCTGCTCGATCTCGAAGGCGTTGGAGGCGACCGTGCGGATCCGGCCCTGGTACAGCGCGTCGGCGTGCCGCAGCTTGTTGATGTTGAGGTCGAGCAGGGTCACCTCGGCGCCCATGCCGACGGCCACCTGCGTGGCGTTCATGCCGGACACACCGGCGCCGAGCACCGTCACCCGAGCCGGCCGGACGCCGGGAACGCCGCCCATGAGCACGCCGCGCCCGCCGTTGGGGCGCTGCAGGGTGGCGGCGCCGACCTGCGGGGCCAGCCGTCCGGCCACCTCCGACATCGGGGCGAGCAGCGGCAGCGAGCCGTCCGGCAGCTGCACCGTCTCATAGGCGATGCCGGTGACCTTGCTGCTCAGCAGCGCGTCGGTGCACGACCGGGAGGCGGCCAGATGCAGGTAGGTGAAGAGGGTCTGCCCCTCCCGCATCCGGTGGTACTCCTCGGGGACGGGCTCCTTGACCTTGAGGATCAGCTCGCCCTCGCCCCACACCTCGTCCGCGGAGCCGAGCATGCGGGCGCCCGCCGCGGTGTACTCCTCGTCGGGGATGGAGGAGCCGAGGCCGGCGCCGCGCTCGATGACGACCTCGTGGCCGTTGGTGACCAGCTCGTGGACGCCGGCGGGCGTGATCGCCACCCGGTACTCGTGGTTCTTGATCTCGCGGGGCACACCGACGCGCACGGTTCTCCTCCTCTGTGCAGGTACCCCTCCACTGTGACTCAGGTGTGCGACGACTGTCATCAGCATCGTGCCTGAGAACGCGGAGTGTTCCTGACAGGGTGTAAGCCATCCCGGCGCGGTGCCGGCCCGGACGTTGACGGGTGTTCGCCGGACCGTCGGTGGGCACGGCGCAGGACGCCGAGGAGCGGCTTGTGACGATCTGCCTGGACGCGCTTCGCGCCGCGATCCACGTCCATCCGGACGGCCGCGCCCTGCCCGGCGTGACTCCCAACGCCGGTGGCCGCGCACCGCCTCGGCCGGGATCGGCCGATCACCACCTCTCACCCCGCCCACCGCGCCGGTCCCCGGCACGACCGCCGCGCACGAGAGGACGCCCCGGTCCTGCCCACCTCCGCGATACGACTCCCACGAGCACCACCCACCCGGAGTGACGCACCGCGGCCGGCCCTGTGGGCCAGGGCGGGCCAACGCGTCTGCGCGCCCAACGCCGCAACCCGACGAACCGGCCGATCTGGGCACCGGCCACACGTTCACCGATCGCTCATGGCCACAGACTGAACCCGATCCCGCCCACCGCCTCAGGCCCGCGCGGGCAGCACCGCGCCACCCGCCCGGCGGACGCCGGGTGGGAACGGCGGCGTCTCCACCGCGACCTCCTGACCGGACACCCAGGTGGCCAGCACCTGTCCACGCAGCAGGCGCCCCGCGTACGGGCCGCCGCCGGCCGGTACCCGTTGCTCCGCGTCGGGGTCGAACGCCACCAGATCGGCGTCCCGGCCCGCGGCGATCGCGCCCTTGGCGGCGAGGCCGACCAGTTCGGCCGGTCGCTGCGCGGTCCACCCGGACAGGTCGGCCAGCCCGAATCCGCGCCGCCGCGCCGCCGTCCACAAGGCCGGCAACGTCCATCCCACGGCCGCAACGCCCGTGCCGGGCCGATGACCCGAACCGATCGACGCCACCACGCCGCCGCCCGTGCCGTCGAGCAGTGCCCGCCACAACGCGCCCCGATTGGCGTCTGAGCGGAGCGGCGGGCGGCACCGGAATTCCGGATCGGCGTCGGGCACCACCTCGGCCGGCAGACACAGGTGGTGCGGCGCGGTCTGCGCGCTCACCCGGATTCCGACGGCGTGGGCGGCGGCCAGCATGGCCGCGCACTCCGCCGCGGCGAACGGCGCGATGTGCGCCCGGCCACCGGTGACCCGGGCCGCCGCGATCACCCGCTCCAGGCCGCGGCGCTCCGCCCGTGGCGGCCGGGCGACCAGCATCGCCCCGTTGCCGGGCCCCGAGGGCTCGGTCAGTTCCGCGCCGTCCTCGGCGTGCACCACGAGCAGCGCGTCCATGGCGGCGAGCTCGGCCATCGCCTTGCGGAGCTGAGAGTCGTCCACCGCCGTGACGTCCGGGGCGCCGCCGTCGGACAGCGAGCAGTGGAAGCCGACGACCCCGGCCGCCCGCAGGTCGGCGAGGTCGGCCGGAGTGCTGCGTGGGGTCATCCCGCCGAGGAAGGCCACGTGGGTCCACCCGGCCTCCGCGACCGCCCGCAGGTGCGCCTCCAGTGCGTCGGTGCAGGTGACGGCGGGGGTGGCCGGAGCGGGGGTGACCACGATCGTCGTCACCCCGCCGGTGGCCGCGGCGGCGGTGGTCTCGGCGTAGCCCTCGACCAGGGACTGCCCGGGGCGCTGCACGCCGACGTCGATGTCCACGCAACCGGGAAGCAGGGCGGCGCCGCCCAGGTCGGCCTCCCGCCGTCCCGAGATGGCGGCGCCGTGGTCGGCGACGACCGAGATCCGCCCACTGCGCACCCCCACCGCCGCCGGACCGACGCCGTCGGGCGTGACGACCCGCTCGGAGCGGATGACGAGATCGAATTGCCGCACCTGACCTCCTTCGCCGTGTTCCCGACCGCCCGGGAAACCGGCCGCCGCGCGGCGATCGCCGCGCGGCGGCCCGTTTCCAGCAGGCGAACACTCGGGAAATGCCTGGTTCGATCGGGCGACTGTCCGGCGTCCGGGGCACCGCCGTCGCTATTGTCATCAGCATCCCCGCCCGAAGGCGGGCGACGTGTTCTCATTCTGCTCAGCCGCTCTTCGGTCCGCGGGTTTTTCGTGGGATATCCGGTCGGCGTTGCCCGCCGCGCGCCGCGGACCGTGCGCTGCCGGACTACCAGATACTCGTGGAGGTTCACGACATGCGGATGCCGAGCCCCCGCCTGTGGGCACCCCCGGCCGTGGCCGGGGCGGTCGGCGTCGCGGTCCTGGGGGTGCTGGTCGCCAACGGGACGGTCGACTGGATCGCGGGCGTCCAACTCCTCGCGCTGTGGGGGCTGGCGCTGGCCGTCGGACTGCTGCTCCTCGTGGTGCGGCGGATCAGCCGCAACATGGACCGGCTCGGCCGTCGGCTGGAGAAGTACCACAAGTCGGCCGCCAGCGAGGGCGGGATCGCCCAGCGGCTGGAGTCGATGCACCGGATGCTGCGCCTCGTCCGCGACAACGACGTGCCCTCCCTGCACGCCGACGCCCGCCAGCTGGGCAGCAAGCTCATGGAGGAGCAGCGCGGCCGGTTCGACCGCCTCACCAAGCACGTCACCGAGCAGGGCCGCCGCGACTACCAGCAGCAGGTCGCCGAGCGCGAGCTGCGGGAGTTCATCGCCCCGGACCGCTTCATGCCCGCGCTACGCGGCTGGGCCGCCTCGCCCGACGTGCTGTGCGTACTGGTCGAGAAGATCCGCGAGCGCCGCCCCGGCCTGGTGGTGGAGTGCGGCAGCGGGGCGTCCAGCGTGTGGCTCGGCCTCGCCCTGCGCCGGGTCGGCGAGGGTCGGCTGGTCGCCCTGGAGCACGACGAACGCTACGCCGAACTCTCCCGCGACCTCGTCGCCGCACACGGCCTGTCCGACGTGGTGGAGGTCCGCTACGCCCCGCTGCGCCCGTGGTCCCCGAAAGACCCGGAGGGCGAGGAAGAGGCCCAGTCGCAGCCCTGGTACGACCTGGACGCGATCGCCGACCTCACCGACATCGACCTCCTCTTCGTCGACGGCCCCCCAGGAGGCACCGCCCGCCTGGCCCGCTACCCCGCCGGCCCGGTCCTGCTGCCGCGCTGCTCGCCCCGTGCCGTGGTGGTGCTGGACGACACCGTCCGCACCGCCGAACAGGAGACGAGCGACCGCTGGCTGGCCGACCACCCCGGATTCGACCGCGTGAAGGTCGAGACGGAGAAGGGGACGCACGTCCTCACGCGGAAGTAGGACCGCGCGCACTCGCGCGGGGGCGGCGATGTGGTGCCGGGAGCCGTATCCTGGGGCGTCGGAGTAGGTTGCCGAATGGTAACGGTCCCGAGGAAGTGCAGGTCGCGAAGGTGAGCCCCGCGTGGGTGGGGCTCACTGCGGCCCGTTCGGTGTTCACGTTGATCTTCCCGATCCACCCCGCACCCGGGGGATGGCGTCACGACTTCTGACAGCCGTACCGCGCACGCTAAGTCGGCTGCTTCCCCGGTCGGCAGCGCGCGGAGCGGCTGTGTCCGGGGCGTCGAAGTATCGAGTCTCAGGTGCGGGTGTCGGTTGGTCGGCGTCGCCCAGGAGCCTGGGATGGCGAGTCGGTATTCCGCTCCGTCCACGTCAACGTCGCTGAGGGTGAGGCTTGGTTCTCCTGGGCTGGCTGAGTCACCGTTCATTGGGAAAGTGGTCGAAAACGCGACTCCGCGCTGATAACGTCGCAGGTCAGCAAGAGTGCTCCCCGCACACGCGGGGATGGCCCCCACCCCCCGATCGGAGACCCGGAGCCGCCGTGGTGCTCCCCGCACACGCGGGGATGGCCCCCGCCGTCAGACCGTCGCGACGCCACAGCGCCGGTGCTCCCCGCACGCGCGGGGATGGTCCCACCCGAGACAAAGAGGACCCGACCGAAGCACCGTGCTCCCCGCACGCGCGGGGATGGTCCCTTCGCCGCGACCGAGACCGAGATCCTGGAGCGCTCCCCGCACGGGCGGGGATGGACCCAGGGCAAGAGCGCCCGCGAATTCGGCCACCGGCGTGAGCCCCGCATGGGGGATGGACCGATGACGGTGTCGCCGAGGTCGACGTCGACGCCGTGAGCCCCTATGGGCGGAGCCGGCCAGGCGCCCTTGAGCGGCGCGTATCGCGAGCCGGTGACGTCCCGGTGGGGTGCAATGAATCCGTTGCGCTCGACCTGTCCGTCCGGAAACGGGGCCTTGGCACCCCGGCGCTGTGGGCGCGGATACGTCCCACCGTCGTTGAGGATTGCCGCACGAAGTTCCATTTCAGAGAGCCCGATGGGGCCGGCCCCTGGAAGGTTCGCCCTCACGAGATTCGCGCTGTCGAGACGCGTTCCCCGTAGATCGGCGCCCTCAAGATCGGCCTCCCCAAGGTCGGGGCCGCGCAGGTTCGTTCTCCGACGATCGACCGGATGGGGCTCTGGACGTTGCGGACGGCGGGCGATCACGGTCAGTGCCGCCTGAACGTCGGCCGAGGGCGCGCATCAGACTTCCCCGGTCGGGCCGGTCCGGGCTCCCGGTCGGCGGGTGCATCCACCGCGCCCGCTCCCACGAACCGTCCTCCGGGGCGATACCGTCGGCCGGTGCGTTCTCCCGGACGAAGGAGACCAGCACCTCCACCTCGGACTCCCGCGGCCGTGCCGCCCGCCGCCTGCGACAAGGTCTGACGTACCGCGTTGACCGCCGCCGCCTCGTCCTTGTCCGGCTTGTCCGGCAGCCGCCGCACCCACCGGTGGTGCCCGGCCCCGTCCCATCCCCAGGGCTCGCATGCACGGCATTCCGGCATCCGGTCACCTGAGCCCCGTCCCGGGACGCGGTCCTGGCACCGGGACGGCCGCAACCGGCCATGGGGACGACGTCCTCTCCGCCGCTCGCGTGGCCGCCGCCTCTCCCGCGCCTCCGCGGCGTACGCTCCTCGTGGGCCCGGCTGGCGGCGGGGATCGGGCGGCGCGCCGCGTTGTCAGGGCAAGTCCGACACGTTGTAGTAGGTCGTCTACTCTGGACCGAGGTGGTGTCCGCGCTGGACCTGATGCACCTGTTGTTCGGTGACGCGGCAGCCGAGATCGTCCCCTGGCTGTGGGGCGGGCTCGGCGTGCTGGTCGGCGCGGGGGCCGCGGTTGCCGTCATCCGGCGGCAACGTCAACGGCAGTGACCATGACCACACTGGAGCGGCACGCGTGGCTTCCCCCGTTACCCGCGAGAGCGAACCCCGGCGGCACGAGGGGACGGGCGCCGTCGTCCAGACGGCGGTCGTGTCCGTCGCCGTCTGCCTCATCGCGCTGATCATCGCCTTGGTCGCCGGGGGAGCGGTGACCGCCCAGGTCATTCCAGGGCTGCCCGACGCCGGCATGCTCACGCGGTGGGGGCTGCCCGTCACGAAGACCGCGCTGGACGTGTTCGCCACGCTCACCCTCGGCGCGCTGCTGCTCTCCGCCGTGCTGCTGCCCTCGGACCGCGGCCGGCTCGGCGGGCAGGCGGAGCGGTACGTGCGCGCCGCCTCCTGGCTGGCGCTCGGCTGGGCCGCCGCCGCCGGGGCCACGCTCGTCTTCCAGCTTTCCGACCTGCTCGGTCTGCCCGCGGGCGAGGTCATCGGCGACCAGCTCACCAGCTTCGCCGGATCGGTCCCCCAGGGTATCGGGCTGATGCTGGTCATCCTGGTCTCGACCGCGGTGGCGCTGCTCGGGCGCACCGTGGCGTCGGCCGCTGGCGCGCTCGGGCTGCTGGGTCTCACGCTCGTCGGGATCGTGCCGCCCGCGCTCACCGGGCACTCGTCGTCGGCGCCCAACCACGACCTCGCGACCACGGGTCTGGCGCTGCACGTGCTCGCCGTCTCGGTGTGGGTCGGCGGGCTGGCGCTCGTGGCGTACCACGCGCTGCGGGCCGGTGGGGAGCAACTGCCGGTGGTCGCGGACCGCTTCAGCCGTATCGCGCTGTGGGCCTACATCGGGGTGGCGATCGGCGGCGTGGCCAGCGCGGCCAGTCGGCTGTACTCGGTGAGCGACCTGTACACCACCTCCTACGGCGTCCTCATGATGGTCAAGGCGGCGCTGTTCCTCGCGCTCGGCTACGTCGGGTGGCTGCACCGCCGACGCACCGTCCCCGCGCTCACCGACGGCGGAGGGCGTGGTCTCTTCGTGCGCCTCGTGGTCGTGGAGATCGTCGTCATGTCGGCCGTCATGGGGCTGGCGGCGGCCCTCAGCCGCACCGCGCCGCCGCCCCCGCTGGACGGCACGTTCGACCCGGTGCGCGAACTGCTCGGCTTCCCGCTCCCGCCGCCCATCTCCGCCGGCCCGCTGCTGACCCTCTGGCGCCCCGACCTCTTCTACATCCTGCTCGTCGTGGTGCTCGGCGGGCTCTACACCGCGGGGGTCGTGCGGCTGCTGCGGCGCGGCGACCGCTGGCCGTGGGGCCGCGCCGTTGCGTGGTACGCGGGCCTGCTCACCATCGTCGCGACGAAGCTCTCCGGGGTCGCCACCTACGCGATGGTGCTGTTCAGCACGCACATGGTGCAGCACATGGTGCTGTCGATGCTGACCCCCATCCTGCTGGTGCTCGGCGCGCCGGCCACTCTGGCGCTGCGCGCGCTCCGGCCCGCCGCGCGGCGCGGCGACCGTGGCCCCCGCGAGTGGCTGACGCTCTTCCTGAACAGCCGGTTCTCCCATTTCGTGACGCACCCGGGCTTCGCCACGCCGGTGTTCGTGGTCAGCACCTACGCGCTGTACTTCACGCCGCTGTTCGGCACGCTCATGAGCAGCCACCTCGGGCACCTGGCGATGAGCGTGCACTTCCTGCTCGCCGGCTTCCTCTTCTACTGGATCATGATCGGTGTCGACCCGGCGCCGCGGAAGATCCCCTACCTGCTGCGCATCGTGCTGCTGCTGCTCGTGATGGGCCTGCACGCGTTCTTCGGTATCGCGATCATGATGCAGAGCGCGCCGATCGGCATGGAGTACTACGGCCAGTTCGACGTGCCGTGGCGGTCCAGCATCGCGGAGGACCAGTACGCCGGGGGCGGCGTGGCGTGGGCGGTGGGCGAGCTGCCGACCCTGCTGGTGCTGATCACGCTGGTCGTGCAGTGGTCGCGGGACGAGGAGCGGGCCGAACGGCGCCGGGAGCGGCACAGCCGCCGGGACGGCTCCGACGACGCCGACATGGACGCCTACAACGCTTACCTCCAGCGCCTGGACGACCACGCCCGCAAGAACGGCTAGGGGCCGGAATGCAAGGGGCACGGCCGCAGGCGCGGCCGTGCCCGAGAGCGTGCGATCCGTCCGCCGTCGTCCGTGGTGCCCGGGTGAAGGGCCGCGGGAGGGCCGGGAGTTCGGCGGCCTGCCGGGTTCGTGGCGGACGGCCGGCCCGGGACGGGGCTAGCCCAGAATCATTCCGGCACCGGCGGTGAGCAGGGCGAGCACCGCGCACACGGCGAGCGCTGCCGCCGCCAGGCCCGCGAACGTCCAGGTGCCCGCGACGCGGCGCACCGAGCCGGGTGAGACGCGGAGCAGCAGCGGGGTCATCGCGAGGTTGACGACGTAGCCGACCGCGATGACGCCGAATGCGGTGAGGAACGCGCCCCCGAAGCCGGGGGAACCGGGCAGCGCGGCGACGGCCAGCACCGGCAGGACCACGAACACCGCGAGCATGACCGCGACGACCAGCCCGCGTGCCCCCTTCGATCGGTCGGATATCCGCGAGACCATCAGCAGGCCCATGAGCGCCGCCGTCATGACGGCGCCCGCGATTCCGAACACGGCGATGTTGACCAGCGCATCCACCCGGACATTCTCCCATCGCCGCGCGGGTGCCTCCGCCGGGGCGCCCGCGCGGCCATGGGAAGGGGCCGGGCGGCTAGAGCGGCGCCAGCAGGGCGGCGGAGTAGACCGCCGGACAGGTCAGCACGCGCATGGCCGGGCCGTGGACCGGTGCCGGAACGGACTGGAAGTGGATGCCGTCCAGCCTGCCGGCGCGGGCCCGGTCCAGGACCAGCAGGGAGGCGGCGCCGGGCACGACGGCGGACGGGCCGCCGCAGCTCCCGGCGGTGAGCAGCCGCCGCCAGCGGCGCTCGTGGGTGCGGAAGCTGTGCGCGGTCACCATCCGGCCCCGGACCAGCTGGCCGACCCGGGCGGCCGTGGGGTCCACGTCGAGGAGCAGCAGGTGCACCTCGACGCGCCGGAGCCGGCAGTAGCCACCGAGCAGCAGCCGCACCGCCCGCCGGGTCGCCGAGTCGTGAACGATGACCGGGCCGCCGGAGCGCAGCGCGGCGATGACCCGGCAGTAGTGCATGACGTGCACGACCCACCGCCAGGCGGGGTAGGGCAGCCGGCGCAGCCATGGGGTCAGCCGGTTGCGTGACGCCTGGGAGTCCACGACCCGCACGCCGTCGGCCGCGAGCACCGTGTGCTCCTCGGTCCCGGTCAGGCCGTAGAGCCGGGCCAGCAGGGTGCTCTTTCCGGCGCCGGGGATGCCCCCGAGCAGCAGCAGAGAGCGGGCCGGGTACCGCAGGATGTCGGTGGACCGGCTCGGGGATGTCGTCCGCTCCGAGGCGGGGGGCAGTGTCTGCATCACCTCTAATCTGTACCGGCTGGATAAGGGGCGCCTAAACGCCCTCGTCAACCGGACCACTCGCCATGAACCGGGCGGAGCCTGGTCAGGACGGTTCGGGTTCCTGGCGGCCGGAACACGGTCGCCGGGCGCGCGCAATCGGGTCCGGCCGCCCTTTTCGGAGCGCCGCATTGACGTTTTCGGGATAATGACGCACGGTGATCATATCGGCGAACGTGATCACGCTATGCAGTCGGACGGTGTGTCGCCAGGGGAGCGACCTCGCGTTATACACAGCCGTCGCGACACCCTGTGGATATCCCCGGTCACCCTCCGCGGCTACCGCCCCGCCACTCCGTATTATCGGAACCGTTACCCGAGGGCCATTCCCGCCGGAAGTGCGATTCCGTTGATCACCGCGAATTCCCGGGAAGGTGCGGGCGCATCGGACGTTCTCCGGGGGCGTTCCGAAATTCCGCCGTCGACGGTCCCTCGCCGTCGGTCCCGCCGTGCGTCGCGGGCTGGACCGGCCGGGCCGAAGCGAGTTATCCACAGGTCGACATCGGCGTGTTATGTGCGGCTTCTCGCTGCTGTTCGCGTGCCACTCGCGCGTTCCGGGCCGGTTCCGGCGCACCCAATCCCGTTACGGACATCGCCGGAGCGCCCAAGGGCGTGTCCCGGCCGCCGCGAACGTGTCCGGAGCGGCGAAGGAGGCGTACGTCCCGCCGGCCAGTGCCTTCACCTTCGCCATGTCCACCCGGGCGTCGCCCGGGACGACGGCGAGGACGTGGCGCTTCGCCCACTTGCCGGTCCGCAACATGACCACGATGCACTTGGCCGCCGCTTGGGCGACCGGATGCCCGCGCAGGGCGCTGACCGCCTCGGTGCGTCCCTCGGGGGCGTGATCCTCCTTGTCGACCGCGCGGCCGGCGCCCGGGAACCCGGCACCGCCCGCGCCGAGCCGGTAACGTGCTCGGTGCTGCTGGGTTGGCGGTCCGGGCGCCGGGCGCGCGGCTGACGAGGGGAGCGACATGCGGGACGGGGTGCCGCGGTGAGGATTCTGCACACGTCCGACTGGCACCTGGGCAGGTCGTTCCACCGCGAGAGCCTGATCGGCGCGCAGGCGGCCTTCATCGACCACCTCGTCGAGACGATCCGCGCCGAACGCGTGGACGTGGTGGCCGTGGCCGGCGACCTGTACGACCGCGCGCTGCCGCCGATCGACGCCGTCCGGCTGTTCGGCGAGGCGCTGGCGCGGATCCGCGACACCGGCGCCCGCGCCGTGCTCATCAGCGGCAACCACGACTCCATGGTGCGCCTGGCCTACGCCGCCGAACTCATCGACACGTCCGGTGTCCACTTGCGCAGCTCCCTCGACACCGTGGGGCGCCCGGTCCTCGTGGACGACGAGCACGGCCCGGTCGCCTTCTACGGCATCCCCTACCTCGAACCCGAGATCGTCCGGCACCACTGGGACCTCCCGGACCGCAGCCACGCCACGGCGCTCGGTCACGCCATGGAGCTCGTCCGCTCGGACCTCGCCACCCGGCCGGCCGGCGTGCGCTCCGTCGTGCTGTCGCACGCGTTCGTGGTCGGCGGTGAGCCGTCCGACAGCGAGCGCGACATCACCGTGGGCGGCGCCGCGCACGTGCCCGCCGGCGTCTTCGACGGCGTCGACTACGTCGCCCTCGGCCACCTGCACGGCGCGCAGCGGATGGCCGCCGGGGTCCGCTACTCGGGCTCGCCGCTGGCCTACTCCTTCTCCGAGGAACACCACGTCAAGGGCTCCTGGCTGGTGGAACTGTCCGCCGACGGGCTGTCCGGCGCGGAGTTCGTCCCCGCTCCCGTCCCGCGCCGGATCGCCCGCATTCGCGGCCGGATCGACGACCTGCTCGCGGCGCCCGAGTGGGAGCGCTACACCGGCCACTGGCTGCAGATCACCCTGACCGACCCGGTCCGTCCGGGTTTCCCCATGGACCGGCTGCGCGAGCGCTTCCCGCACGCCCTGCACCTGGACTTCGCGCCCGAGGGCGGCCCGGCCGACGACGGCGTGAGCTGGGCCGAGCGCATCGCCGAGCGGTCCGACCCCGACCTGGTCCTGGACTTCGTCGGCTGGGCGCGCGGCACCGCCGCCACCCCGGCCGAGCGCCGGCTGATCCAGACGGCCTTCGAACGGCTCCGGGCGCGGGAGGCCGGCCGTTGAGCCCGGGCCGGCCGTCCCGGGCGGCCCGCCCGGCCGCGGCCCGGCGGCGTGGACCCGCGCGGCGGCCCTTCACGCCCAGAGCCGCCGGAGACCGGACCCGCGAACCGTCCCGTCCACCCCGCGAGGAGGAGTAGCCCCCCATGCGACTGCACTCCCTGACCGTGCAGGCGTTCGGTCCGTTCGGCGGCACCGCGTCCGTCGACTTCGACGCGCTCAGCGCCGGCGGGCTGTTCCTCATCCACGGCCCCACCGGCGCCGGTAAGACCTCCGTGCTGGACGCCGTGTGCTTCGCCCTGTACGGCCACGTGCCCGGCGCCCGGGAGTCGGCGCGGTCGCCGCGCAGCAACCACGCGCCGCCCGACCGTGAGCCGCTGGTGACCCTGGAGGCGACGATCCGCGGCCGGCGGCTGCGGTTCCGGCGCTCGCCGCAGTGGGAACGCCCCAAGAAGCGCGGTGCCGGCACCACGCAGGAGAAGGCGCGGGTGGTCGTCACCGAACGGGTCGCCGGAGAGTGGCGCGGCGTCACGAACCGGCTGGACGAGGCCGGTCAGCTCGTGGACGACCTCCTCGGGCTGAGCCTCGCCCAGTTCTGCCAGATCGTGCTGCTGCCGCAGGGGGAGTTCGCCCGGTTCCTGCGCGCCGGGGCGAAGGAGCGCCGGGAATCGCTGCAACGGCTCTTCGACACCGGGGTGTTCGCCGACGTGGAGTCGTGGTTGATCGAGCACGCGCGCTCGCTCGGCCGCGCCGCCGGGGAGGCCGAAGCGGAGGTCGGCCGGGTGGCCGACCTCGTCGCCGAGTTCGGGGGCGGACCGCGGCCGGACCCCGACGACACCGAGCTCGACGCGCTCGTGCCGTGGGCGGCCGAACTCGCCGTCGTCACCGCGGCCACCGCGCGCGACGCCGCCGAGGTCGCCGCCGGGCTGACCGCCGAACGCGACCGCGCCCGCGCCGCCCTCGACCGGGCGCGCGAAACGGGCGAGCGGCAGCGCCGGTACGCCGAGGCCGCACACCGCGCGGCGGCCCTGCACGAGCGGACGGCCGAGCGCGCCGCGATCGACGCCGAGCTGGCCGCCGCCGAACGCGCGGCGTCGGTCCTGCCGCTGCTGTACGCGGTCGAGCACCGCCGCCGCCAGCTGGAGAAGGCCGAGCTGGCCGCCTCCGAGCGCCGGGCCCTCGTCGGCCGGCTCGCCGATGTCCCGGACCTCCCCGGCACCGGGGACACCACGACTCAGGACGTCCTGGCGGCGTTCGGCGCCGCCGAGCGGGACCGCCGTGACGAGGTCGCCCGCCTGGCCCAGCTCCGTGACGACGCCGACCGGCTGCGCGCGCTGCGCGAGGAGGCGGCGGCACTGGCCGACCGGATCGCGGCCACGGACCGCGACCTGGCCGGCACCCGGCGGCTGCTGGCCGCGCTGCCCGGCCTGCGGGCGGCGATCGACGACGAGCTCGCCGCCGCCCGTGAGCGGGCGGCCGGCCGGGACGCCGCGGTCGACGCGCTCGACCTCGCCCAGTCCCGGCTGGCCGCCGCCCGCGCCTGCGACGAGCTGCGCGACCAGGCCGCCGCGGCCGAGCGGGCGCGCGTCCGCGCCACCGACGAGGCCCAGGCGGCACTGGACACGCTGCTCGCCGTCCGGCGCCGCCGCATCGAGGGCATGGCGGCCGAACTCGCCGCCGCGCTCACGGCCGGTGCCGCGTGCCCGGTGTGCGGGTCGGTCGAGCATCCCCGGCCGGCCGACGGCGGCGCCCGCCCACCCTCGGCCGACGAGGAGGAGGCGGCCCAGCGGGTCTGCGACACCGCGCAGGAGCGGCGGAGCCGCGCCGAGGCGGCCGTCGCCGCGGTGACCGAGCGGCTTTCGGCGGCCGCCGCCACCGCCGGGGAGCTGACGGTCACGGAGGCCGAGGCGCTGGTGCGCACCCGGGAGGAGGCGCTCGCCGAGATCGACGCGGCCACGGGAGCCGTGCGCCGGCTGACGGACCGGCTCGCCGAACTCGACGCCGCCGCCGAGGAGACCCGCGCCCGCGAAGCGCGGCTGGCCCGGGAGGGCGCCGAACTCGGCGAGCGCCGCACCGCGCGCGAAGAGGAGGCGCACGAGCTCGCCGAGCGGCTGGACGCCGCGCGCGGCGCCGACCCCGACATCGCCGCGCGGGCCGCCCGGCTCGGTGCGGAAGCCGACCTGCTCGCCTCGGCGGCCGAGGCGCTTCGCCAGCGCGACGCCGCCGTCGGGGAACTGCGGTCGGCGGAGCGTGAGGCGGCGCGGGCCCGGGACGAGGCCGGGTTCGGCGGCGACGAGGCGGTGCGCCTGGCCGAGCGGACCGAGACGCAGCGCCGGTCGCTCCGCGAGCGGGCGCGCGGCTACGACGACGAACTGGCCGCCGCCCGCGCCATCCTCGCCGACCCCGACCTCACCGCCGCCAGCGAACTGCCCGCCCCCGACCTCGACGGCGCGGTGGCCGCGCTCCGGGCGGCCGAGGCGGCGGCCGAGAGCGCGGTGGCCTGGCGGGACCGCCTGGCCGGCCGGGCGGCGCGCCTCGCCGAGCTGCGCGCCGAACTGGCCGACCGGCTGGCCGCGTCCCGGCCGGCGCGGCAGCGGCACGCCGTCGCCGACGGCCTGGCCCGGCTCGCCGCCGGCACCTCCGGTGACAACCGCGAGAACGTGCGGCTCTCCTCCTACGTGCTCGCCGCCCGCCTGGAGCAGGTCGTCGCGGCGGCCAACGACCGCCTGGCGGTGATGTCGGGGGGACGCTACGAGCTCCGGCACACCGTCGACAAGGCGGCCGGCGACCGGTCCCGCTCCGGCGGCGGCCTCGGCCTGCGCGTCCTCGACTCCTGGACCGGCCAGGACCGCGACCCGGCGACGCTGTCCGGCGGCGAGACGTTCGTCGGCTCGCTCGCGCTGGCCCTCGGCCTCGCCGACGTCGCCGGTCAGGAGGCGGGCGGCACCGACATCGGCACCCTGTTCGTGGACGAGGGCTTCGGCACCCTGGACGAGGACACCCTGGACGAGGTGCTGGGCGTGCTGGACGACCTGCGCGACGGCGGGCGCGCGGTCGGGGTGGTCAGCCACGTGGCGGACCTGCGGACCCGGATCTCCACCCGGCTGAAGGTGATCAAGACGAACTCGGGGTCCCGGCTGGAGCAGACCGGGTGACAGACGGTTCCTGACGTCGGGCCATGGCGGCCCGCACCCGCAGGGGCGGTGGCACCTCATCATCCCACCGCCCCGTTGTCCGCGCGGCTCGGGCGCGGGGACGATCAGCGCTCGTCGACCCCAACGGCGCCGACCCCGCTGCCGCCGCCGCATTTACCGCTGGAGGTGGCCCTCTGCCCGGGCGCGACGGTGGCCCAGTTTCCATGGGTGTCCGGCCACCAGCCGCAGGTGATCACGGCCCGGAAGGTGCGGGACTGTTTGGTGGGGTTGTGGCAGGTGACGCTGGCGAAGCGCCCGTCGATGCGGTCACTGCACCGCAGCACCCGTGCCTCGGCGGGCAGCGGGGCGATCAGCGTCGCGCCCAGCGCCGTGGCGGTGAGAGCGACGGTGATGCGCCACCGCCGCGGCGTGACGACGCTGTGGTAGGTGCGGGTCAACACGGCCTCCTGTGTCGTGAGCAGGGGGTTTCACTTTCCGTGTGATTCCCATCGCGGAGCGTGCAAAAGCCGTCCGATGTCGGCCGGATCCGGCCTGGCCGAGTTCGGCCGCCCAGCTGTGTCCGTCCAGGTCGGAGCGGGTTCGCGCTGACCGTGCGGGAGTTCCCGGCCGCCGGAGGACGCCGCGGCGAGCGGGGGCGCGCCCATCGCCCGGCACCCTCCCTAGAGCACCACGCCGACATCCACCCGCCCGTGATCGATGAGCTGCGCCTTCCACTGGGCGAGGAAGTTCTCGTAGTCGTGCCGCCGGATGCTCCACAGGCCGGGCGCGGCCAGCAACTGGGCCTGGGTCAGGGACAGCGGCAGCGGCTTCCCCCGGCCGGCGAACTCGCTGAGCACGACGGCGAGGTGGTCGATCTCCTCGGTCTTGTCCGGTACCTCCTCCTTGAGCCATTCGAGTTTCGGGAAGATCTCCGATGCGGCGTCGATCGGCAGATTGACGAGGTACGTCTCGGACACGCGGACCTCCGGGCGTGGGTCATGACCGCCGCGCATGCGGAAGCGGCTGACGAGGCTCGTTCTGAGCGGGAAGTGGCAACGGAATTTCGGTGGGACCGGATCCCATTACCGGTCGTCGCCGTAGAAGGGCTCACGGTGATGTTACCGGCAATGAAAATGCTGCGGCGCTGATTTACGGAGCTGCCCGGGTGGCCGTCGTTGCCAGGCCCGTGAAGTCACGAACCTCGATAGAGCTGCCGCCTGTGTGCGACGCTCAGGACGAGCACGATCAGACGTCCGTCTTTGATGGCGTAAATGACCCGGTGATCGCCCACTCGAATCCGCCACAGATTGTTGTGACCTGTCAGGCGGACGCAACCAGGTGGCCTTGGTCATCTCTCGGACCGACAAACGCGTGACGTACTCGGGTCCTTACGGATTTGTCGAGCTTTCGGAGTTGCTTAAGGGCTTCAGGGGCGTAAACAAGAGCGAAACGGGTCATATGTCGAGATACCGATCCGCTTCCTCAGAGCTCACCGGCTGGGTCACGCCCGCTTCGATATCGGCAAGCCGCTCGGCCGCGACACGCGCCTCCTCGGCCTCGACCAGTTCCTCGTAGTGGGCCACGAGGGCGGCGGGAACGATCGCGGCGGCTCGCTCGTGGTTACGGCCCCGGGTGATGTAAGTGATCTCTTGGCCATAGGCCGCGCGGTTGACTCTCTCGGAGAAATGATCGCGAGCATGGGAGACGGAGAGCTCGATGTCCATGAACTCTTTATGCGCCAAGTTGGCGAACTTGGCGAGTCGGAGCGGTTGACCAGGCGACCGCCCCGCCGTCACCTCCGGCGCGCCACCGTCAGCCCGTCGCCGATCGGCAGCAGCACCTGCTCCACCCGCTCGTCGTCGCGGGCGTGCGCGTTGAAGGCACGGATCCCCTCCACCGCCGGGAGGGTGACGGACGGGTCGACCACCCGGCCGTGGGAGAGCGTGTTGTCGACCAGCAGCGCGCCGCCCGGGCGGATCCGGGGGACCAGTTCCTCCCAGTAGCCGACGTAGCCCTCCTTGTCGGCGTCGATGAACGCCAGGTCGAACTGCGGGCCGGGCGGCAGGGCGCGCAGCGTGTCGATCGCCGGGCCCAGGCGCAGGGTCACCTTCCCGGCGACGCCGGCGCGTTCCCAGTACCGCCGGGCCACCGACGTCCACTCCTCGCTGATGTCGCAGGCCAGCAGGGTGCCGTCCTCGGGCAGCCCGCGCGCGACGCAGATCGAGGAGTAGCCGGTGAACGTACCGACCTCCACGGCGTCGCGGGCCCCGATCAGCCGCGCGAACAGCGTCATGAAGGCGCCCTGCTCGGGGCCGATCTGCAGGCCGGTGACGTCGGGGAAGCGGCGTTCGGTCTCGGCGACGAGGTCGCGGAGAACGCCGTCCACGGGCGCGCTGTGCGCGACCATGTACGCGTGCAGTTCCGGGCTCAGGTGCTCGCTACGCCGTGTCACGGGGCCAGCGTAGCGAAGCGCCCATGACACGGACCACAGCGGGGCCGGCGTGGTGCCGCCGCGGTCAGGCCGCCGGTTCCGGCAGCCGCGGGACGGCGTCGCGCAGCGTCCGCGTGTACTCGTTCCGCGGGTTGTGCAGCACCTCGGCGGTCGGTCCCTCCTCGACCACCCGGCCGCGGTACATGACGGCGGTGCGCTCGCACAGCCGTTCCACCACCGCCAGGTCGTGCGAGATCAGCAGGTAGGCGAGCCCGTGCTCCTCGCGCAGCCGCTCGAACAGCTCCAGCACCCGCGCCTGCACGGTGACGTCCAGCGCGCTGGTCGGCTCGTCCAGGATCAGCACCCGCGGCCGGACCGCGAGCGCCCGGGCGATGGCGACCCGCTGCCGCTGGCCGCCGGAGAGCTGGTGCGGGTAGCGTTCGGCGTGCTCGGCGCCGAGGCCCACGTCGGTGAGCAGCTCGGCGACCCGGTCCCGTTCGGCCGCCCGTGGCACCAGGCGGTGGGTGCGCAGCACCTCGGCGATCGCGGCGCCGACCCGCATGCGCGGGCTGAGCGCGCCCTCGGTGTCCTGCAGTACCACCTGGACGGCCCGGCGGTAGGGGCGCAGCCGCCGCATGGCGAGCACGTCCTCGCCGTCGAACCGCACGCTGCCGCCCGACGGGGTGACCAGCCGCAGCAGCGCCCGCCCCACCGTCGACTTGCCGGAGCCGCTCTCACCGATCAGGCCGAGCCCGGACGGCCCGTCCGGCAGCGTCAGGCTGACCCCGTCAACGGCGACCGTCGAGCCGAACCGGACGGTCAGGTCGCTGGCCTCAAGCATCGGTGGCTCCTCCCAGCCGCGGCACCGCGGCGAGCAGTTCCCGGGTGTAGTCGTGCCGCGGCCCGGCCACCAGCTCGGCGGTCGGCCCGGCCTCGACGACGCGCCCGGCGCGCATGACCGCGATCCGGTCGCACATCCCGGCCAGCACGGCGAGGTCGTGGCTGACGAACAGCACGCTCACCTCCTCCTTGTCGCGGAGCTCGGAGAGCAGCTTGCAGATCTCGGCCTGCACCGTGACGTCGAGCGCGCTGGTGGGCTCGTCCGCGATGAGCAGCTGCGCCCCCAGCGCGAGGCCCAGCGCGATGGCGACCCGCTGCAGCTGGCCGCCGGAGAGCTGGTGCGGGTAGCGTCCGAGGTGCTCCGGCGACAGCCACACCCGGCGCATGGCCGACTCGGCGCGCTCCCGCGCCGTCGCGCGGCTCCCGCCGTGCAGCCGCAGCGCGCGCAGCACCGTCGTGCCGACCGGCAGCACCGGATTGAACGCGCCGGCCGGGCTCTGCGGGATGAGGGCCATGGTGCTGCCGCGCAGCCGGCGCAGCCGGCGCTCGGGCGCGCCGATCAGCTCCTCGCCGGCCAGCCGCACGCTGCCGGTCACGGTGGCGCCGGCGCGGCGCGCCAGCCCGAGCACCGCCAGGCCGGTGAGGGACTTGCCGGCGCCGCTCTCCCCGGCGAGGCCGAGGATCTCGCCGGTCCCGACGGTGAGCTCGGCGAGCTCCACCTGGGTACGTGCGCCGAACGACACCCGCAGATCGCGGATGGCGAGCAGCGGCTCCGCCGTGCTCATGTCACAGCCTCCTCGATACTCCTGGATGGTCCTGGCCGGTGGGGGTGGTCGCCGTCCGCATGCGGCGCGCTCAGATCCGCGGGGTGCGGCGGGGGTCCAGGCGGTCGCGGAGCGCGTCGCCGAGCACATAGCACAGCGCGGCCACCAGCATGATCGCCAGACCCGGGAAGGTCCCGATCCACCACTCGGTGACGAAACGGTTCTGCGACTGCTGCACCATGAGCCCCCAGTCGGGGGTGGGCGACTGCGCGCCGAGGCCCAGGAAGGACAGCCCCGACGCGACGAGGATGACGCCGCCGATGTCGGTGGACGCCTGCACCAGCAGCGGCGTGACCGAGCCGGGCAGCACGTGCCGGAAAAGGATGCGCCA
Source organism: Marinactinospora rubrisoli (assembly GCF_042664915.1). Lineage (NCBI taxonomy): Bacteria > Bacillati > Actinomycetota > Actinomycetes > Streptosporangiales > Nocardiopsidaceae > Marinactinospora > Marinactinospora rubrisoli. The sequence continues at coordinate 114,880 of NZ_JBHTBH010000013.1, forward strand.
GCGCGACAGCCCGAGCGCCCGGCACGCCTCGATGTGCCGGCGGCCCGCCACCGAGGCGGCCTCGCCGCGCACCAGACGCGCGTACCACGGCCACCAGGTGACGGCCAGGGCGATGGTCACCCCCACCAGTCCCGGCGGCAGCACGGCCGCCAGGGCGAGCGCCAGCAGCAGCGCGGGCACGGCCAGGAAGACGTCGGTGACACGCATCAGGATCTCGTCGATCCAGCCGCCGAAGTAGCCGGCGACCAGGCCGATCACCGTGCCGACCACGAGCGAGACCACCACCACGACCAGCGCGATCGCCGGCCCGAAGCGGGCGCCGTACAGAACGCGGGAGAACACGTCGCGGCCGAGTTCGTCGGTGCCGAACCAGTGGGCGGCCGATGGCGGCTGCAGGGCCTGCCCGGTGTCGGTGGCCCCGGTGGCGTGCTCGGGGTACGGCGCGAGCCAGGGGGCCAGCAGCGCCACCAGGGCGATGAGCAGCAACAGCGCGGTCGTCACCGCGATCACGGGCGAGCGGCGCAGCTCGGCCAGCAGCCGGCGCACCGCCGCCGGCCGCTCGGGGACGGAGGACGGGGAGGACGTGGAGTCGGAGGTCGCAGTCACCGGAGCCGGATCCGTGGGTCGAGGGCGGCGTGCAGAAGGTCGACGAGCAGGTTGGCGGCGATGTAGAGCAACGCCACGAGCAGCGTGACGCCGACGATCGCCGGAACGTCCAGGACGGTGGCGGAGTTCGCGGCGTACTGCCCGAGACCCGGGTAGTTGAACACCGCCTCCACCAGGAAGGTGTTGACCAGCGAGTAGCCGAAGATCAGCGCCATGAGCTGGAGCACCGGGTTCCAGGACAGCCGCATGGCGAAGCCGCCCAGAACGGCGCGCTCGGTGAACCCGATCGAGCGCACCACCTGGATGTGCGTCTCCCCCAGGGTGTCCAGGACGCTGGCCCGCACCAGCCGGGCGATCACCGCCACCGGGTAGGAGGCCACCACCAGCGCGGGCAGCAGCAGGTGGTCGAAGATGCTGGCGAGCATCGGCCAGTTCCCGGTGACGAGGGCGTCCACGAGCGGAAGCCCGGTCACCTTGGCCAGCGGGTACTGCGCGAGCGTGTCGGAGTCCCAGCTTCCGGCCACCGGCAGCAGGTGCAGCCGCCCGGCGAAGAACATCTGCAGCAGCAGCGCGAGCCAGAACACCGGCATGGACGCGCCCAGGATCGCCGCGCCGCGGATCAGCACGTCGGGCAGCCGGTTGTGCCAGCGGGCGGCGAGCAACCCGGCCGGCACGCCCACGAGCACGCCGATGAGCAGGCCGGCCAGCACCAGCTGCAGCGTGTTGGGCAGCAGCGTGAGCAGGTCGTCGAGCACCGGCCGGTGGGTGCGCACCGAGACGCCCCAGTCGCCGCGCAGCACCCCGGCCACGTAGTCGACGATCTGCTCGTGCGTGGGCCGGTCCAGCCCCAGCTCCTCGCGGACCCGCTCCCGCTCCTCGGGGCTGGCACGCGGTCCGGCCCAGCCCGCCGCGGGGTCGCCGGGCACCAGCCGGGCGATGGCGAACGTCAGCACGACGACGCCGAGCGCGACGAGCGCCGACAGCCCGAGCCTGCGGGCCGTGTAGGCAATCACGGGTCGTTACCTTCCCTGCGGGATCTCTGGACGTGACCGGGGCGGCCCGGGGCCCGGCGCGCCGTGCGCGCCGGACCCGGGCCGCCGGAGGGACGTGGGCGTCAGGAACGCCGCCTCAGGCCGCTCAGGCGGGCTGGAGGTCGTAGACGAACACCACGTTGGGGTACGCGGGGTTGTCCACGAAGCCCTCGAAGGAGGAGCTGACGGCCCGCTGGTACACCTGGTCGCCGAGGAGCAGCACCGGCGCGTCGGCGATGATCATCGACTGCATCTCCTCGTACATGGACTGCGCCTCGTCCTCGTCCTGAGCGGTGACCTCTCCGACCTCGTCGATCATCTCGTCGAGCTCCGGGTTGGAGTAGTAGGAGAGGTTCATGTTGATCTCCTCCTCGGTGCGGAACACGCTCTGGAACCAGGAGATCGGCTCGGGGTTGTCCGGCCACCAGTACGTGAGGACGATGTCCTGACGGTCGTCGGGGTTCTCCTCCTGCGCCCGCGGCCACACCCCGGAGTCCCAGGGCAGCGCCTCGATGTTCAGCTCGATGTTGACCGCGGCGAGCTGGGACTGCATGAGGCTGGCGACGGTCGCCACGGTCTCGTTGCCCTCGGTGTAGGTGAGGTCGAGCTGCAGGATCTCCCCGCTGTCCGGCCCGTACCCGGCCTCGGTGAGCAGCTCCTCGGCGCGGTCCGGGTCGTACATCCGCAGGTTGAGGTCCTCGGAGTGGCCGAGCAGTCCCTCGGGGATGACCCCGTCGGCGTCGGACAGCATGCCCTCGGAGGCGTCGATGATCTCGTCGTAGTTGACCGCGTGCGCGACGGCCTGCCGGACGCGCTCGTCGTCCAGCGGGGCCGACTCGGTGTTCATCATCCCGAAGAGGTTCTGCCACGAGGTGGTCGAGGTCACGTCGAGCCCGTCCTCGGAGCGCATGGGCTCCAGCAGGTTGGTCGGCAGGTTCCGGACGTAGTGCGCCTCGCCGGAGGTCATGAGCTGCGCCGCGGTCGACGCCTGTGGGACCACGCGGTACTGCACGGTCTGGTAGTGGCTACCGTCCCAGCCGCCCCAGTAGTCCTCGTACCGGGTGAGCGTGAGCTCGTTCTCGCTGCCGGCCTCCCAGCTCTCGACCTGGTACGGGCCGGTGCCGTAGGAGGTCGCCTCGAAGTCGTCGGCGCTGGCCGGGATGTCGTAGATGTAGGCGGCGTAGGACGCGCTGGTGATGAGGTCCATCGGCGCCGGGCGGCTCAGCTTGAACGTGACGGTGTTCTCGTCCGGGGTCTCGATGGAGGAGACCGGGTCCCACAGGTAGGCGGCGCCGGCGCCCTCCTCGATGGTCCGCTCGATGGCGGCCTTCACCGCCTCGGAGTCCATGGACTTCCCGGTCTGGAAGGTAACGCCCTCACGCAGCGTGAACGTCCAGGTCCGGCCGTCGGAGGAGGACTCCCACTCGGTCGCGAGCAGCGGCTCGATCTCCTGCTGCTCCGGGTTGTACCGGGTCAGCGTCTCGTACATGTTGGGGAAGGCGTAGAGCTCGTTGGAATAGGAGGCCGCCGGATCCCATTCGGTGACGAGCTCGGTGTTCGTGATGTAGGTGAACGTTTCGGAGTCGGCTCCGGCAGCGCCGTAGCCTCCGGACGCGCAGCCGGTGGCGACGAGCGCGAGGGCGGTCGCGAGCGCCGCGACTGTCCCGGCTCTGCGACGCGGACCGGGGTTCACGGGACGGTCGTTGGTTGTCATCGTCTGCCTTGTTCGGGGGTGGACGGTTACGGGGAAGGCAACGGTGGTGGTGCGAACCGTGCCGCGGTCACCTGGCCGGCGGGGGAGCGGCCTCCGCGGTGCGGGAACGGGGGGAGCCGTTCCCGCCGCGGGGTCGCGGCCCGGTGTCCGCTACAGAGCGAACGGGTGTCGGGTCACGAGCAGACAACGGGGCGGTGACGATCGGTCACACCTTGCTGAGGGGGCCGGCGGCCTTCACTCGGAGCCGTACCGCCGGCTCGCGGAGGTAGGCCAGCGGGATCTGGTCGATCTCCACGATCTCCACGGCTCCGGCGTCGGCTCCGGCGCTCACCGCGTTGTCGACCGCCGCCTGGCGGGCCGTCTCGATCGCCTTGATCCGTTCCTGCTCGCCGTACCCAACAGCGAAGATGCGATCGACCTGGCCGCTTACCGTTCCGATAGCCGCACCGATCGCGTTTGCCACATCGTAGTGGGCCGGGCGGAAGACCTCAGTAACGCCGGGCACACGATCGGGGATGAGGACGCTGCCGCCGCCCACCGCGATCAGGGGCATGTCCCCGCGGGTGACCTTGATCCGGTCGATGGCGTCGGCGATCTGCTGGTCGGCCTCGGCGAGCCCCGCTTCGAGCAGGCCCAGGGCGTGCTCGGGCACCGGCCCATCACCGATCTCGGCGCGGCCGGCGGCCACCACGGCGTCGGACAACGTCGCGACCTCGCCGCCGAACACCAGCGCCTCCCGGCTCAGCCGGTAGCCGACGCTGCGCGGGCCGACCAGCGGAACGCCGTGGTCCCCCTCCCGGACCACGGTGCCGCCGCCGATCGCGATGCTGACGAGGTCGGGCATGCGGAAGTTGGTGCGAACGCCGCCCACCTCGACACCGAACGCGGACTCGCGCGGGAAGCCGTTGGCCAGCGCGCCGATGTCGGTGGAGGTGCCGCCGACGTCGGCCACCAGGGCATTCTCCTGGCCGCTCAGGCGGGCCGCGCCGCGCAGGCTGTTGGCCGGGCCGCTGCCGATGGTCAGGACCGGGGTGCGTTCGGTGAAGGCCAGGCTCATCAGCGTGCCGTCGTTCTGCGCGAAGAACGGCACCGCGTGCCCGAGGCCGTGCGCGTCCAGCGCCTCCTCGATGGCCTGGATGATGTGCGCGGCCACCCGGCCGAGGGCCGCGTTGAGGATGGTGGCGTTCTCCCGCTCCAGCAAGCCGAGCGAGCCGACCTCGTGCGAGAGCGACACGGGGATGTCGCCCAGCTCGCGCTGGACCACCTCGGCGGCCAGGTGCTCGTGGGCGGGGGAGACCGGCGCGAACACGCTCGTGATGGCGATGGCCTCGGCCCGGCCGGCGACCTCGCCACAGAAGCGGGCGACCGCGTCGGCGTCGAACGGGACGATGTCGCGGCCGTCCAGCTCCATGCCGCCGGCCACGATGCGGGAGCCGGCCGACACCACCGCGTGGAGATCGTCCGGCCAGCCGAACATCGGACGTATGGAGGTCGACGAAGGCGCTCCGACCCGGATCGCCGCGACCCGCCGCAGGTCCCGCCGCTGCAGTACGGCGTTGGTGGCGTGCGTGGTGCCGACCATGACGTGGCCGACCTGCTCGGTCCGCACAGCCGGGTCGGAGAGCACCGCGCGCAGCGCGTCGTTGATGCCGCCGGTGATGTCGAGGGTCGTGGGGACCTTGGTGCGCGCGATCGGCTGGTCGGAGTTGTTGCCCAGCACCACCGCGTCGGTGTTGGTGCCGCCGACGTCGATGCCGATGCGCAGGTCGCCGGAGGTCATGAGGCGGATTCCTTTCGTCGGGCCACCAGCTCCTCGACGGGGGTGTAGTCGAAGTCGTAGGCGAAGGCGCGCGGCCCCACGAGGGCCAGGCCGGCTTCGGTGCGCCACAGATCGGGGGCGGGCAGCGCCACGAGGGTGACCCGCTGGCCGTAGCGCAGCTCCTCGGTGAAGATCACCTCGCCGGTCTGGGAGTCCAGCGCCGTGATGATGTCCGGGACGGTGGCGAGCACCTCACCGTCCTCCAGGACCGCCAGGTTCTCGTTCTGGATCTCCACCCGGACCAGCCGGCCGCGGTCGCTGGCCACGCCGTCGATCAGCACGTTGCCGCGGACGAACCCGCCCACCGTGCGCCGGTTGACGTCCTCGATCTTGCCGCTGACCAGCACGTGGCCGTCGATCGGGGCCAGCCGCTCCGCGATGTCACCGCGGGAGGAGTCGGCCAGGATCTCCCCGATCCGTACCGCCCAGCTCACGCTGCCGCGCACGGTCGCCGTCCGTGCCGTGGCGCCGTCGAGGCTGTGGTCGACGGTCACCGAGAAACCACCGAACGCGACCGAGAGGGCCCGGGCGGTGTGCTCCAGCCAGTGCGCGTCCATGTCGCGGAAGACCACGTGGTGGCCGCGCTCGTCCACCAGCACGGTGGGGGTGGCGGGGACGCCGTGCAGGTGCATGGAGATCATCTGCACCTCGGGGTAGGCGCGCCCCATGCCGTCGGCGTCCACCAGCGGCAGGCCGGTGTGCGCGGCCCAGATCACCGGCTTCAGCGCGTTGTTTCCGCCGATCTCGGCGGCCATCCAGGCGTAGGCGGGGCGGCCGAGTTCGCGCTCCATGGCGTCGCGCAGCCAGACGCCCTGCTGCGGGTTGCCGATCTTCTCCAGCGTGATGTCGGGTGATCCCAGTCCCGCGGTGGGGAGGATCAGGGCGTCGTCGGGAACGTCGTCGAGGGAGATGACTTCGACAGGTCCGAGTTCCTCCACGGCCTGCAGAGCGGCGAGCAGCCCGGATCTGGTCGATCCCCCGCCGCCCGCCCCCAAGATCGCCGCTCCCCGTGCGTAGTAGGGCAACGTCGTCTCATCGAGTAGCACGGGTGCAGCCTAGGCGTCTGGCCTGGGACGAAACATGGTCCCCGACGCACGACGTTTCCAATTCTTCTTGTGCATGAGGCACAATCAACCTTCATGGCGAAGCTGCGCGCGCTGTTGACCACTCCGGGGCTGGAATCGATGGCCCTGGTGGCCGATGTCGGCCTGGACCGCGAGGTCACCGACATCGTCATGGTGGACGATCCGGCCGAGCTGCACAAGGCCCCGCCGGACGGAATCGTGCTGCTGACCCCTCGGCTCAGCGCCGAGGCGGAAGGTTACCAGTTCGATATCTGGTGCCGCAGGGTGGCCGAACTCGGCGTCACCGCGCTGGTCCTGCACGGCCGCGAGACGGAGGAGGTACCGCGCAGCGCCACCCGCATCGCCCGCCGCTCGGGGGTGGCCATCGCCTGCGTGCCGGCCAAGGTCGAGGCCGCCCAGCTCGTCCGCGACATCGGCCGCGGCATCGACGAGGGCGCGGAGGTCGCCCTGCGCCGGGCCTCCGCCGCGGCCGCGGCGCTGCGCGAGGTGGTGGGGGAGGACGCCAGCACCGCCGCGCTGTGCGAGCGGGTCAGCGGGATCGGCGGGATCCCCGTGGAGCCGCGCCGCCCCGAGCGGCCCGGCGAGTACGGGGTCCCGGTCGTCGTGGACGGCGTGGAGGTGGACCACCTCACGGTCCAGGACCGCGCCGGCAGCGACGGCGACCTCGCCCGCCTGCTGGCCTGGATGACCGCGGAGGCGGCCGGCCGCGTCGCCATGACGCGGCAGCGCGCCACCGAACTGCCGATCCGGTCCCGCACCCGCATCCTCAGCGAACTGCTCATGTCCGACCCCCAGCACGTGGCGGAACTGGTGCCCCGCGCCCGCGCCCTGGGGCTGGCGGTGGACGACTGGCACGTCGTGGTGGACGTGCGCATCGACGCCCGCGAGCTGGACGAGGTGCAGCGGCTGGGCATCGCCGAGATCCTCGGCCCGGTCGCCATGCAGACCGTCGGCCGGTCCGGCGTCGGGCAGGGGCAGGGAGAAGGCGGCGGTGCCGGGTGGCATCTCGCCTACATCGACCGCGCGCCGCTGCTCGTCCGCACCTGGAAGCGCCGGCCCGGTGACCAGGAGCTGCGCGCGTTGCGCGGCTCCGTCGAGGCGGTGCACACCGAGGTCACCCGCCGGATGCCCGAGCGGCCGGTGCGGTGCGGCATCGGCAGCGCCCACGAATCCGTGGAGGGCCTGCGCGCCTCGTGGGCCGAAGCGCGCGCGGCCCTGCTCAGCGACGATCCCGAGGCGGGAACGGCGGCCCCGCCGGTGGTCATGTTCGACGACCTCGGCCTGCACCGCATGCTCGTCGAGTGGTACACCACGCACACCGCACGCACGGCCGTGCGCGACCTGCTGGCGCCGCTGGACGCCTTGGGCCGCGACAAGGCGTCCACCATGGTGCGCACGCTTCGCGTGTACCTTGACAACCAGGGCTCGCTGAGCGCCACCGCGACCGCGCTCAACCTGCACCGCAATGCGGTCAGCTACCGCCTGAAGCGCATCCTGTCGCTGCTGGACGTCGACCTGTCTGACCCGGACCAGCGGCTCGCCGTGCACCTGGCCTGCCGTGCCTGGAAGCTGGTGTGACGGGGGACGCCCCCCGCCCGCTCACGCTTCCGGCAGCAGGTCCCGCCACGGGAACAGGTAGATGGAGAACAGGATGATGGCGATCGTCAGCAGCGGGGTGATGACGTTGCGCTCCACCTTGCCGTCGGTCTCGAACGCCATCGGGCTGGCGAACCGGTACTTGAGGAACGGCCAGAGCAGCGGGCAGCCCATGCTGGTGGCGCAGTCGCCCACGAAGTGCAGGATGCAGCCGAACGCCACGGCCAGGCCCATCCAGCTGTAGTCCACCCCGCTGGTGTAGAGCGCGAGCACGATGCCCGCGGTGGCCAGCGCGTTGATGACCCCGGCCGCCGCGCGGTTCTTGTCCATGCCGAACCCGAGGCCGTTGATCGCGATGCCCACCAGCAGGAAGACGAAGATCTGCACGGCGAGGTCCGACCACAGCGCGAGTCCCTGGGTGATCGCACCCATGATGAGCGCGAACAGCAGCGAGTGCGTGCCGTTGCGGTGGCCGCCGAACAGCCAGTTGAGCAGCCCGCCCAGGGCCTGGGTGACCATGCCATAGGTCTGCGTGATGGTGGCGCTCTTGTGGTCGAGGTCGGGGATCAGCGCGGCTCCGCCGCACACCAGCGCGCCGGCGATGATCTCCCCCGAACCCAGTTCGAAGTTGACGCCGAATATCTCCGCTCCCTGAAGGAGAGGAACGACCGCCATCCAACCGACCACGCCACTGAGTGCGTGCGAATGCCCCATCATGGCCGGAACCGTAGCGGGTGACGGTGTTCCTGGCGAATTCAGGCACCCTTTTCGCAGGGCCGTTGTGAACGGGCGGAACGGCCGTTTTGCCGCCGTCCCCGGAAACCGGTCGCCGCCATCGTAAATGTTCTGTGACGGCGCGCATGGAAGCGGCCGTAAATCGTTGACGCTGTCTCCGCGGCGCTGGTAGACAACCACCACGACACAGCCATCTCACAATGGCGGCCGGTGTCCGACCTCCCCCGAGCAGGACGGGTTGCACAGCATGGTCTTTCGGCAGGTTCCCTCCAGACGACGCACCCCCCGCTGGCTCGCGGTCACGGCCGCCGTGGCGGCCCTCGTCATCGCCGCGCCGCCACTGGCCGCGAACGCCGACTCCACCGGCGGGAGCGGTACCACGCTCACCATCGCCGCCTCCCAGCCGGTCGACTCGCTGAGCCCGTTCCTCGCCCAGCGGGCCATCAGCACCAACATCCACCGGCTGATCTACGACTTCCTCACCAACTACGACGCCGAGACCAACGAGCCCATCCCGGCCCTCGCCGAATCGTGGGAGACCTCCGAAGACCAGCTGACCTGGACCTACACCCTGCGCGAGGGCATGGAGTGGAGCGACGGCGAGCCGCTCACCGCCGACGACGTCGCCTGGACCTTCACCACCATGATGGAGGACGAGGCCGCCGCCACCGCCAACGGCAACTTCGTCGCCAACTTCGAGCGGGTCACCGCTCCCGACGACCGCACCGTCGTGATCGAGCTCCGCGAGCCGCAGGCCACCATGCTCGCGCTGGACGTGCCCATCCTGCCGCGGCACATCTGGGAGGACGTCGACGACTACGCCGACTTCAACAACGACGAGACGCCCATCGTCGGCAGCGGACCGTTCGTCCTCACCGAGCACCGGCCCAACCAGTCCATCACCCTGGAGGCCAACGAGAACTACTGGCGGGGCGCCCCCGGGTTCGACCGGCTGGTGTTCAGCTACTACAACGACCAGGACGCCATGGTCGAGGCGCTGCGCAGCGGCGAGGTCTCCTTCGTCTCCGACCTCACCCCCGCCCAGGCCGACGCCCTTGAGGGCAACGACACCATCACCGTGAACGCCGCCGACGGCAAGCGGTTCAACGGCTTCACCATCAACCCCGGCGCCCGCACCGCCGACGGCGATGAGTTCGGTGACGGTCACCCCGCCCTGCAGGACCGCGTGGTACGCCAGGCCATCATGCGCGCCATCGACAAGGACGCCCTGGTGGAGACCGTGTACGGCGGGTACGCCGAGGCGGCCGAGGGCTACATTCCGGCCCGCTACACCGACTACGCCTGGGCCCCCGAAGGCGACGACCGGCTCGACTTCGACCCCGACGCCGCCAACGAGATGCTCGACGAGGCCGGCTACGAGCGCGGGGACGACGGCGTGCGGGTCTCACCCGACGGCGACCCGCTCACCTTCCGGATGTTCGTGCACAACGACCGGCCCGCGTTCGTGCAGACCGGCCAGTTCATGGAGGAGTGGCTGGCCGACATCGGGATCGAGGTCGAGGGCAACTACGTCGACCCCAACCAGATCACCGACCGGCTGAACAACGGCGAGTACGACCTGATCTTCACGTCGTGGAACGTCAACCCCGATCCCGACTTCGTGCTCGGCATCCACACCTGCGACGCGCTGCCCGAACAGCCCGGCACGATGCGCAGTGACTCCTTCTTCTGCAACGAGGACTACGACGACCTCTACCAGCAGCAGATCCAGGAGTACGACCCCGAGCGGCGGGCCGGGATCGTCCGCGACATGCAGCGGATCCTCTACGACGAGGCGGTCGTGAACGTGCTCGCCTACCCGGACATGTTGGAGGCGTACCGCTCCGACCAGATCGCCGACATCCAGGTCCAGCCCGACCCCGGCGGCAACCTGTGGAACCAGGACGGCTACTGGAGCTGGTGGTCGGCCACCCCCGTCGAGGCCGCGGCCGGTGACGGCGGAGGCGTCCCCGTGGGGGCGATCATCGGCATCGGCGCCGCCGTCCTCGTCATCGCCGGTGGTGTCGCGTTCCTCGTCCTGCGCCGCCGCGCCGCCACCGCCGACGATCGGGAGTAGCACCGAGTGACCGGAACACCCACGCCGCCGCCGGCCGCCGCCCCGGAGAACACCCGGGGCGGGCCGGCCGCCCGTTCCCGGCCACGGACGGGTTTCGCATCCCGCGCGCTGCTCCGGCACATCGGCGGCCGGCTGCTCGGCTCGGTGGTGTCGCTGGTCGCCGTCATGGTCACGGGCTTCTTCCTGTTCCGCATCCTGCCGGGCGACCCCGTGCGCACCATGACCCAGGGCCGCGCGGTCACCGTGGAGCAGCTGGCCGAGCTGCGGCGGCAGTTCGGCCTGGACAAGCCGCTCCCGCAGCAGTTCCTCGACTACTGCCTCGGGCTGCTCCGGTTCGACCTGGGTACCTCGTTCCAGTATCGGGCGCCGGTGGCCGAACTCATCGCCGAACGGTTGTGGCCCACCGTCCTGCTGGCGGGGACCGGCACCGTCATCGCCGCCATCCTCGGTCTGTGGCTGGGCACCCGGGCGGCGTGGCGGCGGGGGTCCGTCACCGACCGGGTGCACACCGGGGTGGCGCTGACCCTGTGGTCGGTGCCCACGTTCTGGCTCGGACTGATCCTCATCGTGGTGTTCGCCGGTGGCCTCGGCGGCGCGCTGCCGCACCTCTTCCCCACGGGCGGGATGGCGACGCCGGGCGTGACCGGGTTCGTCCCGCAGCTGCTCGACGTCGCCCACCACATGGTGCTGCCGGTGGCGACCATGGTCGCGGTCGTGTACGCGCAGTACCTGATGATCATGCGCTCGTCGCTGCTGGACGAGATGGGCGGCGACTACCTGGTGACGGCCCGCGCCAAGGGGCTGCGCGACGCCCTGGTGCTGCGCCGCCACGCCGTGCCCAACGCGCTGCTGCCGACGGTCACCCTGATCTTCCTCAACCTCGGCGGGGTGGTGGCCGGCGCGATCCTCGTCGAGGCGGTGTTCTCCTGGCCCGGCCTCGGGATGCTGTTCTACGAGGCGCTGCGGGTGCCCGACCTGCCGCTGGTGCAGGGCCTGTTCATCTTCTTCTCGGCTTCGGTGATCTTCATGAACCTGCTCGCCGACCTGGTCTACCCGCTGCTGGACCCGCGGGTGCGCACGTGAGCGCGGCCGAGCCGCCGCCGGGCGCCCCGGCGGGAGGCGACCCCTCCGGGGCGGAACGGGCTGACGCCTCCGTGGCCGAACGGACTGGCTCCGCGTCGGCCGATTCCGGCCGGCGGCCGGAAGCCGCGGCCGTCCGGAACCCGCGGGCGCTCGCCTGGCAGCGCCGCCGCCGGGCGGTGGCCGCGTTCTGGCGGGAGTACGCGGCCAACCCCGCGGGCGTGGCCGGTCTGGCCGGACTGCTGCTGTTCGTTCTGGTGGCGCTGACCGCGCCGCTGTTCGTCGACCCGGGCGATCTGTCGGTCACCCGCGCGCCGGGCACGCCCTACCAGCCGCCCAGCGCCGAGTACCCGCTCGGCACCGACAACTTCGGCCGGTCCGTCCTCGACCTCGTCGTCTGGGGTGCCCGGGTCTCGCTCACCGTCGGCTTCCTGGCCACCCTGGTGTCGGTGGCGCTCGGGGCGCTGATCGGGGTGGTGGCCGGGCACTTCGGCGGCTGGACCGGGACCGTGCTGATGCGCGTCACCGACTGGTTCCTGGTGCTGCCCACCCTGGTGCTCGCCATCGCGCTGGCCACCGTGCTGAGCCGCAGCCTCTTCACCGTGATCCTGGCCATCGGCATCACCGCCTGGCCGACCACGGCGCGGCTGGTGCGCGCCCAGACGCTGGCGGTGGAGGCGCGGCCCTACATCGAGCGGGCCCGGGCGCTGGGCGGCGGCCACTGGCACATCATGGGGCGGCACGTGCTGCCCAACGTGATGCCGCTGGTGCTCGCGCAGACCACGCTGATGGTGGCGAGTTCCATCATCGCCGAGTCCACGCTGGCCTTCCTCGGCCTGGGCGACCCGACCACGATCTCCTGGGGCGGCATCCTGCAGGACGCGCGCAACGCCGGGGCGGTCAGCTCCGGTGTGTGGTGGTACCTGCTGCCGCCGGGACTGGCCATCGCGCTCGTCGCGCTCGCCTTCACGCTGTGCGGGCGGGCGATGGAAGGCGTGCTCAACCCGCGGCTGAGGGGGCGCCGGTGAGCTACCTGGAGGTCCGGGACCTGACCGTCGCTTACCGCACGGCAGGGGGCGAGGTACCCGCGGTGCGCGGCGTCGACCTCACCGTCGAGGCCGGCAGCAAGCTCGGCCTCGCGGGCGAGTCCGGCTGCGGGAAGTCCACCGTGGCGCTCGCCCTGCTGCGGCTGCTGCCCGCGTCGGCGCGCGTCGGCGGACGGATCCTGCTGGACGGCGAGGACGTCCTGACGATGCGGTGGGGCCGGTTGCGCGCGGTGCGCTGGGCCGGGGCCTCGATCGTCTTCCAGGGCGCCATGCACTCGCTGAACGCCGTGCACCGGATCGGTGACCAGATCGCCGAGCCCATCCTGCTGCACGGCAACGCCACTCCCGCCGGGGCGGCCCGGCGCGCCGGAGAACTGCTGGAACAGGTCGGGCTGCCGGCCCGCCGGGCCTCCGCCTACCCGCACGAGCTGTCCGGCGGCCAGCGGCAGCGGGTCATGATCGCCATGGCGCTGGCGTGCGGACCGCGGCTGATCGTCGCCGACGAGCCCACCACCGCACTGGACGTGATGATCCAGGCGCAGATCCTGCGGTTGATCGACCGGCTGGTGGGCGAGAACGGCATCAGCATGCTGATGATCAGCCACGACCTGTCCGTGCTCGCCGACACCTGTGACCGGCTCGCCGTGATGTACGCCGGTCGGGTCGTCGAGGAGGGACCGGCCGCGCAGGTGTTCCGCGCCGCCCGGCACCCCTACGGGGCCGCGCTCGGCGCCGCCTTCCCGGCCATCGGCGACCCGGAGTCGCGGCGCCGCCCGCGCGGCCTGCCGGGCGACCCGCCCGACCCGGCCGCGATGCCGCCGGGGTGCGCCTTCCAGCCGCGGTGCGCCGTGGCCGAGCCGCGCTGCGCGGAGGTCGACCCGGTGCTGTGGCCGGCCGGCCCCGGCCGGACCGCCGCCTGCGTGCGGGTGCTCAGCGACGAACAGGCGACGGCGGCGGGGGTGTCGGCCGCGGTCGGCGCGCCCACACCGGCGGGCGGAACGGACGGCGGGGACGGTCCCCGTCCCGGGCAGGAGGGCCGGACGCGATGACGACCGAGACCGAGCACCCGGACCACCCGGGAGCACCGCCGGCCGATGGGCCGCCGACCGACGGCACGGTCGTCCTCGGCGCCGCCGGCCTGCGGGTGGAGTTCCGGGCCCGGGGCGGACGCGGCACGGCGCGCGCGGTCGACGGGGTGAACCTGGACGTGCGCGCCGGCGAGATCGTCGCGCTGGTCGGCGAGTCCGGCTGTGGCAAGACGACGCTGGCCCGCACACTGCTCGGCCTGGAGCGTCCCACGGCCGGGGAGGTCAGCTTCGAGGGCCGGCCGCTCGGCTACCGGGCGCGGGAGCTGAAGGCGTTCCGCCGCCGGGTGCAACTGGTGCTGCAGGACCCGAGCGGTTCGCTCAACCCCCGGCACACCGTCTACGACGCGGTGGCCGAGGGCCTGCGGATCCACCACGGCACCACCGCCGACGAGCCCGAGCGGGTGGCCGCCGCGCTCTCCCGCGCCGGGCTGCGCCCGCCGGAGCGCTTCTTCCTCCGCTACCCGCACGAGCTGTCCGGCGGCCAGCGCCAGCGGGTGGTGATCGCCGGAGCGCTGGTGCTGGAACCGGAGATCATCGTCGCCGACGAGCCGGTCGCCTCCCTGGACGCCTCGGTGCGCGGTGAGATCCTGGCGCTGCTGCTGCGCCTGCGCGACGAGCTGGGCCTGTCGGCCCTGGTCGTCACGCACGACCTCGGCCTGGCGTGGAACATCGCCGACCGGGTCGCGGTGATGTATCTGGGCCGGGTCGTCGAGGTCGGCCCGGTGGAGGAGGTCCTCACCGCGCCCCGGCACCCCTACACCCAGGCCCTGCTGTCGGTCCTTCCGGAGGCCCCGGGCGACACTCCGGTCATCCTCACCGGCGAACCCCCGGACCCCACCCGCGTCCCCGGAGGCTGCCGCTTCCACGCCCGCTGCCAGGTGCTGTCCAGCGGCGCGGCGGAGCGGGCGGGTGTGGCGGATCGCTGCCGGACCGACGATCCGGCCGTCCTGACCGGCGGTACCAGGGCCCAGGTGGCGTGCCACTACGCGGCGGCGGTAGCGGAGAGCGGCGAAGCGCCAGCGGGCTGAGGGACGCGCGTCAGCTGAGGGACGCGCGTCAGCTAGCGAGCCGACTCCGGCAGCGCGTTCCCGGGCGTGTCGAGCCACACTCGCTGCCCGGCCGCGTCGACCGTGACCCCGAACCGCTCGCGTTCCGGCCGCCCCCAGCCGACCCAGGTGAGGTAGGCCCGCTCCGCCTCGTCCCAGAGGTCGCGCGGGCCGCGCTGTTCGACGCCGCACCGCAGGTAATCGGGGTCATAGGCGACCCGGGCCTGGGAGTCGGCGCTCCACAACCACGCCTGGTAACGGCCGTCCGGTCCGTCGGCGCCGTGCCCGAACACGCCCGGCAGCTGCCCGGCGACCGCCACGTGCGCCCCGGGAGGGCCGTCCAGGACCCGGCGCGGGTCCAGAAGGGTCGAGCTCTCCCGCCACTCGCCGTCGGCGGCGAAGTCGGGAGCGACAGGACGCTGGGCGCGCAGCATCATGTAGGAACAACCGCCGGCGAGGCGGCCCACCGCGCGGCCGTCGCCGGTGCCGGTGAGCCATAGCCGGTGACCGTGGCCGATTCCGGGCAGCCACGGCAGCACGAGCGTGCCGCCCGGCCGGGTCTGCGTCACCCACGCGTGCGGGATGTCGCGGACTCCACAGGTGACGTGCACGCCGTCGTACGGTTCGCCGCCCGGCCACCCGGCCGCGCCGTCGGCCACGATCAGCTCGGGAGCGGACCCGGCCGAACGCAGGTTCGCCGCGGCCCGCGCGGCGACGTCGGCGTCGATCTCGACACTGGTCACCCGGTCGGCTCCGAGACGAGTGGCCAGCAGCGCGGCGGTCCATCCGGTCCCGGTGCCGATCTCCAGCACGTGGTCCCCCGGGAGGGGCGCCAGCAGTTCGAGGAAGGCCGCCACCATGCCGGGAGCGGACGCCGAACTGGTCGAGTCGCCGTCGCCGGTGGTCAGCGGGGTGTCGCCGTCGTCCAGCTGGGTGACGATCGCGGTGTCGGAGTAGACCGCCTGCCGCCACACGTCCGGGGCGGCGTGCCGGTCGATCGGATACCGCCGCGTGGTGTCGGCGGACACGGCGACGGCCACCGGCGGGATGAAATGCTCCCGGGGTACCGCGAGCATGGCGTCCCGCCAGCGCCGGTCGGTCAGCTGCCCCGACCGGCTGAGAGCGGCCACGAGGGCGGCGGGTTCGGTCATTTCGGCTGGGGTTTCTCACGTGTCCCGCCGCCGGGCGTCTGGGTGTCGGGGTTGGTCGGTGGCGGCTCGTATGGTTGGCTGGGTTTGGGCCGGCCTTCGTGGCGTCCCATGGGACCTCCCGTCGTGGCGGACTCGGCCAATATCGTAGCCGCGGAAATTCGCCCGGTCGGGACGTCGGCCGATTCCGGCCGCAGCGGTGGGCGGTATGGCGGTGAAATCCCAGAATGCCCCGCCCGCCATTCGTGGCGGGCCCGGCGGTGATCGGGAATCAATTCCTAGATGTAGAGTCCGTAGCCGGTCCCGATGCGGTAGTTCGACCCGACGGTGGCGCAGTATGCGTAGGACCATGAGCCGTTGCTCGCCGATGCACCCTGCACCGTCCGGCCGTTGGTGCACTGAGCCACGGCGATGTACGGTCCCCCGGAACAGGAGACGCCGAACGTCCGGCTGTCGTACCAGGGGCGGCAGGCGGCGGCCTGCTCGATCTCGGCGTTGGCCGTCGTGGGAACCATGGCGAGGCCGACCGCCGCGACAAGGGCGGCGAGTAGCGACACGACGCGTTTCATAATGAACTCCCCGTTGCGGTGTTCGTGGCCGCGCCGTCAAAGTTGATCGGTCGAATCGCGATCTTTGAATGGTGCGGCATTTGGGAGCATCTCCCGTTCCGAGAAATCAGCGGATATTGAAGTACTTCGCTGGCGCTCCGCGGATGGTTTCCCGGCGTCAATGGGTGAGATCGAGGGTGCTCGGTGGCTACGCGGCCGAAATCGGCCATTCGGTAAATTGATCGAAATTCCCGGGGATCTCGAAAGGATGCCGTCGATGAACGGCGAGGGGAACCTTGCGGGTGGAAGCGGGCCGATCCGAACCGCCGGATCGGCATGCTGTGAAACGCGCAGGTCCGCGGGGGTATGCGGCGATGCCCGGCCATTGCCGCGCGCGGTCTCGGGTCGGGGTGGCCGTCCTCCGGCCGCGACGCGCGACCGCCGCGATGGCCTGGTCGAGCGGGCGGCCGATCCCGGCCACGGGGGGCGGCTTGAGGGCAGGCCCGGGAGTGAGCGGCGCTCCGATCGGCACGCGGGCCCGGACTTCGCGCATGGTTTGCCTTAGGTTAGGCTAACTTGCGCTGATTTCCGGTGAGGTGGGAGGGCCTGAGCGTGACGACGACGGAGGCGCCGCGCCCCACCGGATCCGATCCATCCGGGTCGTCCGCCCCCGACCAGGCCGCCGACCCGCCGCCGCTCGCCCCCCTCACCACCTGGACCCGCCGCTCGCTGCGGCGGCACCTCGTCCGGCGGCGGTGGCGGGCACTCGCGCTCGCCGTTCCGCTGGTCATGGCGCACCAGGTCGGCGAGGCCATGGTCCCGGTGATCGTCGGGCTGGTCATCGACGGCGCCGTTGCGACCGGCGACGTGCGCCGCGGGGTCCTAGGGCTCGCGCTCCTGGCGGGCGTCTTCCTCGCGTTCTCCTGGAGCTACCGGATCGGGGCGCGGATCAGCGAACGGGTCGCGCAGAGCGCCGAGCACGAGCTGCGCGTCGACCTTGCCCGGCGGGTGCTGCACCCGCGCGGCGGCGCGGAGCGCGGCAGGCAGCCGGGCGCGCTGCTCAGCGTCGCGACCTCTGACGCCCAGCGGGCCGCCATGTTCACCCCCGCCATCGCCATCACCGCGGCGGCCGTCACCGCCCTGGCCGTCACGGTCGTGGCCCTGCTGCGGGTGTCGGTCCCGCTGGGGCTGCTGGTGGTCGCCGGCCTGCCGCCGGTCCTGTGGCTGACCCACCGGCTCGGCCGTCCGCTGGAGCGGCGCAGCGCGGCCGAGCAGGAGCGGGTCGCCCGCGCCGCCGGGCTGGCCACCGACCTGGTCCGCGGGCTGCGGGTGCTCAAGGGGGTCGGCGCCGAGCGGGCGGCGGCCGGGCGCTACCGGGCGGCCAGCCGGGACTCGCTGCGCGCCACCCTGGTCGCGGCCCGTGCCGAAGGGCTGTACGAGAGCGGCGCTCCGCTCGTCACCGGCGCGTTCCTGGCGCTCGTCGCCTACGCCGGGGGCCGGCTCGCGCTCGCGGGCGACATCACCGTCGGCGAACTCATCGCGGTGGTCGGCCTGGCCCAGTTCCTCATCGGGCCCATGCAGCGGATCTTCCGGGCCGGTGCGGTGTTCGCCCAGGTGCGGGCGTCGGCAGGCCGGGTCGCCGAGGTGCTGTCCGCGCCACCGGCGGTCGGGGCGGGCACGGCCGAACCCGCGGCCCGCGCGGGCGCGCTGCGGCTGGACGGCCTCACCCACGGGGGCCTGCGCGACCTCACCCTGGAGATCGCGCCCGGCGAGGCCGTCGGCCTCGTGGTGCCGGACCAGGCCACCGCCACCGCACTGCTGGACTGCCTGGGCCACCGCATCCGCCCGGAGGGCGGCGCGGTGCTGCTGGACGGGGTGCCGCTGGACCACCTGGCACCGGAACGGGCGCACGCGGCCGTCCTGGTCTCCGACCACGAGGCCGACCTGTTCGAGGGCACCGTGCTGGCCAACGTCGGCGCGGCGGCCCGCGACCCCGGCCGGGTCCCCGACGCACTGGCCGCCGCCGCGGCCGACGAGGTCGCCGCCGGTCTTCCCGACGGCCTGGACACGGTCGTCTCCGAACGCGGCCGCTCGCTCTCCGGCGGCCAGCGCCAGCGCGTCGCCCTGGCGCGCGCACTGGCCGCCGACCCGCCGGTGCTCGTCCTGCACGACCCGACCAGCGCCATCGACGCGGTCACCGAGGCCCGCGTCGCCTCGGGCCTGCGCACACTGCGCGCCGGCCGCACCACCGTCGTGCTGACGACCGGCCCGGCGCTGCTGGCGGTCTGCGATCGCGTCGTACTGATCCACGACGGCGAGGTCACGACGACCGGCCGGCACGCCGATCTGGTGCGGGACGACGCGGGCTACCGCGCGGCGGTGCTGTCATGAGGACCCGCCACCACCCCGGAACACCGGCGGACCGTTGCCCGGCGACTCGGCGCCGTGCCCTCGGCGCCCACCGGTGCTCGGTCGGCCCGGCCGGGAGGTGGGTGCCGTGGGCGACGGATTCGGGCGCGTCGCCGCCGATGGCTGCTCTTGGACGGTCATGCGCGGATCTGGCGTGGTGCGTCCGCGATGCGGCCGGCCGGACATATCCGGTGCGGCCCGGACCCGCCCGCGTCTTCGCCGCCGGGCGCTGCCGGGCGTGTGGCGCGTCATCGAACCGGATCGTTGCGCGCCCGCGCGACGACCTTCGCCGTCGGCACCGCGATGCTCGTCGCGCCGCGGACGAGGTGCCCAGGACAGCGACACCCCAGGACAGGACGTCCGCACGACCAGGGGCGACGAAAACCGGACGCGGCAGGGCCGTCGTCGGTCCCCGTCCGACACGCGGGCCCCTGGGCCGCCGCACGGATCTGCGTGTGGGTCGCGCCTGCGGTCTTCGGTCGTGCGGGGGCCGATGCAGTCCGGGCCGGGTGGCGGGGGAGATCCTGGTGGCTCGGGGCGCTGCGGGCGGTCGGCCGGGCGCGGCGGGAGACAGCCCCGTGCCTGTCGTCAGTGCTCCGTGTCGTCCGTGCGGTGGCGTCGGCCAGGTCAGGGTGTCGTGGTGGGGCGTTTCTGGCTCCTGGCCGCAATGGGCGGGCTGTGTCGTGGGCCGCGTGGCCGGGATCGGGCTGGGCGGCCGGATGCGGTTGGTGGTCCACGGGCGTTTCCGTGCGGTCTTCGACCAGGGCCGTCCGGCGCCTGGCGCGTTGCCCGGTCGCACGGATCTGCGTGTGGGGCGTGCCTCGGGTGTCCGGTCGTGCGGGGGCCGATGTACTCCGGCTCGGGTGGCGGGGGAGATCCTGGTGGCTCGGGTCGCGGCGGTCGGTCGGCCGGGCCCGGCGGGATATGGACTTTCTCGCGGCTTCAGCGGTCCGTGTCGTCCGTGCGGTGGCGCCGGCCGGGTCGAGGCGTCGCCGTCGTGCACTTCGGCCGGAGGACGCGGTGGAGGGCACCGCGGCGCCGGCAGGATGATGGTCGGGGCCGGTCCGCTGTCCCCGGTGTCCGACAGGTGTGCTCGTCCCGTCGTTGACCGGACTGTTCATCGTCTGGTGCATCGGCCGGCCGCACCGAGGCGGGCACGCGTCGCGGCTCTCGTCACCGATGGCGCGGCGCCGGTCGCCCGTTGCGTAGGGGACGTGCCGGCGGGCCACGCCGTGCCGCCCGGTCACGTCGCCCCGGCGGCCCGGCCGTCCCGGTGCCCGGCCGCGGCACGGCCGGCCTGTTCAGGCCGGCACGCCGGGCCCCGGACGTCGGCTCCTCGGCCCGGCCGGTCTCTCCGCCACGGGCCCGCCCGGCTCCGGCGATCGCCCGCCCCTCCCGGACCTCAGATGGTGGTGTCACCGTGACCTCCCGCGTCCCCCTGCCCACCGCCACCGCTTCGCAGACCCGGCGGGCGCTCGCCGGGCTGCTGCGGCCGCACCGGGCGCTCGCCGCCGCGACGCTGGCCGTGCTGGTCGCGGGTGCCACCGTGCAGATGGCGGGGCCGCTGCTGCTCGGGTACGTCGTGGACGTCATCGCCGAGGGGCGTCCCGCCTCAGCGCTGGTGCTCCCCGCCGTGCTGCTGCTGGCCGTCGCCGTGGGGCACGCGGCGCTGTCGGCGCTGGGGACCGTGCTCACGTCGCGGCTCGGTGAGACGGCGCTGGCCCGGCTGCGGGAGCGGGTCGTGGACCGGGCGCTGCGGCTGCCCCTGCGCCGGGTGGAGGAGGCCGGCAGCGGCGACGTCGTCGCGCGGGTCGCCGGGGACGTCGCGGTCATCGCCACCGCCGTCCGCGAGGCGCTGCCGGCGTTCGCCGGGGCCGGTCTGACCGTGGGGTTCACCCTGATCGGACTGGGGGCGCTGGACTGGCGGTTCGCGCTCGCCATGCTCTGCGCGGTACCGATCCAGGCGTTCGCGCTGCACCGCTACCTGCGGACGTCGGCGCCGCTCTACGCGGAGCAGCGGGTGGCCGAGGGCGAGCGCGCCCAGCAGCTGCTCGACTCCGTCGGCGGCGCCGCGACCGTCCGGGCGTTCGGGCTGTCCGGCCGGCACACCGCACTGGTCGCCGAGCGGTCATGGGCCGCCGTTCGGTACGCGCTGCGGGTGGTCGACCTGCGCAACCGCTTCTTCGCGCGGCTGAACGTCGCCGAGTTCACCGGCCTGGCCGCCATCCTGTGCACCGGATTCCTCCTGGTGCGCGCCGACGCGGTGACGATCGGCGCGGTGTCCGCCGCCGCGCTCTTCTTCATCCGGCTGTTCGACCCGATCAACGTGCTGCTGTTCCTCTTCGACCAGGTCCAGGAGGCCGGGGCGGGCCTCGCCCGGCTCGTCGGCATCGCCGACCTCGACCCGCCCGCCGAGCCCGTCGACCCTCCGGCCCCCTCCGGCGCGTCGGTGCGGGTGTCCGGGGTGCGCTACGCCTACACCCCCGGCCACGACGTGCTGCGCGGCGTCGACCTGGAGATCCCGGCCGGCGCGCGGGTGGCGCTCGTGGGCGCGAGCGGGGCCGGCAAGACCACCCTCGCCAAGCTCGTCGCGGGCGTCCAGGAGCCCACCGCCGGAACGGTGACCATCGGCGGTGTGCCGCTGGACCGTCTCGGAGCCACCGGGATCCGCGACCAGGTCGCCCTGGTCAGCCAGGAGGTGCACGTGTTCGCCGGCACCCTGGCCGACGACCTGCGGCTGGCCCGTCCGGCGGCGGGCGACGCCGACCTGCGCGCCGCGCTGGACCTCGCCGGGGCCCTGGAGTGGGCGGAGGCGCTGCCCGACGGACTGGCGACCACGGTCGGCGACGGCGGGCACCGGCTCACCGCCACGCAGGCCCAGCAACTGGCCCTCGCCCGGCTCGCGCTCGCCGACCCGAAGGTCGCCGTCCTGGACGAGGCCACCGCCGAGGCCGGCAGCGCGGGCGCCCGCGTCCTGGAGGCCGCCGCCGACCGCGTCCTGGCCGGACGCACCGCGGTGGTCGTGGTGCACCGCCTCACCCAGGCGGTCACCGCCGACACCATCGTGGTCCTCGACGAAGGCCGGATCGTGGAGAGCGGCGGTCACGCCGAGCTGGTCGCCGCGGGCGGCAGATACGCCGAGCTGTGGGCGGCGTGGTCCACGGCGAACCTCACGGCCGGTTCGGAGCGGTGAACCGGGCGGGGACACCTCCCTGGCGGTCGGCCGCCGGGTTCACTCCGCCCCCGCCTCGACGGTGGCCGCGCCCACCGCCCGTGTCGACGCGCGTTCGGTCAGCCACGCGAACAGGCTCGGGTCCTCGCCCATCTCCGGGTGCCACTGCACGCCGATCACGTCGGCACGGTCGGTGTACTCCAGCGCCTCGACCGTGCCGTCCGGGTGCCACGCGGTGGCCGTAACGTCGCGTCCCGGGGCGGCGACCGCCTGGTGGTGGTAGGTGGGGACCGACAGCTCGGTCCGGCTGAGGACCACGGCGAGGCGGCTCCCGGCGGCGACGGTGACCGGATGGCGGCCGAAGGCGCCGGGCGTCGGGCAGTGGCCGGCATGGCCGACCACGTCCGGGAGGTGCTGGTGCAGCGTTCCGCCTCGGGCGACGGCCAGGAGCTGCATGCCACGGCAGACGCCCAGAACGGGCACGCCCAGCCGCAGGGCGGCGGCCAGCAGGCCGGCCTCGGCGGTGTCGCGGCGGTCCTGAACGCCCGTGGTGTGCGCGATGGCCGGCGCACCGTAGCGGGCGGGGGAGATGTCCCCACCGCCGGCCAGCACCAGGCCGTCCAGCCGTGGCACCGCCGCACCGGCGTCCGCCACCGGCGGGAGCAGCACCGGCACCGCTCCGGTCGCGGCCACGGCGTCGACATAGGACCAGGGCAGCAGCGCGGCGGGCATGTCCCACACCGTGCCCCAGCGCGCGTCCTGCGAGTAGCACGAGATGCCGATGACCGGCCGTCCGGTGATCACAGTGTGCTCCCTCCCGTTCGCACGGCTACGGGCCGTCCGCCTCCCGTCGTGCGGCGGCGCGTCCGGTCGGCCCGCTACCCCGGCCGCCGCGCGCGACGCGCGTCACCGTAAACCGGTCCCGCCGACGCGACCCGGCGGGACGCGCTCCGCCGGACGGCAGGCGCGCCCGTCCGCGTATCGACTCCGCGGTTCGCGGCCTGCCGCCGCGACGTCATCCACCGGGGGCCGCCAGGCCGGCGCCGACGCGGTCCAGCATCGCGCGCACCGCGGCGATCCGGTCCGCCGCGGGCTGGTCGGTCCGCCAGTAGTGCACGCCGGTCCCGAGGGCGGTGACCGCGACGTTGATCATCAGCATGATCTCCGGCTCGGGCACATGGGGATGGCGTTCGAGCGCCCATGTGCGCAGGTCGGCCACCAGCCGCTGCGTCATCGGCCGGGCGGACCGGGAGAGGGTGGGCGAGTCCGCTTTGAGGCGCAGGTGCACGATGATCTGCGCCTCGAACTCGGCGAGGTAACCGAGGATGACCGCCACCAGTGAGTCCCACAGTGGCTCGTCCGCCGGCCGCTGTTCCAGTAGGCGGCGCTGGACCTCGGCCTCGTGCGCGTCGTAGGTGACGACGACGGCTTCTTTGCTTTCGAAGTAGTTGAAGAACGTCCCGCGTGCGACGTTGGCCGCGGCGGCGATCTCGTCGATGGTGACCGCGTCGAACCCGCGTTCCTCGAACAGGGCCAGGGCTGTGGCGCGGATCGTCCGCCAGGTCAGTGCCTTTTTGCTGGCTCGCAGTCCCACGTCGCGCGAGTCGCCGACTTCGGTGTGCACGCGGGAAGTATAGCCGTCACCACTGCAATCATGTACTGGGTACAAAATTGTACTCAGTGTAGGACGGCGCTAGGTTGTGCGGCGTGCGAACGACGGCGGAACGAGGCTGACGCACCGGGAGCACTTCAGCGGGCTGCTGGCCCGGCTGGTCAAGGAAGGACCGCGCGGGGGCGACGAGGGGTTCGCCGCCTTCAACCGGGCGCTGAAACGCCGCGTAGAGCGGTGACCGCCGTTCCGTCGCAGCGCTCGGGGCCGAGCGGCTCCCGGCGCCCACGAGCCGAGCGCATCCACCGTGCGGGCGCCGGTCACCTCGTCGGCGGGCGCCAATGGTGAGACCGCAGCGGGCGCGAGTCCGGAATCCGGCCACGTCCGGCCGCACCGCCACACGTCCGGCGGCACGAAGGGCGCCCCGGCCGATGGCCGGGGCGCCCGATCGGCCGGTCAGGTCAGCGCCGGCCGGTCCAGTGTCAGCACGGCCCGGTCGGCGTCCAGGACGGCCGGCACACCCAGCGGGACGGTGAGCTGACTCGGGCAGTGCCCGAACCCGAGCTCCCACACCACCGGAACGCCGAGCGGGGAGAGCCGCTCCAGCATCAGGTCGCGGATCACCTCCAGGTCCGGCGTGCAGTCCTGCCACGAACCGAGAGCGATGCCCGCCACCCCGCGCATCCAGCCGCTGCGCAGCAGCTGGGTGAGCATCCGGTCGATGCGCGACACGTCCTCACCGACGTCCTCCAGCAGCAGGATGCCGCCGGCCGCCGACGCCCGGCTGTGCGGGGTGGCCACCCCATCGTTCAGCAGGCTGAGGTTGCCGCCGATCGTGACGCCGCGCGCCCGGCCGGGCACCAGCGTGGTGGCACCCGGCGAGGTCAGCTCCAGCCGCGACTCCGGCTCGAACAGCGTGACGCGCAGCTCCGCCGGTGTCCGGGCGTCCTCCAGGAAATCCCGGCTGGCGATCACCGGACCGTGCACCGTGACCACGCCGAGCTCGGTCGCGAACGCCTCGTGCAGCGCGGTCACGTCGCTGTAGCCCACCAGCGCCTTGGGCCGCGCGCGGCGCATCGCGGTGAAGTCGAGCAGGTCGACGGTCCGGTGCGCGCCGTCGCCGCCGCGAGCGCACAGCACCGCCGCGACCTCCGGGTCCAGCCACGCGTCCTGAAGGTCGCGGGCCCGGTCCGCGTCGAGCCCGGCCAGATAGCCGAAGCGCGGATGCCGGTCGTGCACGTGCCGGCCCAGCACCACCTCCAGCCCCCAGCCGGCGATCACCTCGCACGCCGCCACCAGCCGTTCGGGCGTCGGCGGACTGCACGGGGCCACCACCGCCACCCGGTCGCCGGGCCGCAACCGCGGCGGCCGGGCGATCCGCGGGCTCGGGCCCGCGCCCGCGGTCACCGCCGCAGCTCCAGGGCCGGCGCATCCGTCTCGAACCCGAACACCTGGGCGTACAGCGACAGTTCGGCGTGCAGCGCGGCCACGATCGTGGCCTCCTGACGGAACCCGTGCTGCTCGCCCTCGAACGTCAGGTAGGCGTGCGGGACCCGCCCGGCGATGCGCTCCAGGAAGCGCTCGCACTGCACGGGCGGGCAGATCTCGTCCTCCAGCCCCTGCAGGAGGACGAACGGCGCGGTGATCCGCTCGGCGTGGTTGACCGGGGACCGCTCCTCGTAGCGCGCCCGTTCCCGGGGCCACGGGCCGACCAGGCTCTCCAGGTACTGCGACTCGAAGTCGTGCGTCTCCCCGGTCCGCCACCCGGCCAGGTCCAGGATCGGGTACTGGATGGTGCCGCACGCGAACACGTCCGTGAACGTCAGCGCAGCCGCCGTCGTCCAGCCGCCGGCACTGCCGCCCCTGATCGCCGTCCGAGCCGGGTCCGCGGTCCCCTCATCCGTCAGCGACCGCGCCACCGCAACCGAGTCGGCGACGTCCACCACGCCCCAGTTCTCCCGCAGCCGCTCCCGGTAGGCGCGGCCGTGCCCGGTGGAGCCACCGTAGTTGACCTCGGCCACCCCGATTCCACGGCTGGTGAAATAGGCGATCTCCAGATCGTGCACCATCGGCGCCCGGCTGGTCGGGCCGCCGTGCACGAAGATCACGAACGGCGGGGCCACGCCCTCCGGCCCGGTGACGGTCGGATGGTGCGGCAGGTACACGTTGGCGTGCACCTCCCGGCCGCCCTCGCCCCTGAACGTCCGGGCCTTCGGCCGCGGCAGGAAGTCGGCGAACGGCTCGTCGGGAAGGTCGCCGTCACGCGGCCGGGTCAGCGACCGCCACTCCCCGGTGACCGTGGAGACCGCCACGATCTCGGCCGGCAGCGTGGCGGCGGCGGCCACCCCGATCACCCAGGAATCCGCCGCACCCCCCGAGGTCAGCCGGCCGAACCACTCGGTGTGCGGGGTCGTGACGTCGGCGATCGCCCCGGAGTCGGGGGAGAGCACCCCCAGCGCGGTCGTCGCGCGGCCGTGCACCACCGCGATCCGGCCGTCGCGCAGCGGGCGCAGCCACGAGCTGCCCAGCTGCCACAGCGGCCCGCCGAACTCCTCCTCGCGCCGGGCCAGGTTGACCGGCGCCCGCTCGGCGCCGCCGTCGGCGGCGAAACCGATCTGGTGCGGGTTCCACCAGCCGTCGGGATCGGTGACGCAGTAGAGCGTGCCGTCCGCGCCCCACTCGGCCTGGACCACCGCTTCCCCCGGCCCGCCGGCCACGGTGCGGACCTCGCCGGCCCGGCCGTCGGCCGACAGGTCGCACACGTACAGCCGGGTGGAGTCCCACGGCATGTCGGGATGGTCCCAGCCGATCCAGGACAGCCGGTCTCCCGACGGCGAGACCCTCGGGCAGGCGAGGAACCGCTGCCCGGCGGCGACCCGGCGGATCGCCTCCGGCCGGTCCGCGCCCGAGCCGTCCAGCGGCACCGCGACGATGTCGCGCTCCACGTCCGTCGGGTTCGGGCCGAGATGCGTCTCCCGGACGCACCAGACCTCGTCGCGGCCCGGCGGCACGATGGGCTCCACGTACCGGACGCCCGCCCGGATCTCCGGCTCCGGCGTCAACGGGCGCACGGTGGGCGCCCCGCCCGAACCGGCCGGCGCCGCGTCGCGCAGCGGACCGGGCTCGCACCGGTAGAGGCGCTGGTCGGAGAACTCGCTGAACACCACGATCGGGCCGGCGTCCGGGGCCGCGCCGCGGACCAGGGCGTAGGGCCGGCCACCGTACTCGTGCACCCGGCTGCGCACGTTCCACGGTGCGGGCAGCACCGTCTCGGCCGGCAGCCCGGGCAGGTCCAATCGCGCCCGGCGCAGGGTCACCCGGCCCTTTTCCGCCGGGCGCGGCTCCGTCCACCACACCTCCTCACCGACAGCCGTGGGCCAGTTCGGCATGCCGTCGTGCCGTGCGACGGCGCCTGCGCCGATGGGGGACGGCCACGAGCCGTGCCTCAGGGGTCTCTTGCTCATCCGGGTCCTTCCTGTTCCTGGTCTCCCGATGGCGGGAGCGGGGGCGGATGGCGGACGGCCGCCGCCGACGGCGGCGGCACGATGAGAAGGGACGCCGGTCAGTCGACAGACGTCAAGAACCGGTCCAGCACGCGCACCCCGAACCGGAGCGCGTCCACCGGGACGCGCTCGTCGACGCCGTGAAAGAGCGTGCCGTGGTCGAGATCCGCGGGCAGCCGCAGCGGCGTGAACCCGTAGCCGGTGATGCCGAGCGCGGCGAACTGCTTGGCATCGGTCCCGCCGCTCAGGCAGACCGGCACCACATGGGCGCCGGGATCGTGCGCGAGCAGGGCCGAACGCATCGCGGCGAACGTCGGCGACTCCACCGGCGAGACGAGCGGATCGGAGCGGTGCTGGTACGCCCACTCCACGGCCGGTCCGGTGAGCTCGTCCAGGGTCTCCTCGAACTCCCGCGCCGCCCCCGGCAGCACCCGGCCGTCGATCCCGGCCGACGCCGACTCCGGGATCACGTTCACCTTGTACCCGGCGTCCAGCATGGTGGGGTTGGCGCTGTTGCGCACCGTGCCGGCGACCAGCCGGGACGTGGGATCCAGCCGCTCCAGCAGCGCGTCCAGGTCCCGCTCCGCGACGAAGCCGGGAGAGTCCAGGTCCACCTTCACACCCACGGCCGCGCCGATCTCGGTGATCGCCGCGCGGGTCACCGGGGTGAGCCGGATCGGCCAGCGGTGCTCGTGGATCCGCGCCACCGCGCCGGCCAGCGCACCGACCGCGTTGTCGGGATTACGCCGCGAGCCGTGCCCGGCCGTGCCGTGGGCGGTCAGCCGCAGCCACGCCGAGCCGCGCTCGCCCGCACCCACCGGGTACAGCCGCACCGGCCGCCCGGACACGGTCCGCGCGTGGTGCGTGTAGCCGCCCGACTCGCTGATGCCCTCGGTGCACCCCTCGAACTCGCCGGGGTGCTCGCGCACCAGCCACTCGGCTCCGTAGGCGGCGCTGTCCTCCTCGTCGGCGGTGAACGCCAGCACGATGTCGCGCTTCGGGCGGCGCCCGGTGCGGGCCCACGCCCGCACCAGGGCGAGCACCATCGCGTCGGCGTTCTTCATGTCGAGCGCGCCGCGCCCCCACACCATGCCGTCGCGGACCTCGCCGGAGAACGGCGGAACCCGCCAGTTGGCCGGGTCGGCCGGCACCACGTCGAGGTGGCCGTGGACGAGCAGGCCCGGCGCGGCCGGATCCGACCCGGGGACGCGCGCCACCACGTTGGCCCGGCCGGGGGCCGACTCCAGGATCCGCGGCGCCAGCCCGGCGTCGGCGAGCCGCTCGGCGACGTACTCGGCCGCCGGGCGCTCGCGGCAGTCGCCACCGCCGCGGTTGGTCGTGTCGATCCGGATGAGGTCGGAGGTGAAGCGCACGACCTCCTCGTCCGTGATCGCCCAGTCATCGCCGGAGGCGCCGGGCGCCGTGTCGTCCGTTCCCGGCCACGGAGGCGTGTCTCCCGTTCCCGGCCACGGAGGCGTTACGTCAGCCATAGTTGGATTCCACCGCGTTCGATATGAGGGTCATGACGGCCTTGAAGCAGCGGATCATCGCATAGGCGTCCCGCGCGGTGTAGCGGACGCGCCGTTCGGCGACCTGCCGGACACCCGGCACCAGCGCGGCGGCGCCGACCAGGTGCGCGGCGTCCACCTCGACCTCGACGGTGAGCGGGTCGTGGCGGACCGGATCGCGCCGTCCGGCCAGCGCCATGGCGGACTCGGCCGCGGCCCGGATGTCGGCCGAGGTGCGCGCGGGCGGGCGGCAGACGGCGGCGTACCGCGACACGTACTCCTTGACGGCGACGGTGCGGGCCTCGGGCGCGTAGCTCGCCGCGTCCTGGCAGGCGCGGTCGTCGCCGGTGACCAGGACGACCGGCGCCCCGTACTCGGCGACGACCCGGGAGTTCAGGTATCCCTCGCTGGCCGGCGTGCCGTCCAGCCACACGCCCGTGACCGAATTGGGCAGGTAGGTGTGGGCGAGCACGCCCTCGGCCCCCGCGCCGGCGTGGTACCCCAGGAACGCGACCCCGTCGACGTCCCCGCGCTGCACGCCCTCGACCATGCTGAGGTCCTTGTGCCGCCCGGTCAGCATGACGGCCCGCTCGTCCAGCCGCTCCAGCAGCAGGTTGCGCATGGTGGCGTGCGCCTCGTTGATCACCACCTCGGTGGCGCCGCCGGCGAGGAAGCCCGCCACGGCGGCGTTGACGTCTGAGGTGAACATCGCGCGGCAACGCTGCCACTGCTCGGTCCCCGGTTCGACATCGGCGGGCCAGGTGACCCCGGTCGCGCCCTCCATGTCGGCAGAGATGAGGATCTTCACGGGGCCCGACCCTATGCCTTCCGGCCAGTGCGGCGCACCTGTTCCGCTAGAGCCTGTTGCCGCCGTGTCTCGTGGGACTCGTGAGGCGACGGGGCGCGCGTTCCCGCGTGGACCTGGGGCTACGGCAGCGTGAGGATCTCCGCGCCGTCCTCGGTGATCACGAGGGTGTGCTCGAACTGGGCGGTGCGGCTGCGGTCGGCGGTGACGGCGGTCCAGCCGTCGTCCCACAGGTCGTAACCGATCCCGCCGAGCGTGATCATGGGCTCGATGGTGAACGTCATCCCCGGCACCATGACGGTGTCCGCGCGCGGGTCGTCATAGTGCGGCACGATGAGCCCGGAGTGGAACTCCGGCCCGACCCCGTGGCCGGTGAAGTCGCGGATCACCCCGTAGCCGAACCGCCGGGCGTAGGACTCGATGACCCGCCCGATGACGTTGATCTGCCGCCCCGGCCGGCAGGCCCGGATGCCGCGCATCGTCGCCTCGCGGGTGCGCTCGACCAGCAGCCGGGACTCCTCGTCCACGTTCCCGGCGAGGAAGGTGGCGTTGGTGTCGCCGTGCACGCCGTGGATGTAGGCGGTGATGTCGATGTTGATGATGTCGCCGTCGGAGATCACGGTGTCGTCGGGGATGCCGTGGCAGATGACCTCGTTCAGCGAGGAGCACAGCGACTTGGGGAAGCCCTTGTACCCGAGCGGGCTCGGGTAGGCGCCGTGGTCGCACAGGAACTCATGGCCGATGCGGTCGAGTTCGTCCGTGGTCACCCCCGGCCGGACGTGTCTGCCGACCTCCTCCAGAGCCTGGGCGGCGATGCGGCCCGCGATCCGCATGGCCTCGATGGTCTCCGCGCTCTGGACGTCACCGAGCACACCCTCGGTCGGCCGCTTCCGCCCGACGTACTCCGGCCGTTCGATGTGAGAGGGGACCGAACGTGGTGGCGACAGGCGCCCGGGAACCAGCGGAGTAGTCATGGAGACAGAGTGTAGCCAGCGCCGCGACCACGGCTGCCGGGCTGCGCGGGCGGGGGCCCTGCACAGGTGGGCGGCCGGCCGCCGGCGGGTAGGAGCCGGGTGGAACCGGCCGTTCCACCCGGCGGCCGGCGGCACTTGGCGCAGGAGGTAGCGAACGCATGAGTGACCGCGACGGCACCACCCCCGACGGCGACCACCGGTGGTGGTTCTGCCTGAAGCACAACCGTCCCGAGTACGGCCCCGGCTGCCCGAACAAGTACCGGCTCGGGCCCTACCCGGACGAGGCGGCGGCCGGCGACGCGCTGGCCACCGTTGCCCGGCGCAACGAGCGGTGGGACGAGCAGGACGAAGAGGACTGAACCGGCAGAGGGCCGCGGCCACGAACACCCACCGGCCGGCCGGCCAACGACGGCCAACGCCCTACGCCAGAAGCCGCACCCCGCCGGAGCGAGCAGCCGAACACGGCCAACGGCACGGCATGGTCCGGCCTTCTCGCTTTCCTCCGCCGTCGGCGGTTTCGGGCGCTCGGCGGCTCGCCGCTCGGTGTTTGTGGTCGCGCTCGCCTTCTCGCTTCCCTTCGCCGCCGACGCGGTGGGCCTTCGGCCGTTGGCGTCGGCGGTTTCGGGCGCTCGGCGGCTCGCCGCTCGGTGTTTGTGGTCGCGCTCGCCTTCTCGCTTCCCTTCGCCGCCGACGCGAGAGGGCTTCGCCAGGGGACGTCGGCGGCTCCGGGCGCTCGGCGGCTCGCCGCTCGGTGTTTGTGGTCGCGCTCGCCTTCTCGCTTCCCTTCGCCGCCGACGCGAGAGGGCTTCGGCGATGGCGTCGGCGGCTCCGGACGCTCGGCGGCTCGCCGCTCTGGTCAGTCCAGGATCCGCGGGCCGCTCACCACGTCGAGGAACCGGTGGATGCGGTCGCGCAGGCTCTGGCGTGGTCGTCGTTCCCCGGGCATGCCGGCGGCGCTGCTCACCAGATGCTGGACCCCCTCGAACGACAGCGGCGCACGGGCGGGGTCGAGGCTGATCGCGTCGTGCGCGAGGGAGGCCAGCTCCGGATCGCCCTGGTCCAGGGCGAGGATGGTCGCCCCGGTGCGCCGTGCGTCGTCCACCCGCTCCAGCAGCGGGACGGGCGCCTCCTGCTCTGGGCTGACCACGAACAGCGTCTCGCCGCGCCGTGCCTCGGCGAGCCGGTCCAGGCCGATCCGCAGGTGCGCGGGGGCGTCGGGCGCGGGATTCCAGCGCAGCAGGGTGGGGGAGAGCTGCGGCAGCCCGGCGTAACGGCTCTCGTCGGCGAGGTGCGCCGCCAGATGCCAGGGCTCGTCCTCGGGGGTGCCCACGAGCAGCAGCCCGCCGGCCTCACGGGTGTCGCGCAGGGCGCGGGCGAACTCCTCGGTGCGTTCCAGCCAGGGGGTGGCGACGAGGAGCTCGCGGAGTCTCGCTACGTGCTCGGCTTCCACGCACCCCATGGTGCCGTACCCGGCCGGTCGCGCGCAGTGATGTCGCGCAAACCGTTTCCCGTTCGCGTCCCGGCCTTCGGCCGGTACGGGGGCGGGCCGGCACGCGCCGCCGGCGTGCGGCTGGAATGATGCGGAGCATGGCAGACCAGAAAACACCGCACGACACCCCGGACGTGTCCGGACTGCGGATCGCGGTCCTGGGCGGCACCGGCGACCAGGGGCGCGGCCTGGCCCGGCGGTTCGCCCTCGCCGGGCACGAGGTGGTCATCGGCTCCCGGAGCGCCGAACGCGCCCAGGCCGCCGCCGCGGACCTGGGCGAGGGTCTCCCGGTGACGGGGCTCGACAACGCCGCCGCGGCCGAGCAGGGGGACGTCGTCATCGTCGCCGTGCCCTGGGACGGCCACCGCGACCTGCTCGTCGCGCTCGCCGACCGGCTGGCCGGCAAGATCGTGGTCGACTGCGTCAACCCGCTGGGCTTCGACAAGCGGGGCGCCTACGCGCTGGCCGTGCCCGAGGGCAGCGCCGCGCAGCAGGCGGCGGCCGTCCTCCCCGACAGCCGGGTGGTGGCCGCCTTCCACCATGTGTCGGCGGTCGTGCTCCTCGACCCGGAGGTCGCGGAGGTCGACCTCGACGTTCTCGTCCTCGGCGACGACCGTGCGGCCACCGACACCGTCCGCGCCCTGGCCGCCCGCATCCCGGGCGTCCGCGGCATCTACGGCGGTCGCCTGCGCAACGCCCACCAGATCGAGGCGTTCACCGCGAACCTCATCTCCATCAACCGCCGGTACAAGGCGCACGCGGGGCTGCGGATCACGGACGTCTGACCCCGGGGGCCGAATGCGGCCGTCGGCTCGGCCGTCGGCCGCTCATCGCAGGGAGCGGCCGGCCCGGGTGTCCAGGTACACCACGTCCAGTTCCCGGCCGGCCCGCGGTTCCACTAACGGAGTGAGCGACGTCAATCCCACCGGCAGGCCGCGCCGGCCCCGCCGGTGACGGTGGCCGTTGCCGGCCGCCCACGCCAGTTCGCCGGCGGCGTCCCGGAACACCGGCCGGCTGCCGGCCAGGAACAGCGTCTCCGCGTGCGCCGCAGGCAGCAGCCGGTCCCGGAAGTCGGCGTGCGTCCACCGCTCTGCGGTGAGCCGCACGTGCTGCCAGCGGTGCTCGTCGGTGTCGACGGTGATCGGGCGCCCGGTGCCCAGCCGGCGGCGCAGCTCCGGCCACGCCGAACGCCGCAGCCCCAGGGAATGGTGCACCAGCACCAGGTCGAGGGCGTTCGCGGCGAACGCCCAGTCGGCCAGCTTCCGGTTCTGCCGCAGCGGGACGTAGAGCACGCTGAAGCGGGATCGGGCGGCGAGCGCGAACAGCGCAGCCAGCCGTGCGAGCCCGTCCTGGTCGCCGACCAGCGGGGTCCAGCGCCCGACGACGTCGGCGAGCACGGTCTGTTCGAGGGGGGACCGCGGCTGGAGCACCCGGTGGACGCGGCCGTCCAGCCGGGGGCGGTGTTCACGGAGCCGCAGGCGCATCCGGTTTCCTGAGGAGCGCGCATCGGCGGGGCGCCCGTCCCCCGCGGCCCGATGGCCGGGAGGCCGTGCTGCGGGTGCGCGGCGCTACAACCATCCGGCCACCTTCTCGACCAGCCGCACCGGGTCGTCGGCCACCGGGGTCACGTCGAGGTGGGTGACGCCCGCGGCGCGGAACGCCTCGACGCGTTCCCGGACGTAGCCCTCCGGGCCGACCAGGTTGGTCAGCTCCACCATCTCCTGCGGGACGGCCGCCGCGGCCTCCTCCTTGCGGCCGGCCAGGTAGAGGTCCTGGATCCGTTCGGCGGCCTCCTCGTAGCCGTACCGGCGGGCCAGCGCGTTGTAGAAGTTGCGGCCCTTCGCGCCCATTCCGCCCACGTACAGCGCGATCTTCGGGCGGGCGAGGTCGAGCAGCCGCCGGGTCCGCTCGCCCTCGCCGATCGCGAGCATGCCGCCGGCCGAGATCGCCAGCGGGCCGAGAGCCGGGTCGCGGCGGGCGCGGCCGGCCGCCAGCGCGGCGCCCCACACCAGGTCGGCCTTCTCCGGGATGAAGAGGCCCGGCAGCCACCCGTCGGCGATCTCGGCGGTCATCTCGACGTTCTTCTCGCCGAGCGAGGCGACGTAGATGGGGATGCGCGGCCGGACGGGGTGGTTGATGATCTTCAAGGGCTTGCCGAGGCCGGTGCCCTGGCCGGCGGGCAGTGGAAGAGTGAAGACGGCGCCCTCGTGGGTGAGCGGTTCGGCGCGGGCCCACACCTTGCGGCAGATCTCGACCACCTCGCGGGTGCGGGCGAGCGGCCGGGTGTAGGGGACGCCGTGCCACCCCTCGATGACCTGCGGGCCGCTCGCGCCGAGGCCGATGACGGCACGGCCACCGGAGAGGTGGTCCAGTCCGGCGGCGGTCTGCGCGATCAGGGTGGGGGTGCGCGTGTACACGGGCAGGATTCCCGCGCCGATGTTCACCCGCTCCGTCCGTGCGGCCAGATAACCCATCAGGGTGGGGCTGTCGAACCCGTACGCCTCGGCGACCCAGACCGTGTCGAGGCCCGCCTTCTCCAGTTCCACGACCTGGTCCACCGACCGTTTCGGATCGCCCGCGTAGTCCATCGGCATGGAGATGCGCATGTCGGTCGCCTTCCCAGTCGCCCGGCTCCGGAATCGCCTCATATTACCGTTGAGTAGCATCCGGGTTCGAGGGCTCCGCGCACACGCGACCGCCCCGGTGGCGGGCCACCGGGGCGGTCGGCCGAGCATCGGCTCAGCTGTAGGAATGCTCCGGGTCCGGGAACGCTCCCGACACGACCTCTTCGGCGTAGCTGCGCGCGGCTTCGGTCAGCGTGCCGGCGAGGTCGGCGTAGGTCTTGACGAACTTCGCCACCCGGGGGCTCAGCCCGGCCATGTCCTGCCAGACCAGGACCTGCGCGTCGGTGCCGGAGCCCGCGCCGATCCCGATGGTGGGGATGCCGACCTCGGCGGTGACCCGGCTGGCGAGTTCGGCCGGTACACATTCCAGGACCAGCGAGAACGCCCCGGCCCGCTCCAGCTCCTTGGCGTCGGCGAGCAGCGCCGCCGCGGCCTCCCCGCGCCCCTGCACCCGGTAGCCGCCGAGCGTGTGCACCGATTGCGGGGTGAGACCGAGGTGGCCCATGACCGGGATCCCCGCCGCCACCAGCGCCTCCACCTGCGCGGCGACCCGGGTACCGCCCTCCAGCTTGACCGCCTGGGCGCCGCCCTCCTTCATGAGCCGGGCCGCGGAGTCCAGCGCCTGCGCCGGCGACGCCTGGTAGGAGCCGAACGGCAGGTCCGCGACGACGAGCGCGCGCCGCGTGGCGCGGGCGACCGCGGCCGTGAGCGGCACGAGGTCGTCAACGGTGACGGGGATGGTGGAGTCGTGGCCGTAGACGACCATGGCGGCCGAGTCGCCGACGAGCAGGACCGGGATGCCCGCCTCGTCGAAGACGCGGGCGGTCAGGGCGTCGTACGCCGTCAGCATCGGCCAGCGCTCACCGCGCTCCTTGGCCAGGGCGATGTCGCGGACGGTCACCCGCCGGGTCGATGTTCCGCCGTACAACGCGAGGGAGCCGGCCTGGGCGGCTGCGGAGCGTGGGGCGGACGTGGTGGTGCTCATGTGCGTTTCCTCCGTCGTCTCGAAGCGCCGAACGGCGTCCCCGGACGTAGTCGGTAACGGTGCCGGACCGCGGGGTTCGTGGTACCGGCCGGTATCGCCATTTTCGCACGCGCGTCCAGGCCGTAGCCGAGGCGGCCCCGCCCCGGCGGGAACCGCGAGCGGATGAATTCCGCGGCCCGGAGGGTTGGATTCGGCGTGGGGGAGCAGGGACAAAGGGGCGGGTCCGCTGCGCGGGGAACGGGTTCGCGACGTCCGCGCGGGCCCGTTGCCCGACGTCGTCATGGAGGAGCCGTGGACCACCCGGGGGGACATCCGAGGCGCTGGGTCATCCTGGGCGTGCTGGTCATCAGCCTGCTGGTGGCGGTGCTCGACAACACCATCCTGAACGTCGCGCTGCGCGTCATCTCCGACCCCGGGGAGGGGCTGGGCGCCAGCCAGAGCCAGCTCGCGTGGGCGATCAACTCCTACACCCTGGTGTTCGCGAGCCTGCTCTTCACCTGGGGCGTCGTGGGCGACCGGCTCGGCCGCAAACGGATCCTGATGACGGGTCTGGCGATCTTCGGCATCGGCTCGCTCGCGTCGGCGTACGCCCAGAGCCCCGACCAGCTCATCCTCGCCCGCGCGCTCATGGGATTCGGCGGCGCGGCGATCATGCCGCAGACGCTCTCCATCATCACCAACGTGTTCGACCCGGCCGAACGGGGCCGCGCCATCGGCATCTGGTCCGGCGCGGTCGGGCTCGCGCTGGGCATCGGTCCGCCGCTGGGCGGCCTGCTGCTGGAGCACTTCTGGTGGGGGTCGGTCTTCCTGATCAACGTGCCGATCGTCGCGGTGGGCCTGCTGCTCATGGCGTTCCTGGTCCCGGAGTCGCGCAACGAGGCGCCCCGCCGGCTGGACCCGCTCGGCGTGCTGCTCTCCGTCGTCGGCCTGGTGCTGCTCGTCTACGGCATCATCGGCGCGGGCGAACGCGCCTCGCTGGCCGACCCCGACGTCTACGGCTCCCTGCTCGCGGGCCTGGCGGTCCTCGCGGCCTTCGTCGTCCACGAGGCGCGCAGCGACCACCCGGCGCTGGACGTACGGCTGTTCCGCAACCCGCGCCTGGCGGTGGCGGTCGCGGCGATCATGCTGATGTTCTTCGCGCTGTCCGGCGTGCTGTTCTTCATGAACTTCTACTGGCAGAGCGTGCGCGCGTTCACGCCGCTGCACGCCGGTCTGCTGGTGATCCCGGTCGCGCTCGCGCAGCTTCTCGTCGCGCCGCTCAGCCCGTTCCTCGTCGCGAGGTTCGGCCCCAAGGCGGTGTGCGCCACCGGTATCGCGATCGCCTCCGCCGCCCTGGGCTGCTACGCGCTGGCCTCCGTCGACACCCCGGTATGGATGATCGAGGCCGTCTTCTTCGCGCAGGGCACCGGCATGGCCCTGGTGATGCCGCCCGCGACCGAGTCGATCATGTCCTCGGTGCCCCGCGAGAGCGCCGGCGCCGCCTCCGCCGTGCAGAACACGGTGCGTCAGGTCGCCACCGCGCTGGGCGTGGCGGTGCTCGGCGCGGTCGTCTCCACCGTGTACCGTGGCCGGATCGAGCCGCTGCTCCACGACCTCCCGGCGGCGGTCCGGCAGCCGGCGGCCGAGTCGATCGAGGCGACCCTCGTGGTCGCGCGCGGCCTGGGGCCGGCCGGCGAGCACCTGGTGGCGCCGGCCAAGGAGGCGTTCCTGTCGGGGATGCACTTGGCGGCGCTGTGCTCGCTCGCCATCGGCATCCTCAACATGGTGATCGTGCTGGTGTGGCTGCCCCGGCACAGCGCCCGGGCCCCGGCCCCGGCGCGCGCCCGCGCGGACCGCCCGGCGGTCGGCAAGGGGGGAGACGGCGAGGCGGACCACCCCGCCCCCGGTGCCGGGAACCGGCCGCGCCGAGACGAGTGAACGGAGCGGGAAGCGACCGCACAGCGGGCCCGGCGGCGGCACGGCGTGCGCCGCCCGCCCCGGGACGGCGCACGCGCGGCGGTCCGTCTCACTGCGGTGGGACCTTGGCGCCGGGCTGCCCGCCCTCGCGGGCCCGCTCCAGCCCGTCGGCCACGCGGGAGTACAGGTCGTGCAGCTCGCGCAGCCGCCGGCCGGGGCCGCGGCCCTCGCGGTCGTGCACGAGGTCCAGCTCCGCGCCGGTCAGGTCGCGCAGTTCCCGCACCATCCAGGCGCGCTTGCGGAACAGTTCCTCCCAGTGCGCCCGCGGCGGGATCTGGAACGTCGTGTCCCTCCCGCCCGGCTCGCCGTTCTGCTGGACGGCCCGCGCTCCGGCGAACGCGCACAGGATGCCGCCGACCTCCTCGGCGCTGAGACGGGTGCCCTCGGAGATCTGCACGACGGTCTGTGCCTCCGGGTCGCACACCATCAGGTAGCCGGCGACCCGGCCCCAGGCCTCGGGCAGGTCGCCCGCGGCGAAGACCTGGCCCACGCGGTCCGTGTAGCCCGCCACCTCCTCACGAGTCGGCTGGTGCATCGCGGTGTCGGCCATGGCGTCCCCCTTCCGAACTCCGGGGAGCCGGGACCCCGCCGTCCGGGCTCCCCAGGATCCATCCGACCGCCGCGCTCACCGGGGAGGAAGGGGTCCATGGTCCCGCCGGACCATGGAGTTGGCCCCGGTCGGCCCACCGCGCCCGTGAGGTGGGCGCGGAGGTGAGCCCGCACGTGGGACAGGGCGCTCCGACGAGGGGAACGCGCCGGTCGCCCCCCGGCGCGCGAGAAGAGCAGCCCCGTCGCGAGATCGCGCCCGGCAACACCGGGAGCGCGCTCGTGCCCCGCTCCGGATGCCGGCGAGGCCCGAGCAGGGTTCGATCCCGTCCTTTCCGGCGGGGAGGCACCGACGTGACGGGCGGCGGTCCCGGTTCGCTCACCCGGAGGCGGTCGTGTCGTCCCGCCCCGGCAATGACCGCAGGATCAGCGACAGCCCGAAGTCGAACCGGTCGTCGAAGGACGGGTCCGTGATATGCGGGACGACCCGGGCCAGCGCGGGATAGTCACTGTCGGCGATCGCCCCGGTGAAGCGCCGGCCCACCGCCGCGTCCGGGGACGCCTGCTCCTCTTGGGCCAGGCCCAGGGTGAAGTACACGATGGTCCAGCATCCCCAGGCCGCCTCCCGCTCGGTGAGTCCGCCGGCCAGGAGCGCCGCGACCATGGTGTCGGCGAATCGGAGCGTCGCCGGCTCGGCCGCGTAGGTGCCGGCCACGATCCGCGCGCCGTCGCGGTGGGACAGCAAGGCGCGGCGGTAGCGGCGCGCGAGTTCGCGAACCCGGTTCCGCCAGGCGTCGGGCAGGTCCTCCAGTGCCGCCTCGGCCAGGATCGCGTCCGCCATCAGCTCCAGCAGCCGTGCCTTGGTCTTGGCGTGCCACAGGACCGTGTTCATCCGGACTCCGAGACGGTCGGCGATGCCGCGTATCGACACGGCGTCCGCGCCCTGTTCGTCCAGCACGTCCAGCGCCGCCCGCACGACCGCTGCGGAGTCGAGACGGGGGCGGGTGCCCTTCACCGGTTGCTTGTTGGTCACTGACCTAGTTTACTGGCCATCGTCATTGGTCACCGACCAAGGAGAATTTCATGCAGCAGGTCATCATCGTGGGAGGCGGTCCGGTCGGTCTCTGGCTGGCCGCGGAACTGCGACTCGCCGACGTCCCGGTCAC
Source organism: Marinactinospora rubrisoli (assembly GCF_042664915.1). Taxonomy (NCBI): domain Bacteria; kingdom Bacillati; phylum Actinomycetota; class Actinomycetes; order Streptosporangiales; family Nocardiopsidaceae; genus Marinactinospora; species Marinactinospora rubrisoli. The sequence goes on from NZ_JBHTBH010000013.1 coordinate 154,245, forward strand.
CGTCCTGGAGGCACGACGGGAACGGGACCCGCACTCCAAGGCGCTCACCATCCACCCGCGCACCATCGAGGTCCTCGCCTTCCGGGGAGCGGCGGACCGCCTGCTCGCCGAGGGAGTCCGCCTCCCGAACGGCCACTTCGGCGGGCTGGACGACCGGATGGACTTCGCCGTGCTCGACACGCCCTTCCCCTTCACCCTCGTGCTGCCGCAGGCCCACACCGAGGAGCTGCTGGAGGAACGCGCGCTCGCGCTCGGCGTGCGGATCCGGCGTGGGCACCGCGTCACCGGCCTGACCCAGCACGCCGACTCGGTGACCGTGCGGGCCGAGAGCGCCACCGGGCCGTACTCCCTGGAGGCGGCCTACGTCGTCGGCTGCGACGGCACCCGCAGCACCGTGCGCGCGGCGGCGGGGATCGACTTCCCCGGCACCGACGCCACGGTGTGGGGCTGGCTCGGTGACGTCGTGCTCGACGATCCGCCGGCCGCCGGCGGCTTCAGTGCCTGCACGCCGGACGGAGGCGTGATGATCGTGCCGCTGCCCGGCGGAGCACACCGGCTCGTGGGCTCCGACCCGACGAACATCCGCCCGGACTGGCCCGGCGAACTCACCCTCGACGAGCTGCGAGCCACCGTCAGGCGCGTCGCCGGCACCGACTTCGGCATGCGCGACCCGCAGTGGCTCTCCCGGTTCGGCAACGCCACCCGGCAGGCCGCGCAGTACCGCTCCGGCCGGGTCCTCCTCGCCGGTGACGCCGCCCACATGCACTTTCCCACCGGCGGCGTCGGACTCAACGTCGGCATCCAGGACGCCACCAACCTCGGCTGGAAACTCGCGGCGACGGTGCGCGGCCGGGCGGCGGACACCCTGCTGGACAGCTACCATGCCGAGCGCCACCCGGTGGGCGCCGACCTGCTGCTCAGTACCCGGGCGCAGACCGCGCTGATGACCGCGTTCACGCAAGAGGGGCAGGCGCTGCGCGCGCTGCTCAGCCGGTTCGTCGCCACCGTGCCGGAGTTCTCGCGGGAACTCGCCGAGCGGTTGTCGGGCCTGGCCGTCAGCTACCCGCCCACGACAGCCGACGCCCACCCGCTCACCGGCCGGCGCGCCCCCGACCTGCGGTTCGCCGGGTCGGAGGCCACGCTGTTCACACTGCTTTACCCGGGGCGGCCGGTGCTGCTCGACCTGGCCGGCGACACCGCCGATACCCCCGAGGGAGCGGCGGAGCCCGCCCTCACGACGCACCGCGCCCCGCTGCACGACCCGCCCGCCGGGTGGGAGAACGTGCGTGCCGCCGTCATCCGCCCCGACGGCCACGTGGCGTGGGCGAGCGACGACCCCCGCGACGGCTCGCCGACGCGGAGGCGATCGCCCGCGCGGACGGGCATTCCCGGGTGGAACTCCTAGCGCTCAACGCGGACGTCGACGGAAAGCTCGGCTCATGCTCGTCGCACCATGGAGCGTGCGCGAGCATCGGGCCGCCGCGCAGCCCGGGCGGGATCCCCAACACCGGCCTCGAGGCCGGGCTGCTCAGACCGTCGCGGGAGGCGCTGATGTGCGCGGACCCTGCGGCGCCTCCCGAAGCGTGGCGCTCGGCCATCGCCGAAGCGCGGGCCAAGGGGGGCCGGAACTGCGCCTTGGCCGTCGGCGACCGGGCCACCGGCGGACGAAGCCTCGCCGAGGCGCTGACCATCTCCGTGCAGACGGTCGGCGGGCACGTGTCCAACGCGTTCGGCGAGCTGGGGCGTCTCGATCCGCAACGACGCCGCCATCAGGGCGCGCGAACTCGGCCGGGAGGACTGACGGCCACCGTGGGTACGGCGGGCGTCAGGCGGTGGCGGTCGAACGGAACGCCGCGCGGCCACCCGGCAGGCAGAGGCGGACGGCGTTGATCGCGCCGACGGCGATGGCGAGCAGCGTCAGCCCCTGGCCGGTGGTCTGAGCGGCGAACATGAACCGCAGCCACCGCACGTCGTCGCCCGAGGTGTAGGCGAACCAGCCGAAGGACTCCGTCGTCCCCGCCGACGTCACCGCGTAGGCGGCCACCAGGAGCCCGGACAGCCCGACCAGTGCCCACCACACGGCCGGTGTCGCCCGCCCGACCACGGTGAGCAGGCCGCCCGCGACGACGGCCACGATCCCCGGCAGAACCGGGAGCCGCCAGGACACCGTGAGCCCGACCGCGCCGAGGAAGGGCAGTGCGAGCGCGGCGAAGGCCACCACGGCGACGCCGAGTTGCACCGCCAGCAGCACGCGGGTCCAGCGGAGCACCGCGGCGTGCGGCTCGGGGTTCGCAGGGGAGGGCATGCGGGGGATTGTAGAGGGCCGTGGCGACGGCGCCGACCCGGTCTCGGATGGGTGGCGGCCCGTGGCCCGGTGCCCGGCCGGCCAGTGTCGCCGGTGCCGCTCCCGACGCTCCGGCGATGGGTGCGCCGAACGGCACCGAGGCCGGGCCGCACCGCCGCGCCGGGATCCGATCCGCTCGCGGCCGGCGGCGGTGGGAGATCCCTCCCCGGTGTCCGGCGAGGCGGCCGTTCCGCCACCGCCGCGGTGAGACCGCGCGGGGGCACCGCCCCGGTCCCCTCGCCGGACGGCCGGGGTGCCTCGAAAGTGCTGCGGACAAACCCGCCGGACCGGGAGTACGCTGCGTGACGAAGATCGGCCATCGACGTCACCGTCCCGGACCGTTCCCGTCCCGGCCGGTTCGGTGGAGCCGGCAACGGTGTGCGGAACGTTCCAGGACGGCAACCAGGAGGCGTGCAGTGCCCGAGACCCACACCCGGGAGACGTTCACCCGTCACGTCGCGCGGAAGGAAGCCGAACGGCGGGGGATCGCCGTCGACTGGAACGCGACGGCCCCGGAGGACGCGCCCGCCGAGCTGAGGCACGCGATCTTCCGCGTGCTGGACCGCGGCTGGTGCGTGTGGGCCACCACGCTGGCCGAGGAGAGCGTGACTCCGGCCGAGCGCGACTTCTACCCGCTGGAGGCGGCCCTCCCGGACCGGTGGTCCCGCGTCGGCTGGAACGGGGTGCGGCTGCACCCGGCCGAGGGCGCCTGACCGGCCAGAGGCGGGCCGAGACCGAGCCGCCCGGCGGCCACCGGGCGGCCGGGCGCCCCCGGACATCGCGGAGAGCCGGGCACCCCGCGGGCGCCGTGGTGCGGCGCCGTCAGAGCGTCGGCAGGTACCGGTTCAGCTCGTACGGCGTCACCTGGCGCCGGTACTCCTGCCACTCCGCCTTCTTGTTCCGCAGGAAGAAGTCGAAGACGTGCTCGCCGAGCGTGTCGGCCACGAGTTCGCTGTTCTCCATCGCGCGGATGGCCTCGTCCAGGCTCTGCGGCAGCGGGGAGATGCCCAGCGCGCGGCGTTCGGCGTCGGTGAGCGCCCACACGTCGTCCTCCGCGCCCTGCGGCAGCTCGTACCCCTCCTCGATCCCCTTGAGCCCGGCGGCGAGGATCAGCGCGTAGGCGAGGTAGGGGTTGGCGCCGCTGTCCAGCGACCGGAACTCGATCCGGCTGGAGTTGCTCTTGGTGGGCTTGTACATCGGCACCCGCACCAGCGCGGAGCGGTTGTTGTGCCCCCAGCACACGTACGCCGGAGCCTCGCCACCGGCGCCCGCCGAAGCCGCCGCCTGGTCCCACAGCCGCTTGTAGGAGTTGGTCCACTGGTTGCACACCGCGGTGATCTCCGTGGCGTGCCGGAGCAGGCCGGCGATGAAGCCGCGCGCCACCTTGGAGAGCTGGAAGTCGGCGCCCGGCTCGAAGAAGGCGTTGCGGTCACCCTCGAACAGCGACAGGTGCGTGTGCATGCCCGAGCCGGGGAACTCGGTGAACGGCTTGGGCATGAACGTGGCGTACACGCCCTGCTCCAGCGCCACCTCCTTCATGACCAGCCGGAACGTCATGATGTTGTCGGCGGTGGTCAGCGCGTCGGCGTAGCGCAGGTCGATCTCCTGCTGGCCGGGGCCGCCCTCGTGGTGGCTGAACTCCACCGAGATGCCCATGGCCTCCAGCATCATGATGGCGTTGCGCCGGAAGTCGTGGGCGCTGTTGTGCGGCGTGTGGTCGAAGTAGCCGCCGGAGTCGTTGGGCTCCGGGAACTCGCCGTACTCCGGCTTCTTCTTCAGCAGGTAGAACTCGATCTCGGGGTGCGTGTAGAACGTGAACCCCAGATCCGAGGCCTTGCTGAGCTGACGCTTGAGGACATGACGCGGATCGGCGTAGCTGGGCGTGCCGTCGGGCATCAGGATGTCGCAGTACATCCGCGCCGTGCCGTGCGGTTCGTTCCGCCACGGCAGGACCTGGAAGGTCGACGGGTCCGGCTGCGCGAGCATGTCCGCCTCGTGCACCCGCGCGAATCCCTCGATGGCCGAGCCGTCGAACCCGATGCCCTCGGCGAAGGCCGCCTCCAGCTCCGCCGGCGCCACGGCCACCGACTTGAGGTACCCGAGCACGTCGGTGAACCACAGTCGCACGAACCGGATATCGCGCTCCTCCAGCGTACGGAGCACGAATTCCTGCTGTCGGTTCACGGTCCACCTTCCTCAACGGATCGTCGTCTGTACGCGTTCCTACCAGACGTGATACCCCAACTATGCCCAGTCGGGGTTTCCCCGACGTTAACGCACCAGGTAGACGGGGTACCAGGGGAGCGATCGGGGCGCGGACGGCCAGGTCAGCGGCCCCCGGACGCGCCGGAATCCGGACGAATGGCTAGGCTCGATCGCGTGGCACAACTGCGGATCGCTCTGGCTCAGATCAACTGCACGGTCGGGGACCTCGACGGCAACGCCGACCTGATCGCCGGGTACGCACGGCGGGCGGCGGACGATGGCGCGCACATGGTCGCGTTCCCCGAGATGGCGCTCACCGGTTACCCGGTGGAGGACCTGGCGCTGCGCCGGTCCTTCGTGGAGGCGTCCATCAGCGCCGTGCGCCACCTCGCCGAACGGCTCGCGAACGAGGGCCTGGGCGACCTGCCCGTCGTGGTCGGCTACCTCGACCGCCGCGAGGGCGTCGCGCAGCGGTACGGCCAGCCGACCGGCATGCCGCAGAACGCGCTCGCGCTGCTGTACCGGGGCGAGGTCCGGGCGGTGTCGGCCAAGCACCACCTGCCCAACTACGGGGTCTTCGACGAGTTCCGGTATTTCGTGCCCGGCGACACGCTGCCGGTCGTGCGGCTGCACGGGGTGGACGTCGCCTTCGCCATCTGCGAAGACCTCTGGCAGGACGGCGGACCGGTGGCCGCCGTGCGCGACGCCGGTGCCGGGCTGCTCGTGGTGCTGAACAGCTCGCCGTACGAGCGCGCCAAGGACGACGAGCGGCTGGCGCTCTGCCAGCGCCGCGCCCGGGAGGCCGGCGCCGCCCTCGCCTACGTCAACATGGTGGGCGGCCAGGACGAGCTGGTGTTCGACGGCGACTCCCTGGTGGTCGACGCCGACGGGGCGCTGGTGTCGCGGGCCGCGCAGTTCGAGGAGACCCTGCTCGTCACCGACCTGGAGCTGCCGGTCCCCAGCGACCCCCAGCCGATCGAGCGCACCGCCACCACCGACATCGAGATCCGGCGCCACACGCTCTCGGAGCGGCCGGTCGACGCCTACCGGCCGCGCCCGCCGGTCGTCGCCGACCGGCTGGACGACCTCGCCGAGGTCTACGCCGCCATCGTCACCGGCACCCGGGACTATGTTCGCAAGAACCGCTTCGGCTCGGTCATCCTCGGGCTGTCCGGCGGGATCGACTCCGCCCTCACCGCCACCATCGCCACCGACGCCCTCGGCCCCGAGATGGTCAACGTGGTGCTGATGCCGAGCCGCTACTCCAGCGACCACTCGATCACCGACGCCGAGGAGCTGGTCAAGCGCCAGGGCATCACCGCCCGCACCGTCGCGGTCGGCCCGATGATCGACGCCTTCGAGGCGGCGGTCGAGATCGACGGCCTGGCCGCGGAGAACCTGCAGTCGCGGGTGCGCGGGCAGCTGCTGATGACGCTCTCCAACCAGTTCGGGCACCTCGTGCTCACCACCGGCAACAAGAGCGAGCTGGCCACCGGCTACTCCACCCTCTACGGTGACTCCGCCGGCGGGTTCGGGCCGATCAAGGACGCCTGGAAGACGCTGGTCTGGGAGCTCGCCACCTGGCGGAACGCCGAGGCGGCCCGCCGCGGCGAGGTTCCGCCGATCCCGGAGAACTCCATCACCAAGCCGCCGAGCGCCGAACTGCGCCCGGACCAGCTCGACACCGACTCCCTGCCGGAGTACCCGGTGCTGGACGCGCTGCTGGACGACTACATCGGCACCGACCTCGGCCGGGAGGAGCTGGTCGCGGCCGGCCACGACCCCGCCCTGGTGGACCGGGTGATCCGGCTGGTCGACCGCGCCGAGTACAAGCGCCGCCAGTACCCGCCCGGCCCCAAGATCAGCAAGCGGAACTTCGGCCGCGACCGGCGGCTGCCCATCACCAGCCGCTGGAACTGACGGAGCGGCCGGCGGTACCGGGCGAGGCGGCGGGAGCCGCCGTCCCCGCAACGCGGTCGTGCCCGTTGTCCGTGCCGTCTCCCGCTCCTTGGTCACGGCGCTGCACGCCGTGACCAAGGAGCAGCCGGAGGACCTTCGCCATCGGCTCATGAGGGGCGTGCGTCCGCCGTCGCCCGTGTGCGACCGTTCTACCGCTCGTGCAGTCGCTGCCGCCACCAGGCGGCCGCGTGCCAGGGGCTGATCGAAGCCGCCTTCGGGTCCGGGAGAGTCCTCCGCCTGAACTCGTCATCGAGTGCGGCGACGATCCGGCGTAGCTCCCCGCGAGGGCCGTCCGGCAGCACCCGCAGAGCGGTTTCCAAGTCGTCACGAGCATCGACCGGATCACACCACGGACAGTCCGGCCACGGGACGTACAGCCAGCGGCCGGGTCGACGCAGGAAGCGTCGATACCGGTCGAGCGCCTGACCAATGAACCCGGTCCCCAGGTGACGGGCCTCTGCGATCTCGACGGCGATCTGCGTTCTTCGTCCGGCACCGAGGATCGGCGTCGATCGGCGGTCGTGAGCACGTGGCCGCTCTGCGCGGACGGCGCCCGGCCTCCTACGAGGCATCGCCCCTTTGGGTCGACTTCATGCCGTCATCGTGGCACACCCGCTGTCGAACGTCATCACATGACTTGATCGATCACCGGGTTCGCGTGCCCCGGCAAGGCGCAGCCGAGCACCCCGGCGAAAACGGCTTGGCCGGCGTCGCACCGCGCCGGTAGGGTTCCGGTCCGCCCGCCGTCCGCACCTGGAGCACCGCACATGACCAGCCGACCCGCGACCACGACCCTGTGGCGGCCAACCGGACCCACGGAACTGGACCTGGTCCGCGCCCTGGAGTGGCGGGCCTGGCCGCCCCGGCTGCCCGAGCAGCCGATCTTCTACCCGGTGCTCAACGAGGACTACGCCGTGCGGATCGCGCGGGACTGGAACGTCAAGCACGACGGGGCCGGCTTTGTGACGCGGTTCGAGGTCGAGGCGGCCTTCCTGGAGCGGTACCCGGTTCGGCAGGCGGGCGGCCGGAGCATCCTGGAGCTGTGGGTCCCGGCCGAGGAACTCGACGAGTTCAACGCCCACATCGTCGGCCGGATCGAGGTCGTCCACGAGTTCCGCTGACCCGGGCGTGGCGGCCGTCGGCGTCCGCCATTGCGCTGAAGGCGGGAGGCGGGCGGTGGTGGTGCGAGCGGTTCGGGGACGGCCCTGGTGGACGCTGCCTTAGGTGCCGGTGCTCGCGGCCGTGGGCTGCTCCTCGTTCCCGGCGGAGATCGACCTCGCGGGCCGTGCCGCCTGCGATCTCCTCACCCGGGAGCAGGCGATGCGCTTCGGGTTCTCCGGGATCTCGGCGGAGGACGGCGGCGACACCGTCGGCGGGGACTCACTGTGCGTCCGGGCCTCGTCACCGCCGGGAGACCTGATGTAGGTGCTGCTGCGTCGCCGCGAGGGCTACGACGATCACTTGGACTCTCCCGAGGGCGGCCACCACCCCCGCCGGGCACCCCGCGCTCAGCGCGGCCAACGGCACCGTGCTGATGGTCGCCGTCTCCCCGGACGGCGACCTGATCCGGCCGCAGCGGACGAGCACCCCCGAACGGCTCCCGGACGTCGCGCGCACCATCGTGGCGAGCATCTGCTGACTCCAGGGGAGTCCGGCCTGGGCGCCCCGTTGCCCGCCGGAACCCGGCACCGAAGGACTGGCGGCGCCGAGTCGTCCCATGGCATGATCGCGGGCATGCCGACTCGAAAGGCCGATGCCGCGTAAGCGCCCGAGCGCGCTGCGCGCCGAACCCACTCTCCGCCACGCCGTCTGGTCGAGCGGGCTTTTAGCGAAGATCCCCGGTCTGTCCCTCCGCGCCACCCGCCAGGTGTACCGGGTGGAGGCGCTGAGCCTCGACTACGTCCTCTTTCCGGGGGCCACCTGGCTGGCCCTGCGCCGCTACCGGGCGTTCGTGGCGGCTGCGGGACGCCGGCCCCGCTACCCGATGGCCGCCGACTGCTCCTGCCGCACCTGCGCCATGGACGACGCCCGGCACGCCCGCGACGTCCTGGAGACGGTCGCGCAACGGCTCCCGCCCCGGCCGCGCGCCGAGCTGCGGCGCCTGCTGCGCCCGCTCGACGCCCGCTACCTGCGGTGCACGCTGCCCGACCCGGCCCTCTCCCGTCGCATCGACCCCGGGGAGCGCTGGTGGAATCGCCGGATCGCCGTCGGGACGTGGCTCTCGCGGTGAACGAGGCCGGGAACGCGCGGCCACCGCCGGTCGTCGGGGGACACCGGCCGGTCGGCCGGCCTGCGGAATGGGGCGGGCCGGTCCGGCACGCCGAAGGACGCCGGGGCAGGAGGCGGCCCGCCCGCGCCGCGCTCCACGGCCCGGTGGCGGGCCGTGGCCGCCATGAGCATCTCCGCGGGGACGGTGCAACGCCGTCGTCGCCATCGGCGAGGTACCGCCGGCCCGTGGCAGCGGAGCCGGCGGTCGCCCACGCTCCCGGCGTCGGGTGGCCACTCCGACGCGCGGTCTGAGGGAGCCTTCCGGCCGGGCGCCTGTCCCCCACACCGTGGTGCCGTCAGCCCGCTCCACCCGCCACGACCGGGCGCGACCGATGGGCGGTACCCCGTGGTCGGCCGCCCCATCAGCGAGCTAGATCGTTGATGGCCATCGTGTGCGACACGGGCTTCGCCGGGGCCGGGATCGAGAAGGCCGCCGCCGGCCCGGGCCACGCGCTCATCCGCCCGGCCCGCCGCGACGAGGACGCCCCCGGCGTCTACCCGGGCCGGCCGCACATGCGCATCGAGGCGGTCATCCGGACGCCGAAGAACCAGCCCGGCCCGCAACGCCACCAGGCGCGCACCAACGAAGGACTCTGGGCACGCACCTGCCGGCGCACCCCCGCCCTCAACACCGCGATCCGGCACAACCGGCTCAGCGAAACCCGTCAAGCGCTCACTCGTGGCCCACGACCACTGAGCAACCCCCATCAACGATCTAGGCCAGCCCCAGCTCGTGGGCGCGGGCCGCGGCCTGGCCACGGTTGGGGAGGCCGAGCTTGGCGAGAATGTGCGACACGTGCACGCTCGCCGTCTTCGCCGAGATGAACAGCTCGGCGGCGATCTGGGCGTTGGTGTAGCCGTGGGCCAGCAGTCGCAGCACCTCGGTCTCGCGCGCCGTCAGACCGGCCGGTGGGGACGGGGGAGCCGACGCCGACGCGTCCAGGGAGAGCCCCAGACGGCGGGCGAGGTCGGCGGTCCGCCGCTCCACCTGGACGGCCCCGAGTTCCTTGGCGATGTCGGCCGCCGCGCGCAGCCGCTCCGCGGCCAGCGCGCGATCGCCGTGGTTCGCGGCGGCGTCCGCGGCGTGCAGCAGCGCGTCGGCCCGGGCCAGCCGGTACTCCGTCCCCGCCGTCGATGCCACCGCGCGCTCCCAGGCCTCGGTCAGGGCGGCGGGGCCGGCGCCGTCGAACGCGGCGATCCGGGCCCGCACCATGTCGCGGTGGGCCGTCCGTGCCGGCCCCTCGGAGGTGATGGTGGGGTAGAAATCCACGAGCCTGCGACGGAGCTCCGCGGCCCGGCCGGCCCGGTCCGGCGTGTCGGCCGGCGCGCCGCGGCTCAGGCTCAGGGTCCGCGCGGCCAGGTTGCTGAACTCCCAGCGGTAACACGCGCCCGCCCGGACGTCGATGCGCTCGAAGGTGCGCAGGGCCGTGTCCACCGCGGGCCACACCGCGCCCTCGGCGAGCGCCGCCTCCATGGTCAGCATGGCCAGCGACACCACCGACTGGACGCGGCTGGTGAGGAGGACGCCGTTCGTGCGCAGCTCCGCCAGCAACGCGGCGACCGTGTCCTGGTCGCCGTGCAGGAGGGCGATCCGGCCACGCAGCACCTTCAGCAGCGACGCGTGCAGTGGGGCCGGGGACCAGCTCAGCGCGGCGTCGATGATCCGGGCCGCCTCCTGCAGCTCGCCGAGCTCGAACAGGATCTCCGCCCGGTTCAGCGCGATGAACGCGCCCTTGGACCGCAGCATGCTGACCTCGCGCGCCCGCTCCAGCCCGCGCGCCGTGAGATCCAGCGCCTCCCGGTGCCGGCCGTTGTCGCGCAGCAGCGAGGACAGGTTCCCGATCCCGCGCAGCTCCAGCTCGGGCTCGTGCACCTGCTCCGCGAGCGTGATGCCGCGCCGCATGCTCTCGGCGCCCGCCTCGGTGTCGCCGGCCTCACCGTGCACGGTCCCCCGCGTGATGAGAGCGTCGGACACGGCGCACAGGTCCCCGTGCTCGGTGGACCGGGCGAGCGCCTCGGTGGCGACCTCGGCGGCGGTGAGCCGGTCGTGCGCGGTGTCGAGGGCGATGGTGCCGCCGGTCAGCCGCTCCGCGGGCAGCGTGCCGCCGCGCAGCATCAGCTCACGGGCGATGATGGCCAGCAGCCACCCGTAGCCGTGGTGCTCCGGCGGATGCAGGTCGAGCGCGGCCAGCAGGTCGGCCATGGCGTCGTCGTGGCCGAGCTGGATGCGGATCCGCCCGCGGTAGCGGAGGATGACGGCCCGGACGGTGCGCGTCCCGGTGTCGTCGGAATCGGGGAGCAGCGACAGCGCGAGGTCGGCCAGCTCCCGGCCGCGCCGGAACTCGCCGCACTCCAGCGCCGCCGCCACCGCGTACTCCAGCACCTTCACGCGGTCGGTCGCCACCAGCTTGCCGGCTTCGGGGACGCGTTCCCACAGTTCGAGGACGCGTTCCAGCATGCGCAACTGCTCGGCGAACGCGAGCGCCTCACCGGCACGCACCGCCGCCCACCAGGCGGCGCTGAGCGCGCGCGGCAGCTCCTGCGCGGCGTGGAAGTGGTGCGCCTGCTCGGCGGCCAGGCGGTCGGCCGGCACCAGGCCGGGCCGGGCCTCCAGCGCCTCGGCGAACCGCAGGTGCAGCCGGGCGTGCGCGCCGGGCAGCAGCTCCTGGTGCACGGCCTCGCGCAGCAGCGCGTGCCGGAACCGGTAGCCCTGACCGTCCACCCGCAGGATGTTGGCGTTGACGGCGGAACTGAGGGCGTCGTCGAGTTCGTCGGGATCGAGCCGGGCCACGTGCGCCAGCAGCGCGTGCCCGACGTGGTCACCGTCCACGGCCCCCACGGACGCCATCCGGACCACGCTGCGCGCCTGCTCGGGCAGCCGGTCGACGCCGGCCAGCAGGAGTTCGCGCGGCTGGGAGGGGACCGGGGAGTCCAGAATGTCCTCAAGGACGCAGGAGTCCAGGAACGACTCCACGAACAGCGGGTTGCCGGCCGTGCGCTCGTACAGCGCCGCGACCTGCTCGGGCGCGAGTTCGGACCGGCGGATGGCGGCGGCCTGCTGGGCCACCTCCTCCAGGGAGAGCGGACGGAGCGTGAGCTGGCTGACCGTCGGCAGCCGCTCCAGCTCGGGGAGCAGCCGGCGCAGGGGGTGCGAGCGGTGCAGGTCATCGGACCGGTAGCTCGCCACGATCTGCACTCGCGCGGTGTCGAGGTTGCGCACCAGGAAGACCAGCAGGTCCCGGGTCGCGGCGTCGGCCCAGTGCAGGTCCTCCAGCACGACGGTCAGGCCCGCGGGCTCGGCGGCGCCGTCCAGGACCCGCAGGACCTGCTCGAACAGCCGGTTGCGCGCCTCCCGGTGCTCGCCCGGCGGCTCGCCGAGCTCGGGAAGCAGGCGAGCCAGCTCCCGCCCGCCCCCGGCGACCAGCTCCGTCAGGTGCTCGCGGCCCAGCTCGCGCAGCAACTGGCGGAGCACGGTGACGAACGGTGCGAACGGCAGGCCGTCGACGCCCAGTTCCAGACAGCCCCCGGCCACGACCGGCCCGCCGTCCAGGTGCTCGGCGAACTCGCGCAGCAGCCGGGACTTGCCGACGCCGGCGTCACCGCAGAGCAGGAGGGTGCCGGCCCGGCCGGCCCGGGCGGCGTGCGCGTGGTCGAGGAGGGCACGCAGCTCCGTGGCGCGTCCGACGAGGACGGGGCTGGTGCCGTGCGAACTCATGGGCTCCAGTATGCCGGTCTGGGGGGACATGTCCGAGTTGATTATTTCGGTCGCCCAGCCGATCGGACCAGGAGCGGGACGTCCGGCCGCCACCCGGCGGGTCCCCGACCGCCCGGCGGGGGCGACGCTCAGCGCCGGGCCGCCGCCACCGGCTCCCGGTCGCCGGCGGGCGCCGCGTCGGCCGGAGTGTCCGGAGTCACGTCCGGGCCGACGGCGCTGCCGCCGGCCGGCCCCTCCCCGCCGGCCCGCGCCCGCTCCTCGCGGCGCGCCCGCGCGTCCACCCGCCGCCGGATCTCCCGCTCACGGTCGGCGATCCGCTCCCGCGCGACGCCCCCGACCAGGTCCGGATGAATCATTCCTTGGCTCCCGGTGATCCGCGGGCCGGTCGATCCGGCCCCGTGATCCTCAGACTCGCGGTAAGGACCCCGGTGCCACATCGGGCGATCGCCTTATCCGGACCCGGCCGCCGGGGGAGCGGGTGAGCCCGGAGTAAGCCGGGTGCTGAGAACCTCGGTGGGCGGCGCACGGCGGCCGTCGCGCCGCTCACCGGACCGGGAATGTCACCGGCCACGGGCATGATCCGGCACAGCCCGGCCCCGATGAGGTTCCCGAGGCGGTGGGCTCGCCACGGCCGGTCCGGGGAAGGGCGCCCATGGCCGCGGCCGGCGCCCGGCGCCGTCCGGTACCCCGCCCACCCACCCGCATGAGAGAGGGCGATGATGTCCGACCGCACCCCGATCGCAGCGGACCATCCGTTCGAAGAGCGCTACGCGCGCATGCTCCACGAGCTGCGAACCAGTCCGCACGTCGACCTCGAGCACGAGGCGCGCGGCCCCGTCGACGACTTCCTGGCCGACCCGGAGCGGGTGTTCCACGCGCTCGCCGAGGAGTACCGGCTGCCGGTGGCGGCCGCCTTCCGCCCGGTCTTCTTCCGGCAGGCCGGGCTCGGTGTCTTCTGGCGGAGCGTGCCGCCGCTCCCGCTCGTCGTGGGGGAGTTCCACCTACGGCACGTCTACCTGTCGGCCATCCGGGAGCCGGTGCCGTGGCTCGCCGACCAGGTCACCGACGAGCACGCCGAGGTCGCGGCCGAGCTGCGGGTCATGGACGACACCCCGCAGGGCGGTTCGGGCAGGTTCGCCGCGCTGCGGACCACCCCCGGGACGGCCGAGTCACAGATCTGGCTCTACGACATGAGCCACGACCACCGGGCGATCACGCCGCTGGAGGTCGACTACCGCGGTTACCTGGAGGCGCTGCTGCTCACCAGAGGGTTCTCCGGCTGGCAGTACCTGTACGCCGACGTGCCCTTGGGCGCCCCGGAGTTCCGTGGGATCCGCCGGACCATCGAGGAGGCGCTGGAGGTCCTGCCCAAGGCGTTCCCCGGCGACGACCACACGCCGCTGTTCGAACGGTTCGAGCGGCGGTCGTGAAAGGGCGGCCGGCCCGCCTCCAATTCACAGGCTGGACCAGCAGTACAGCTTCTCGCCGGCCGCACGGGCGCGCCGCGCCAGGAGGACCAGCCGTTCCAGGAAGGACTGGAGCGCGAACGGCTCGGCCTGCCGGTCGAACTCCTCGATCCGTGCCCATCGGGCGGCCAGATCCGCGATGCGGGCGTTGTCGATGCCGGCGAGCGTGTCGCGGGCGGCCGGGCCCAGCTCCTCGATCCACGGGCCGGTGACCCAGGGGGAGTTCTCCGGGACCCTTTCCCAGTCGGCGGGGTATCCGCCGGCCGGCCAGACCACCGTGCCGTCGACCAGCCCGGTGTGCCACGGGGTATCGCGGACGAGGGCCACGAGCCGGCCTAGGACCACGGCGGGATCGATGCCCTTTCCGTCCACCGCGTCCCAGGAGGAGTTCGCCACCGTGGGGCCGCCGGGCTCGTCCGCCACCCGGACGGCCGCCTGGGCGTCCGCCGCGCGGTAGTAGCCGTACAAAGCTCCCATGCCCGCTCCTTTCCGCGATACCACACCAACTCCCCCGAGTCGGGCGAGCTGGACGGCAGTAGAGCAGACGGGGCGGACATTCCGGGGACTCGGCGGCCCCACGGCGGCTCAGTCGCGATCGCCGGCGTGGTGGTCGAGCACACGGACGAGCAGCCGGGTCAACTGGTCGCGTTCGGCAGCGGACAGCGGGGCCAGCAGCGCGTCCTGGACGTCGGCGAGCGCGGCGGCGATGTGGCGCAGCCACGCAGCCCCGGCATCGGTGATGGTGACCGAGTTGCGTCGGCGGTCCGCCGGGTCCGGGGTGCGCACCACGAGCCCGGCCTCGGCGAGTTCGTTCAGCGCCGCCACCACGTCACTGCGGTCGATTCCGCACCGGCGCCCCAGGTCGGCCTGGCTCGCCGGGCCGAACTCCTCGACCGCGGCGAGCAGCGCGTAGTGGTACCGGCGCACGCCCATCTCCCCGAACCGCTCGGCGACGAGCCGGTTCGCGTGCGTGGCGGTGTGCGTGAGGAGCCAGCTCGGCGTCGCCCGCAGCCGGGCGGGGGCGAGGTTGTCGGTCGCGGGTGGCATGCCCCCGAGCGTAACGACTGCGCGGGCCGCGCCCGCCCGCGTGGCGGCGCCTCGCCGGGCGCCGCCGTTGACCGGTCACGCACTGTCGACTACTCGCGCAATTTCTTGCGTTTCTTGCAATCCTTGCGAGGTGGCTGCCCCGCGACGTCGCTGGTGGGCGTGCGGCGACCTGGATCCGCGACGGCCGGCCGATCGCGTAGCTGCGGCGCGAACGCGCACGTGGAGACAGCGAAGTGAGGGCCGATGACAGCGGTCGGTGACCGCGTGGAAACGCACCATTCACAAAACGGCGCGGGTTTGTTAGCTTCGTCACTTGAAACTTCTTGCAAGGCTTGCGGCTTCCTGTCCCCCCCGGCGCCGCGCCCGCCCACGGCGGTGCGGCGTCCCCGCGAAGGAGTGCGAGATGCGACTTCGACGATGGTGCCGTGCCGCCCTCGCGGCCGGACTCGGCGCCGCCGCGTTGCTGATACCCCTCACCCCACCGGCCACCCCCGCCCACGCCGAGAACGCCCCCGCCGCGGCCGAGGCCGCCGACGCCAACGGCGACGTCATCGTGCACCTGTTCGAGTGGCCCTGGGAGTCGGTCGCCACCGAGTGCGAGACCTTCCTCGGCCCCAACGGCTACGGCGCCGTGCAGGTCAGCCCACCCCAGGAACACGTCGTGCTCGGCGGCGAGGGCTACCCCTGGTGGCAGGACTACCAGCCCGTCTCCTACCAGATCGAGTCCCGCCGCGGCGACCGCGAGCAGTTCGCCGCCATGGTCGCCACCTGCCGCGACGCGGGCGTCAAGATCTACGTGGACGCCGTCCTCAACCACATGACCGGCAGCGGATCCGTCAACAGCGGCCCGGGAAGCGCCGGCTCGACCTTCACCAAATACGAGTACCCGGGCATCTACCAGAACCAGGACTTCCACGACTGCCGCCGCGACATATCCAACTGGAACGACGCCAACGAGATCCGCACCTGCGAACTCGTCGGCCTCTCCGACCTGCGCACCGAGACCGACTACGTGCGCGGCCGGCTCGCCGAGTACCTCAACGACCTCGTCTCCCTCGGCGTCGCGGG
Source organism: Marinactinospora rubrisoli (assembly GCF_042664915.1). Lineage (NCBI taxonomy): Bacteria > Bacillati > Actinomycetota > Actinomycetes > Streptosporangiales > Nocardiopsidaceae > Marinactinospora > Marinactinospora rubrisoli. Next base: position 170,317 of record NZ_JBHTBH010000013.1, read on the forward strand.
CTTCCGCATCGACGCGGCCAAGCACATGGCGGTCGCCGACATCGCCGACATCCGCGGCCGGCTGGACGAGGTGCCGCACTGGGGCGGCCGGCCCTACCTGTACCAGGAGGTCATCGAGGACTCCGCCATCAGCCCGGCCGAGTACGTCGGACAGGGCGATGTCACCGAGTTCCGCTACCACCGCCAGGTCAGCCAGGCGTTCCGCGACGGATCGCTCGGCGGCCTGCGCGACCTTCCCGGCTCGATGGCGGTCGGCAGCGACCAGGCCGTGGTGTTCATCGACAATCACGACACCCAGCGCAACGAGCCCACGCTCACGTACAAGGACGGCGCCGCCTACGACGTCGCCGCGGCGTTCATGCTGGCCTACCCGTTCGGCACCCCCAAGGTCATGTCCAGCTTCGGCTTCAGCGACAACGACGCCGGGCCGCCCGCCGCGGGCGACGGCACCACCTCCCCGGCCGACTGCTCCGGCTCGGCGTGGGTGTGCGAGCACCGGCACCAGCCCATCGCCGGGCTGGTGGGCTTCCGCAACGCGGTGGGCGACGCCGGGGTGACCGACTGGTGGAACGGGGAGAACGGCCAGATCGCCTTCGGACGCGGCGACCGTGGCTACGCGGTGTTCAACCGCGGGCCCGACATCGGCGCCCGCACCTTCCAGACGTCACTGCCGGCCGGAACGTACTGCGACGTCGCCAGCGGCCCGTCCACCGGCACGGGCTGCGAGGGCGACCGCTACACGGTCGCCGCCGACGGCACCTTCACCGCGGCGGTGCCCGCCGACTCGGTGCTCGCCCTGCACGTGGCGGCGCCCGGCGACGAGACCGATCCGCCCACCGAGCCGGGCGACTGCACGACGGTGGCCACGGCCTTCCACTCGCGGACCGCCACCACGTTCGGCCAGAACGTGTTCGTGGTCGGCGGCATCCCCGAACTCGGCGACTGGGACCCGAGCCGCGCGGTCGCGCTGTCCTCGGCCGACTACCCGGTGTGGAAGGCGACCGTGAACCTGCCCGCCGGCACGGCCTTCGAGTACAAGTACGTGAAAGTGAACCCCGACGGCCGGGTGGACTGGGAGTCCGATCCCAACCGCACGGGCCGCACCGGGAATCCGCCCGGCTGCGAACTGACGCTCACGGACACCTGGCGGTGACCCCGCCCTGATCCCCGCCGCGCGCGACCGGCGTGTTCCTTCCCCGAACCCGCCGGTCGCCCGCGCGGCGCCGTCCGTCCGCGTGGTCAGGGGCGCGGCGGTCAGGCCGCGCCGTGGAACCGGCGGTGCAACCCGCGGACCCGCTCGGCGAGTTCCGGCGCCGGCCCGTCGACCACGGCGCCGGGAACGACGTCCTGGATGCGCAACGTCCGCACCGGCGGTGCCGGCACGCCGAGTTCGCCCAGCCACCCGGACAGCTGTGCGGAGGACGTGGCGTACACGATCCGCCCCAGCCCCACCCAGCCGTGCGCGGCCGCGCACATCGGGCAGTGCTCGCCCGAGGTGTACACGGTCGCCGCCGCCCGCGCCTCGGGTGCCAGGTGCGCGGCGGCCCACCGCGCGATCTCGAACTCCGGATGCCGGGTGCGGTCGCCCGAGGCCACGTGGTTGTGATCCTCGAACAGCACGGAACCGTCCGCCCCCACGAGAACGGAACCGAAGGGTTCGTCGCCCACCTCCAGCGCGGTGGCCGCCAGTTCGACGCAGCGGCGCAGGTGCCGCAGGTCGGTGTCGCCGAGCATGATCGCCTCCTGGGACGTGACTGGAGCGGATCATAGGGCGAATCGGTGCGTCCCGACACCGGAGGCCGGGGTGCGGGCCGCACCCGGGTCCGGTTTCGCGAGCGGATGTGCGAAACCGCTGAGCTGGCGCGCCGTGCCGCCCTAGCCTGGGGCCATCCGGCTATCAACGCTCCCGCACCGACCGAGGTACCGCGACCATGCGCCTGGCCCGCTTCGAGACCTTCCTGCACGATCTGCTGACCAAGGAGGCGGCACCGGCGGTGCGGTCGGTGCAGACGTTCCATGCGGCCGGATACCGCAGCCGGCCGGCGGGAATCGTCCTCGGTCTCACGACCGGCGGGCAGGTGTACCTGCAACTCGTGCGAACATCCCCATCGGACGGATCCGACCAGCGGGAGGAGGAGCCGATCGTCACGGGCGAACCGCCCGCGTCGGTGCCACGGGCCGAACTCTCCGCGGCCGGGGGCGGTGTGCGCTCCGCCGACGTCGAGCGGTGGCTGGTGTCGGTGCTGGCCAACAGCGGGCACGAGGAGTTCGCGCGGGTGGACGGCTACTCGGCCACGAGCGATCTCGGCGGCTCCGGGCAGCCGTACGGGGTCCGGGTCACCTGCCACTCCGAGGCGGTGATCTACCTGCTGTTCCTGCACACCCTGAGGTCCGGCCAGTCGGCCTCCGGGAACGACTTCGACGTGCTGGAAGCGGTGTGACCGTCCGGCATCGGCGGCAACGCCCGGCAAAGGCGCTGCGGAACCGTTATGCCCGCAGGTGGGCCCTCGGGACAGGTCGTCACTACAACGCGTAGTAATGTGCGGTGCATGGACATCGTCTACTCGGCACTCGTCTTCCTCCACCTGCTGGGGATGGCCGGCATCATCGCGGGCTGGCTGCTGCAGCTCATCGCGAAGCACTCCGCGGCCCCCAAGGCGATCCTGCACAGCTCGCTGCTCCAGCTGCTCACCGGCCTCCTCCTCGTCGGGGTGGCCGAGATGACCGACGGCGACCTCGACCACGTCAAGGTCGCGGTGAAGCTGGTGGTGGCGTTCGCGGTGTCGGTCGTGGGCGTGCTCAACCTCCGAAAGTCCGACCTGAAGCTCGCGAACACCGCCGGAGCGCTCGCCGTGCTGAACGTCGGAATCGCCGTCTTCTGGTAGGCCGTCCCCTCACGTCTCCCCGCTTCCCCGCGGTTCCCCGCATCCCCGTCCGCGTTCGGCCGGGCCGCCATCTCGGCGGCCCGGCCGCTTCCGTCACGGGTCAGCGCGGCAGCACCATGCCCAGCCCTCGCTGCAGGGCGACCCGGTAGACGCGGTGCGCGATCACCACGTCCTCGATCGCCAGGCCGAACGGGTTCACCACCAGCAGTTCGTCATCGGCCACCCGGCCAGGGCAGCCGTCGGTGAACAGTTCACCGAGCGTGTGCACCGGCGGGGCGTCCGGCGGCGGGGGAGCGCCCGGGGCGGCGACGAGGCCCGCGCGGGCCAGGTGGCCGAGGAGGCGGTGCGAATCGGCCACGACGAGCGGCCAGTCGTCCACGTAGACGCGCGCCGCCGACAGCAGCGCGTCGGCGGTGACGTCGTCGAGGGAGACGTTGACGACGAGCGCGCCCGGCGCCAGCCAGGAGCGCTCGATGTAGGGGGTCCGGGTGGTCGTGCACGGGATCACCACGTCGGCCCCGGCGACGGCGCCGCGGGCGTCGCCGGTCACGGTCACGCGCGGCCCGTCCGGCCCGAAGGCGGCCGTCAGCTCGTCGCGGAACCCCTCGGCGCGCTCCTTGTCGAGATCATGGACCCGGATGTCCGTCACCTGCGGCATCCGCTCGGCGACGAGGCGGGCGTGCGCGCGGGCGATCGCCCCGGCACCGGTGAACGCCACCGTCGAGCCGCCCGGACGGGCCAGCCGCAGGGCGCACAGCACGGAGACCGACGCGGTCCGCAGGGCGCTGACGTGCGCCGCGTCCAGCACGCACACCGGCCGGGCCGTGGCCACGTCGTGCAGCACCGTGAGGCCGCCGGCCCTGGCCAGCCCGCGGTCGGGGTTGGCCGTGTTGGCGTTGATCAGCTTGGTGCCGACCATGGGCGGCGTGCCGTCCACCAGGCCGGACATCGCGATGCTGCGCGCCTCGCCGCCCGTCTCCGGGCTCCAGCCCAGGTAGCACTCGGCCGGCAGCGCGGTGCGGCCCTCGCCGTGCCGGACCAGTGCCTCCCGCACGCACGCCAGCGGGTCGATCTCCTCACAGGCCCGGCGGACGTCGGCGGCCGTGAGGTAGAGCAGGTGTCCGAGATCGGTCATGGGCGTCCACTCCTCGCCGTTCGCTCACGCGCAGGCCGCGTCCTCGAACGGCGCGGGCCCGGCGTCGATGTTCTCCTTGGCCAGCCACAGCCGGTTGTAGACGGTGTTCTCGTAGCGGTCCGCGCCGTCCGGGCAGACGCACACCGCCCGCTCCAGCTCCTGGTCCAGGCGCAGGATCCGGGCCGCCGCGGCCAGCACCGCGCCGGAGGAACCGCCGAGCCCGATCCCGGTGTAGCGGCGCAGCAACTGGCAGGCGGCGATCGCCTCGGCGTCGGAGACGCCGACCGCGGTGTCGTAGTGCTCCGGCCGGACGAACCGGGACCGGCGTGAAGCGCCGATCCCGACCAGCTTGCGCGGTCCCTTCGGGCCGCCCAGCGCGGCCGACCCGCGCACGTCGACCGCCACGATCCGGCAGGCCGGCGCGGCGAGGCGCAGGTAGTCGGCGATGCCGGCCAGCGTTCCCCCGGTCGAGACCGCGACGAAGACCGCCGTCAGGCCCGGGCCGGTCTGCCGCAGGATCTCGGGGCCGGTCTGCTCGCGGTGCGCGCGCGGGTTCGCCGGATTTCCGTACTGGTCGGTCCACACGCAGGCCGGATCATCGGCGGCGATCTCGCGCACCCGCTCCCGGCGCGCCGCCAGGTAGTTGCCGTGCACGTCGCCGCGCTGCACCCGCTCCACGACCGCGCCGAGGTCGCGCATCGTCTCGACGTTGACCTCGCTCACCAGCGGGTCGACCACCGCCACGAACCCGTAGCCGCTCTCCCGGCAGACGTACGCCAGCGCGACCCCGAGGTTGCCGGACGTGGACTCCACGACGGTGGCGCCCGGCCGCAGCCGGCCGCGCAGTTCCAGGTCCTCGACCAGGGCGTAGGCGGTGCGATCCTTGATCGAGCCACCGGGGTTGAACTGCTCCAGCTTGAGCAGCACCTCGCGCCACCGGCCGTCGATCCGCAGCCGGATCGGGAGCACCGGCGTCCGCCCGATCCGCGACGTGCTGCGCTCGGCCCGCCAGTCGGCGTGCAGTCGCACGGACATCTCGTCTTCCTCCCTCCGGCGGCGGCCGGCGCCTGCGGCCACGGGATTCCGGTCCCTCCCCGCGGCCACGGAGCGTGCCGCGCTCCGCGGCCCGGGCCGACCGGGCGCGGATCAGCGGTCCAGGATGAGCTCGAAGAACAGGCAGTCGACGTAGCCGCCGTCCAGCTCCACGATCTCGGGCATCCGGCCCACCTCCCGGAACCCGAACTTGCGCGCCAGCGCGATGCTGGCGGGGTTGTTGGACCAGACACGGTTGACCAGGGCGTGGAAGCCGCGCTCCGTCGCCTCCCGGATCATCCGGGTGCGCAGCGCGCTGCCCACGCCCGTGCCGCGCGCCTCCCGGGCGACATAGGTGGCGAAGGTCGCGGTGCGGTGGAAGCAGGGCTTGGGGTCGTACGGTGAGATCGCCACCCAGCCGCGGACCGCCTCGTCCTCGGCCACCCACACGCCGTACGGGGCGCGGTGGGCGTGCAGCCAGTCGGCCCGCCGTTCCACCGGGACATCGCTGAGGTCGCAGGTGGCGATCCGGTCCCGTACGGCCTGGTTGTATATGTCGGTGATGGCCGGCAGGTCGCCGGTCCCGGCGGGGCGGATCCGCCCGGTGAACTGTGCCATGTCGCCCTCCCCGTCGTCGGTCCGGTCAGCGGCTGGGAACGAGCGATTCGGGGGCGGCCAGCATCTCCCGGTACAGCGCGGTCCAGTCGCCGAGCCGGCGCTCCAGGCCGGCGTCGTCCGGGGGGTCGGCCTCCGGTCCGGTGGCCGCGTCGTCGAGCGGTTCGAAGCCGCGGCTGGCCAGCACGCGCTCGTACCAGTGCGCCTGCTCATCGCCCAGCCGGCCCAGGGGGGCGCCGGTGATGGCGGGCCAGGACAGCAGGCGCTCGGAGAAGTCGAGGCCCAGCCGGGCGCACAGCCGCGGGACCAGGGTGGCCGGGTCGCGGCTCAGCCCGGTCATGTCCACGATGACGTGCGCGATCCGCTCGGCGCGGACGTGCCGCCACGCGCGGTCCAGGTCGTCCCAGCCCGCCTCCCGCGGCGGGAAGCCGGGGCGCGCGCCGCCTCGGGCCCGCTGCCGCATGCGCGAGCGCACGGCCTGCCGGGGGTCGCGGACGGTGAAGACCACCGGCAGCGTCGCGGCGGCGATCAGCTCCGGCAGGCGGGGGCCGGCCTGGAACGTCATCTCCTTGACGACCAGTCCGTTGGCGTGGCCGGAGACGTCGTGGGCGAGGCGTTGCCGGTCCAGCCGGGCCGCCAGCGCCGCACGCAGCGGGTCCGGGCCGTCGCCGCCGTGGTGGTAGCCGCGGTCGTACGGCTCGTGCAGATACCAGCGGAACAGCGCGTGGTTCCACAGGGCGCGCGCGAGCACGGTCGAGGCGCATCGCGGCGGGGAGAGCACCAGCAGGACCGGGTCGAAGCGGGCGAGCGGCCCGGCGGCGGGGGCGTCGTGCGCCCCCGGCCGCCGCGCGCCGGCCGTGCCACGGGCCGACGGCGCCATCACGCGTCCTTCGCGAACGAGTACCAGCGCCAGGCGCCGAGAGCGAACTCGCGCCGCAGCGTCATGCCGTTCCGGGCGGCGGCGTCCAGCACCTCCTCGCGAGTGGGCTGGTAGGACGGCGGGCGGCGCAGCGCGAAGCGCAGGTCCATGATCTCCTGGTCGTAGCTGCCGACCTTGGACAGCGCGTAGGCGATGCAGAAGGTGCCGCCCGGGCGCAGCACCCGGCTCACCGTCCGCCAGATCGGCTCCTTGTCGCGGAGGAAGTGGTAGGCGCCCACGATCATGGCGCCGTCGAAGTAGTCGTCCCGGACGAAACCGAGCGGCTGCTCCAGGTCGCCGCGGGTGACGTGCACCCGGTCGTACTCGGCGGTCCGCTGGGTGGCGGACGCGACGAAGTCGGGGCTGATCTCGACGCCGAGCAGGTCGGCCCCGGAACTGTGCGCGTGCTGTTCGGCCAGCTCCAGCAGCCCGAAGCCGGGCCCACAGGCGAGGTCGAGCAGCCGCGGCCCGGCGGCGGCGACCTCCTCGACCGCCCGCACCCGCGAGTAGCGGTAGAAGGGGGCCTGGAGCACCTCCTCCCACAGTGGCAGGTGGTCCGCGTCGAACGTCGCCGAGACCGGGTTGTCCGGCCGGGAGAGGGCGTCGAGGATGCCGGCGTAGTTCTCGCTGTGCATCAGCTCCTCGACCGAGTTCTTGCCGGTGGCGAGGTGGATGAGCCCCTGGTCGAAGTCCGAGCGCCCGGCGGCGTCCCGCGTCTCGACGTACCGCGGTGGGTCCCCGGCCACGCACTCGACGGCGCCGTACTTCACCAGCGCGTCCAGCAGCAACCGGGCCACGTGCCGCTTGTTCTCGGCCACCCCGAATTCGGTGCAGAACTCCTCCGCGGTCCGGGGAGAGGTGAGCAGGTCGAAGACGCCGCGTTCCGCGCAGGTGCGGAAGACGATGTCATAACAGGCGCGCCGGTATTCCAGGTAGGCGCGCTCGACTTCTTCCGGCGGCATACTGTAGATATCGGCCTGCGTCATGGTCATCGCTTTTCTCCATTCGGTTTTCGGGAATGGCGAAACGAGCCGGGTGTCCTGTCGGGGGAATTCCTCGGCGGTTCATGGGGAAACGTCGCCGCCGGGAGATGGTGGATCGGAGATCAGGACGGGCGCGCCGGCCGTTGCGCGCCGTCGCGGGCCAGCAGTTCGATCAGCCGGGCGGAGGCGGCGGTTCCCTTCTTGAAAAGCGATATCCGCATCGACTCGTTCGGCGCGTGGTGGTTCTGGTCGGCGGGGGCGAACGGCACCATGATGCTCGGAATGCCGAGAAGTTTCGTGAAGACGTAGTCGGGGGTGGTCCCCGCGAGACTCGGCACCCGTACCGGGGCGTGGCCGAAGCCGTGTTCGACCGCCTGGGCGACCACGTCGGCGTAGGGATGGTCGACGGGGGTGCGGGAGGGCGGCTGGCTGAACATCTTGCGCACGCTCAGCCCACGGAAGCCCTGGTCGTCGATGAACTTCTCGATCGAGGCGAGCACGTCGTCGGGGTCCTGACCGCCGACCAGGCGCATGTCCACCTTGGCCATGGCGGAGGTGGGGATGAGGGTCTTCATGCCCGTGCCGGTGTAGCCGCCCGTGATGCCGGAGACGTTGAAGTAGGGCTTGTACAGCAGCCGCTCGTAGTACTCCTCGCCGAACGCGGCGGGCAGCGGATCGCCGCCGGTGCGGGCGCGGAAGTCGGCGAGGTCGAGCGGCAGGTCCCGCACGAGGGCGCGCTCCTCCTCGGTGATCCGTGGTACCCCGACGTCGATGCCCGGAGCGGTGAGATCCCCGTTGGCCTCGACCAGGCGGCCGAGGAAGCGGCTGAGCTCCAGGATCGGGTTGGCCACCACCCCGCCGAAGTTGCCCGAGTGCAGTGGCTGTGCGGGACCGTCGGCATGGATCTCCATGACGAGCGCGCCGCGCACCCCGAACAGCAGCGCGGGCCGGTCGCCGCCGAGCTGCGGCCCGTCGGAGTAGCAGCACAGGTCGGCGGCCAGTTCGTCGCGGTTGCGTTCGATGAACTCGGGGAGGTGCCGGCTGCCGAACTCCTCCTCGCCCTCCAGGATCATCTTCACCCGGATCGGCAGGCCGCCGCCGTGCCGCTGCCACCACTGCACGGCGTTGAGGTGGGCGAGGAACTGGCCCTTGTTGTCGCCGGCGCCTCGGCCGTAGATCCGGTCGCCCTCGATCACCGGCTCGAAGGGGGGCGTGCGCCAACCGTCCTGGTCGGCGGCGGGGAAGGCGTCGTAGTGGCCGTACAGCAGGAGGGTGGTCGTGGCGTCCCGCGGCCCGCCTTCGGCGTAGACGACGGGGTGGCCGCTGGTGGCCTCGACGCGGGCGGTCAGGCCGGCCCGCTCGCACTTGCCGGCGCACGCCTGCGCCATCCGGTCGATGTCGGGGCCGCCGGTGACGGCCACCGCCGGGATCCTGATCAGATCGAGGAGTTCCTGCACCAAGTCGTCGCCGTATTTGTCAAGAAATTCACCGAGAGAGAGTTGCTGGGACACTGGTCGTCCAATCTGCGCAGGCCATTCGCGAAAAGGTGTGCGTACCTGGTGCGGCCAACGATTTCTCGGGGTCGTATTTCTTGCCCCGCTCAATGTAGTGCTGTCGTGGCGTGACTGTAAACACTTTCTCCGAGATCCTTTTGCGTGCAAATTGAATCTATCTCGTAGATTGTAGGCCGGTGTTAATTGATCAGATAATTGATGCCCGTGAAGTCGACTCGAATAGTGGAGTTCTGGATGAACTGGTGAAATGCCTTGACCGTCCGGCTCGCGGTCCGGCGTTTCGGGGAGAATCAAATAGGGGGCGGTGCGAAAGGTGCTCGAAAAGGGGATGGGAGGCCCCTCGGGAAGGGCGTAGGGTGGGGCGGTGACCTGGACGCTGTACCTGAGTTTCCTCGCATTCGCGACCGTGATCGTCATCGCCCCCGGACCGGACTTCGCGGTGGTCCTGAAGAACTCCCTGACCCGCCGCCGGGCCGGCCTCCTGGCCGCGCTGGGCATCACCACCAGCAACATGGTGCACGGCACCGCGGCGGCGATCGGGGTCGGCGCGCTGCTGCTGAGCTCGCAGGTGCTCTTCACGACGGTGCGCTGGATCGGCATCGCCTACCTGTGCTACCTCGGCGTGCAGGCACTGCTCTCGGCCCGGCGCGGCGATTACCCCACCGCCGACGACTCCGGGGGCGGCCCGCCGCTGCACGGCCTGCGCAGCTGGAGCCAGGGCTTCCTGTCCAACATCACCAACCCGAAGGTGCTGGCCTTCTACCTGTCCGTGCTGCCGCAGTTCCTGGCGGGCGGGGAGGGATCACTCGCGGCGGTGCTGCTGCTCGCCTACTCCCACGCCGCTCTCGGGCTGCTGTGGCTGGTGCTCGTCGTGGCGTTCCTGCACTACGCGCGGTCCTGGGTGCTACGCCGCCCGATCCGCCGCACGCTGGACGCGGGTACGGGGGTGGCACTGCTGGGCTTCGCCGCGGCGCTGGCGCTGGAACCCGCCGGGACGAGGTGATCCGCGAACACGACGGGGGCCGGGCCGACCCGGAGGCGCCCCGGCTCTCGCGGTACCGGAATCCGGCCTGCCACCGGCCCCACTGGCCGGCGGCCATCGGCCCGACTCCCGGCCGGAGCGCGCCGCCTACCGGCGAGCCGAAGTGGGCGGCTCTCGGCGATTTGAGGGTTCTCCGGGCCGTAGTGCGAACATGCTGGTCTTCTGTCCGGCAGAGTGCCAAATAGCAGTTCAATGAGACGCTTGAAGGGTCGTACTCCGACCCGAGAGGAAACCGGCGTGGACGCCGACGAACTGACCATGCACATCCGGAACGCCTTCGACGGGATCCGCACCCTGACCGCGAACGGCGACACCTTCTTCATCTACGACCCCGACGGCGACCTGCCGCCCGAGCGGCAGATGCCGTTCGCGACCATCGTGACCGGCGACCACTACGACCGCGTCTCCGAGCTGGACCGCGCCCCCGGCGACTATCGCCTGAACATCGGACTCACCAAGGCCACCTACACCGCCCGCTTCGGTGCCGCGCCGACCCAGCGCAACGCCGACGGGGTGCTGGAGTCCGGGTTCGACTACGCGGTACGCGACCGGCTGCTGCCGCATCCCTACTACGCCTCGCAGCACTGGGTGGGCGTGGTGAACCCGAGCACGGCGACGTTCGACGCCGTACGGCCCCTGCTAGACGAGGCGCACGAGTACGCGGCCCGCAAGTACGCCAACCACCGCGCCCGGCGGGCCGCAGGCTGAGCGGCGGCCGGCCGGTCCCGTGTGCCGCCGTCATGGGGGCGCCGGCGGGGCCGTCCGTGGCCGGGCCTATGGGAGACTCTGACATCCGACGACATGTGGCGGAAGCGGGGCCGGTGCGATGGAGATCCGGACGTTCACGGAAACCGACCGTGCCGAACTGCGCGAGCTGTTCGCCCGGGCGGGCGAGGGCGCTCCGACCGCCTCGCTGTGGGGAGACCCGGAGTCCGAGGCCGCCTTGTACCTCGACCCGTACGCGGATCTGGAACCCGATTCGCTGTTCCTCGCCGTGCACGACGGAGCGCTGGTCGGCTATCTGGCGGGATGCCGCGACAGCTCGAAGTTCCCGAGCGAGAGCGAGCGCATGGAGCGGGCCATCCGCGAATACCGGCTGCTGCGCCGCCCCCGGGTCGCGGCGTTCTTCGCCCGCGCCATGCTCGACATGGCGGCGGCCGCACTCCGGCGCGGACCGGTCGCCGGGGACTTTGATGATCCCCGGTGGCCGGCGCACCTCCACATCAATGTGGCACCGGCCGCCCGGGGAACCGGCGCCGCCGACGCGCTGATGAACCGGTGGCTCGACCGGCTCAGGGAGGCCGGTTCGCCCGGATGCCACTTGCAGACCCTGGTCGAGAACCGCCGAGCGGTGCGGTTCTTCGAACGTGCGGGCTTCACGGCGCACGGCCCGGCCCCATTGGTCCCCGGTCTCCGGCACGAGGGGCGGCGGGTCCACCAGCAGACCATGGTCTGGACTCCGTGACAAGGTGTGAGATCCGGAGTTTCGTCCGCCGGCCGACGGCGGACGGGACCGGCCGAACCAGATCGCGACGCCCTCTTCGGGCGGCTCCCGTCTGATGCGAGCGCCATCGCCGAGGCGGGACATTCGGACCGGGGATGTCCGGACGGCGAATCGGCGCGAGTGCTGATGCGCCAAGCCCGCAGGGGCGGCGTGCGGCGGCACCTGAGGGAGGCGGTGATCCGGGCCCTGCGTCTGGCCGAGCAGACGCCGGACCGACGAACCGGCCGGGCTCCGTACCGCCGGGGGCGCGCCGACCGGCGGCGGGAGCCGGGACCGTCGCCCCCGCTCAGCCGTCGTAGAACACCCGCTCCATCACGGTACGCGCCCGCCGGGTCACCCGCCGGTAGTCCTGGAGCAACTGCTCCGCCGCGCCCTCGCCCTCCTCCTCGGTGCGGTAGCCGAGCGCGCCCGCCACGGCCGTGCGGTCGCGGATGTCCGACGGGATCGAGTCCCCCGGGCGTCCGCGGACCAGCATCACGGCGCCGCGCACCCGCGAGGCCAGCCGCCAGGCCAGCTCCAGCGTGGCGCCGTCCTCCGGATCGAGGAGGTCCGCCGTTATCGCCGCGTCCAGCGCCGGGAGCGTGCCGGTCGTCCGCAGCTCCGGCACCGCGTGCGCGTGCCGGAGCTGGAGCAGCTGCACCACCCACTCCACGTCCGACAGCCCGCCGCGGCCGAGCTTGGTGTGCAGCGCCGGGTCGGCGCCGCGCGGCAGGCGCTCCGCCTCCATGCGCGCCTTCAGCCGCCGGATCTCCCGGACCGCCGCCTCGTCCACACCGTGCGCGGGGTAGCGGATCGGGTCGATGAGCGCCGTGAACCGCTCACCGAGCCCCGGATCCCCCGCCATGGGCGCGGCGCGCAGCAGCGCCTGGCTCTCCCACGGGGCCGACCATCGCCGGTAGTAGGCGGCGTAGGAGCCGAGCGTGCGCACCATCGGCCCGTTCCGGCCCTCGGGGCGCAGATCCGCGTCCAGGCGCAGCGGCGGATCGGCGGCCGGGAGCTCCAGCAGCCGCCGCAACTCCCGCACGATCGCGTTGGCGGTCTCCGTCGCCGCCGCCGGGTCCACGCCCGGCAGCGGCTCGTGCACGAACATGACGTCGGCGTCGCTGGCGTAACTGAGCTCCCGCCCGCCGAACCGTCCCATGCCCACGACGCACACCCGGGTGTTCGGCTCCTCGCCGCGCTGCGCCGCCACCCGGTTCTCGGCGCAGCGCAGTGCCGCCTCGATGGTCACCGCGGAGATGGCGGTGAGCGCAGTGCCGACCCCCTCGATCCCAGTGACCTCCAGCAGGTCGGCCGCCGCAGTGCGCAGCAGCTCCCGGCGCCGCAGCGCGCGCACCGCCGTCACGGCGTTCTCGGCGGAGTCGTGCCGGCGCAGCGCGGCCTCGGCCTCGGCCGTCAGCTCCGCCGTACCACGGCCGGTCAGCCCGGCGTCGTCCGCGAGGATCGCCACCGCCTCCGGCGCGCGCAGCAGCAGGTCGGTGGCGTAGCGGCTGGTGCCGAGCAGCCAGGCCATCCGCTCGGCCACCCGCACGTCGTCGCGCAGCAGCCGCAGGTACCACGGAGTGGTACCGAGGGCGTCGCTGACCTGCCGGAACCCGAGCAGGCCGGCGTCCGGGTCCGGCGCGTCGGCGAACCACCCCAGCATCACCGGCAGCAGCGTGCGCTGGATGGCCGCCCGCCGGGACACACCGGAGGTGAGCGCCTCCAGGTGCCGCAGCGCGCCGGGCGGGTCCACGAACCCCAACGCCTCCAGCCGGTCGCGCGCCTGCTCCGCGGTGAGCCGCACCTCGTCCTCGGGCAGCCGGGCGACCGCGTTCAGCAGCGGCCGGTAGAACAGCTTCTCGTGCAGCCGCCGCACATCCCCCGCGACCCGGCGCCACGCAGCCGTCAGGTCGGTGACCGGGTTGGCGGTGAAGCCGAGCGCGCGTCCCAGTCGGCGCAGCTCCTCCTGGCCGGCGGGTGTCGCGGGGTCGGGCAGCAGGTGAGTGCGGCGCAGCCGGTTGAGCTGCAGCAGGTGCTCCACGCGGCGCAGGAACCGGTAGGCGTCGGCCAGACCGGCGGCGTCCTGCCGCCCCACGTAGCCGCCGTGCGACAGCGCCTCCAGGGCGGCGAGCGTGCCGCCGGAGCGCAGTGCCGGGTCCGTCCGCCCATGCACCAGCTGCAGCAGCTGCACGCAGAACTCGATGTCGCGCAGCCCGCCCGGCCCGAGTTTGATCTGCCGTTCCGCCTCACCTGGCGGCAGGTGCGCCTCGACCCGGCGGCGCATCGCCTGCACGTCGTCCACGAAGTTCGGCCGCCCCGCGGCGTGCCAGACCAGTGGCGAGATGGCGGCCATGTAGGCGGCGCCCAGGGCCGTGTCGCCCGCGATCGGCCGCGCCTTCAGCAGTGCCTGGAACTCCCAGGTCTTGGCCCAGCGCTCGTAGTAGGCGACGTGGCCGGCCAGCGGGCGCACCAGCGGCCCGTTCTTGCCCTCCGGACGCAGCGCGGCGTCCACCTGCCACAGGGTGCCCTCGCCGTCGGTCGAGCCGGGGACGCGCATCATGGCGGCGGCCAGCCGGGCGGCGGCCCGCAGCGCCGCCTGCTCGTCCACGCCCTCGCCGGCCGGCTCCGCCACGAAGACCACGTCGACGTCGCTCACGTAGTTGAGCTCCCGGCCGCCGCACTTGCCCATGCCGATCACGGCGATCCGGCACAGCTCGGCGTCCTCGGGGTGTTCGGCGCGGGCGATGGCGAGTGACGCCTCCAGCATCGCGGCCGCGAGGTCGGCGAGTTCGGCCGCCACCTCGTCCAGCCCCTGGGCGCCGGTGAGGTCGCGCCCGGCCAGCCGCAGTACCCGGCGCCGGTAGGCGACCCGCAGCGCGTGGGCCGGGTCGCCGGTAATGGCCGGTGGATCGGCGACCGGTGCGGCCGCGGTGGGGTCGGCGCCCACGATGTGCAGCAGGCCGGCGCGCGCCTCGGCGGCCTCGGGCGCGCGGGCGGCGTCGGCGCCGCGCAGTTCCCGCCAGTCGTTTGGGTGGCGCACCAGGTGGTCGGTCAGGGCGGCGCTGGCCCCGAGCACCCCCACCAGCCGCGCCCGCAGGTCGGGGTCGGCGCCCAGTGCGGCGCGCAGCTCCTCCGGATCGGGAACGCGCTCCAGCACGCGGGCGAGCCCGAGCAGCGCGAGGTCGGGATCGGCGCTCGCGCCGAGCGCGGCCACGATGTCGGCGTGCCGCTCGGACTGCAGCCCGGCCTCCGCCATCAGGCGCTCGGCCCGCGCGGCGTCGACGAATCCGCGCCGTGCCAGTGAGCCCACGGTCGTCCCAAGTCTTTCGCGTGTCACCACGCTGTCCACCGTAGTCCTGGCGAGGCGCCGGAGCGGAGGCGAGCGGGGCGGGGGAGAGGAGGGGTGTCGCCGGAGCCGCCGCACCTCCGGGGACGCGGCGGGCCGGCACCCCGTACGGGGTGCCGGCCCGGACATCGCAGGCCGGGGAGCCGTTAGATGTCGTAGTAGAGCTCGAACTCACGCGGGTGCGGGCGCAGCCGCAGCGAGTCGATCTCCTCGGTGCGCTTGTAGTCCACGTAGGTCTCGATGAGGTCCTGCGTGAACACGCCGCCCTCAAGCAGGTACTCGTGGTCGGCCTCCAGGGCCTCCAGCGCCGCGTCGAGCGAGCCGGGGACCTTGGCGATGGCGGTGGCCTCCTCGGGCGGCAGCTCGTAGAGGTCCTTGTCCACCGGCTCCGGCGGCTCGATCTTGTTCTTGATGCCGTCGATGCCGGCCATCAGCATGGCCGAGAAGGCCAGGTAGGGGTTGGCCGACGGGTCCGGCACCCGGAACTCCAGGCGCTTGGCCTTGGGGTTGGAGCCGGTCAGCGGGATGCGGATGCAGGCGGAGCGGTTCCGCTGCGAGTACACCAGGTTGACCGGGGCCTCGAAGCCGGGCACCAGGCGGTGGTAGGAGTTCACCGTCGGGTTGGTCAGCGCGAGCAGCGACGGGGCGTGCTTGAGCAGACCGCCGATGTAGTAGCGCGCGGTGTCGGAGAGCTGCGCGTACCCCGACTCGTCGAAGAACAGCGGGGCGCCGTCCTTCCACAGGCTCTGGTGGCAGTGCATGCCGGAGCCGTTGTCGCCGAAGACGGGCTTCGGCATGAACGTCACCGACTTGCCAGCCTCGTTGGCGACGTTCTTCACGATGTACTTGTACAGCTGGACGGTGTCCGCCGACTTCAGCAGCGTGCCGAACCGGAAGTCGATCTCGGCCTGGCCGGCGGTGCCGACCTCGTGGTGCTGGATCTCGACGTCGATGCCCGCCTCGATGAGCTTGCGGACCATCCGGGAGCGCAGGTCGCTGTAGTGGTCGACCGGCTCGACCGGGAAGTAGCCGCCCTTGTACCGCGGCCGGTAGCCGAGGTTCGCGCCACCGTTCTGGGTGCCGGTGTTCCAGGCGCCCTCGACGGAGTCGATGTAGTAGAAGCTCGCGCTCTCGCGGGTCTCGAACCGGACGTCGTCGAAGATGTAGAACTCGGCCTCGGGGCCGAAGAACGCGGTGTCGGCGATGCCGGTGCCCTTGAGGTAGGCCTCTGCCTTGCGGGCGACGTTGCGCGGGTCCCGGCTGTAGGACTCAAGGGTGAACGGGTCGTGCACGAAGAAGGTCAGGTTCAGCGTCTTGTACTCGCGGAACGGGTCGACCACGGCGGTGGTGAAGTCCGGGAGCAGCAGCATGTCCGACTCGTGGATGGCCTGGAAGCCGCGGATCGAGGAACCGTCGAACATCAGGCCGTCGCTGAAGGTGCCCTCGTTGACGTTCTCGATGGGAAGCGTGAAGTGGTGCGTCGCCCCGAACAGGTCCGTGAAACGGACGTCGAGGAATTCGATCCCCTCGCTCCGGGTGTAGGCCAATAGCTCTTCGGCACTGCTGAACAAGACTTACCTCCGTGCAGGTGTAGAGGTCACGCGGATGAGCTGCTCGCGTCGTCGCGAACACCTGATGGGCGCCACCTCCCGGCTACGGCACCGACGCTAGGAGCGGCCCATTTCCGAGCCATGTCTCCAATGTTTCGCCGATGTTACGGGGATGGTGGTTTTCCCTGTCAGAGGTGTGATCAACCGCCGCTTGGGTAATGCCGTGGTATTTGGGGTTCGTTGCGTGCCGCCGGGCCGCCGGACGACGGCCACCGATGGCCGATACCGTGGTCGTCATGGGTGACATCGGCGCGGACCGGTCGAACGGTACCGGATCCTCTCAGGAGTTCAGCTACCGCGGCAACCGGCTCGGCCTGCCGAGTACCGGCTCGGGTTCCGTGCCGGGTTTCGGCCGCCGAATCGCGGGGCTGCTGCTCGACTGGCTGCTCTGCGTGGCGGCGACCCAGCTGCTCTTCGACACCACCCCCGCCGAGACCGCGAACACCGCGCTGCTCGTCTTCGCCCTTCAGGAGGTCGTGCTGATCTCCCTGCTCGGCACCACGGTCGGCCGCGGCATGGTGGGCATCCGGATCAGCGGCACCGGCGAACGCCGGCTGCCGTGGTTCGTGGCGGTGCTGGTGCGCACCGTGCTGCTCTGCCTGGTGATCCCGGCGGTCGTCTACGACCGGGACCAGCGCGGCCTGCACGACCGGGCGGCCGGAACCGTGACGCAGCGGATCTGACGGGGACGAGGCGCGTCCGCGTGGCACCGGACGGCCCGCACGACGACGCGGCCTCCGCCCGGTTTCCGGCAAGTCGGATCGTAGCCATGTCGTTCTGTG
>NZ_JBHTBH010000014.1:0-186485 GCF_042664915.1 Marinactinospora rubrisoli
CTGGCCGCGGGCGAGCGCGCCCAGTTCGGCGCGCAGCGTCGCGCCGGGCCGCGGCGGCTGTGCGGGGACCAGGCGGGCCACCGCCGCCAGGGTGATGAGCCCTACCGCGGTGACGATCCAGAACGCGGCGCGCCAGCCGAACTGCTGCGCGGCCAGGGTGGTGAGCGGGACACCGACGATGTTGGCGACGGTGAGCCCGGCGATGACCAGGGAGATGGCCTGCGCCCGCTTGGTGGCGGGCACGAGGGAGGCGGCGACGACCGAGCCGACGCCGAAGAACGTGCCGTGCGGGAGCGCGGTGAGCACCCGCGCGGCGACCAGGACCTCGAAGGTGGGGGCGAGCGCGGCGGCCAGGTTGCCGGCGGTGTAGAGGCCCATGAGGGCGAGCAGCAGCCGCTTGCGGTCGACGCGGGCGCCGAGCGCGGTGAGCAGTGGCGCTCCGATGACCACGCCGACGGCGTAGCCGGAGATGATGTAGCCGCCGAGGGGGATGGAGACGCCGAACGCCTCGGCGACATCCGGCAAGATGCCCATTGCGGCGAATTCGGTGGTCCCGAACCCGAAGGTGCCGATGGCCAGGGCGAGCAGGGCGATGGGCACGAGGCGGCTCCCAGCGCGGTCGGAGGCGGAAGGGGATCGGCGCGGGGGATGACCCGGGCACCTTCCAGCCAACACCGCGACCTGCCCGATTTCATTCTGGTTCCGGGGGTTTCGTGGTGTGAGAGCGCTCTCGTTGCCGCCGTCACGCGGCGTGCAGTTCGCCGCGCGGCGCTGGGCGGGGCGCGGCGAGCGGCCTCGCCGGTGGGCTGGTCCCAGGTCGAGGCGGGGACGTAGCGGGGACGTACCTGCCGGCCCGGGCGCGGAACCGCGCGCCGTACGCCTCCTCGACCTCCTCGCGGAGGGCGTCGGCGTCCTCCGGCGGGGTCGGCCCGAAGTTCCGGTACGGCCAGGCGAGGAAGTCGCCGCACCGCCACGGCGCGTAGCAGGCCCCGGAGCCGGTGGCGCGGGCGAAGGGGATGAAGCGCGAAAGGAAGTCGGGGTGGCCGGCCACGCGTGCAGGCCGGTGTTCCCGTCGTACTCCTTCGGCCAGAACCCCTCCGCGTGGCCGAGAGCGAGCCCGTCCGGGAACTCCTTGAGCAGGTCGAGTTCGGGACGGGGGAGAAGGGGTGTCGTTCACGGGGTGGCTCCGCGCCGGTGCGGGGGCCGGCGCGCCGTGCGGCGAGGCCAGCGGGGCCCGGTGACGGAGGGGAGCCGGACGGAGTCGGGGCCGGGCCGCGCACCGCGGCCCGGCCCCGACTCCGGCGGCGGATCCGTCAGTAGACCTGCGGGGTGTACTGCGGCGCGGCGAAGGTGCCGCCCGTGGAGAACTGCATGCTCCGGCCGCTGGGGATGCTGTAGAGGCCGGTCGCCTTGTGGCGTCCGCCGGCGTTGGTGATCTCCACGTAGAAGCTCTCGCCGCCGTCGGTGCTCACGCTGGTGCACTGGCCGGAGCCGACGGCGAAGGTGGAGAAACCGCCGCGGCCCGGGAAGTACGCGCTGGCGGTGTAGCCGGAGCCCACGTTGCAGAGCCGGAAGGTGCCCGCGGCGGCGGCGGGGGAGGCGGCGGCGACCGAGACGCCGAGGGTGAGGAGCAGGCCGATGACCAGTGATGAGGCGATCGCCCTGCCTCTGCGCAGTGCGGGCATGTGCGTCTCCAAGACTTGGGGGCGCGGCCTGGCCACGCGGGGCCGGGCCGCGCCGGGGGAGTGTGACGCGCTGCAGTCAACCACACACCACCGACCGAAAACAGGGATTCGCGTGGGTTTCCTGTCGTCTTTCTGTGGTCTTGGTTGGTCTTGCCTGGTGAGGTGCGCCGCCCGGTGTGACCGGCGCGCCCGGATGGCCGGAGTCGGCCTTTTTCCGCGGCGCGCTCAGCTCGCTGCGCCGGCCCCGGGAAGACCGTCGATGCTCTCGGCGTTGCGGGTCCGCCAGTAGGCGGCGAAATACTCCGGATCCCGGCGCTCGTGCGACCGGTCCAGGACGTCGCGGTGGCCGCTCAGGTCCATCAGCGGCACCGAGTACCCGCAGGAGTCGGAGATCCGCCGCACGTCCACCACGATGATCGAGCGCTGGCCCAGTGTGCGCTCCTTGGCGAAGTGCGGGCGCAGCTCGGCGAACTCCGCGTCGGCGGGGCGCACCACACGGCCCTGTCCGTGCAGCCGCACGATCTTCGGCGGCCCGCCGAAGGCGCAGAACATCAGGACGATGCGCCCGTTCTCCGCCAGATGCGCGATGGTCTCCGTCCCCGAGCCGGTGTAGTCGAGGTAGCCGACGCGGTGGTCGTCCAGCACCGCGAACGTGCCGGCCATGCCCTTGGGAGAGACGTTGACGTGGCCGTCGGCGCTCAGCGGAGCGGTGCCGACGAAGAACACCGGCTGGTCGAGCAGGAACGCGGCGAGGCGGTCGTCGATGCGGGGGTACACCTTGGCCATGGCCGCCAGTGTGCCACTTCGGGGGCTCGGCGCGGTGCCGCCACCGGGCCGGTACCGGTGCCGTGGGGTCGGCGCGCGCCGCCGGTCGGCGGCGTGGCCGGGTCAGGGTCCCTCCTTGTGGGATGGCCCGTGCCCGGCCCGTCCCCTCATCGAGCCGCGCGCCCGCTCAATGCCCGCGACGGGGAACCGGATCCACCGGTAGACCGGCGGCGCCCGCCGGACGTTCGCCCCGACGTCCGGCCGCATCGTGCCGTTCGACCACGGCATCGAGGAGTGGCTGCGGTACGGCGGGTCCCGGGATTCCAGGCTGATCCTCGCCCACGCCGAGCGGATACCCTGAGCGCGTCGCGGAGACCGTCAACGCCGAGGGCCCCCGGGCGCTGGTTGCGGGTGACCGGCGACTTCGGGCACACCGGCGGCCCCGCGATGCGGGACGCGGTCCTGGAGACGGTCGCGCGGTCCGGGCACGCCACGGCGTATGGACGCCGGGTCCCGGCGCGACCGTGGCCCCGGGATCGTTCCGCTCGACGTCCAGGAGTCTCGGCGACCGCTGGAACAGGATGTCCCGCCCGGACGGCGCGGAGGGAGGACCGTGGTGAGCGAGGGGCGGTCCGGACGCGGCTGGTCTGCGCGGACCGAGGCGCGGTTGCGCGCCGCCGGCTGGTATCCGGGGCGGCGCGTCGACGTCGGGCCGTGGGTGGCGTGGCTGCGCGAGCGCGGCGGGTTCGTCCCGCACCCGGCGGCCCGTGCGTTCCTGCGGGAGTTCGGCGGTCTGGCGTCGCCGTACGCCGGCCCGGGGCGGAACATGGCGCGGTCGGAGTTCCGATTCGATCCGGCCGTCGCCGAGTACGACGACGAGATCTTCTCCTGCTTCTCCCGCGGCGTCTCCGGGCGCCTGTACCCGCTGGGCGGCACCGACCGGGGCAACCGCTACCTCGCCATGGACGAGGCCGGTGCGGTGTTCTCCCTCATGGACAGCAACACGGTGCTCGGCCGCACCGCCGAGGAGGCGCTCGACAACCTGTGCGAGGGAGTCCACCGCTACCCGGTGTGGTGGGACTGACCGTGTGGTGCGGGCGGCGGCCCCGGGCCGGACGGCCGCCCGCACGGTTCGCTCAACCGCGGCCCGGCGACGGTTCCCGCCAGGCGCCGGCCGCCGCCGCGGCCTCCGCGTAGCGGGTGAAGTCCACCGGCTCGCGTCCCAGCACCTGCCGCACCCCGTCGGACAGCGGCGCGTTGTGGCCCTGCCGGATGTCGTCCAGCATCGTGGTGACCACGGCGGCGGCCTCCGCCGGCCAGCCCTGACGGCCGAGTTCGGCGGTGAACGCCGCCGCGTCCACGTGGGCGTACCGCGCCGCCGGTCCGCCGGCGCGGGCGATCTCGGCGAGCGCCTCGGCGACGGTCAGCGCCCGCGGGCCGGTGAGGTCGTAGTGGCGTCCGTCATGGCCGTCCTCGGTGAGGACGGCCGCGGCGACGGCGGCGATGTCCTCGGCGTCGATGAACGGCACCGCGCCGTCGCCGGTCGGCAGCCGGAGTTCGCCGGCCAGGACGCCCCGGCGGAAGAAGTCCTCGGTGAAGTTCTGCGCGAACCAGTCGGGGCGGAGCATGGTCCAGCCGGTACCGGCGTCGCGCACGGCCCGCTCGATGGCCTGGTAGTGCCCGTACGCCGGTGCGTCCACGCTGCGGAAGGACAGCAGCACGAGGCGCTCGGCGCCGCGGGCCGCCGCGCGCCGGGCGAAGGCGCGGACGGTCTCGGGGGCGTCCGCCGTGCCGGGTTCCACCAGGTAGACGGCGCGGACGCCGCGCAGGGCGGCGTCCCATGTGGCGTCGTCGTGCCAGTCGAAGCGCTGCTCGGTGGAGCGGGAGACGGCCCGCACCGCGGCGCCGCGCTCGCGCAGGTGCGCGGCGACCCGGCGGCCGGTCTTGCCGGTGCCGCCCAGGACGAGGATGGGGTGCTCTGTCATGGCTTCAGTCAACCGCCGCCCGGTGAGACGGTCTATGGCCGTGGCTCTCACGCGCATGTCCGGGCGTCTAGCATGCCGGTGTGGACGTGCTCGCGGAACTCCTGCACGGCGCGCGGGCGCGCGGGGCGCTCATCGGGCGGAGCGTTCTGTCGCCGCCGTGGGCGCTGCGCCTGGCCGCCGGTGCCGCGCTCACCGTGGTGACGCCGCTGCGCGGCCGCGCGTGGGTGGTGCCGGACGGCGGCGGAGCGGTGCGCCTGGGAACGGGGGACGTGGCGGTCGTGCGCGGGCCGGGGCCGTTCACCCTCGCCGATCCTCCTGCCACCCCGCCACGGACCGTGGCGCACGATGCGGAGCACCGAACCGCCTCCGGTGGGGTGGCCGCCGGAGCGGAACCGGAGCGGGACGGGCTCGCCCGCCAGGACGGGGAGTCCGGGGCGGCGCTGCTGCTCACGGGCGGGTACCGGGTTCGCGGGCACGTCAACGAGCGGCTGCTGTCCGCGCTGCCCGCGGTGGTCACGGTCGCCGAGAATGAGGCGGACTGCCCGCTGACCGAGCAGATCGCCGCGGAGGTCGTCCGGGACGGGCCGGGCCGGCAGGTGATCCTGGACCGGCTGCTGGACCTGCTCCTGATGTTCACGCTGCGCACGTGGTTCGCCCGCGCCGGAACGCAGGCACCGCCGTGGTACCGGGCGCTGGGCGACCCGGTGGCCGGGCCGGCGCTGCGGGCGCTGCACGACGCGCCGGCCCGGCAGTGGACGGTGGCGTCGCTGGCGGAGGTGGCGGGAGTGTCGCGGGCGACGATGGCCCGCCGCTTCACCGCGCTGGTCGGCACGCCGCCGATGACCTACCTCGCGGACTGGCGGGTCTGCCTGGCGGCCGACCTGCTCGCCGACACCACCGAGACGATCGACTCCATCGCCCGGCGGGTCGGTTACGCGAACGCCTTCGCGCTGAGCGTCGCCTTCAAGCGGGTGCGCGGCGTCAGCCCGAGTGAGCACCGGGCGCACGCGGCGGTGGCGGCCGGGTGAGCGGGTGAGCGGGGAGCGCGGGCGGCCGAATCCGGCCACGCCGCTGCGGAACGGGCCGAAGGCTCCCGGCGTCGAAACCCCGGCCACCGGCCGCGGAGAACGCGAATCTCCCTGATCCGAACAGGAGCGCGGATGACGGCAGCGACCCCCGCCGGATGTGACCGGCACGGAACCGGGCGGCCGGCACGGCCCGCCGTCACCGGGGACGGCGCCCGATGAGCCAGCCCGCGCGTCCCGATCCCGCCGAAGTGCGTCCGCGCCGCCTGTGGTTCTGGATCGGCGGTCTCGTCATCGTCCTCGGAGTCGTGGGCGCGGTCGTGGCGCTCTTCGTCGGCGCCTTCCGCACCACGGCCGCCGATCCGCCCGTCGTGGGGTTCCGCGCCGGCGAGGAGGCGGCCTTCACCGCGGAGAGCGGGAACACCGACTCCGACACCTGGCGGCTCTACGCGGACCGCGAGCTGTCCTTCGATGAGGTGGAGCGGGCCTGCGCGGTCACCGGTGAGGCGGGCGACGTCGTGATCCGCGCGCCCGGCTACACCAGCACCACCACGGTCAACGGGGTGTCGCGGGTCCTGGTCGCCGAGATCGGCATCACCGAGCCGGGCGGGTACACGATCGCGTGCGCGGCGGACTCCGGCGCCGCCTTCAGCGTGTCCTACGGCGCCGGTGCCGCCACCGTGGTCTTCGGCATCCTGGGCACGCTGGGGTCGGTGTTCCTGTTCCTGATCTCGGGGCTGGTCATCGGCATCGTGCTGATCGTGACCACCGCGGTGCGGCGCGGCGGCCACCGCCGCCGGCTCGCGGCCGAGCGCGCCCGCTGGGGCGGCGGACCCGGGATGCCGCCGGGCGCCCCCCACATGTGACAGCGCGGGGCACCGCCGTAGCACGGCCGCTCGCCCCGGTCAGCGGAAGTCGTCGGCGTGGTCGCGGGCCCACTCGGCGAATGTGCGCGCGGGGCGGCCGGTGACGGCCTGGACGGTGCCGGTCACCTGGCCGGCGGCGCCCTTCGTCATGGCGGAGTGCGCGTTCAGGATGCCGTCCACCACGTTCTCCGGCCAGCCGGCCGCCACCATGTCGGCGCGCGCCTCTTCCGGGGGCTGTTCCACGAAGCGCGTGGGGCGGCCGATCGCCTCGCCGATGAGCCGGACCTGCTCGGCCTGGGTGAGCGGCGCGGGGCCGGTGAGGATGTGGGTGGCCTCGCTGTGGCCGTCGTCGAGGAGGGCGCGGACGGCCACGGCCGCGATGTCGGCCTCGTGGATCAGCGCCCGGGAGGCCGTGCCGAACGGGGCCCGCACCACGCCGGTGGCGCGGATCTGTCCGGCCCACTGCAGGGCGTTGGCGGCGAAGCCGCCGGCGCGCAGGAACGTCCAGTCCAGGCCGGTGGCGCGCACCATGCGCTCGATGTCGGCGTGGAAGGCGTTGATGGGGTCGGCCTGCTCGGGGAGGTCGTCCCGCACGCCGGAGGAGGACAGGTAGACCAGCCGTTCGGTGTGCCCGGCGACGCGCTCCAGGACCGCCGGGGCGGCCTCGGCGGTGAGGAACGGCCAGACCAGGAACACCGCGCCGGCTCCGTCGAGCGCCTCCCGCAGGGTGGCGGGCTCCGACAGGTCGCCGCGGTATCCGGCGACGCCGTCGGGCAGGCCGGCGGTGGCGGGGTCGCGGGTGAGGGCCCGCACGGGGACGCCCTCCGCCAGCAGTCGTGTCACGACGTGCCGGCCGACGTTGCCGGTGGCACCGGTGACCAGCACCGGCGTTCGGTCGCTCATGGGCGTTTCCTTTCCGACGGTCCGCCGTTGTGGCGGCTCGGGGGAACGGTAGAAGTTCGAGTTAAGCCGAGGTCAATCGGCGGGAATCCCGAAGGGAGCGTGACGCCGCGCACTGTTGACCTCGACTTTGCTTGAGGTTTTAGGCTCTCCACCGGAGCACCCGGCCCCGGACACCGGCCGCGGCGGTTCCCCTCTCTCCGGGCGGCCGTGGGGTTCGGCCGTCCCCGACCCGCTCTGCGACGGAAGCCGGTGATGCGACGTGTCCATGGAAGTGGCCGCGTGCGACACCATTCTATACACATACTCTTTCTGTCTATGATGGATTCGTGTCAGCCGAGCTTGAACTCCTGAAACGCATGCGCGGCCCGCGGCCCCGCATGCTCGCCTACCTGCGTGTCTCCACTGACAAGCGCGACAAGCGCTCCGTCAACCAACAGGAGGCCGGTGCTCGCCGTACCGCCGACCACGAGGGATGGGATCTCGCCGGCGTCTACGTCGACAACGACCGATCAGCCTCCGAGTACGCCACCCAGGAACGCGAAGACTGGAAGCGGCTCATGGCCGACATCGAGGCCGGGGCTGGCGAGGTGGTCTGGGGTTGGGAGATCGCCCGGTGGACGCGGGAGCGCGACGTCTGGGCGGCGCTGGTCTCGGCCGCCAAGAAGCAGGGGATGTTCTTCCATGTCGGCGGCAAGCTGTATGACACGCAGAACGGCCAGGACATGTTCTTCCTGGACATCATGCTGGCGAAATCTGTCGCGGAGGTGGAGGACACGCGTCGCCGCATCCTCCGCGACGTGTCTTCCAACGCGGAATCCGGTTCACCCCACGGCGTCGCTGGCTACGGGTTCGAGCGGATCTATCACCCGAAGACCGGAAACCTCGTCCGCCAGGTTGTAAGGCAGGAGGAGGCGAAGATCGTCCGGGAGATCGCGGAGCGGTATCTAGCCGGGGAGACAATGAAGTCGATCGCCTCCGACCTCAACCGCCGCGGCATCCCGAACGCGAGCGGACACGTGGCGGGGGAACCGGTGCCGCACCCGAAAACCAAGAAACTGCACCCCGCCATGGGGTGGAGTTCCATGGTGATCCGGCAGCTGCTGCTGAGGCCGGCACTCATGGGCAAACGCATCCACCGGGGCCAGATCATTTCGGAGGGCGGATGGGAACCCATCCTCGATGAAGGGATGTGGTGGGCGATCCAGGCTCGGCTCGCCCAGAACCAGAGCTCGTCGGACACCACCGCCCAATACCTGTTGTCGGGGATCGCCATATGCGGTGTGTGCGGGGCGCGGATGTACAAGATCCAGCGATCCGGCAAGGGGAGGAAGGCGGTGTACTGCTGCCGCGGCCTGTACCCAGGCGCGCCGATCGGGTGCGTGTCTCGCAGCCTCGAAGCACTGGACTCCCATGTGGAGGAAGGCGTGATCGAGCGGTTCTCTGACCCGGATGTGCTGACAGCGTTCACGAGCGAAGCGGTGTCGCCGGAGCAAGTGAAGGCGGCTCACGCCCAGTTGACGCAGATGCGCGCGGAGTTGGATGCGCTGTACGACGACGTCCGCGCCGACCGGGTGTCGCGCATGATGGCGCAGGCGGACGAGGAGCGCATCAAGCGAAAGATCGCGGAGGCGGAGAAGTTGGCGCGCCCGCGCGCGATCGAGCCTCTCGCTGTTGCGTTGGCTGCTCCAGATGATCCGGATCTGGTCGAGCGAACGTGGCGAGGGTGGACGCTGGAGCAGCAGCGCGCCGGCCTGCGGGCGTTCACTAAATGGATCAAGGTCCTCCGCGTTGGGCGGACGGGGCCGCGGAAGCTGTCGGCGGAGGAGTCGGTCGCGATCAAGTGGGTGGGGGAGGGCTGATCCTGCGTAAAACATTGGCCGCCCGGTTGGAGGAGCCGGGCGGCCATCGTTTTGCGCCTATGCCGCTAGTGCGATCTGTGACGGGACGAGAGCCTGTACGGCCCGGAGGTCCGGGTGGTACATCTCCAGCGGGTGGACGCCGGGAGGGATCCCTGCCGCCTGGCAGTAGATGGCGTATTCCGTGTCCGTCAGCTTCCCCATTATCTCTTCGACCAGCTCCCGAGTGCTGATCCACATGCGGATCAGTACCAGCGTTTCGCTGGCGTCGGGCGTGCGGTGCACCGCGATTAGGGCCGAGGGGGACCTCAATTCGGGCACGACGAGTGCCTGGAGGTCGGGGATGGGCGCGCAGTATTGACTTGTGACTGGCTGGGACACTTTCCCTCCTCTTGGAGGGGGATGCCCGGTCGGAGATCACACGATAGCGGGCATGGGTGGGAAGATCCAGACCCTAATTGAAGATTGGCGTGACCGAATCTCGTGGTCACTTAGCGTTACGAAGGATGGCCGCCGTAGCCTCCATTGCTTGCCTCATCGCTCGCTCTACGACGTTCGGTGGCCAGTCAGCCGGGAAGTCCTCTTGATGGACTCGCATTCCTGACCGCATCTCATAGAGGATCACGCGGCGGCCCCGGGGATTCGTCTGCACCCCTGAAACTGCGCGGAAGCTGTACTTCTCATCGTCCTCCTGTTCGACAACGCCGGCCCCAGTCAGAGCCGCCTCCTCGGCAGGAGTTGGGTCGCCCCCCTCCAGAACCGCCTGGACGCTTCCCGGGGTCCAGCGGTAGGCGTACTCCACCTGCGTCAGCCAGCCCTTGCGATAGTTCTCGCGCCTTGCCTTCTCTAGGTCCGAGAGCGTCCGAGGACTCAGCCCGACATCGCGTGCGAAAACTGTGCGATCTCGCCATTCCGGCCGTAGTTCTGATCGTCGCGCGACCAGCAGCTTTGCCAATCGTCGCCAGTGCTCCATCGCGGACGCTCCATCCATCAGTTGGCAACGATAGGCAATCCTACGGCACTCATGCCGCCCGTCCCGTCCTGGGACGGCAAGAAGTGCCAATGAGGGAAGTAAGGTCTGGCGAACGTAGCCTAATGCGTGGCAAGTTTACGCATTTGCTTGACGATGCGTGGCAAAGATTGGCAACATGAAGTCATGCCGAGCACCGATGACATCCGGGTCGACGGCGCACGACTAGCCCACCTCCGCAAGCGGAGACGCTGGTCGCTCGCCCACCTGGGACAGCAGGTCGGGCGCAGCCCCGGCTACCTCAGCCGCATCGAGAACGGGAAACGAGATCCCTCCTGGGAGCTCGTGGAACGCCTCGCGGAGGCACTGGAGGTCCCAGCAACGGACTTCGTCGCCGCAGCTCCCACCTACTTGATGGAGGAGACGTGTCGAACGCGGGCGATCTGAGGGAGACGGTTCTCCGCATGGCGACGGTCCGCCGCCTCATCGAGAAGCGGTGTGCACTGACCGGCCGCCCGCGCGAGGTGTACGAGCAGTACCTCACCCGGCCGCCGCGACCCGGCACCACCTGGGAGGACGCCCTCTACTGGCGGATCGGGAGCCTTGCCGCTGGCCGGCTCCCGGCGGATCTGCACCAGGTGCTCTGCCACATGGTCGCCAGCGTGCGCGACCGCGAAACTCCAGCCGCCTGACGCCCCCCTCATGAAGCGAGCCCCCGCCGGGCCAACGGCGGAGGCTCTCGGCCCCAACCCACCCGTTCAGAAAGGACAGGGCCAGTGACCATTATCCACACCCCGCCGACGGCTAGTCGATCCGTGATCCCGGCCGGCCCCGCCGAGTACGACGTCCACATCGTGGGCATCGACGGCCTGCCGCGGCTCGACCTCTACTCCGGGTCCACTCCGGTCTCCTCGATCACCATCTCTGATGGTGACCCGCAGGACATGCTCGCCACAGCCGAGGCGCTGCTCGCGGGCGTCCAGGAGATGCGGGACCACCTGCAGCACCTCGTGGACCTGGCCGGAGGTGCGCGGTGAAGAACCCCTTCTCTGCCAAGACCCCGGCCGAGTGGCTGGAGGCCCGCTACGAGCGGACCGCCGAGCTGGCCGCCCGCGAGCAGGAGCTGATGAAGAAGATTGCCCGAGCGAAGTACGGCTCGGCCGGCGACCTCGCCGCCGCTGGGCGCGACCTGCGGGCTCTCTACCAGGAGCTGAAGGACCTGGGAGGCCAGCCGTGACCCCTAAACCGCAGACCCTCGACGACCTGCTCGCGAACACCGTCGAGTACCTCCTCTACGCGAGCGAGCGCGCCGAGACCCGGGAGACGAGCGACGATGCCGCCTACGTGCGCGGCGCCCTGTGGGCTGCACGAGAGTCGTTGAAGCAGGCCATCTACCGGTTCGAGGAAGAGGAGGTCGCGGCCCGCGACCTCGAACTTGCCTTGGCGGACGTGACCGCCCCCGGCGACCTGCTGGGGGGTGCGTCGTGAGGATCCAGTCACCCCCCACCGGCACGCCCCGCATCGCCTCCGGTGACCGCTACCGGTGGCAGGACGACGCAGCGTGCCGGGACGCGGACACCGACCTGTTCTTCACCCCGGGCTACGAGTCCGTGGCCAAGGAGATCTGCGCTCTCTGCCCTGTCCGCGCCGAATGTCTCGACTACGCGATCTCGCGTCCCGAGAAGTACGGCACGTGGGG
The DNA here is from genome assembly GCF_042664915.1 of Marinactinospora rubrisoli. Taxonomy (NCBI): domain Bacteria; kingdom Bacillati; phylum Actinomycetota; class Actinomycetes; order Streptosporangiales; family Nocardiopsidaceae; genus Marinactinospora; species Marinactinospora rubrisoli. The sequence goes on from NZ_JBHTBH010000014.1 coordinate 11,755, forward strand.
CGGCCTGCACGAGCAGGAGCTCGCCGACGAGCGCCGCCGCCGGTCGAAGCGCGCCTCCATCGCGAAGGCCAAGGCCCGGAAGGAGGCGGCGTGAGCAAGGACGACGCGAAGCACCGCAAGCTCCGCGAGCAGCGCGACGAGGCGTGGCAGATCGCGAACTGGGTGCGGGACGAACTCGCGCCTCACGTCTCCAACGAGGAGCGGCACCGGGTGGACCGGGTGGACAGGGCGCTCCGCCGAAAGCAGGGGCGCGACCGGTGATCGCCCTGCTCGTCGTGATGGTCGCGTCCGGCCTGCTGGGCGCGGCCGTCCTCTCCCTCACCACCCCCAAGGAGGGCAACCGATGATCACCCTGACTGACCTGTTCTGCGGGGCCGGCGGATCCAGCACGGGCGCCGTCCAGGTGCCCGGCGTGTCAGTGGTCATGGCCGCCAACCACTGGAAACTGGCCGTAGAAACCCACAACACCAACCACCCCGAAGCTCGCCACGACTGCGCTGACCTGTCCCAGGTCGACCCGCGCCGGTACCCCCGAACCGACGTCGGATGGTTCTCCCCGTCCTGCACGAACCACTCCATCGCGAAGGGCGTGCGGCGCTCCGACCAGCAACCGGACCTGTTCGGCGAGATCCTGCCCGACGAGGCGGCCGAGCGCAGCAGGGCGACCATGTGGGACGTGGTGCGGTTCGCCGAACACCACCGGTACCGCGCGGTCATCGTCGAGAACGTCGTGGACGCCCGGGAGTGGGTGCTGTGGCCAGCCTGGTCGGCCGCGCTGACCGCGCTCGGCTACGAGTTCCGACTGGTCTCGCTGAACTCGATGCACGCCCAGGCACTCGGACCGGGTGCACCGCAGTCCCGCGACCGGCTGTACGTGGTGGCGTGGCGGTCCAGGGAGCGTGCGCCGGACCTGGACAAGTGGACCCGGCCGCACGCTGAGTGCCCTACCCACGGCCCTGTGCGCGCGATCCAGTCGTGGCGACGCGAGGGCCGCACGGTCGGCAAGTACCGCTCCCAGTACGTGTGGCGGTGCCCCCGCATCGAATGCCGCAACGCCGAGGTCGAACCCGCGGTGCGCCCGGCGGCGGACGCGATCGACTGGACGCTGCCCGCCACGCGGATCGGTGATCGGACGAAGCCTCTCGCTGAGAAGACGATGAAGCGCATCCGGGAGGGGTTCGATGCCTACGCCCGGCCGCTGATGGTCCCGGCCGGCGGTACGTGGAACGACACCGCGTACCCGGTCGATGTGCCGATGCGAACCCGCACCACGCGAGAGAACGAGGGCGTGGCGGCGCCACCGCTGATCGTGCCCGTGGAAGGGCGCGAGGGAAAGCGTGCCCGGCCGGCCAGCGAGCCGCTGCGGACCTGCACCGCGCGCAACGAGACCGGGGTGACCGTGCCGCCCTACGTGGTGGAACTGCGCGGCGGCGGTTCGAGGCACCGGCCCGTGTCCGAGCCCCTGGCCACGGTGTGCGCGAGCGGTAACCACCACGGGCTGACGGTGCCGGACCTGATCGCTCCGTACTACGGCAACGGCGCCGCCCGGCCCGCAGGCGAGCCGCTGCCGACCGTCACCACGGTCGACCGGCACTCCCTGATCCGCGGCGGGCGCGCAACGTCGGTTGAGGACCTCGGGTTCAGGATGCTCACGCCGGACGAGTACCGGGCGGCCATGGAGTTCCCCGCGGGCTACGTCCTGCTCGGCAACAAACGCGAGCGGGTACGCATGGCCGGCAACGCGGTCACTCCGCCTGCCGCCCGCGATCTGGTCGCCGCCGTGACCGAGGCCATCACCGGCCAGGACATCGACCTGGCCGCATGAACCCCGTGCTGGCCGTACCGCCACGTGCTGCGGCCGGCACGGCACCAACCTGGCCGCCCCGTCGCGAGGGGCACGGGGCGGCCCTCCCAACCGCATCCCCGAGAGGGACACATGATCACGACCTACGCGTTGTGCCCGTACTGCGGGTCGACGATCCAGTGCCGCCAGGACGGCAAAATCCGCGAACACTACAGCCCCGACCCTGCCTACCCCGCCATTCTCCGGTGCGCCCGCGGCGTCGGCGCGGACACCTCCGAATGGCCGTCTCGCGTAGACGAGGCGGGTCGCACCGTTCACTACCACCCCGGCGTCTCCCAGCCGGGACGCCTCGAAGGGGTGGCGCCGTGACCGCCCCCATCGCCTCTGCCGCTCGTCTGCTGGGTGACTGGGAGCCGCGCTCGCCGGAGTGGCACGCCGCTCGCGCCACCCGCCTTGGTGGTTCGGAGATCGCCGCCGTCCTCGGCCTCAGCCCGTGGGAGTCGCGGTTCAGCCTGTGGCACCGCAAGCGCGGGCTGGCCGGCGAGCAGGAGGAGAACGCCCCCATGTCGTGGGGGCGCCGCCTGGAGACTCCGATCGCTGAGGCGTTCGCCGAGTACCACCCCGAACTGGTGGTCACCTCCGCCGGAACCTACGTGTCCACGGTCCGCGACTACCAGCTCGCCAACCCCGACCGGCTCCTCTACGACCCGGCGTGCCCCGGCGTCCCGACCGCTCTCCTGGAGGTCAAGACCGCCCGGGACGACCTGGGGTGGGGCGCGCCGGGCACGGACGAGATCCCCGTCTACTACCGGTGCCAGGTGCTGTGGTACCTGGACGCGCTCGGTCTGACGCGCGCCTACGTCGCGGTGCTGATCTCCGGTTCGGACTACCGCGAGTACGTGGTCGACATCAACCCGGACGACGAAGCCGTCCAGGTCGAGATCGCGACCCTGGGCACCGAGGGTGACCTGTTCATGCGGTCGGTCCGTGACGGGGTCCGTCCGGACATCGACGGCTCGACCGCCACCTACCAGACCATCCGCCAGTTGCCCGACGGCGTGGTCGACGAGGACGTCGAGATCCCCGCCGGACTCGCCGAGGACTACCTGTCCGCACTCGACACCTACACGGCGGCGAAGGCCGAGAAGCAGCGGCTCGCCGGCGAGGTCCTCGACCGGATCGGCGACGGCCGCCGCGCCGCGGTCGCCGGAGAACGGATCGCCACCCGCGTGGTGAACGCCGACGGGACCACCAAGTGCCTCAAGCCCGCACGGAAGAAGTGAAGACCGATGACCGAGACCGTCACCAACGCCGTCGCCCAGCGCGACAACTCCCCGGCCACGATGATCACCACCTACAAGGCCGATCTCGCCCAGGTCATGCCGTCCCACGTCAAGCCCGACCAGTGGGTGCGGCTGGCGGTCGGCGTGATCCGCCGCGACCCGAAGCTCGCCCAGGCCGCCGCGAACAACCCGGCAGCCTTCATGGGTGCGCTGATGGACGCCGCCCAGAAGGGCCTCACGCCGGGCACCCCCGAGTTCTACCTGACCCCGCGCAAGCGAAAGGGGCGCCTGGAGGTGCAGGGCATCACCGGGTGGCAGGGGCTCGTGGAGCTGATGCACCGGGCCGGCGCGATCTCCTCGGTGGTCGCCGAGGTCGTGCACGAGCACGACCAGTTCCGGTACGTGCCGGGGCGGATGGACCGGCCGGAGCACGAGATCGACTGGGATGCCCCTGACCGCGGTCGGATGCGGCTGGTCTATGCCTACGCGGTGATGAAGGACGGCGCCGTGTCCAAGGTGGTCGTCCTGAACCGGGCGCAGATCGACAAGATCAAGGCCCAGTCCGACGGCGCAGACTCCGACTTCTCTCCGTGGAGGAAGTGGGAGGAGTCCATGTGGCTCAAGAGTGCCGTGCGTCAGCTCGCGAAGTGGATCCCCACTTCCTCTGAGTACCGCCGCGAGCAGCTCCGCGCAGCGCAGGAGGTCGCGGCCGAGCAGCGTCACTCTGCTGCTCCGGAGCCGCCGCCGGCCGGGGTGGACGCGACCACTGGCGAGGTTGTGGACGAGGTCATCGAGGGCGAGATCGTCGACGACTGGCCGCCCACTGCCACCCCGCCTGACTCCCACTGACCCCTTGCGGGGCGTCCGTCGTGGCGCCCCGCCTCTCCTGGAGGACCCCCGTGGACTGGATCCGTATCCCGCGGCCGTATGAGCCCGGCGACATCCGGCTCATCAACCCATTCCTGACCCCCGACTGGGCCGACCACATCGTCTGGCCCGACGACGACACCCCCGAGGAGAACTGATGCCCGACGTATCCATGCAGCCGAAACTCACCGACGACGCACGGAAGGCGGTCGCTGCTTACGCCAGCGCACTGTTCCGGGGCTATGGCACTGGCGAGCAGTGGCTGATCGTGGCCGCGGTCAGCCCGGGCGGCCGTAGCGAGAAGCAGAAGACGAAGGACGACGAGGAGTACAGCGAGGAGAAGGTGCAGCTCCGCGTCGATGACCTGGAGGTCGTGACGGGCCCGCACGCCGACGCCGCCCGCAAGGCCCTGGACGCCGCCCGCTACGAGCGCCTCACCGCCGGGACCCTCCTGGAAGACCTGACCGGCTGAACCACCCCAGGGCGCCCGACCGGTGCCGGGCGCCCCCTCCCCCCTGAGGAGAAAGCGATGTCTACCTACAGCGTCCCCGCGCCCGCCGGCGTGTCCGAGCGCGAGTGGTTCCTGTTGAACCTCATGGACGTGCTCGAAAGTGACGCGCTGGCCTACGGCTGGGATGTCCAGCACGTCTGCTGGAAGGTCAAGGGTCGCGGGCCACGGAACATGATCGTGTGCGAGCCGCCCACCGACCACGCGGCCCAGCGCGAGGGCGAGCGCGTGTTCGCCCACTTCCGCCGGGTCGGCGGGCGTGAGGGCGTGCACCTGCCCTCCCACATCGCTGTGGCCGGTGAGGACCTGGAGGTCTCCACCGAAGAGGAAATCGTCCAGGCGTTCGCCCGGCTGCGGGCGTGGTTCGCTCGGTGGCCCCGCGTGGTCGCCGAACCCCTGTCGGTGCCGGAGATGATCACCACCGGCGAAGTGCAGTGGATCTCGGTCGACCACCCGCTCCCGGGCGTGGTGCAGATCAACGACTACCGGTCCGGCGGCAGGCCGCTTCCTGACCGAACGACTCCCCCCATCGAGGCCGCCGACGAGGTTGCCCGCCAGACCATCCCCAAGGAGACGCCGTGACCGCCCCGCCTGAGACGCGCACCGCCGTGATCAAGCTGCCGGTGCTACCGCTGCTGAACTCGAATCAGCGCCTGCACTGGGCCGTCCGAGCACGTCGGACCAAGGTCATCCGCGAGACCGCCGCGCTGGTGACCTGGTCCAAACGGCTCGCACCCATGTCCAAAGTCGCGATCACCGCAGTCATCCACCCGAAGACGAGCCGCAGGTTCGACCCCCACAACCTGCAGCCGACCGTGAAGGCCGCGATCGACGGACTCGTCGACGCCGGGCTTGTCGCCGACGACGACTCCTCGCGAGTCGTGTCCGTGGCCTTCATCGCCGGAGCGAAGGACCCGGCCGGCGCGTGGGTCGAACTGGTCGTGCGGGAGGTGCCGTGATGGCGCCCCCACCAAGACGGCGCGGCCGAACGTGCGGCACGCAGAGCGCATACGAGGCTGGATGCCGGTGCACCCCGTGCAGGGTGGCGCGGTCCCGCTATGAGAAGCGCCGCCGGGTGCTGATCGGCACCGGGCGGTGGCAGCCGTGGGGCGACCTCGACGAAGTACGCGCGCACCTGCGACGCCTGCAAGCCGCAGGTGTGGGCGCCCATCGGGTCGCAGAGGAGGCCGGGATTGCTCACGCCACGGTGTTCCACCTGCTCAACCACGCCGGGGCAGTCTCCGCTGAGGTCGCCCGGCGGCTACTCGCCGTCGAGCTGGATCCGCTGCCCGATGCGAAGGTGTGCGCGGACGGGACCCGCCGCCGACTGCAGGCCCTCGGCGCGCTCGGCTACTCCGCCGCCGCGCTCGAAGAGGAGCATGGGCTGCCGCGGAGCGTGACGGCGCGGGTGACGAGCAGTGCGCGGCTGGTGGCCGCGCGGACCGCCGCACGGGTCACGGACATCTACGCGGAGCTGTCCAGTCGTCCGGCGCCGGAGAGCCGGTCGGCGTCCCGGACCCGCGGCTGGGCGCGCAAGCAGGGGTGGCTGCCGCCGGCCGCGCACGAGGAAGACCTCCTCGACCTTCCGGAGGAGGAGTACTGGGCGGCCGTTGAGCATCGGGCGTCGCTCATGTCCGACACGGAGGCGATCCGCTGCCGACGGGCGCTCGCCGAGGGGGACCGGTCGCCGCTGATCGTGGCCGGGGCGCGGGAGTGGAGACGGCGTCACCGTGCGCGCCGGCGCGCGGCCGACGAGGCGGTGGCCGCGTGAACCCCAACCGGCATGACCCGATCGGCGTCCCGCTGCTGGCCGACGCCGTCGCCTTGACGGTTCCTCTCCACATCGCGGAGCTGCGTGCCCACGTGGCACGGCCCGATCTCGTTAGGCGGCGGGAGGAGGTGCTGACGGCAATCGCGGCCCGCGCGGGCGTGGACTTCGGCCACAGTGGCGACCAGCTGCTGTTCCGACCCGAGAGCGCCGCTGGTCGTCGGGGCGCTTCCATCGGCGGGACCGCGCTGGCGCGAGGGATCGCCGCCGCCTGCTTGCTCAATGCGGGCGGGGTGGAGGCGCTGGGGCGGCACTGGTGCGCCGGACCGCACGAGGGGTGCCCGGCCGCGCGGCCGGTCGACGGCGAGCCCATGTCGTGGGACGAAGCGGGGGCCCGCATCACTGCGCTGCTGGACGCTTTCGAGGCGCTCCTCGACGGCGAATCCTCCCCGGAGGCGGCGTGACTGTCCGCGGGCACACCGAAGACCGGCCCCACGCGGGGCCGGTCGGAGGCATGTGGTCAGGAGGCCGTCGGGCGTTCGGGGAGCTTCGCGCCGCGTTCGCGGACGTACCAGCGGATGAACTCCCGGACGACCTCGGCACGGCTGCGGTCGCCGGCGAGTTCGCCGAATCGGTCCCACAGGTCCTGGTCGACCCGGATGGGTCGGTGGGGGGTGTGCTTGTCGGTGGCGGTCATGCGGACATCGTAACTGTGGATATCCAGATTCTCCAGGAAACCCCTTGCGGTGGATATCCACAGTGGCTAGTCTGTGGATATCCACGATGGATATCCACGGAGGTCTTGATGACCCGCTGCCGCTACTGCAACCGCCCCCTCCGCTCCGCCCGCTCGATCGCGCTCGGCTATGGCCCCACCTGCCGCGCCCGCGCGCTCGCCGAAGCCCGCGCCAAGGTGATCGCCCAGCACAAGCCGACCACCATCGAGCGCGCACAGGAGCTCATCGAGGACGGCGGGATCGTCCCCCTGCGGGGCAACCGCGTCTGGCGGGTCGTCTCCACGGACGGCTCCACCACCCACAAGACCGCCGGGCAGGTGCACGCCTGGACGGCGGGCCTCCGTGGCCGCCACACCTGCTACCACCGCGTCGCCGCGCAGCTCGTCGCTCTCGCGGCCTGACCAGGAAGGACCCCTATGAACATCCGTGAAATCCGGCGTCGGGTCGAGCACATCGACTCGATCAGCGGGGACGACGAGGTCGCGCACTACGAGGAGGACGAGCTGCACCGGGACGTGCTGGAGGCGATCGCCGACGGTGCCCCGAACGGCGCAGACCTCGCCCGCGAGGCGCTGCGCACCCGCGGCATCAGGTTCGACCGCTACTACGCCTGAGAGGAAGTCGAGTGACCACGATCCCTGCCCTCCCACCGCACCTCACCCAGGACGCCATCGACGCCCTGGCCGAGAAGTACGGCCCCGCCCCGACCGCCACCAGTCTCTACGCCCACCTCGGCCGGTACGCCCGCCGAGCCCGCGCCGGACAGCCGGTCCTGCTCACCACGACCGGCGGCCGACTCGGCGCCGCGATCGTCAGCATCGTCTGGGTCGACCTCAGCATGTGGCACCCGGTCGACATCCGACGGGCGAGCTGGACCCTCACCCGGGCCCCGAGCATGCTGCGCCACCTCATCGACGGCGCCGCGGGCGACAACCGAACCACGATCCTCACCGACCGCGGCCACCCCCTCGCCGCGATCGTCAGCCTTGCGCTGCTACTCGCCGCCGACCGGACCGCTGCCTGACCCCACCCACGCGAAGGGCCGCCCCACTCGACCTGGGGCGGCCCGGACACCAGGAAACCACACGGGAGGAACCGTGACCCTCGCCGCGAAGATCGCCGCTCAGCGGATGCGGCGCGTCTACCGCGCCGCCGTCGCCGCCCAGGCCGCCGACAGCCTCGCCCGCACGCCGCGCGGGTGGACGTGGCAGGGCGCCCCCATGGACGCCCGCACCCCCGGCCAGGTGATCGCCGCGCTCATGACCGAGCACGGCCTGTCCAGCTCTGCCGCGCTCCACGCGATCGGTCACGCCCAGCAGCGGGCCGCCCGCGAGCAGCGCGGATGGGCGGGACCCCGATGAGCCGCCGCCCCGAAGAGCCGCCCGGCGGGTGGACCGACGCCGACCGAGTCCCGGAGGGACAGCAGCGGACCCGCGCGAGCGCACGCCGACCCGACGAGATCGTCATCCAGCGCGCCACCAAGTACCGGCCCTACGAGGTCATCAAGCGGTCTGGCCGGTGGTACGTCCGCAACACCCGCGACGGCAGGACCACCGGCCCGTACCGGCGCGCCGAGGCCCTCGGCGCCGCACGAATCGAGAACGACCGCGCCCCCGCACCGGTCGAGCATGTCTCCCGCGGCGCCGGCATCCAGAAGACGCGTCGGGGCGAGTGGCAGGTCGTCGACGTCGACGGCACCCCGACCCCGATGTACGCCCCCACCAAGCGCGAGGCGATCGAGCGGGTGCACCTGATGTGGCGGGTGCGCGACATGACCGCCGAAGACAACGCCACCGCCTGACCAGCCCGACCGGACCCAGCCGGTGCCCCGGCTCGCGACCGGGGCGGGCACGACCGAACCCCTGCAACCACGAGGAGCGCCGCATGACGTTCACTCCCTACTTCGCCACCACCGCCCCCTTCGAGATCACCTCCGGAACGCGAGCCTCCGGCATCACACGCGGCACCGTCTTCACCGGCGCCGTCGCTGACGCCGTCTACCGGGATGGCGCGCTCGTGTCCGTCGACGTGGACACGGACGGGCGCATCGGCCTGGCGGGCAAGCGCCTCCGCGTCGACACCCCGGAGGAACTGTCGAAGCTCCTCATACAGGTGCCCCGCGAGGCGACGTCCTCGGAGAGCCCGTGGCTCTACACCTACACCGACGACCACGGAGCCACCCTCAAGGTCTCGGAAGAGACCCTCCACGTCCGGGTCGTGTCCTGCCAGGGCGTCGAGCCGCCCTACGAGGTGAACCTGCCCTGGGAGGAGGAGGACGTCCTGGCGCTGGTCCGCTCGATCCTCGCCGCTGTCTCGCTCGATGACGACTACGAGGTCGTGGCCCGCGAGCGTGCCTGACCCCTCAGTCCTCCCCGGCCCCGGGCCGCGTCCGCTCACGACGGAGGAGGGCACGCAACACCAGCCCCAGGACTAGATGGAGGACATTCATGATGACCACCGCGCAGCTCGACGCCATCCGCGAGCGGCTCACCGCCGTGTCCAACCTGCCCAACTGGGAGATCGACCCCGACCCCTCCGACAGCGGCGAGTGGGTCGTCACCTACCGGGACGACGGCGACACCGGCCTGGTGGCCACCGTCCCCGACCATGGGTACGCGGTCGCTGAGCTGATCGCCGACGCACCCGCCGGGATCGCCGCCCTCCTCGCCGAGGTCGACGAACTCACCGACCGTGCAGCCCGCCTCCAGCGTGAACGCGACGAGGCGCGGGCCGACCGCGACGAGGCGCAGGCGGAAGTCCGCGAGGTGGAGGACCAGATCGGCCGCCTCGCCCGCGAACGGCGCGCGGCCCGGGCGGCGCTCGCCCGGGTCGGCGCACTCCGCGCTCACCGCGACAAGGACGGCGTGCACGTCGTGCGCTGCGACGACGTGTACGCCGCCATCAACGGCGACGTCTGACCCCTCCGGCCGGCGCCCGCCCCGCCGGCCGGACCACCCCACCAACCGCCTATTCGCCTTTCGGGAGTTTCGCAGATGGCCCGCAGCTACGCGCAGATCAAGTCGGGGATCTGGCAGGACGAGCACTTCGTCAGCCGGCTCTCCGAGAGCGCACAGCGGCTGTACTTCCTGCTGCTGTCGCAGCCCAACCTCAACTCCGCAGGAGTCCTACCGCTCCAGGAACGCCGCTGGAAGAAGCTGGCCCGGGACTCCACCGACGCGACCGTGACCGCGGCGCTCGCTGAACTGCACGCGCACTGGTACGTGATCGTGGATGAGGACACCGAGGAAGTCCTCATCCGGACGTTCATCCGCAATGACGGCCTGTGGAGGCAGCCGAACGTCCTCAAGAGCGCGCTCGGGCACGTGGAGAACACGATGTCGGCGACCCTTCGGGCGGTGCTTCGGCATGAGCTGTCGCGGCTGCCGTTGGACACTCTCGATGGGAAGCGCGCGGAGCAGTCTCGAACCCTCGTGCAAACCCTTCTCGAAACCCTTCCGCAAACCCTTCCGGAAGGGTTTTTGGAACCCCCTTCGCGGCCCCTCCCGGAAGAAAATCCCACCTCACCCCCCTTGACAAACGGGGAGGTGGTGCCCTCCTTTCGCGTCGAGGACATGAATCCGCAGGTCATGGAGGTCGTTGACGAACCCGCACAGCCCGTTCTCGAAGGGTTCCCGAAAGGGTTTCCCGAAGGGTTCCCGGAAGGGTCCGGTGTAGGTGCAGGTGTAGGTGAGGGTGCAGGTGTTTCTTTTGGCGAAGCTCAAAAAAAACTTCCGCAATCAGAGATTGCGGGCACGACCTGCGAAAACACCAAAACGTCCCAGGCAGACGCCTCACAGGGCCTCACCGTCCAGGCGCAGCAGCTCGCCGACGCCTTCTGGCAGCGCTACAAGACCGGCCGCACCCAGTCCTTCATCTCCATCCGCCAGATCATCAAGACCGCACTGGGCAACGGCGTCGACCGAGACGACCTCGCCCGCGCACTCGACGCCATCGGCCGCGAAGAACGCCCCGTCACCGGCGCGGTCCTGCAGATCGCCCTGCAGCAAGTCCGCAGCCCCAACGTCGTCGCCATCAACTCCCGCCAGCAGCAGTCCGACGACCTCTTCGGGCGAGCCATGAAACGCGCCCGCGCCCGCGAAGCCCAGATGAACGGAGGTGCCCTGTGACCCCCACCGAAGCCACCACCCTCGCCCGCCTCGCACGGGCCGCCTGCCCACAGCAGCACTTCGACGAATTCACGCCCGACATCTGGTTCGACCTCCTCGGCGACATCGGCTTCGACGACGCCAAGCAGGGACTCCTCGCGGCGACCAGGACCCGCGCGTTCGTGTCCCCGGCCGAGATTCGCGCCGAGGTGAAGAAGATCCGCGCCGAGCGGATGAAGAACTCCGACCTTGCACTGCCGCCGGCGCATCCCGACGCGCGGGACTACAGCCAGCAGTTCCGCGCCCAGTTGAGGGCTCTCGCCGATGGCAAGCGGGTCGACGAGGTATTGGCGCTGGAACCCGGGTCCGTCGACGCTGTCCCGCCGACCGGTGTCTACGCCGAGGCCCGTGGCGCCGACTATGTCCGCCGCCGTACCGCCCTGTCGGTGCCGTGCCGGATCTGCGGGATGGACGCGCTGCGTCCGTGCCGGGTCGTCGGCGTCGGCCGGCGGGACATGCCGACGGGATACCACCAAGAGCGGCTCGACGAAGCGCTGCGGCTCATCGCTGATGGCGACCCCGAGCCGGCTGCCGAACCCGACCAGCCAGCTCCAGTCACGGCGGTGCACCGCGCGAAGTGGTGCGGCAAGTGCAACCAGGACACCCGGACCGTCCCCACGCCCGACCTGACCGCGCGAGTCCCGTGTCCCGCCTGCGGCACCGAATCCGCACCGGCCGCCTGACCGCATGACCCCTTGCACGAGAAAGGACCAGCCCGCCGGTAACGGGCTGGTCCGCCACCCAGGATCCCACACCCAGGAGGACCCGATGGACCCGACTTACCGGACCCGGCTCCAGGCGCTGGAAGCCGAGCGCATCGCCCCGCCGCCCCGGCGGACCAGCCGATATCCCGTCGGTCCGACCTACTGGCTGCGGCTCGAACAGGAGCGCCACCGCCGCGAGCTGGCCGAAGCGTGCGGCATGAAGACCCGGAAGGCCACCACCAAGGCCAAGGAGGAGCCCCGATGAATGCCAACGACGCCTGCTCGCCCGCGACCCGGCCGAGCCAGTACGGCCGTCCCCACGTCTACGCCCGCGACTCGCACTCCTGGTCTGGAAACTGCGTGTGCGGCCGTCTGGTCGGCGACCGGCTGCACACCGAGGCCGCGCCCGGCGTGCCCGTGCCCGAGGAGATGAGAGACGGAGCGGCGCTGCGGCAGACGACAGACTGCGACCGACCGACGGGCGGCCACATTGCCCCTCAGATCCTGCGCAGCGCCGCCCGCGCCGCCCGCCAGGACGCCGATCCCCGCTGGCGCGCCGTTGCCGAGTGGCTGGAGTACGAGGCGACCCTGTGGGGCCCCTCGGCGGAGGGACTCGGCGACGATCACGCCGGACGCGTCGCCCGCGCGGTGCTCGTGCAGGAGCCGCTGGGTGCCGCGTACCGTGCCGCGGTCCTGCAGTGGGCCGCCGACGAACTCCGCGCCATGCCCGTGCCGACGGCGCTGCACGGTCCGGGCTGGTACGGACAGGCGTGGCGGGACGCCGCTGACCACCTCGCGGACCTCGCGGACCAGGCGGCCCCGGACGTGGACGAGGACGCCGAGCGCCTCGTCGACCTGGAGGCCGAGGTCGACCGGCTGCGCGCCCGGCTCGGAGTCGTGGCCGACTGGGCCGCGGCGATGCTGGAGAGCTCTTTCGCTCAGCGGGACGCCCTCCAGATCCTCGACGCGATCGACTGGCGGAACCTGCCGCGTGGGGCCGTGGACCCGTCGCAGTACACGGCGACGCGGCGGGAGGCGCGGCTGATCCGGCGGTGGGCGACGTCCAGGCGCGGGCGCGACCTGGAGCGGCGGCTGCGCGAGAAGCTCGCCGACGAGGTCGTCCGCTGCGGGCAGCTCCAGGAGACCGTTGAGCAGCTCCGGTCGGAGCGCGACGACCTGCAACTGGTCATCGACCACCTCGACCAGTCCGCCTACGAACGAGCCGCGGCACGCGCCCGCGAAACTGCCGGGGAGGCGTGATGGCGATCCCGGAGCACATCCTCGCCGACGTGCGGGCCGAACTCGCCGACCTGATCGCTCTGGTCGACACCGCCACGCGGCCCGAACCTACTCGGACCAACCCGGCCGACCATCCGATGCCGGGCCCTCAGTGGGACATCGCGAGCCCTACCGAGGTCGGCCGTCGCCGGGAGATGGACCGGTGGATCGTCCGGGCAGTGACCGACCCGGAGGCGTCCGACTGCGTGTACGTGTCCACCCCCGACTACTCCGACGTGGAGGACATGCGGCCCGTGGCGGTCGCCGACGCCCGGCGGGTGGCGATGGCGTTGCTGGCGGCGGCGGACTACGCGGACGAGCGCCGGGCCGGAGTCACCCGGCTGGACGAACGACGAGCGGCCGGGGGTGCGTGATGGCTGCCCTCGACCTTGACGCCCTCTACGTCGCCCTCGACCGCCGCCGGCGGGCCCACCGCATGTCGTGGCGGGCCGTGGCGGCTCAGGCCGGGGTGAGCCCGTCACTGCTCACCCGTATCGGGCGCGGGGGACCCGCGCCATCCGCCGACAACCTCGTGCGGCTGCTCGGGTGGCTCGACAACGGGTTCGACCTCGCCCCATACGTCGATGCCCCTGTGAGAGCGGCGGCGGACTACGCGGACGAGCGACGAGCGGCCGGGGAGGCGTGACTCCCTACGCCTTCTGTGTGCCACGTCACACAAACACCTGGCGGCTCTGTACACGGCAACTGAAGTATCGGCGGGGCGGAAACGTCGCCCCGCCTCACCCACCACGAAGGAGCAATGAAATGGCACTCCCAGAGATCACCGTGACCGGCCGGCTGGTGGCCGACCCCGAGATGCGCTTCAGCCAGAACGGCGTCGGCGTGCTGAGCGTCCGGCTCGCGGCGAACAGCCGCCGCCTGAACAAGCAGACGAACCAGTGGGAAGACGGAGACACCTGGTTCGGCCGCGCGGTCGCTTTCGGCAAGACCGCCGAAGCGATCGCCGACTCCGGCCTGTCGAAGGGCGACCTCGTCACCGTGAAGGGGCGGATCAAGACCGACCAGTGGGAAGACAAGACCACTGGCCAGAAGCGGTCCGCCGACCAGGTCGTGATCGATGAGATCGCCCGGCCGGTCCGCGCGGCGAAGCCCGACGGCAGCCAGTCCTCCCCGGCGCCAGCTGGCTACGGTCAGCAGGGCGGGTTCGGGCAGCCGCAGGCCGACCCGTGGGGGGCGCGGCCGGCGGCGAACGTCGGCCAGCCCGGCGAGCCTCCCTTCTAGGCGGCCGGCGACCATGAAATCCCCGATCGCCTACTACGGCAGCAAGCTCTCGATCGCCAGCGAGATCGTGCGCCTTCTGCCGCCGCACGACCACTACGTCGAGCCTTACGCCGGGTCTCTGGCCGTCCTGCTGGCCAAAACGCCGTCGAAGATGGAGACCGTCAACGACCTCGACGGCCGCCTGATGGGCTGGTGGCGGGCCCTGCGGGACCGCGGCGACGAGCTGGCCCGAGTTTGTGCCCTCACGCCGCACTCCCGCGCGGAGCTGGCGGCCGCCCACGAGCGGGCCGACGACGAACTGGAGGACGCGCGTCGGGTGTGGGTGCTGCTCACCCAGGGCCGCACCGGGACCATGCGCAACGTCGGATGGCGCCATCACATCAACCCTCGGGGCAGCTCGATCGGGATGCCGCGATACCTGAAGTCCTACGTCGACCGCATCGCCCCCGTGGCAGAGCGGCTGCACGGGGTGAGTCTGGAGTGCCGGCCCGCGCTGGAGGTCATTCGCTCCTACGGCCGCCACCCGGACGTGCTCCTCTACGTCGACCCGCCGTACCTCGGGTCGACGCGGGCACGGAACTACTCCCACGAGATGGCCGGCGAGTCCGACCACCGCGACCTCGCGGCCGCGCTCCACTCGTGCCGCGCCGCGATCGTCCTGTCCGGCTACGCCTCGCCGCTGTACGAGGACCTGTACGGCGGGTGGCGCCGCTACGAGATCTCTTCCCGCACGCACCAGGGCACCGGCCCTGCCGAGCGGATCGAGGTCCTTTGGGCGAATCGGCATCTCGCCGTGCAGGACGTCCTCTGGGATGGGGAGGTGGCGTAGGTCGCACCGCGGAGTGCCAGCCGTGACCCCGCTGGCTCCCCGACACCCCCAAACCCACTCAGAAGGCCCTGAAATCGCCGTAGACGGGCGACCAGGGCCAACCCAAAGAAAGTGCTAAACCAAGCAGTTTCAAAGCCTCAGGGGCAACTACAGCCCCACGAGCACCACCGAGAGGAACAAGATGACTAAGAACCAGCGCTGGCTCGGCGACGACGGCTGGCCGACTGACGAGTACTTCGAAGCCGTCTCCGCCGCCCTCGACGCCGACGGCGTCGATCACGATTGGTGGCGCGACGAGGAGTGGTCCGTCACCTACGTGATCGACCCGGACTCGTACACGTCCGGCCCGATGTGGTGGGCCACGCACGGCCTGCACATCATCTGGAGCGGCGACGAGCACGAGGGCCTGGAGCGCGCCGCGTGGGAGTGGGTGCCCTACACCCGCCCGCACGCACTCGGCGACCGGGTCGAGCCCCTCGGCGCGGTCGCCCTTGACGACCCCGCGAACGTGGCCGCCGCGGTCGTCAAGCTCATCCAGGAAGGCGAGCAGTGACCGTCTTCGAGGACCCGTACCGTCCGCCTGGGTCTCACGCCATCCATGCCGCCATGCTCGCGTCGGGCGGCTACGTGCTCACCGCGTGCGGGCGATGGTGGCACCACGACGACGACGGCGACGCCGGCGAGTGGTTCATCGACGAGCCCGCCCCGATCACCTGCAAGAAGTGCCTGCGAGAGACCGCGCAGGCGTGACGGAGGCCGTCCCCGCCGGTATCGGGGACGGCCTCACCCCCACCCCCACCCAAGCAGAGGAGAAGATCAACGTGAACACCGAACGGGCTGCCCGGTTCGCGGCCGTTGCCGTGGCGATGCTCGCGGCGCACGAGGGCGCCGACTACTGGGCCCAGAGTGAGCGCGAGGCGAAGTACAAGGGCGACGACTCCGCGAAGGGCAGGATCGCCTGCGCCAGTCATGTGGCGACCTACACCGCCATCAACACGGCCGCCGTCGTCGCCGTGAACCGGTGGTTGCAGCTCGGCCTCGCCCCCCACAGGATCGCCGCCGGACAGGCCCTGTCCGCCGTCACCCACTACGCCGCGGACCGGCGGGAACCGCTCCGACGCCTCGCTGTGGCCACCGGCAATGAGCCGTTCTGGAACCTGCGTGGCGGTGCGGCGCTCCTCGACCAATCGGCGCACAAGGTCGTGCTCGTGCTCGCCGCCGCGATCACCGCCGGAGGTACGCGATGACCCCGACCAGGATCCAGCGCAAGCGCACGAAGGGTTGGACCGCGCCGCTTGACGAGCAGGGACGCAAGCCCATCTACGTCGGGCGGGGAAGTCGATGGGGTAACCCTTGGCACATCACCCGGCACGGCCAGGAGTGGCGAGTCGAGGGGCCGGACGGCGTCAGGCGATACGACAGCTGGGCCGTAGCGCGCCTCTACGCCGTCACCCACTACCGGGCCGCGCTCGTCGGCAACCCGGGGATGGTGGAGACCGTCCGCGCCGGACTCGCCGGCCGCACCCTCATGTGCTGGTGCCCCGAGGGGTCCCTATGCCACGGGGACGACCTGCTCACCATCGCCAACCAGTGACAACCGGGGCGGGCGTCTCGGCGCCCGCCCCACTGTCCCAAGCCGAAGGAGACCGAATGAATGACCCGACCGTGCAGTACGACGTGACCGAACAGGTCACCGACGCCCTCGCGTCCGCGCTGTCGTTCACACCCCGCATCACTGAGCGCATCGTCGGCAACGTCGCGCACCAAGCAGCCGCCGCCGCGCTCCACGAGGTGGCGGACATCCTCCGCGAGCGCGCCCGCGAGCACTACCGGCCCCTCGGCCGCTACGAGATCGCCGACGCCCTGGAGGTCGAGGCAGACCGGCTCGCCGACGAGCGACCCGGTCTACCTGGCGCCTGACACGACGAAGGGGCCGGCGCTCACCACGCCGGCCCCCGGAACCCCCTGAACCTCGAACGTATTGTACCAGTACAAACAGGGGGCATTGTGATCACTGGGGCAATCTGTGAACTGTGCGGCCGACCGAGCGGGGACGACGCCGCCGTGTGCACCACCTGCACCACCCGCATGACCGACGCGCTGAAGGAGGTCCACGGTGACCGCCAGGTGCACGGACTCGACGTCGACCTCGACATCACCGCCGCCCGGCAGGACGCCGGCCACCGCCAGCCGTCCGGGCACGTCCGCGCCAGCGAGACCCCGATCCCCGTCGACCTCCGAGCCACCGAAGCCCGCACCGTCCTCCGCTCCACCCTCGTCGGCTGGGTGCGGGTCGTCCTCGACGACGGCCACGTAAATCTCTACGGCCCCGTCTGCCGCCGGTGCGCCCACTGGTCCTGCGGGCAGATCCGCCGCTCCCGCCCGCCCGCCGACACACTCCCCGCCATGGCGCGCTGGCTCCGCGACCGCGCCGCCTGGATCCGCCACGCCCCCTACGGCCCGGAGTGCGTCGACGAGATCGTGGCCGCCGTCCGGGAAGTCCGGCGCGTCGTCGACCGGCCGACCCGCCGCGTCCCCCTCCACGTCACCTGCACCCAGATCACCCTCAACGGAGACACCCCTACGCCCTGCGGCGGAGACCTCTACGCCGTCGTCGCTGACGGTCTCGCCGCCCACGGGCAGATCCGCTGCGCGGCCGACCCCGGCCACGTCACCACGGTTACCGCCTGGGTAGCCGAGGAAGAACGTGCCGCCCGTCGCAGAGGGCGCCTAGCTGCGCACTTGACAAGCCGCGTAGCATAAGCAGCAGAGTTGGAGCAATGTCTCCAGGCAGACGAAGGCCCGGCACCGTCCATGGGACGAACCGGGCCTTTCGCATGTCACCGGTAGTACTGCTTGGTCACCTTCCGCCTAGGGATGACCACGCGGAACAGCCACCAGCAGAACCAGACGAGGCCCCACGCGCCGCACGTTAGGACCGTCAGCGTCAGGTGCACGGTGTGCGAACAACCTCCGAGGCCGCGCTGCCGATGGACGCTCTTCACTACGCGTGGGTGCAGCTGTGCTGGTGGCTGCGGTGGGTAGTACGGCGGCTGGTGGTGGTACGGCTGCTGGCCGTGCTGCCACTGCCCGTGAGGGTCCTGGTACACGACGTACCTCCTGCTCGGCGGGGGATCCGCCGCAGCGTAGCGCGCGACGCCGACCAGAACGTGTTCAGAAGCAGCCCGTGGCCGGAGGCGGCCATAGTGCGCCCGCCGGAGGTGATCGGTGAACGAGCTGGAGCAGTACTGGAAGTACGGCCGCGGCGCGCTGCGGATCCGGTGGGGCACCCCGGGCGATTTCACCCGCTGCGTCCGCGAGCTCGACGAACACGTAGGCGACGGGCGAGCCCGGCGCATATGCGCCCAATGGCACCACGACATGAACGGGTTCTGGCCCGGCGACAGGCGAAACCGGTGACCGCGTGGGCCGGTTCGGACCGGCGCAGACGACTGCCCGCGAACTGGCCGGCCCTTCGTCGCCTCGTGCTCGAACGCGACGGCCACCGGTGCACGTGGACCGAGCACGGCCAGCGATGCCCGCAGCCGGCGACCGACGTCGACCACATCTGGCCCGGCGACGACCACTCGCCGGCGAACCTCCGGTCCCTGTGCCGGGGGCACCACCAGGCCAAGTCGAGCGCCGAGGGCGGACGCGCGGCATCAGCCAAGCGGCCGAAACGCAACCGCGAACCTGAGCCTCATCCGGGAGTGACCACGCGGGTGCCGCGCGGGGAGTGAGCACGGAGACCCAGGGGAGTGACCCTCCCGCCCGGGGTCCCTTCAGACCGGAGCGTCACAGCGGCTAAGGACGTGCGTGCGGTCTGCCCGGCTTTTCCCGACCCTCGATAACTGAATGCCGCCTGTGCGCGGCTGTAGGCGCCCC
Source organism: Marinactinospora rubrisoli (assembly GCF_042664915.1). Taxonomy (NCBI): domain Bacteria; kingdom Bacillati; phylum Actinomycetota; class Actinomycetes; order Streptosporangiales; family Nocardiopsidaceae; genus Marinactinospora; species Marinactinospora rubrisoli. The sequence continues at coordinate 30,826 of NZ_JBHTBH010000014.1, forward strand.
TGGTTGATCCCCGGGGGAAGGAGGCCCCGAGTTCCTGGCTCGGGGCCTTCGCGTTTCCAGGAGACGACGTGAATCCCTGTCCTTACTGCGGATCGCCTATGCCGAAGACTCGCCGAGTGCAGTGCGGCGCCGATGCATGTCGACGGGCGCGAAAAGCGGACTACATGCGGCAGTGGCAGAGAGAGCACAAGGAGCAGACCGGGGCCTGGTGGAACAGCGGCGCTCGACGCGCCAAGTACCCCCGAACCTGCCTCCATTGCGGCACTCAATGGAACGCGGTCAACAAGGACGCCAAGTACTGCTCGTTCACCTGCCAGAACGCACACCAGTATGGCGAGAACCGGACGCGGAAGCAGTCGCCTGCTGAGAAGCGGCGCGCTGCCGCCGTCCGACGGGCCAAGCGGTGCGCCCGTGGCACGCGCGGTCGCACCCCGTGGGTGGTCGGCGCGTGCTCCGAATGCGGGGCCGGATTCGCCACGCAGCTCTGCGGTGCGCGGACGTGCTCACCGGAGTGCCGAAAGAGGCGAATCCGCCGACGCACCAAGGAACGCGCGGGATTCGTGACCAGGGCGACGCGACTGGCGATCTACGAGCGCGACGGGTGGATCTGCCAGCTCTGCTCCGAACCGGTCGACCCCGACCTTCCGTACCTGGACAACTGGGCCGCGTCGCTGGACCACATCGTGTGCCAGGCGTGGACGGACGAGCCGGACCACTCCCCGGAGAACCTGCGCCTGGCGCACCGCTGGTGCAACTCGGTGCGCGGCGACGAGACCTACTACGAGACCAGCGTCCTGGCCGCGGCGTGAAGGGGGTGCCTGATGTCCACCCCCGAACCCCCCGCGAACCTGTCGGCCGCCGGCCTGGCCCTGTGGTCCTCGATCGTCCCGACATACGAGCTGCGCGCCGACGAGGTGCGCCTGCTGCACGACGCCTGCCGCCAGGCCGACATCGTGCAGCGCCTGGAGGACGAGCTCGCTGATTCGCCGCTGATAGTGAAGGGCTCCCAGGGCCAGCTGGTGGCCTCCCCGCTGGTGTCGGAGGTACGGCAGCACCGCACGGTCCTGGCTGCTCTGCTGAAGGCGCTGAAGCTTCCGGACACGCCGGCGGGCACGAAGCAGAAGTCGGCGCGCACCTCGGAGCAGGCGCGCGCGGCGGCCCGGGCGCGGTGGGGCAAGCGGGACGCGGGATGAGCGCGCCGTGCCTGGTGGTCGGCGACCAGAGGATTCCGCTGGCCGCGGACGGGCTGCCGGAGGGGATGCCCTCGGACCACGGCGTGCCGACGCTGGGCTGGGGTGTGCTGGCGTGGGGCGAGGAGTTCCTGGCGCAGCCGGACGGTGACCGTGCGGGCGACCCGTGGCAGTGGACGCCGACGCAGGCCCGACTGATCGCGTGGTGGTTCGCCGTGGACCGGACCGGTCGGTGGCTGTTCCGCCGCGGGCAGATAGTGAAGCCGAAGGGTTCCGGCAAGTCTCCGCTCGCGGCGGCGCTGTCGTGCTGCGCCTTGGCCGCCGACGTCGTGTTCGACGGGTTCGACGCCGCGGGCGAGGCAGTGGGGCGCCCGCACCCGTCGCCGCACGTGCAGCTGGCTGCGGTGTCGCAGGACCAGACCGACAACACCATGTCGCTGGTGCTGTCGATGCTGCGCGACGGCGAGGCCGCGGACGCCATCCCCGGCCTGGATCTGGGGTTGACGCGGGTGCGGACCCGCAACGGCAAGCTGGAGCCCGTCACCGCGTCGGCGCCGTCCCGCGAGGGCCAGCGGTTGACCGACGCGATCCTCGACGAGCCGCACCTGTGGACCAACTCCAACGGCGGGGTGCGCATGGCCGCGACCCTGCGCCGGAACCTCGGCAAGATGAACGGCCGGAGCTTGGAGACCACGAACGCGTGGACGCCGGGCGAGGAGTCGGTGGCGGAGCAGACCGCCATCTACGCCGACAAGATCGCCTCCGGCGACGCGGTCGACCTCGGACTGATGCGCTACCACCCGCAGGCGCAGGTGCGCGACCTCGGCGACCCCGACGAACTGCGCGCCGGCCTGGTCGAGCTGTACGCCGACGCCCCGTGGGTGGACGTCGACCGGGTGATCGCGGAGATCTACGACCTTGGCACCCACCCGGCGGACGCCCGCAGGTTCTACCTGAACCAGGTCGTGACCGCCGAGGACGGACTGGTGTCCCCGGTCGACTGGGACGCGTGCCGAGTCGACGACCGGCTGGAGGCCGGCGACCGCATCGCCCTCGGTTTCGACGGCAGCATCCGCGACGACGCCACGGTGCTGATCGCGTGCCGGGTCGAGGATCGACTGTTCTTCCCGCTGGGGATGTGGGAGCGCCCGGACGGCCCGGCCGGAGAGGGTTGGGAGGTCGACCGGGAAGCGGTCGACGAGGCAGTGCACGCCGCGTTCGAGCTCTACGAGCCGCTCGCGTTCTTCGCGGACGTGGAGCACTGGGAGTCCTACATCGACGCGTGGACCCGCGAATACCGCGAGCGGCTGCTAGTCAAGGCGTCGCCGCGGGAGCCGATCGCCTGGGACATGCGCGGCCGGCTGCAGCAGTCCACGCTCGCCAACGAGCGCCTGGTCGCCGCAGTGGTCGACGGCAAAATCCGCCACACCGGCGACGTGCGGCTACGCCGCCACGTCCTCAACGCGCGCCGGCGTCCGAACCGGTACGGGATCTCGTTCGGTAAGGACCGGCGGGGGTCCCGCCACAAGGTGGATGGGTGGGCGGGCTGTCTGCTCGCGGACATGGCGCAGCACGAACTCGAAGCGTCCGGCAAGAACCGCACGGTCGACCGGAGGGTGGTGGTGTTCCGGTGACCGATCTCGACACCCTGAACGCCCTGCTGGAGAAGATCGACACCCAGGCGCCGAAGCTGGAGCGTCTCGATCGGTATTACCGGGGTGGGCAGCGGCTCGCGGCGATCGGGCTCGCACTGCCGCCGGAGATGGAGCGCCTGCAGACGGTCATCAACTGGCCGGCGCTCGCCGTCGACTCGTTGGAGGAGCGCCTCGATGTTGAGGGGTTCCAGCTCGGCGGCGACACCTCGGCGGATGAGCGGCTGTGGGACTGGTGGCAGGCCAACGACCTCGACGAGGAGTCCTCACTCGCACATCTGGATGCGCTGGTGCTCGGCCGTTCCTACGTCACCGTGTCGACCGGCGAGGCTGCTGACGACCCGCCGGTGATCACGGTGGAGTCCGCGCGGACCATGGCCGTGAACATCGACCCGGCCACCCGCCGGATCGCCGCTGCGGCGCGGGTGTGGGAGCGCGACGAGACCGACCAGCCGTCCGGGGCGGTGCTCTACCTGCCGGGGCGCAACGTCTACTGGCGGCGGTTGAATGGCCGGTGGGTGGTCCAGTCCGATGACCGGTTCGCGCTCGACGAGGTCGCGGTCGTGCCGTTGGTGAACCGCGCCCGTCTGGCGCACCGCCATGGGGTGACGGAGATGCGCGACGTGATGGCGTTGACGGACGCCGCATGCCGCTCGCTGACGAACCTGCAGGCGGCTCAGGAGATGCTCGCGGTCCCGCAGCGGTACGTGCTCGGGGCGACGCAGACCGATTTCCAGGACCCGGACGGTAACCCCGTGCCGGTGTGGGAGGCGTACATCGGCCGGTTCCTGGCGCTCGGCAACCAGGACGCCCGGATCGGGCAGTTGCAGGGCGCTGACCTGCGGAATTTTACCGAGGTCATCAACCACTACGCGCGCCTGGTGGCATCCGTAACGGGACTGCCGCCGCACTTCCTCGGCTTGAGCACGGACAACCCCGCGTCCGCCGACGCCATCCGTTCCAGCGAGGCGCGCCTGGTGAAACGGGCGGAGCGGCGTGCGCGCGCGTTCGGGGAGGCGTGGGAACGCGTTATGAGGCTCGCCCTGCGTGTGGTCGGCGATGACGACGCCGCTGCCCGGCGGATGGAGACGGTGTGGCGAGACCCGTCGACCCCGACATATGCGGCCCGTGCGGACGCTGTCGTCAAGCTCTACCAGGCCGGGCTGTTGCCGCAGGAGGCGGCGTGGGAGCAGATGGGGTGGTCGCCGGAGTACCGGCGCCACCTACGGTCGCTCAGCGACACGGATCCGGCGGTGCGGTTCCTCGAACTCGACCAGGCCGCGCCGGTTGAGTCGTCCGAGGAGGTGCCGGCGTGACGCCGCAGGAGCGGCAGCGTCGGCGCGCGGCGATCGCGCGTGCGCTGCGGGCGGTGCTGCTGCCGATGCTGCGCGTCGGCCTGCGTCCCCGCCTGACGGGTGCGGAGTGGTCTGCGCTGGTGGAGGCCGCCTACCCGGCGGTGTACCGGGCGCGCGCGGAGTACTGGCGGCTCGCCGAGCGCGCCTACCGCGACGAACGCGACCGGGTCCTCGGCGAGGACTCCCCGGTGGAGTTCCCGCGGCGGAACTACCCGCCGGAGGCGCTCGGTCAGGGGTGGCGGGAGATGGTCCGGCCGCGCCTGGATGCGCTGGACGAGGACGGCCCGGTACCGACGGTCCTCGTAGAGGAAGCCGTCGCTGTCGCGGACCGGCACGCGCGGGACGGCGGCCGGCAGGGCATCATCGACGCGGCCCGGCACGACCGGCGCGCCCTCGGCTACGCCCGCCGACTCACCGGCGCCTCCAACTGCGCGTTCTGCACCATGCTCGCCAGCCGGGGGCCGGTGTACCGCTCGGCGGACTCGGCGCTGCTGCGTTCGGAGGGGCGCGGCCGGAACGCGGTGGCGACCGGCGAACCCTTCCACGATCACTGTGACTGCGAAATCGTCGGCGTTTTCCGGCGGGACGACTGGGAGGGCCGCGACCAGTACCTGGAGCTGTCCCGCCTGTGGGACAAGCACGCCAACGGAACCCTGCGGGACTGGCGCCGCTACCTCGACCAGCGCCAGCAAGAACAGCAGGAAGGCGGCCGTCAGGCCGCCTGACCCCAAGACCACCCCGGGGCCGTGACGGTGCCGGGGTGATCTGCGCGCCCCGACATGGGGCGCGCACCGTCCGACCCGACACGGGAGAACCACATGTCCGACACCACCGACACCAGTCCCGACGCCGTAGTGGACGTTCCCGGTGAGCAGGCCGCCGACATGGAGGCCGAAGCCGCGAAGCCCCGCGCGGAGAAGGACTGGGAAGCCGAAGCCGCGAAGTGGAAGACGCTGGCCCGCAAGCACGAGGCACGCGTCAAGGACCTCGTCCCGGCTGCTGAGCGCCTCCGGGAGCTAGAGGACGCCCAGAAGAGCGAGCTGGAGAAGCTCCAAGGCTCCTACGAGGAAGCGCTCGGTGCCGCGTCGCGGGCTCAGCACGAGCTGTGGCGTGAACGTGCCGCTCGCCGGCACGGCCTCGATGACGAGCTGCTCGGTTTCCTGACCGGCGAGTCGGAGGAGGAGCTGGACGAGCGCGCGAAGGTGCTCGCCACCAAGCTCGCCGCCCACGCCGAGGAAGCCAGGCCCAAGCCGGGACCGGCGCCCGACCCGACCCGCGGTCAGTCACCGCCCGGGGGCGGGAGCACCGCCGACCAGTTCGCGGCCCTATTCGCCAATTAGCTGCCCCGTCGAGGGGCGTGTGCCCCTGACCAATCCGGGGGCGAGAGAGGAGGCCCGCGATGGCGGGTATCGACATCAACCGCACCACGCAGGGGGTCTACCTGCCCCCGGCCGTATCGTCGGAGATCTGGCAGGACGCCCAGGAGGCGTCCATCATCATGCAGCTGGCCCGGCGGATCGACATCCCGGGCCGGGGCGTGTCCATCCCGATCATCACCGGTGACCCGACCGCCGAGTGGGTCGCGGAGACCGACGAGAAGCCCGTCAGTCGCGGCACCCTGTCCAACAAGACGCTGACCCCGTACAAGCTGGCGGTCATCGAGCCGTTCTCCATGGAGTTCCGGCGGGACCTGCCGACGCTGTACAACGCGCTGCGGGGGCGTCTGGCGGGCGCGATCGCCCGGTTGTTCGACGAGACCGTCCTGTTCGGGCCGTCCCCGGGGTCCGGGTTCGACACGCTGGCCGGCGTCCCCGAGGTCGACCTGTCCGGCGGGTTCTACGACGGTCTGGTGCAGGCGATCGTGGACGTGTCCGCCGCGAACGGCGACGTGTCCGCGTGGGTGTTCGACGGTTCCGGTGAAGGTCTGGCACTGCAGGCCAAGGACAACACGGGACGTCCCCTGTTCATCTCCAACCTCCAGTCGGAGGGCCGGTCGATCGGCACCCTGCTTGGGCGCCCGGCCTACAAGTCGCGGCACGTGTCGGATGGTGCGGGCACGGTCGGGTTCGCCGGCGACTGGAGCAGTGCCATGTACGGCATGGTCACCGGCATCAGCATCAGCGAGTCCGACCAGGCGACGCTGACCGACTCCGACGGCACGGTGTTGAACTTGTGGCAGCGCAACATGTTCGCCATCCGCGCGGAACTGGAGATCGGGTTCGCTCTGCGCGACGAGGACCGGTTCGTCCGGTTCACCGCCGGCGGCTCCTGATCTGGGAGGGGGCGGCGATGGCGTATGCGACCGTAGAGGACGTGCAGGCCCGTCTGGGCCGTCCCCTCACCCCGGAGGAGGAGCAGCTCGCGGCGACGCTCCTGGATGACGTCGAGGCGATGATCCGCGCGCGGATCCGCGACCTGGACGAACGGGTGGCCGCGGATCCGAATTACCTGGCGCTGGTGGTGATGGTCGAGGCCAACGCCGTCATCCGGGTCCTGAAAAACCCTGACGGCTACCGCCAGGAGACCGAGGGCAACTACTCGTACTCGCTGAACGTCGCCGCGGCGGCCGGCTACTTGCTGATCCTGGATTCGGAGTGGGCGCTGCTGGGGGCGTCGCGGGGGGCCTGGACGATCACGCCGGTCGTCCGTTCGGGTGCGGGGTGTCCGCCGGATCCGTGGGTCCCGGGGCGGTGCTGGCCGTGAGCCTGCTCGACTCCGGCGCCGAGCTGGTCGAGATCTACCCCCAGGTGCTCACCACGGACGACCTCGGCAACGAGGTGTGGGCGCCCGCAGACGATCCCGTCGTGATCCGGTGCAGCATCCAGCCGGTCACCTCCGACGAGCTGTCGGCGGTCGGCCAGGACCTCGTCACCACATACCGGCTGATCGCCCGGACTGCGCCGCTGGGTCCGTGGGCGCGGGTCCGCTGGGTGAACAACGCCAACACGTGGTGGGACGTGATCGGAACGCCGCGCCGCTACGGCATGTCGCCTCGGACAGCGCACGTGGACGCGCTGCTCCGCCAGCGCAAGGACCCGCAGGATCCGCCTGACGAAGGGGGTAGTGATGGCGCAGGTGTTTCGCGACGTGGACCGGATCGTGGCGCACGAGGTGCAGCCCGCAGTGGTTGAGCGCGCCGAGATCCTCGCCACCCGGGCCCGGACCCGTCTCGCGCAGCACCGGGAGTCCGGCCGGGCACGCATCGAGGTCATCCGCGGCCGGAGGTCGGACGCGTTCGTGGAGCTGGTTGACGACGGCCCGGACGGGAACGCGGTGGCGATCGAGTACGGGCGCACCGGCTCGCGCGGCCGTGGCGCGTCGCAGGGGGTGTACGCGCTGCACTACGCGATCGGGATGGCGCCGGATGGCTAGGCTGCTGCCTCGCGTCGACGCGCTGCTGGTGGGGATCCTCCGGCCGGCGCTCGGCCCCGGCGTCACCGTTGGGACGAGGATCCCCGATCAGATGCCGTTGCCGTTCGTGATGGCGCGGCGCGCTGGCGGGGCGTCGATCCACCCCCGGTTCCTCGACCAGGCGCTCGTGGACGTCCAAGTGTGGGCGGAATCCGACGCCGAGGCCGAGGGTCTCGCCCAGGCCGTCCGCGACGCGCTGTACGAGGCGTCAACGACGCCGCAGGTGATCGTGTCCGGCGTCGGCTACCTCTCCTGGTTCGCCGAACAATCCGCCCCGGTCCTGCTCCCGAGCGACACCGAAGATCACAACGTGTACCGCTACCAGGCCACACACCAGATCAACATCCGCCCCGACCTGGGCTGACAATGGAGGCATAACTCATGGCGCTCGACGATGGCGCGCTCGTAGTCCCCGGCGCGGGGCACATCTATTTCGACCGCACCGGCACGGCCACCCGTCCGACCGACCCCTACGACCCGGGCCCGCTGCTGGAGGAGGTCGGCAACACGACCCGCGAGTCGCCTCTAACCATCAACCAGGAGGGCGGCGAGCGCACCACACTCCCGACCTGGCAGAACAGCGCGGCCCGCGAGGCCGTGTCCCCCATCACGCATCAGTTCGCGTTCACCCTGCTGCAGTGGGACGAGTCGACCTACGAGTTGTACTACGGGCAATCGACCATGGATGGCGACTACTACAACGTCTCCAAGGGCACGCCGGTCCCGGTCGAGGGGTGTATGTACATCCGAATCGATGACGGGAGCGCGTTCGCGGATTTCTGGATCCCGCGCGCCTCGATGCTGCGGGTGGACAACGTTGAGCTTGACCCGGAGAACCTCAGTGGGTACCCCGTGGGCGCCACCGTCCTTGGAGCCTCTGAACTCGACTATCTCTTCCAGATCGGCGCGAAGCGCGCCGGAACCGGCTCCTGATACTCCCGGCGCGTGGGATCGCGGACCCCCGCGCGCCGGGCCCACCCTGGTCCGCAGTGGGAGGTCCGCATGGCCAAGATCGACCTGTCCGCCCTGCAGCAGCCCGAGTCCGCCGGCACCGTGGTGGTGATGCCAGAGGGTGACGAGATCACGCTGCGCCCGCTGATGACCCTCGGATCGGAACATGACCAGACCCTCCTGGACGCCATCACCGCGATCACCAATCTCAAGGAGGACGCCGGGGTGGGTATGGGTCAGCTTCACGAGGTCATGCCCATCATCAGCAAACTCCTCGCCGCCGCCGCGCCGACGAAGAGGGACGCGGCCCGGATCGACCGGCTGCCGCTGATGGCCCGGTTCCGGATCATCATGGGGTATGTGGGGGACCAGGATCTGGGGGGGTTGTTGCCCTCCGAAGGCTGATCCGCGACCACGGAGGGCCGCTGTATGCGGACCTGCTCCGCTACTACCAGCTCGACCTCACGCAGGTGTGCCGGGGCCGGGGGCCGCGGCCGGACCTCGTACTCGCGCTGGTGGACCACTTGCCGGCCGACGCGGCGTTCGCCGCGTCGGCGGCGGCGGAGCGCACCCGGTCTGAGGTTGAGGAGTGGCGGACCTGGCAGTCGGGGGTGCACCAGGCGCTCCTGCTGGCCGAGCTGATCGATTTCACTCGTGAGGGCACGAAGGCGCAGGTCGGCAGGAGGTACAAGCTCAAGCCGCACCCCCGACCCGGCGAGACGAAGAAAGCCCGGGTCATCACGGTCGCCGAACTCAACCAGCGCGGCCCGCGCCCCATCCCACCAGCCGCATAGCGATCCATGCGAGGGGGTGACCCCTCATGCCGGGTCCCGGTGGGCGATCAGTCGGCCGCGTCAACGTCCGGGTGGCGCCGGACACGAGTTCGTTCCGCGTCGACCTGCAGCGCAGCCTGGAACGACTCGAACGCACTCTCACCGTCAACATCCCGACCCGGATTGATGCCCGCAGAATCACCGCAGACGCGATCCGGATCAAACGCGACCTCGAACGGCAACTCGCCGACGTCTCCGTCGGGATGGACCTGCGGGGCGCGGCCCAAGCACAGGCGGAACTCGCCCGCGTCGCCCGGGACCGCACCGCTGAGGTGCGCGTCGCCGTCGACCGGCCGTCCCTCGCCCGCGCGCAGTCCGCGCTCTCCCGGCTCGGCGACGCCCTGTCGGGGCTGCGCGGCGACGGGGGCGGCGATCCGGAGCGGCGCTGGGAGATCGCGGGCCTATCCAGCCTCGCCATCGCCGCATCGGCCGCAGTCGTACCGGTGGTGCAGGTCGGCGCGGCGCTGGCCCCGCTCGCCGGCGCGCTGGCAGCCCTCCCAGCGGTGGCGTCGTCGGCGGGGGCAGCGATGGCGACGATGCGGGTGGCGACGCTCGGCGTGGGCGACGCGATCACGGCCGCTGCCGAGGGCAACGCCGAAAAGCTCGCCGAGGCTCTGGAGCGCTTGTCACCGGCGGCGCGGTCGTTCGTCGGCGAGGTGCAGGCGCTGACGCCTGCGTTCCGCAACCTGCAGCAGTCCGTCCAGGATGCGTTCTTCGCCCAGTTCGCGGGCGATCTCACGGAGATCTCCGCGCGGCTGCTGCCGTCGCTGCAGCGGGGCATGGTCGACGTCGCCGACGCGATGGGCGGGGCCGCATCTGAGCTCGCCGAGTTCGCCAGCTCGGCGCAGGCGGTCCAGTTCATCGACCAGACGTTCGCGTCGACGGCGACCGCGATCCGCAACGCGGAGGGCGCGCTTCCCGCGTTCCTCTCCGGGCTCGCCGCGATCGGCACGGCCGGTCTGCCCTACGTGGAGCGGCTCTGGGCCGCGCTCGACAACGCGGCGGAGCGGTTCCGGGACTGGGCGACGACCGCAGCGGAATCGGGCCGCGTTACCGAGTGGATCGACGGCGCGATCACGGCGTTCTCTCAGCTCGGCAGCATCGCGGGCAATGTCGCCGGGATCCTCGGGGCGATCTTCGAGGCGGCCGGGGACGGCGGGATCCTCGCCACCCTCGACCAGCTCACCGGCGGCCTCGACGACTTCCTGGCGTCTGCGGAGGGCATGAGCGCCCTGGAGGGAATCTTCCAGGGCCTCACCGATCTCGGCAGCGCGCTCACCCCCGTGCTCGGCGCTCTGGTGATGGGTGTGGGGACGCTCGCCCCGATCGTCGGCCGGCTTGCTGAGGCGCTGGGTCCGGTGCTGACCTCGGCCATCAACGGGCTAGTGCCAGCGCTGGCTGAACTTGAACCGGGGCTCACGGCGCTCATCAACGGTCTCGGCGAGGGGATCGACGCACTCGTCTCCACGGGAGCGCTGCAGCTCGTCGGCGAGGCGCTCTCAGCCATCATGGTCGCGCTCGCCCCACTGCTGCCCGCGCTGGGCGAACTCGTCGGCGTGCTCGCCGGGGCGCTGGCGGAAGCGCTGATCGCGATCGCGCCGAGCCTGCAGCTCGTCGCCGAGACGCTCGCGGACAGCCTGACGCCCGCGATGCCGGAGCTGTCGGCCGGGTTCACTGAACTGGTCGAGGCGATCGCGCCGCTCATCCCGCAGCTGGTGCAGGCGCTCCTGCCCGTCCTGCAGGTGCTCCCCGAACTGCTGCTGCTGACGGCGGAACAGTCGCGCTCCTGGGCGCGGATCATCACGATCCTCACCCCGGCGATCGAACTGCTGGTCGCTGGCCTCGCTCTGGTGGTGACGGGCCTGTCCGCCGTGATCTCGTGGATCGTGCGGGCGGTCACGCGGCTGTACTCGCTCCAGAGGTCAGCCCAGCGGGTCGGGACCGCGATCGGCACCGCGATCGGCCGCATGCACAACCGGATCGTCGCGGCCGTCAGCGGCGCGATCCAGTACCTCGTCTCGCTGCCGGGGCGGATCATGTCCGCGTTCTCGCGCGCCCGATCGTGGCTGGTCAACGCCGGTTTGAACCTGATCTACGGCCTGATGGACGGCATCAACCGCGCGATCGGCGCGCTGTGGCGGCAGATCTCCAGCATCGCGCAGTCGGTCCGCGACTTCTGGCCCTTCAGCCCGGCACGCCGCGGCCCCCTCCGCACACACCCCATGGACCAGGCCGGGCGGAACCTCGCCGCGATGCTCGCCGACGGCATGGCCCAGGGCGAGTCGCTCGTCGCATCGGCCGCGTCCCGGCTCGCCGGCGCCGCGGTCCTGCCGGACATCGCCGGGGAGGCCACGCTGTCCGCGTCGACGGAACGCGCGGCCGGGCAGGCGGACCGGCTCGGAGCGCTCGTCGCCGCGGTGGAGGCGCTCGCCGGGCGCGACGTCGTCCTCGTCGTCGACTCCCAGGAGATCGCCCGCGCGACCGAGCGCGGCCAACGCCAGCTAGCGAGGAGGTGACCGTGCCGCTCAGTCTCTGGCTGTCGGATCGGGACGCGACGGCCGGGTCGGCGCAGGCGTCCACTCCGCTGCGCTCCACCGGCCGCTACGCGTCCACCACCCAACCGGCTGGCTTGACCCTGCTCTCCGACACGGCCGGGCAGGCGGACTACCGGTGCCTGTTCGTGCTCCTGGACACCGGTAGTGCGACGGACGTCCAGGTGTCAACGACCGGCCCCGGCCTGTCGGTGGCGGTGGACCCGACCCCGGCGTCAGCGGACAACGCGACCGCGCAGCAGGCGGTCGTCACGTCGTCGACCACCGAGACACCGCCGGGTGTGGCCGGGTGGGCGAGTTCGGCGCCGCTCGGCGCGCTGGCGACGTTCCAGGTGCGCGCGTTCTGGCTGCGGCGGCAGCTCACGGGGACGCCGGGCTCGAAGGCGGGCACGATCTCGGTCACGGCGACCGGGCAGAGCGCGATCAATTTGATCATGATGTGGACGGAGCCGGAGGTCATCCCCAAGCTGCCGCCCGCCACGGCGGCGCCGGTGGCGGATCTGTGGATCGGTCCGCTGGGTGCGCTGCGGCGGGTGGGTGAGCGGCCTCGGGAGTGGTCCCGTCCGCGCGCGCTCGGTGCCGCGGAGCACGTGTCGCTGTACGGGGCGGTCACCACGTCGCGCACCCGGCTCGCCCCGCGCCGCACCACCTGGACCTGGGAGTCCCTGCCGCCGGACGACTACGACGCGCTCGCCGAGCTGGCGCTCGCCTCACAGCGCGCCGACGCCACCATCGACGCGATCGACCCGGCCGCGCGGAATCATCTGCGCGCCGAGCAGTCGCGGGGGTGGCCCCTGGCCGGCGTCACAGGGACGGTGGGCGTCACAGACCTGTACACGCTGACCGGGTCGGGTGCGCTCGTCACCGCGACGAGCGGCGGGGTGCGGTACGCGTGCGTCCAGAACACCGCCGCCGGGGACGTGCTCACCTGGCGGCACCCCTACCACGGCGACGCCGGATGGCCCGTCGCGCCCGGCATGCCCGTGTACCTGCGGCTCGCCACCACCGGGACGTCCACGATCTACGCGGGAGCGCGGATACGGCTCCGGTTCTCTGACCTGTCGGGGGTCATCCTCGGCGAGGCGACGTCGGCCGCCGGAGCTGGAGAGATCTCCGCCGACGCCCCGGCCGGCGCCGTCCTGGTCGCCGCGCAGGCCGTCCTGGACGCCGGAACCGGGGTCCGCGTGATCGGCGCCGCAGAACTCGCCTACGCCCCGCCTGCGGACGGGTTGCCGCCGCTGGGCGACGGGTCCCCGACCTACAGCGTCGTCTCGATGGACGACACCCCCAGCTGGCTGCCGCTGCGGTCGATCGGCCTGGAGATGGTGGAGGTGAGGTCGAGTGCGACCCGGTAGCCAGGACCTCGTCGACGCGCTGGCGGCCGGGGAGCGCCGCTACGCCGCGACGGTGCGGCTCGGCGGCGTCGACGTCACCGACGAGGTGGCCGAGTGGTCGGTGGATCGCGGGTATGACACCGGCCTGCCCGCTGCGGTGGCCGCGCCGATCGGGAGTTCGGCCGCGCAGGCGGAGATCACCCTGACGGGCGACGGGACGCAGACCGCCGCGCAGCGGTACTCCCCGTGGGCGCCCCGGGCGACCGCGGACATCACCCGCCCCGGCCAGTCCTGCGTCCTGGCGTGGGGGCTGGAGGAGGAGCAGTTCCAGACGCTGCGCGGTCGGGTGCGCGACATCACGGCGGATTCCCGGGCCGGTACCGCGCAGGTGACCGCGCTGGACGGTGCGGAGCTGCTGCGTGGGCGGGCGTGGCTCCCGCCGGCGGTCGCCCCGTCCCTCTACGGAATCAAGGCGGCGTGGGCGGTGGACCACGCGCTGCGCATGTCGGGGATCTACACGTCGCCGCCGCCGAGAGCCAACAGCGTGTTCTTCGCGTCGATGTTCGGCAGCGTCGAGGCCAACCTCGGGATGCGCGTCTCGTCGTCGGGGTTCCTCGGATACGACCCTGCGCGGAGCCCGTGGAACTCCGGCCCCTACGTCAGCAGCGGCCAGTGGTCGGTGACGTGGGCGCCGCAGCGGCGGACACTGTCGCAGCAGTCCACGCTCCAGGTGGACTGGTGGTTCTACAAGCGCAACACCTCGGACAACGCCTCGTCCCAGGTTGAGCTGGTGTGGCGGCAGACGGAGACGTCGACGCCGACCACCGTGACCCTGTCGTATGACCCGGCCACGCGCGCCATGCGCGCCGCGGTCGATGGCGGGTCGGCGACGTGGACGCTCCCGGCGACCGCGAACCAAGCCGGCCGATTCAAACTGTCGTGGCAGATCGCCATGACCACCACCTCCGCTGCGACCCAGGTCCGCGGTTGGCTGTACCAGCCCGACGGCGCCCTGTACGCCTCCCCCACCTACAGCGGCGCCGCGCCTGTCTGGGGGCTGCTCCACACCATCACCGCGACGTCAGCCGCCCCCATGGAGTGCGTCGGGGTGGCCCGAGTGTCCGGCACGGTGCCCGTGGTGGAGACATGGCAGCGCGCCGCCGCCGTCGACCTGATGGAGTTCTCCACCCCGCCCGGCAATTCCCAGTACGGCCTCGACGTCCTCCCGGACACGTCCGGGACATGGTGGGACATGCTCCGCTCCATCGCCCAGGCCAACCTCTCCTATATGGGGTGGGACGAGGATGGGATCTTCCACTTCAGGCGGTATGAGTTCGTCACCCCGGACAGCTCCGGTGTCACCCCGGACCTGACCGTCACCGCCGCCCGCGAGATCGCCGACGTCACGGTGTCCGAGGAGATCGACGGCGTCGCCAACATGGTCCAGGTCGGGCTGGAGGTCCAGGGGCGCGCGACGACGCCGACGCAGTCCTACACGCACGGCTCGGTGACGACCATCCCCGGCAGTTCGTCGGTGTCGGTGACGCCGGACCTCTCCGGCCGGGCGCAGGCCATGCGCACCCCGATGCTCTACACCGCCTCGACGGTGCCGACGTCGGGGCCGTCCGCCGTCAAACTCGTCACCTCCACCGGCGCGATCGCGCCCGTGGAGATCGAGATGACTTGGGACACCGGCGCCCCGGTGATCACCTACCACAACCGTTCCTCGACGGCCGCCTACGCCGCCACCGACTCCACCCTGAACACGCCGTCGCTGCGATTGGCGTGGGCGCAGCCGTCCTCCACCACGATGCTGCCCGTCACCCGCACCGACGCGACGTCGATCGCCCGCTACGGCGTCCAGGCCCTGGAGATCGGCGCAAGCCCCTGGATCCAGAACGCGTTCTGGGCGGATCAGATCGCCCTGAGGTTGATCACCTGGACGGCCGCGTCCATCCCGCTGACGGGCGCCGTCGAGGTGCTCCCGGATCCACGCGTGCAGTTGGGCGATGTCGTCCAGATCACCGACCCCACCGGATCCATGATCGACGGGAACTTCCGGGTGCTCGGCTACCAGGTGCGCGGATCCGGGCCGTCCGTGACGATGAGCCTCGATGTCCGCCCGCTCTACCGGCCCGCCCCGCCGGCCGACGCCGGGCTGACGCCGGACCCGATCACCGACCCCGCAGCCGCACCGCCCATCAACGGATAGGAGTCCCATGTTCGAGCCTGGACAGGTCATCGACGGCCCCCTCATCCCCGATCCCGAGCCTGAGCGTCCGGAACCTCCGAGGTGGACCCCGCCTCCTGGCAACTGTGTCGAGGTGCCGCCACCCACCGGAGAACCTGAGCCCGCACCGGCGCCGGAGGAGAATTCGTGACCGCTCAGACAAGAACGTCGCACGTGATCCAGTATTCGCCGCCTCATCACGAGTGGCCCGAGGAAGACCCGGCGTCCTTCTCACTCCCTCGGGGACTCTTCCCTGGCACGGATGAGGCCGCCGCGATGGAAGCGGTGGTAGAGGCGCTCAAGGACTTCTATCAAGTGCGGGTGGTCACCACGACTAGCACGACTGAGGCAACTCCGTGGGAGACGAACGTCCCACCTGACGAAGCCTCATAGCGAAGGAGGTGGCGGTGGAGCAGGACCAGATGACGCTCGGCGAACTCGCCCGGCTGATCGGGCGGGTGGAGCGCGGGCAGCAGGAGCTGCGGGCGGAGATCTCCCAGCGCCTGGACCGAACAGTGTCGAGCGACATCTACGCGGTCCAGCACGCCGCCATCCAGACGGAGATCGCCGAGCTGAAGAGCGACGTCGCCGCGGTCCGCAAGGAGGCTGAGGAGGGCGTCGGCGCGGTGCGGGGCCAGATCGCCGACGAGCGGCGGCAGCGGGTCGCGGACCGGCGGTGGTGGCTCGCCGCGGTCGGTATCCCGCTGGCGACGGTGGTGCTGCCCTACCTCGACGCCCTGTTCAGGGGCGGGTCATGACCGCCCGGCGCCATCGCCGATGGCCGCGCATCCCCGGCGAGACGTGGCGGCACGTCGGGTTCGCACTCGCGGTGACCGCAGCGTTCTGCCTGGTTGCGGTGGCCGTGCAGTACAACGCGCACCAGCTCTCCCAGCTCCGCCGGGACGCCGACGCCCTGTCCCGCCAGGTGGAGCAGCTCGGCGGCACCCCGGTCGTCACGCCCGCTCCGGCCCCGCTGCAGGGACCTCCCGGTGAGACCGGCCCGCGCGGATGGCCCGGCAGAGACGGCTTGCCTGGACCGTCCGGGCCCGCCGGTGAGGACGGCCGGGACGGCGTCGACGGCGAGCCCGGACCGATCGGCCCCACCGGCCCCCAGGGACCCGCTGGACCCCGTGGCGAGCAGGGTGAGCGCGGCGAGCAGGGGCCTCCTGGCCCTCCCGGACCGCCGGGGCCGTCCGGTCCACCTGGCCCCGCTGGCGAGCCCGCGCCGGCGCCCACACCGACGTGACAAGGAGTGTCCGCATGAAGTTGATCCGAAGATCCGAACTGGGCTGGCCCGCGACAACGGCTGGCCACGCCAACCCCCGCTCCGGTCTCGTGGTGCATTACGACGGCTCGAACCAGGGCCTCGCCGGGCAGGCGCACTCCGCCTGTCTCTCCTACTGGCGGGCCACCCGGAACTTCCACATCAACACCAACGGGTGGGTGGACATCGGCTACTCCTTCGCCGCCTGCCCGCACGGCTACGTCTTCGAGGGCCGCGGGTTGAACAGGATCCAGGCCGCGCAGCCCGGCGGGAACTCGACGTACTACTCCGTGAGCCTCATGTCCGGGCCGACCGAGACCCCGACCGCCGTCCAGATCGACGCCGTCCGTCAGCTCCGCGGCTACCTCATGGACCGGGGCGTCGCCGGGACGGTGCGCGGCCACCGCGACTTCATCGCGACGTCGTGCCCCGGTGATCGGGCCTACGCCATGGTCAAGGACGGCACGTTCACGAAGGCGCCGGGAGCCGACGCCGCAGGAGGGATGGAGGAAGACATGGTGGGACTGTCTCAGGGTGACAGCGGAGAACGCGTCAAGTTCCTCCAGGAACTGCTGCGCGCGGGCGGTCACGACCTGGGCCCGGCGGGGATCGACGGCGACTACGGGCCCGCGACCGCCCGCGCGGTGCTCGCCGCCCGCAAGGCCGAAGGCAGTCGCCAGGACTTCGGTGACCGCATCACCGGCGCTGCTGCGAAGCAGATCCTCTCCCAGTTCGTCAAGGCGCACCGCTGATGGTTCATCGAGCAGATAAGGAGCCCGCCGTGGCCAGGATCGAAACGAAGGTCGCCGTCGCCACCGTCAGCGGCGCGGCCGTCACCGTGCTCGTGTACATCGCCGGGCTGTTCGGCCTGGACGTCCCGGAGACCGTCGCCGCGGCGGCCGTCACCCTGCTGGCCGGACTCGCCGGCTACCTCGCCCCGCACACCCCGCGCCCCGGCGACGGTTCGTAGTGCCGACCTCCGACGGGGAGAACAAGGGCTGGGCCCGCGACCGGATCCTCGCCGCGAACCCCAAGGTCGTGGTGGACGTCGGCGCGGGTGACGGGACGTACTCCCGGCTCGCCCGCGCGGATACGAACGCCCGGTGGGTGGCGGTGGAGGCGTGGGGCCCCTACGTCACGCAGTTCGGCCTGCGCGAGCTGTACGACGAGGTGGTGCTCGGCGACATCCGCCACCTCGACCTCGACACGGTCGCGCACGAACCCGACCTCGTGATCGTCGGCGACATGCTGGAGCACCTCCCCGCCGACGAGGTCCCGGTGCTCGTGCGGCGTTTGCAGAGATGGGCGCGGCGCCTTCTCGTGTCGGTCCCGGTGCTGCACCTGGAGCAGGGCGCGGTGAACGGGAACTGGCTGGAGGCCCACCTGTCCGAGTGGAGCTTCGAGGCGATGCTGGATGTGCTCGGTCCGGGGGTGACGGACTCGGTGTGCGGTGACGTGCTGGCCTACTACCTGTGGGAGCGCCCCTGATGCGTGTGGTCGCCCTCGTCCACTACTACGTCCCCTGGTATATGGCGGGCAGTGAGGTGATGCTGCACGCCATGCTCCGCGCGCTCGCTGACGCCGGGCACCACGTGGAGGTGGTCGTCACGTCGCACGAGCGCGGGCCGGACGAGTACCGGCACGAGGGAATCCGGGTGCAGTGCGCCGGCGAGCGCGGATCCGTGGTCGAACTGCTCGACCAGCTGGCGCCGGACGTCCTGGTGTCGCACCACCAGGAGGCGCCGCACGCCGCTCACTACGCCCGCACCCGGCGGGGCCGCTCGCCCCGCGTGGCGCTGGTCTTCCACAACACGTTCCCCGGCGCGCTCGCCGTGTGCCGCAGGTGGCGCCCGGACCTCGCCGTGTTCAACACGGACTGGGTGGCCGACTACTACCGCCGGCGCCGCGCCGTCATGCCCGGCACCCAGACGCTCGTCGTGCACCCGCCCGTGGACGCCGATCGGCACCGGACACGGCCGGGCGACCGGGTGACGCTGGTGAACCTCAACCGTGACAAGGGCGGCGAGATCTTCTGCGCGCTGGCAGAGCGGATGCCTGACATTCACTTCATGGGCGTGATTGGCGGTCACGGCGAGCAGATCGTCCGCGACCTGCCGAATGTCCGCATCCAGCCCCACACGCCGGACCCGCGCCGGGATATCTGGGCGCGGACGAAGGTGCTGCTCATGCCGAGCGTGTACGAAAGCTACGGCCTCGTCTCCATCGAGGCCGCCGTCAGCGGCATCCCCACCATCGCCGCACCGACGCCGGGCCTGAAGGAGGCGCTCGGCGAAGCCGGGACATGGGTGCGGCGGACCGACCTGAGCGGGTGGGAGCGGGAGATCCGGCGGCTCCTGGAGCCCGGCGAGTGGCGGCTCGCGTCGAAGAAGGCGAAGGCGCGCTCGGCCGAGCTGGACCCCGGGGAGGAGCTGGCCGAATGGGTGCGCATGGTCGAGTCTCTGTGATCATCCCCTGGGCGACTGACAACCCGTGCCATCACCGCCGTGCGGCACTCGACTGGGTCCGCCCCCGCTGGCGGGATCTCGGTCACCAAGTGCTCGTCGGCGAGATGACAGGGCCGTGGTGCAAAGCCGCTGCTGTCGCGAACGCGTTGCCGCGGGCGACCGGCGACCTGCTCGTCGTCGCCGACGCCGACTGCTGGTCGCCCGGGATCCCCGCCGCGATCGACGCGGTCCGGGACGGTGCGGCGTGGGCGATGCCGCACGGCCCCGTCCACCGCCTCACTGAACAGGCGACGTCCCAAGTGCTCGCCGGCGCCGAGCCGCACCCACGCATGCCGCTCACCCAGCCGCCGTACCCCGGGTGGCCGGGCGGAGGGATCGTCGCCCTCCCGCGGCGGCTCTACGAAGAGGTGCCGCTCGACCACCGGTTCGTCGGCTGGTCGGGAGAAGACGAGTCCTGGGCGCACGCCCTAACGGCGCTGGGCGGTCCTCCGTGGCGTGGCCGATCCCCGCTCTGGCACCTGTGGCACCCACCCCAGCCGCGCATGTCTCGCCGGTGGGGGTCCGTGGCAGCGCGGGAACTCGCGGAGCGGTACCGGCAGGCGGCGCGATCCCCGGCGGCAATGCGGGAACTGCTCGATGAGCAGGGAAAACAGAGCAAGTTGGATAATATACAACTTGCTTCGCCGCGAACGGCCAGGTAAACCGATCTTTACCTGACGCCCCCTATGCTCCGCTTTGCCCTGATATTTACCCTGGTCATCCGCTGTCCGACGTCGGGGGACCTCGGCCAGCGCCGGGCACGCGGTGAGGATCGTGGTGGGAAGCAGAGTCGTCACCCACGCGGCGGCGCGGCGGGCCCATCCGGGATCGCTGGCACGACCAGCAAGTTCGAGCGGCCACTGAGCCATACGTCCCCCCTCACGGTCATGAGGGGGCTGATCGGCTACTCCTCCATCAGCATGCGGGCGTACCGCTCCCACACCGGGTCAGCGGTCAGCGTCTCCGCGACGATCTCCGCGCGCTCCTCACGCGACAGGGCCGCCCACAGTTCGCGCACCCACAGCTCGTCCTCGCCCGGCTCGTCGTCATCCACGATCCCGGTATACCCGCGCGAACGCCCCGCCACCAGCGGCGACGGGGGGTCAGGTGTTCGCGCGCACGATCCACACCCGGACCTCGTCCGGGTACACGCCCACGATCATCGTCAGCTCCGCCGTGACCACGTGGTAGGCGTCCGGGACGTCCAGATCCGGGAGCGCACCCGGCGGCGGGATCGGCCCGGTCGCCAGCGCCGCGAGATGGTCACGCACCTGCTCACGCAGCCGGCGCGGGAGTTTCCGGGCTGCCTGCTGCGCGTCGGGCGTCCACAGGACGCTCCGGATCGTCACAGCCCGAGCGCCTCATCGAGCCCGGCGAGCAGCCCCTCACGGTCTCCGGCGTCGTACCGGATCCAGGCCACGTCGCCGCGCTGGTCGGCGTCAGCCAGCCGGGACAGGTCGCGCCGGTCCTTCTCCCGCCGCAGCTCCTGCAGCTCGGCGTAGGCGTCGGCCGAGATGAGCACGCCTTCGGGGCGGCCGTACCGGGTGATGGTGATGGGTTCACCGGCGTGCGCCGCACGGGCGAGCAGCTGGCCGAGGTGGGCTCGGGCGTCCTGGAGGGTGACCTCAGACATGCCCCCACAGTAGCAAGGCGGTACGGACTGTACGGTCCGTACCGCCCCAGGTGCTTCTCTACAACCCGGCGAGCGCCTCATCCATCTCCTGCACTCGGGGCTTGTAGTCGAGCTTGACGTACAGCTCCCGGGCCTTCCGGTAGGCAGCCTCGGCGTCGGCGCGGTCCTCGGCCGCCTTGTGCGCGTCGCCGAGCGTGGCGTGCGCGGCGGCAGCCCCGTTGTCGTCCCCGACGCGCTCGGACGCATCGATCGCCCGGAGTGCGAGCCGCACGGCCTCATGGCCCCGGCCCGACCCGGCCATCGACCACGCGAGCCCGTTCAGCGCCGCTCCGCGCCCGGCGTCGTCGGCCGCCTGCTCGTACAGCGCGAGCGCCCGCTCGTAGGCCGGGATCGCCTCCTCGTGCCCCCCGGTCATCGCGGTGCACATCGCCACCTGGTACACCGCCGCCGCGCGGACATCGACGTCGTCGTCCTCGTCGACCAGCTGCGCGGCCATCTGAGCGTAGACGAGCGCCTGGTCGTAGTCGCCGGCGTGCCGGTGCGCGGACGCGCGCTGATGCAGCGCGTCCCGCAGCACGGCCGGGTCGTCGAGACGCCGCGCCGAGTCGAGATGGACCTGCGCGACGCGGAGCTCGATGGCGCGGTCGTCACCGTGTGCGACGTGCGTGGCGAGCGCCTCCGCGAGTTCGGCCGCCTCGGCGAACCTGCGGTCCGCGAAAGCGGCCTCCAAGGTTGCGAACAGCTCCTCTTCGTGGCGGCGCAGCCAGTGGGCGGCGGCGTCGGCGTTGCCGAACCGTCGCCGCTGCTGCTCGCGGCCATGCATGGCCGCGTCGGCGTCGACCACGGAGGCGCGCAGGTAGTCCCGGCGCTCCTCGGCGGACGGAGGTCGGCGCTCTCCCGGTGCGAGCGGCCACGGGTCCGCCGACGCGTCGTAGGCACGGCCGGTGTAGCGGGTCAGCCGCTGGATCCGGGATCGCTCGATCTCAGCGACCTCGCCGTGCAGGCCACCGCGCTTGGCGTGGTAGCGGGAGCCTACGCGCGCCGCTTCGAGGTCGCCGTAGCCGAGTCCGTCGCAGTCCGCGCGCACCCGGCGGCGGACCTCGCCGAGGTCGTCGGCCTCCGTCGCAGCGCGGTGGAGGTGCTCGGCGATGGCGCTCGCGCGGTCGGGGTTGGTGATGTCCTCGGCGATGGCGCGGAGGAGTTCGGGGGCGAGGACCTGGGACAGGTAGGCGGCCGGTAGATAGAGGGTCACGCAGTGCCTCCTCGTGGGTCTCTACCGAGACGGTATCGCCAGGTAGAGACAGAATTCAGCCGTATCCCGAATGGGGAAGACCGGCCCGGGGATGCCCCGGGCCGGCGAGGATCGAACGCGCGTGGGTGGCGTGGGCTGGCCCGCCGGGGAGCAGGGGCGGACACTGCAGCTGCTGCGGGTGGCGACCGAGCATCCCCCGCCTCCCCGAGAGATGATCCCGCGCTCGCTGCGCCCGATACCAGTGTGACGCGCGTCAGTCCATGTCGGATGCCATGATCCACGGATCACGGCAGATCAGGGACGTGTGCGGGATGGTCGGCAGCAGTGAAAGCTCCGACCGGATAAGGGGAATCGCTCCTCGCGGGTCGTGAGCGATCGGCCCGATCGCTCGGAATTGTGACCCGTCTGAGACCTCGATTCCGAGCCTCGCCGGCACCACCATGAACCAGCCGCGCCGCTCCGGCGACCACCGGCCGATCACCAGAAGCAGCGCCCCCAGCAGCCGGTCACCGTCCATCACCCGCACGTCCACCGCGCGCCGCTCCAGGTCGGCGACTGCGACGTAGCCCGTCTCCTCCAAGACGGACACCATCGCCTCGATCGCCTGCTCCGGCGTCGGCTCCTCGTCGGCCATCACACCGCCCGCGGCGGCGACTGGAGCTGAGCCTCCAGTTTCTCGGCGGTGTCACCGTGCAGCGTCGGCGCCGCGCCGGGTACCCCGCAGTTGCTCGCGAGCCACGCGGCCGGACGGCCGTAGTGGTCCCGCGACCTCCATATCCGCCAGCCCGGGTATGTCTCTTGAAGTCGTCGCAGCGTCGCCTCGTGGGCGGCGCTCACCATGTCACTAGGCATGAGAGGACCGTAGGCCGCACGACGGCCCGTTCCCGGTACCACCGGAAAGGTAAAAGACCCGCACGTTCGTGCGGGTCCTGTGAGTGATTCAGGCCACCCCAGCGCGTTGAGCGAGCGGCCGGAGCTCAGGGGTCGAGGGCCGGTGCTCCCGACGGAGCAGCTCGGTGAGCACCTCGGCGGTGCCCGGGTCGTACCGCACCAGCTCCGCCGCGATCCGTTCGGCCGCGAGCAGCGTGTTCACTGCGGCGGCGTCCATCCGCCGCTGCGTGTACCCGCGCGCGAGATCCAGTTGCACCTGCGCGCGGCGGCCGACCAGTCCGGCCGGCAGCGAGTCGAGATCGAGCTCCTCGCCCGTCTCCACCGCCGCCTGGGCGTCGCCGACCTGGACCGAGGTGCTGATCTGGTGGATCGTCACGTTCGATGGCCCGAACGCGGTGCCGTGGTGGTTGGCGTCGCGCCCGAGCAGGTCGGCCGAGCGGCGGGCCTCGCGCAGGAACCTCGGTACGGCGCCCCGGTCGTACTCGGCTGCCGCAGCGGTCGCCGCCGCCAGGTGCAGCCCTCCGTGCACGGACAGCTCCTCCGGCGTGCCGGCGCCGTGCATCCGCCGTTCGACGGCCTCGGCCGCACCCATCGCCAGCTCCATCGCTGCGGCGGTGCGTTTGCGGGACATCAGCACGTAGGACATGCGGTACGCCCCGACGGCTGCGAGCAGCGGCTCATCCGCCCACTCCGCAGCAGCCAGCGCCCGGTCGGCCGCCTGCCACGCCAGCTCCCGCTCGCCCACACGCCGCAGCACGGCCGCGGTGGTGTTGTAGACGTGGGACCGGATCGCGCACACCGCCGGACGGTCCGCGGTCCGCCCCCGGGACGCTGCCTCGACCTCACGAATGAGCCGCGGGAGCCGCTGTCCGGCCTCGTCGTAGTGGGTGGCCTGGTAGGCGGCATAGACACTCTCGGCCTCCAGCCGTAGGTGGCGGAGGTTCACCGGCTGATCGGTGCCGCGGTCCTCGATGACCGCCTCCAGGGCGGTGTACCTCGTCATCGCCGCCTCGATTCGATGGGCCGCCGCATACCGCATCGGCTCCTCCTCGTCTTCGCCGGTCAGGTCGGCGACAGGGACTCGGAGCACCTCAGCCAGGCGGGTGAGCACGGGGTAGGACGTGACCGCCTTCTTGCCGCGCTCGACCTGGCTGAGCCAGGATTCGGAGCGGCCGACGAGTCCGGCGAGCACGGCCTGGGAGAGGCCGCGGCGACGGCGTGCGCGAGCGATCATCCTGCCCGTTGTGGCTGCGTCCACAGGGCCTCCTGTCACTAGGTCTGGTCACAGTGTGACGGCGTCGACCACCTCGCGCCAGCTCGGCAGCCGCCGCTCGTAGGGCGCGTCCGGATCGTGCAGCAGCGTCACCGAGGGCATGGACTGCAGGGTTTCCAGCGACCGCTGGAACGCCGGATGGCTGGCGAGCTGCGGCTTGCACGCCGGCACCACGTAGGTCGGCACGCCGTATCCGGCCATCTCGCACAGCAGGCCGATCGCGAAACAGTCCGCGATGCCCTGCGCGAACTTGTTGGTGCTGTTGAACGTGAGAGGGCAGGCGAGCACCCGGTCCGCGGGCGGGAGGGGACGCCCCGTCCCGGGCATCCGGTAGTCGACGCGCACCGGCCGCCCGGTCAGCGCCTCCAGCCGCTCGGGATCGTGGAACCGGACGCCGTTCGGCGTCGAAAGGACCACCACCGTCCACTCCGCGGCCTGCAGCATCCGGACGAGCTCAGGGACGCCCTCCGGAGCGGGAGCGCCGGACACCACGAGGTACAGGGTTTTCGCCATGCGGGCAGTGTAGAAGCGGGACTCCCGGGTGCTAGGGTCGCCCTCGTCACTAGGTGAGCCCCCGCCACTGCGCACGGCGGGGGCTCCTGTGCGTCCGGGGGACGGTTACGCCGCGAGGGTGATCTCGGCACAGTCGGTGAGCCGGTCCGCAAGTTCGGCGAGCGCGTCGGGCGTGAGCGGCACGTCGTCCTCCAGGAGCCGCTCCCGCGAGTACACGACGACCCCGGCCGCCCGGCTGGCGGGGACGACCTCCACCCAGCCGTCGCCGCGCACCGCGATCACCGCGTCCGCTGGGGCGGCCAGCAGCGCGAGCAGGTGCATGGGCAGGATCTCGGGGGTCATCGGCATCTCTCGTGTCGCAGGGATTCCAGGATCCCACGGGGTGGTGTCAGCGGACAGGGTCACAGCGTCATCAGCGCCACCGGGACCGTGCCCGCCAGGCACGCCCAGCGCACGGCCGTCTCCTGCCATCCGTCGCCGGTGGCGAAGGTCAGCGGTGCCCGGACCATCCACCAGCGCCGTCCGCGGTGGACCACCGGCCACAGCAGCGGCACCCCGGCCCGGGTGAACGCGTCCCCGAGCGAATGCACGATCATCCCCACGGCCACCAGGGCGCCGACGAACGACGCCGAGACGCCACCCCACACCAGCAGGCCGGCCAGCGCGGCGGAAACCAGGGAGACCGCGGGCCAGGAGCGAGTCCACCGCCACCCACCCGGCACGCAACCGGCGAGCCCGCGCAGGCCGAGGTCGACCGCGAACCAGACGGCGACGAGCAGCACCGGCCACCAGCCACCCGCGAGCCACACGCCGGCTCCCACGGCGACCGCCACGAGCGGGGTGTGGGACAGGTGCCGGTGGACGCCGTCACCGTCCCTGCCGCCGTCGTCCCGACCGGTCCGGGTCGCAGCCCAGGCGAGCCGGGACGCTCCCGCGACCGCGCGGTGCACGACCCCCGTCACCGGCCCCTGCGAGCGGGACGCCGTACTTGTGGGGTGATCCAGGTCCGGGAGCAGCGCCGCGCCGGCGCCCACGAGCACGCCGGCCGCGAGGTCGAACAGGGCGCAGCCGCTGACGGCGGGGGCGAGCAGCGCAGCAGCCGCAGCACCGGCAAGGGCGCCGGACGCGGCGTGCGACGGCGCCATCATCGGGCTACTCCACCCTGGCCGGTCCACGGAAGCGCGAGGCCGTCTCCGGCCGTCCGGGGGACGATGTGGACGTGGAGGTGGTCCACGGTCTGCGTCGCGGCCGACCCAATCGAGGTGATCAGGTTGGCGTCGGTGTGCGAGACCAGCTCGGCCGCGCGAGCCGACACCGCCCCGTACACGGCAGGGGACTCAGCCGCGGTCCGGACGTGGGCACGGGGGATGACCAGCCAGTGCCCCGGCGTCACCGGGTTCAGCGGGACGATCGCGATCGCGTCCCCCCACTCGCGGATGACCGTGGCAGGAGCGACGCCCGCGACGATCGCGCAGAACGGACAGCTCATCGGGCCACCACGTCCTTGTCCAGATCGCGGTGGACCAGCTCCACCTCGACGCCGCGTGCGCGGAGCCTACGGTCCAGCTCGGCACCTACGACCGCAGCCCTGTGACGGCCGCCCGCGCACGCGACCACGACCTCCACCGGTCGGCCCTCAGCGGACGGACCCGCGAGGTACGCCTCGACCTGAGCGACGGTCGCGTCGATCAGAGCGTCGATCCCAGGCGTCGACAGGACCGTGTCGTACACCTCCTGGTCGCGGCCGGTCAGGTAGCGGAGCGCGGGGTTGATGTGGGGGTCCCGGAAGTGGCGTCGGAGGTCGAGGGAGATGTGCGCGGCCGGCAGTTCGCCGTGCAGGTATCCGGCCGTGGTGATCGCGACTTGCGTCATGATGAGGGTTCCTTCCTTCGTGGTTCGCGGGGGTCGGAGCCGGGAGCCGCCGCGCTTTGGTCGGTGAGGCGGTTCCCGGTACGCCTGGACCAGTCGGTCCCCCCACGCCACCGCCGGATGGGCGGTGGAGCAGAGGCGCCTACCGGTTTGTCGCAGGGCGCCCCCCCAAGGGAGGCGCATGGGAGGCGGGGGGGAGGCGCATGGGAGGCCCCCGCGTTGACCTGCGGAGACCCCCCGTTCAATCACTCGCCGATCGGCAGGTCGTACCCCTGCTCGGACAGCTTGTCCTTCCACCGGCGGATCGTGCGGGCATCACGGTCGAGCTTGCGGGAGGCCCCCCGGATCGTGGGGTTCCGCTCCGCGTGCACGTACCGCACCAGCGCCTGGTGGGTCTCCGGCAGCTCCTCGAATCGGACCGTGGCCCCTTCCGGGGTGAGAGCCTTCACGTCCAGCGGTCGGCTGAACCCGAACCCCATCGGAGCCGAGCCGGACGCCTTCGCGGTGATCTCCGGGACCAGCTCCGCCCCAGCAGCATCACCGCCGGCTGCGACCAGGAACGCCGGGGCCTCGCCGCGTAGCGCCTTCAACTGCCGCTCCAGGCGGATCCGCTGCTCGTACACGCCGGCGGCCTCCCGGTCTTCCTCGCGCTGCTGCTCGCCCAGACGCCGGATCTCCGCCAACGCCCTCTGATGCTCAGCAGCGGACTTCGCGAGTTCCAGCTTCAACTGAGCAGCGGCCAACTTCTCCGCGTACACGGCCTCGCGCTCCAGGCGCGCGATCTCCGCGGCCTGCCGGTGGTCGAGGTCAGTGGACAGCTCCGCGGCCCTGCGCGCCTCCTCGGCCTCCCGCTGAACCTGCGCCTCCCTGTCCGCCTCCTCCTTGCGGCGGGCCGCCTCCTCTTCCGCCTCCCTCTGGCGGCGGAGCGCCTCCACATGGGAGGCGCGGATGGAGGCCTGCTGGCGGCGGATGGTGACCAGCAGCCCCCACAGCGCCTTCGAGATCAACGGGGTAGCGGCGAAAATCAGCGCGCCGGACACCCCGGTGTACGCAGCGATCGCAGCCGCAGCGGTGAAGGCGGCGACCCACCCGAGCGCGGACGCCTGCCGCGACACCGCCGGCACCAGCAGGGCGACCAGGACGGCGCCGACCATGGCGACGTCGAACAGCACGCCCAGCGGCAGCGCGACCGCGGCCGGCACGGGCAGGTGCTGGGACACCGCCCACGCCGCCCACGGCAGCGCGAGCACGGTGGGCACGGACGCGATGCCGATGAGCGCCTTCGACAGCCACGCGGGCGCCTCCTCTACGGGGGCGCCTGCGGGGGCGGCCTGTCCGCTCTTGGGGGGCGGGGGCGCCTCCCCAAGGGAGGCGGGGGGAGGCGCCTCAGGGGAGGCGGGCTGCGGCACGGGCGCCTCGGGGGCATCCATAGGGGGAGGCGCATGGGAGGCGCTGGTGCGCTTCACAAGGAGGCGCCACGCCTGACCAGCGGCAACGGCCGCGAGACCGCGCGCCTTGGCTGCGATCGGACGGCGGAAGCGCCACACCGCCCAGGCGATGGCGGCGAGCACGACGACGGTGCCGCCCGCCCACACCCACCACGGGATGGACAGGGCATCTAGGGCCTCTGAGGTGGACGGAGCGGGGGTGGTGTCTGCGAACATGGTGTTGCCCTTTCTGGGTGGGTGGCTCGCCTTGGTCTGGCTGACGTGGGGGCGGGCCGCCCTTTTTCTATGTCTGGGGGGGCTCTTCCATCTGACCCTTCTGAGAGGTCATGTCCTTGAGCCAGGAGTAGGGGACGAGTGCGGCCCTGGGTTCGCCGTTCTTGGTGACCACGGTTGCTTCGTTTCGGAAGTGAGCTGCCTCGACTCGTTCAGTGACTTCTTTTCTGAAGTCCCGGATTCCTAGGTGCGGTGGTTCTTCCATACCAGGCAGTGTACATCATGTACGCAATGTGCACATCAGATAGAGGTCGTGACGCCCGTGACGTCACGCCCCACCACCCCCTCCCACAGGGCTCTCCAGAGCTGGAACCCCCACCCCCGCAACGACAGTGTCACGGCGTCACAGCAGGTCAGAGCGTTTCACCGCGTGACGCCGTCACGTTTGTGACGGCAAGTGTCACAACCGGCGTCACGCCGGCGTCACGGACAACGCGGCCTCGACCTCGCGGCGGTACCAGCCCCGCGCCGGCTCCCCATCGATGCGCAGGGAGTGCGGCGCCCCGGCACCGGCGTCGGCCATCCGCTTGCGCAGCAGTTCCTCATCGCCGCCCGTCAACCGCGCTGCGAGCTGCCCCCGGCTGGCACGATCGACACCGAGGTCCGCCATCACCCGCAGCGCGCCGATGAGGATGTCGTCGACCGGCTCCTCCACGATTTCGGCGTCGGGGATGCCGTCGTCGCCCGCGGGGAGCGCGGTCCTGGACGGCGTCGGCGAAGGAGACGGCGAGGGAGAGGCGCTGCCGAACAGGTCCCAGTTCGACGTCCACGTGCCACTCGTCGCTGTGGGCGCGGCCGGCGTGGGCTCGTCTTCGACGATCTCGGCGTCCTCGACGAACATTTCCCGCATCCGCTCGTACCTCGTGGCATAGTCCTCGCCGGCGACCCGGGCGGACGCCTCGTCCAAGTCCGGGCGGACCCGGGCGATGCGCAGCGCCATCTGCTCCATGTCGTCCGGAAGGATGTTCCAGCCCTGGTAGCGGGTCGGCAGGGCGCCGTCCACACCGATCCATCCCCCGCCCTTCGCGGTCAGGTGCTCCGGCCTGAGCTTCAATTCCCAGGCGCTCTCGAACACTGCGGCGATCTCTTTCGTTTGGCGGACCTTCATGCAGATGCCCACCCCGGTCTGGGTCGACATGGCCGCCGGCACGAGGTCGCCGGTCCCTCGCAGCACGGACAGGACCAAGTTCACGGCCTCGTTACGGGCGATCCGCTGGATCTCCTCCAGCGTCGCCGCGAGCTCGGTCACCTGCCCCTTACCGGCAGCGGCCATCGCTTCGGCTCCCTCGTCGAGGATGATGACGATCTCCGGCAGGTCAGGGCCGACCGGCAGCAGGTTCGTGTTGTTCTGCTTCTTCCGCTTCCGGTAGGCGATCTTGCGGTGCTTCGCGATACGCACGGCCGCTTTCGTCATGCGGATGGCCTCCTCGATGCTCGGGGCGGCCCAGTCGACCGGGCACCGCTCCACTCGGCCGTCGAGCCACACGTCCACCCACGGCTGGGTCATGCCGCCGCCGTTGAGGTCGATGTGCCAGACCAGCGCGTCGCGGCACATGCCGACGGTGGCGGTGATTCCCCACAGCAGCGTGGTTTTGCCGGCGCCTTTTTTCCCGACGACCAGCCACGACTCTTCCCTCATGGGACCTTCGGCGGTGTCGCCGTTGGGGTGGGCGCCGATGGGGACGCCGTCGAGGATCGATCGCTGCTCCTCCCACAGCGGGTGGCCCTCGTCGAGGTGGGTGAGCACGCGGGTTGGGACGCGCATGATCGCGATGCGCTGCCCCTCGCCCTCGGGCTCGATGACCTCGATGGAGCAGCCGTGCGGCAGGTTGGCGTCGGCGGCGAGCCCGGGGGCGAGGTAGCGGAGCTGGTCGACGGTGGCGCCCGCCGTGGGCAGGCACACGCGCACGTCGAGCCCGCTGCCGTTCTCCCACCGGGTGACGGCCTCGACGACGAGGCCGTGGAACGGATGGCCGCCACGCGCGACGATCCGCTGCCGCCACTCCTCGTTCTCCCGCGCCACCGAGCCGAGGATCATGCTTCCGCCGCTGTTGGTGCGCGCACCGGCGGGGGCCTTGGCGCGGCGGCGCAGCCACGGGCCCAGGGACGCACCCAGCACGGACCCCGTCGCCAGGGAACCGATGCCGAGCGCCGTCCACGGGTCGGCGGCGAGCGCCCACGTCATCCACCCGCCGGCGGCGCCCCACCGCGCCAGGTTCGCGGCGACCCGCTCCGGCGGGGCCATGCCGTCGACGACGATCGAGGAGAGCGCCCCGACGGCCCCCGCGCCGACACCGACGAGCGGGTGCAGGCCGAGAGCGTCCGCGGCGGCGGTGGTTGCGGCCAGGCCGATTGCCGCGGTGGCGGCGTTGGCGCCGACGTGGTCGGTTGTCAGGGACCAGGTGGCCATCGGGGACTCCTCTCTCAGTTAGACCTGTGGGTCAGACGTTCCACTTGGTCTCATCACCGCGGGTGGATTCGCGGCGCGCGATGTCGTCCT
Organism: Marinactinospora rubrisoli; assembly: GCF_042664915.1. Taxonomy (NCBI): domain Bacteria; kingdom Bacillati; phylum Actinomycetota; class Actinomycetes; order Streptosporangiales; family Nocardiopsidaceae; genus Marinactinospora; species Marinactinospora rubrisoli. The sequence continues at coordinate 61,754 of NZ_JBHTBH010000014.1, forward strand.
GGTGAGCACGGTGCAGCAGCGCCGGGATCTCGTCGGCGATCGACCGGGTCGCGAGGATGGCCTGCGCGAGCTCGTAGAGCTTCTCGTTGATCGCCTGGTTCAGCGGGAACCTTTCCGCCTCCAGCCGGTCGGCGTAGCACTTGACCGCGGTGGCGACCTGGGTGGCCACGTCGTTCCACTGGCGGGATTCGGCGACGACGGCCCACGCGTCGGCGGGGGCGTAGCGGGCCATGTTCGTGGCCATCTGGTGGGCGTCGATAGCGGCGGGCAGTCCGGTCATGGTTCCTCCTGTGGTTGCGCTGTTGCTCGTTCGGACATGGTCGGCGGCTACCCGCTGCTCCCACGTGCGCGGGTCGACGTTGGCGTCGTAGTGGCCGGTTGTGTAGCCGGGGTGGTCCGGGGGCAGGCCCGCCCGGTCAACAAACCCGGGCCGAGTGTCGCCGGGGTCGGCGTAGTTGGCCCCGGGATTGCCCGGCACCGGCTCGCCGAGGGTGTAGCCGTCTGCAGCCGTGGTGGCGGCCGCGTCCTCGGCCTCGTCGCCGTCGGCTCGCCGCTTGAACAGGGAGCTGAAGAGCGAGGCCAGGCTCGCGAACGCCGCGGCGATCAGACCGACACCGGTCGCGGCGACCCGGCCGGCGCCCTTGCCGCGGAGCGCGGCGGTGGCTGCGCGCCGGCGGTCCCGGAACGTCGCGTTCTTGGGGTTGCGGGCGGCGGCCCAGCCGGTCGAGGCTCGGCGCCCGGTCTTGTCGTCGGCCCAGTCGCGGGCTCGTGCGGCTCCGCGTCCGATGCGCCCACGGAGTCCGCCCTTGGTGGCGGGAGGGCGCGCGCCACCCCACCTGGACTTGGTCACAGAGTCATCTCCTGCTCTTGTCGTGCGCGCCTTCCTGTCGGAGGAGGCGGGTGGCGTCTTGCGTTTGGAAGTGGTGGCGTCACCGGCGCCGCGCCGGGGAGAGTCGCCCCCACGGGGTGAGGTGCCGCCGCGGGGAGAACTGCCACGAGGGGTGGTTCCGCGAGGGCTGGTCCCGCTCGGGGAGCCAGGGCGTGACGCCGGCCGTGACGAGCCAGGACGCGGGGAGGCCGCGCGCGGCGCGTCCCCCTTCTGAGGCGAGGCGCCGCCACTCTTCCCGCCCTTGCGTCCGATGCCCGCGGCGTCGACCCCGCCTGAGCGCGTCTGCCCGGACCGTCTCGCCGGGCGGCCCGAACCCGAGACCGGGCTACGGCCACCGCCCCCCAGCGAACGGGTCTCCGAGATACGGCGACCGCTCTTGGCGGCAGTGCCTCCCGTCCCCGAACTCACCGTCGCCCCCCGCCGCCGGCGGCGCCTGTGCGCGACGTAGGCGACGCCACCGGCCGTTGCTGCGGCAGGGGCGGCGGCCCATCCCCACGGGCCGACCGTCGCAGCCAGGGCGTAGGAACCCAGCACGGTTGCGCCCAGGCCGCCCACGGCGAGCTGGCCGACAGGCAGCCCGGGCGACTTTCCCTTCTGGCCCTTCTCCGCAGGCTGCTCTGCGGGCTCCGCCGGCGCTTCTGCGGCGGGAGCCGGAGCGGGCACGGGCTCGGGCTCCGGGGTCGCGTCCGGGGTGGACTCAGTCATCCCACTCCTCCCTCTCCATGTAGTCGAGTGCTTGGTCGCTTTCGTCGTCGGGGCCGTCGAGTTCGGCGAGCCGTCCCACGTAGGTGACGGCGAGGCTGACGGCGCACAGCCCTGCGAGTGCGCCGGTGGCGTGGAGCACGAACCAGGCGGTCTCCCGCTGATCCCAGGCGACCCAGCCGGCGACGAGGATGTAGGTGAACAGGACGAACGTGCGCATGGAGGCTCCCTGGTAGCGAGACGTCGCCATGAGTGTCATGCTGGGAACCTCCTTTCACGGTGTTGTTCGCTGTGGGGAGAGGTGCCCGCCCGCGTTCCGACATGTCCGGGGCGGGCCCGCTTCTGCTAGTTGCCGTAGTTGATCTGGTTGCCGGATCCGAGATGGACCGCGCCGTCAATGCGGTCGATGACGTTGCCGAAGTTGATCCCGACCTTGGTGTTGTCGGACTTGATCTCGCCGGCCTGGACGGTGTTGCCCTTGGCGTCCCGCGCCTCGTTCTTGGTGTGCTTCTTCTCCGACATGCGGTTCTCCGTAAGTTCTGGTGTGAGTGGACCGGTCTGGTCCCTCACAGGGCACCCGCGGACGGTGCGGGCGCCCCAGGGGGAGAGGCCGGGGTTGCTACATGACGGTGTGGTGGCGGATGTCGCGGCAGACCCGGACCTCCTCGGGCGTTCTCAGCGACATCTGACAGTTCATGCAGTACGGCGGCGGTGTGGTGTACAGCTCGCGGGCGGCGAGCAGGTCCTCCTCGGCCACCTCCAGGTGGCCGGCGCGGTGCAGGAGGTCGATCCCCACGGGCCACCAGCCGCGCTCGATCATCAGAAACCGGCCATCACCGTCGCGGATGATCACGCCGACCGAACTTCCGCAGCAGTGCTTCATCGTGCGGCCTTCCGGCGCGCGTCGGCCTGGTCCAGGCGCTCGCTCGCCGTGTCGGTGTCGAGCCCGTACTGGGTGGTCAGCACCTCGACCGCGCTCGCGCGGTCGACCGGCGTGCGGCTGCCGTCGATCCGGTAGTCGTCCAGGAACCGCTCCACCGTGGGCAGCTCCTCCGGCAGGTGGACGGTGAACTCGACGAGGACCAGCTCCTCGCCTCCCTTGTGGATGTAGGCGCGGCCCTCGCGGACGTCGGGGTGGGCCTCCACGATCAGGGGCGCCGTCTCCCTGAGGTACGGCTTGACGTACGCGCTGATCTCCTCCTCAAGAGCCCCCTTGGAGCACATGGAGATGTGCAGGTCCGGGACGCTTTTGTGTAGGCCGACCCGCTGGAAGCGGATCGCGCGGCCGTACTGGTGTTTTCCCATTGAGGCTCCTGTGGGTTGAGGGGGTTGAACCGTCTGGGTCCCTGAGGCGCCCGCACAGCGTCGGGCGCCCGGAGGGGCTAGACGGGTTAGAGCTCGTTGGGCTGCAGGGTCCAGCCCGTGACGATGTGGCTGGTCCAGTCCGGGTGCTGGGCGACGACCTGGTCGCGGGCCCACGAGAAGACCCGCTCGGCCGTCGCGCCGGGGGCTACGTCCACGAGGCTGTGGAAGCTCGCGGTCCCCTCGCCATCGTCGTTCCAGAACCTGAAGGCGATGAAGTAGAAATACGAGGTCCTGTCGCTCACCGCTGGCCCCCGTCCCGCTCGGCGTGCAGCCGCTGCTGGAGGGTGGTCGAGGGGCGGCGGGTCGCGCGGGCGATGAGGGCGCCGACGATGCCGACCAGGGCGGGAATCGCGCCGAAGGCGACCAGCCACAGCCAGTCGATGGGGGAGAGGCTTACGATCTGCATTGGTTCGATCTCCTGGTGGCTCAGGGGTCGGATCAAGTCGGCGGGGGAGCGAGGCAGCGCTCCGCCGCCGGCGCAGTGAGTGTGGGAACTCAATGCCGTCGTGGAACGCGCTGTACAACGCGATGCACGCACAGGAGGACCGACGGCCGTTCTCCGCGGCGACGCTGCGGCGGATGGCCGCCTTCGCCCGGCCGCACCGGCGGGCGCTCACGTGGTTCCTGGTGCTCAGCGTCGGCTCGGCGGCCCTCGCGGTCGCCACCCCGCTCCTGGCCGGGCGCGTGGTGGACGCGATCGTCGGCGGGTCGGCGCCCGACATCGTCATCGGGCTGGCCGTCCTGATCGCGATCATCGCGGTGGCCGAGGCCGCGGCCGGCCTGGTCACGAGGTGGCTGTCGGCCGGCATCGGCGAGGGGCTGATCCTGGACCTGCGCACCGCCGTGTTCGACCACGTCCAGCGCATGCCCATCGCCTTCTTCACCCGGACCCGCACCGGGGCGCTGGTCAGCCGCCTCAACAACGACGTGATCGGGGCGCAGCGCGCGTTCAGCGACACCCTGTCCGGCGTGGTCGGCAACTTCGTCACCCTCGTGCTCACGCTGGCCGTGATGGCCGGGATCTCCTGGCAGGTCACCCTGCTCTCCCTGCTGCTGGTCCCCGCGTTCGTGCTGCCCGCGCGGTGGATGGGGACCCGGCTGGCGCGCCTGGAGCGGGAGTCGGCCAACCACAACTCGGTGATGAGCACCCAGATGACCGAGCGGTTCTCCGCACCCGGCGCCACGCTGGTGAAGCTGTTCGCCCAGCCGGCCGCCGAGTCCGCCGAGTTCGCGGCGCGCGCCCGGCGGGTTCGCGACATCGGGGTGCGGGTGGCCATGGTGCAGCAGGTGTTCGTCACCGTGCTGACCCTGGTGTCGTCCCTGGCGCTGGCGCTCGTGTACGGACTGGGCGGATCCTTCGCGCTCGGGGGGCGGCTGGACGCCGGCGCCGTGGTGTCGCTGGCCCTGCTGCTCACCCGGCTGTACGCGCCGCTGACCGCGCTCGCCAACGCGCGGGTCGAGGTGATGAGCGCGCTGGTGAGCTTCCAGCGGGTGTTCGAGGTCCTCGACCTCAAGCCGCTCGTCGCCGAGAAGCCGGACGCCCGGCCGGTCCCCGACGGCCCGGTGTCGGTGGAGTTCGACCGGGTGCGGTTCGGCTACCCGTCGGCGGAGAAGGTCTCGCTCGCCTCGCTGGAGGAGGTGGCGCGCCTGGACACCCGCGGCGGGGAAGAGGTCCTGCACGAGGTGTCCTTCCGCGCCGAGCCCGGCCAGATGGTGGCGCTGGTCGGATCGTCCGGCGCCGGCAAGTCCACGATCGCCCAGCTGCTCCCCCGGCTCTACGACGTCGACTCCGGCGCGGTCCGGCTTGCCGGTGTCGACGTGCGCGACCTCACCGCCGAGTCCCTGCGCCGGACCCTGGGGATGGTGACCCAGGACGGCCACCTGTTCCACGAGTCGATCCGCGCCAACCTGCTGCTGGCCCGGCCGTCCGCGACCGAGGACGAACTGTGGGAGGCGCTGGGCCGCGCGCGGCTGGCCGACCTCGTAGCCGCCCTGCCCGACGGGCTGGACACCGTGGTCGGGGAGCGCGGCTACCGGCTCTCCGGCGGCGAGCGCCAGCGGCTGACCATCGCCCGGCTGCTGCTGGCCCGGCCCCGCGTGGTGATCCTGGACGAGGCCACCGCGCACCTGGACTCCACCTCGGAGGCGGCCGTCCAGGAGGCGCTGTCCGAGGCGCTGGCCGGGCGGACGTCGGTGGTGATCGCACACCGGCTGGCCACGGTGCGCGCCGCCGACCTGATCCTGGTGGTCGAGGACGGGCGGATCGTCGAGCGCGGCACCCACACGGAACTGCTGGCGGCCGGTGGCCGGTACGAGCAGCTGTACCGCACCCAGTTCCAGCCGGGCGGCGAGCGGGAGTCGGTGGCGTGAGAGCCGGGCGGCCCCGCTCCGTGCCTCGCCCCGCTGCGGTCTAGGATCGCGCGGAAGGGGCACGGTCACCCAGCCGGACGTTCCGGCGCCCGTGGCCCGCCCGGGAAGGGGGAGCGATGCCGCGCGAGGAATCAGCGGAAGCGATGGCAGAGCAGATCGTGGACGAGGGCCGCCGTCCGCTGCGGGAGCGGGCGGCGGAGAGCCTGGGGCTTCCGGCGTCGGCGAGCAAGGCGGATCTGGCGGCCGCGGTCGCCGCCGCCGGCGGCGAGCAGGCCGCGAGGCCCGAGAGCACGCCGGAACCGGCCAAGAAGGGCGTGTTCCGGCGGCGCTGATGGTGTGGGGCCGGGCGCCCGGCCCCACACCATCAGTCCTGTCTGGAGAACGGGTTCACACTCTCCCGCGTGCCGGCGCCTCCAACGCGGCAGCGGGACGGCGCCTCATGAGGTCAACCGCTCCCGCGCGCTGTGGCGGGAGTCGACCGGTCCGCCGGCACGTTCGGGCCGGTTGATCTCGGCCCACACCGCATCGAGGGAGAGGCCGAGGACATCGGCGATCGCCGCGATGGTGGAAAAGGCGGGGGTGGCCACCCGGCCCGACTCGATCTTGCGAAGGGTCTCCGGTGAGACGCGTGCGTCCAGTGCGATGTCGAGCATCGAGCGCTCCCCCCTGGCCCGGCGTAGGAGGGCGCCGAGGCGCTGTCCGCGTTCGACCTCTGCGGGAGTGAGCGGCAACCTGACCATGCGGCCGATTCTAGTACCGGGATAGTATGGCCGGTATAGTTATTGGCCATCCGAGGAAGGCGCCGCATGATCGAGATCCTTGACCGCACCAAACTGGCTCGGGCAAGAGACACGGGCGCCGTGGTCGCCGACATCCTGCAGGCGCTGAAGAGGCGCAGCACCGTCGGCACGAACCTGCTGGACATCGACCGGTGGGCCAAGACCATGATCGCCGAGGCGGGGGCGCTGTCCTGTTACGTCGACTACGAGCCGTCCTTCGGGCGCGGCCCGTTCGGCCACTACATCTGCACGGCCGTCAACGACGCCGTGCTCCACGGGCGGCCGTACGACTACGCGCTCGCCGACGGCGACCTGCTGACACTGGACCTCGCCGTCTCCAAAGGCGGAGTCGCCGCCGACGCCGCCATCAGTTTCATCGTGGGCGACGCCGAGCCCCCGGAGAGCGTCGCGATGATCAGCGCGACCGAACGCGCGCTGGCCGCGGGGATCGCCGCCGCCGGGCCCGGGGCGCGCATCGGCGACATCTCCCATGCCATCGGCACGGTCCTCAGCGAGGCGGGGTACCCGATCAACACCGAGTTCGGAGGTCACGGCATCGGATCCACGATGCACCAGGACCCGCACATCTCGAACACCGGACGGCCCGGCCGTGGATACCGGCTGCGCCCCGGGCTGCTGCTGGCCCTGGAGCCGTGGGTCATGGCGGACACCGCCGAACTCGTCACCGACGCCGACGGGTGGACGCTCCGGAGCGCGACAGGCTGCCGGACGGCGCACAGTGAGCACACGATCGCGATCACCGATGACGGAGCCGAGATCCTCACCGTCCCGACGCGGGAGCGGCCGTGAGCCGGACCTTCGGGTCCGTCCGCCCGGCCCCCTCCAAGGCTGAGAGGGGCAGTGGAACAGCGTGGTGATCGCCTCCACCGCGTCCTTCGGTGGGGGACCACGACCTTCCCCGGCCCCGGATCGTGCGCGGCGGTCGTGGACCGGCTCGCCTTCCCCACGGCTCCCTGCCGGGGCCGTGGACCCACACCTTGTCCTGCACCGCATAGCAGCACGAGGTGTCGTTCTCCTCGAACGTGGCCGACCCCCGCCTCCTTGAGCCGGGCGGTCGCGGCGTCGACCTGGCCGGTGCTGTCCACCTCGACGCCGAGGTGGTCCAGGCGGGTGTCCTGGCCGGGCTCGCCCTCGATCAGCACCGGCTACATCGGAGGCTCGGTGATGGCGAAGTCGGCGTATGCGGGGCGGCGCTCGGCGGGCTCGACGCCGAACAGCTTGGAGTAGAAGACGACGGATCCTTCCAGGTCGGCGACGTTCAAGGCGAGTCGGACACGAGACATCGGGGACTCCTCGATCCGTTGCATTGATGTTCGTCGATCCAACGTTGCGCACTGGATCGAAGTTCGTCAACATAGACGCATGTCGAAACAAGAGATCGGGATGCCCGGCCCGGCCGACGGTTGCTCCCCGGGGCTGCTGACGGCTCCGCTGGATGAGGACCAGGCCGTGGAGCTGGCGCGGGTGTTCAAGGCGCTGGGCGACCCGGTGCGGCTGCGGCTGCTGTCGATGATCGCGTCCCGCGCTGGGGGTGAGGTGTGCGTGTGCGATCTGACGCCCGCCTTCGACCTGTCGCAGCCGACCATCTCCCACCACCTCAAGCTGCTGCGCGAGGCCGGTCTGATCGCCTCCCAGCGCCGCGGGACATGGGTGTACTACCGGCTGCTCCCGGAGATGACCGACCGGCTCGCCGGGATCCTGACCCGCCCCGCCGGACGGCCGGTCGGCTCACCCGCCGGAGCTGAGGCGTGACCGCGCCGACGACACCGGCCGCCCCGGCGGTCGCGGGCCGGCTGGGGACGCTGGACCGGTTCCTGACGGTATGGATCCTGGCGGCGATGGCCGCCGGGCTGGCGCTGGGCCGTCTGGTCCCCGGACTAGGGGAACTGCTGGCGGGGGTCGGCGTCGCCGGGGTCTCGCTGCCGATCGCCCTGGGCCTGCTGGTGATGATGTACCCGGCGCTGGCCAAGGTCCGCTACGACCGCATGGGGGCGGTCACCGGTGACCGGCGGCTGCTGGTGGCCTCCCTGGTCGTCAACTGGGTCGCCGGACCGGCGGTGATGTTCGCGCTCGCGTGGCTGATGCTGCCCGACCTGCCGGAGTACCGCACCGGGCTGATCATCGTCGGACTCGCCCGCTGCATCGCCATGGTGATCATCTGGAACGACCTCGCGCGCGGCGACCGGGAGGCCGCGGCAGTGCTGGTCGCGCTGAACTCGCTGTTCCAGGTGGCGGCGTTCGGGCTGCTCGGCTGGTTCTACCTGGCGGTGCTGCCGGGCTGGCTCGGGCTGGAACAGGCCGCGTTGGACGTGTCGGTGGCCGAGATCGCCGGTTCGGTGCTGGTGTTCCTCGGCGTGCCACTGCTGGCCGGATACCTCACCCGTCACTTCGGCGAGAAGACGCGGGGGCGCGCCTGGTACGAGACCCGGTTCCTCGCCCGGCTCGGTCCGCTCGCACTGTACGGGTTGCTGTTCACCATCGTGGTGCTCTTCGCCCTCCAAGGGGACACGATCACCTCGCGCCCCTTGGACGTCGCCCGCATCGCCGTGCCCCTGCTGGCCTACTTCCTCATCATGTGGGCGGGTTCGCTGGCCCTGGGCCGGGCGCTCGGGCTGCGCTACCCCCGATCGGTGACGCTGGCCTTCACCGCCGCGGGCAACAACTTCGAACTCGCGATCGCGGTCGCCATCGCCACCTTCGGCGCCGCCTCCGGACAGGCGCTGGCCGGGGTGGTCGGCCCGCTGATCGAAGTCCCCGTGCTCATCGGCCTGGTGCATGTCGCACTGGCCGCCCGCCGCTTCTTCCCCGAGAAAGGGACCACCGATGCCTGAGCCCGCGCCGTCGGTACTGTTCGTGTGCGTGCACAACGCCGGCCGCTCGCAGATGGCCGCCGCCTTCCTCACCCGCCTCGCGGGGGACCGGGTCGAGGTGCGCTCGGCCGGGTCCGCCCCGGCCGAGACGGTCAACCCCGCCGTGGTCGAGGCGATGGCCGAGGTCGGCATCGACCTCTCGACCGCGACACCGAAGATCCTGACCACCGACGCGGTCCAGGCGTCGGACGTGGTGATCACGATGGGGTGCGGGGACGCCTGCCCCTACTTCCCCGGCAAGCGCTACCTGGACTGGGAGCTGCCCGATCCGGCGGGGAAGGGCGTGGACGCCGTGCGCCCCATCCGTGACGAGATCCGCGGCCGGGTCGCCGCGCTGGTGACCGAGCTGCTATCCGCCCCTCGATGACGGTGTCGTCGCTCGATCTCATCGCGTTCCCGCCATTGGTCACCTACGGGCGTCGCCCGAAGGGACCGGCGAGCGTTACGGCCATCGATCGGCACCACCCACCGGCCGGTGCGCCGGGAGTGGTGCCGCGCCCCCAAGCCGGACAAGCCCTAGCGCGGGATCTCGTACCGATGCCCGCCCTCCGGCTCGGCGCGTCCACCGAAGCCCCAGTAGAACGGTCCGCTGGTCTGATGTACTCGGATGTTCCACCCCAGGCGGGTCAATTCTCGCGTGAGTCCTTGAGGCGTGTGCGGTACCTTCACGGCGCGGTGCGGGGTGCCATCGTGTAGGCGGCGCTGGATGGTCGTTGACGCCTCTCCGTTGACGAGCTCCTGCTCGGTCCGGTGAGCGTCATCGACGAACAGCACGTGGCCCCCGGGGCGCAGGCTGCGATCGACAAGGGCCCAGAACTCCGCGAAGCGGTTCCAGGGCACGTGGGAGAGCCAGAAGCCCATGAAGACACCGTCGTAGCGCCGGTCGGGTTCCCAGGTGAACAGGTCGGCCGGGACGAATCGCACTCGCCCGCCGTCGGCGGCGACACGCTGTTCGGCCAGCGCCAGCATTTCGGGGGACGCATCGACCGCGGTGACGGTGGTGGCACGGCGCAGCAGCCGCGGCGTCCATGTGCCCGGACCCGACGCCAGTTCTAGGACGTCGCCGGTGGGAGCGAGCTCGTCGACCGCGGCGGCGAGTTCATCGCCGCCGGGTTCGTCGAGCTGGTCGTCGCGATACTCCTCGGCAACGGCCCGGTAGTAGGTGATCTGATCGGCCGGCAGCTGTCGATCGCCATCACGTGTCTCGGCGTCCATCACGGTCCCTTCGTCGGCTCCGCTCCAGAAAGCAGGATCGACTTCTCCTCAGGGGCGGTCAAGCCGACCGCTGCAAGAGGACACCCCCTGAGCACGCCCGGCCGGAGGCTGCACGAGGAACCGCAGGGTTCCCTCCGTCACGGGAAATCCGGGGGTGTCCGCGATGCGCGGGTGCCCCTTCGCGATGCCGTCGCGGGAAGGCGCGCGGGGCTCCACTCGCCCCGCCCCCGCCCGTTGCCCCTATCCGCCTTACTCCGTCTCTCCCCCCCGCGAGCGCCGCGGCATGGACCGTTGGCGGACCGGGTCGACGGACGGAAAGGGCCGCGAGCGTCGCACGTGGGCGCTGGCCTGACCTTCCGGCGCCGTCGCGACGTCGCCGGTCCTGTCGGCGGGCGGCCGATCAGCGAGGTCGCGGCCCGCTTCCGGTGAACCGGCCCCCGGGAAGCGGTGGCCCGGCCGCCACCCCATCGGCGCGCCCATGCACCATCGACCGTCCCGGCCCGGGTCCTCGCCGGACGGGATGGATCGCCCGGCGTCGGAACCGGCCCGCGGCGGCCGATGCCCTACGCTCGTCCCGATGAGCCACGACATCGAACTCCTGCACGCCGACCGCTTCCCCGGCCTCACCGACCAAGTCGACTACGCCTACGCCGCCACCGTGCGCGCCCCGGCGCGGACGATCTTCACCGCGGGCGCCTGCCCGCTCGACGCCGACGGCGTCACCGTCGCGATCGGCGACTATGCGGGCCAGGCCGAACAGGTGATGCGCAACCTCATCGCGGCACTGCGCGGCGCCGGCGCCGCGCTGACCGACGTCGTGAAGACGACCGTGTACGTGGCCTCCTCCGAGCAGGCCGACCTGGTCGCGGCGTGGGACGTGGTGCGCGCGCACTTCGGCGACCACGACGCCCCGAGCACGCTGCTCGGCGTGACCGTCCTGGGCTACCCCGGCCAGCTCGTCGAGGTGGAGGCGGTCGCCGTCACGGCGTGACCCCGGCCGCCCTGGCGGCGCGCGCCGCCAGGGGCGTGCAGGTGGGCCACCAGCTCCGGCGGTTCGGGGACCTGGAAGTCGCCGCCCAGCATGAGCAGCCGCGCGGCCGACCACTCCACGGTGGCGGCGTGGCCGCGCGGTCGGCAGCTGTGCGCGTCGATCGGCCGCACCTCGCCCGGCCCGGTGCCGAGCAGCCGTGCCGCCTCCTCGGCCGGCAGCCCCAGCGTGGCCACCACCCCGTCAGTCGGCGCCATGCTGGACAGCTTGCCGGTGCGGAAGGCCGCTCGGGCGGTTCCCCGCGCGCGAACCGCGCGCCGGTGAGCCTGGGGTCCTCGATCCGGTCGGCGCGGCAGATCCGCCAGTCGTCGATCATCACCGTCACGTGCGGCACGCCGGCGCCGGGGCGTCACTCGCCCAGGGCGCGGAGGACGTCGGTGGACTCCGCCACCCAGCCGAAGAGCCGTTCGACCAGCACGAGGGTCGACTCGTGGTGCCCGGAGCCCTGGAGTTCTCCGGTGCAGTCGGCCAGGACGACCGGCCGGTAGTCGCGGAACATCGCGTCCCGCACCGTGGATTCCAGGCAGACGCTGGTGGTGCAGCCCGTGAGGAGGAGGTTCCGGACGCCGAGCCCGCGCAGGGTGGCGTCCAGGCCGGTGCCGTAGAAGCCGCTGAACCGGTTCTTGCTCAGCACGATGTCGCCGTCTTCGGGGGCGAGTTCCGCGACGATCTCGGTGTTCCAGGTGCCGCGCACCAGGACGCGCCCGATGGTGCCGTCCGGGGCCGGCACGCGCCGCCCGACGCCGGCCGCCGTGTGGATCAGCCGGTTCTTGGAGTCGCGTGACCCCATGTCGGAGAGGTCCGGCAGGTACTCGTGCCGCAGGTAGACCACCGCCAGCCCGGCCCGGCGGGCGGCGGCCAGGACGCGGGCGGTGGGCGCGATGGCGGCGCGCACCACGGAGATGTCGTTGCCGGCCAGGTCGTTACCGCCGCCCTTCGCCGCGAAGTCGTTCTGCATGTCCACGACGACGACCGCCGTCTCGGCGAGGTCCACGGCGACCGGTTCAGGGCGCGCCGCGATCGTGGCGAGGCGTCCGGCCGGTCCGGCGGCGATCTCCTGGTGCATCGTTTCGGTCCCCTTCCGTGGCGGTGGGGACGTTGTGGCGGTCCACGGGTCCCTCAGCGCGTGAAGTGCACGGTGTGTGTAGTTCGAAAACTACACACACCGTGCATTCGTGTGCAACAGTCGGAGGTGTGACCGAACCCATCACGACTCCGCGGAACGCCCGGAGCCGCCGCACCCGATCCCGTGTCCTCGCCGCCGCCCGGGCCATCCTGGAGGAGCGTGGCCCGGCGGCGCTGACGATGTCCGAGGCCGCCGCCCGCGCCGGCGTCACCCGGCGCGCCGTCTATCTGCACTTCGCCACCCGCACCGACCTGGTCACCGCCCTGTTCGACTACGTCGCGGAGGAGGAGGGCCTGCACGCGTCCGTGCGCCGGGTGTGGGACCGGCCCGACTCCGTGGCCGCGCTTGAGGAGTGGGCCCGGCACCTCGCCCGGTACCACCCCCGCGTTCTCGCGGTCGACCAGGCCATCCGGCGGGTGCGCCACCAGGACGCCGACGCCGCACGCCACTACCGGCGGGCCACCGAGTCCCAGCGCGCGAACTGCCGCCGGCTCGCCGAGTGGCTGGCGAGCGAGGACCGGCTGGCGGCGGAGTGGACCCCCGACAGCGCCACCGACATGCTCTGGGCGCTCATCTCCTCCGACATGATCGAGGCGCTGCACACCGAACGCGGCTGGTCCGGCGACCGCCTGGCCGAGCACCTGGCCGTGCTGCTCCGGCGGACCTTCGTCCGCTAGACCGCCGGTGGGAGTCCGCCGCCCCGAGCGGCCGCTCTCACCGACGCCGAGCGGTCTGGGTGGCCGCCCTCGGTCTCGGCCACGCGCTCGTATGCCGAGCGCGCACCAGCGGCGCGGGCGTTCCCGGCCGGCTGATCGGCGCCTGGGTCACGCGGTCACCGATCTCCACTGCCACTGAACAGCGCGGACGACCCGCACCGACGATCCGGCCGCGCCATCGGATGCCGCGATCCCCTTGGGAAGGCCGCAGCCCGGCATGTCAGCACGCCCCCATGTATGAATCGGCCACGCCCGCGACGTCCTTCGGCGTGCCCCGCGCCACCGCCTCCCCGCCGCCCGTGGGCGGTACAGATCCTTCAAGCCCATCATTGAAGTAACGCTTGGCATTTCGCGGCACGGTCGCGATGAACAGTGGTCCCGCGCGGGTAACCTTCAAATCCTGCGATGACCCCTGCACCAGGAGGCCGGCCGGTGACCCGCGCGAACCGCACGACCCTGCGTCCCGTGGACCTGGCGCGGGCCGCCGGTGTCTCCACCCAGCAGATCCGCAACTACGAGGAGGCCGGCATCCTGCCGCCGGCGCCGCGCACCGAGTCCGGATACCGGGTGTTCGGGCCGCGCCACCTCGCGGCGGTGCTCACCTTCCGCGCCCTCGCCCGGGGGCGCGGGCCGGTCACCGCGCAGGCGATCATGCTCGCGGTGCACGACGGCGACGTGCCCCGGGCGCTGGCGATGGTGGACGCCGACCACGCCGCGCTCCACGAACAGCGGCGGTCGCTGCAGGCCGCCGGGGAGGCGCTGGCGGCGCTGGCCGGTCAAGAGCCGGGCACCGCGGCGACCCCGCGCTCTGGACTGCGCATCGGCGAGGTCGCCGCCGTCCTCGGCGTGCGGACCTCCACCCTGCGGGTGTGGGAGTCGGCCGGACTGCTCGCCCCGCGCCGCGAGCCCGGTACCACCTACCGCCGCTACGGACCCGCCGACGTCCGGGATGCCCGCCTGGTACAGATCCTGCGGCAGAGCCGTTACCCGCTCCCGCAGATCCACCCGATCATGACCGAGCTGCGCCGGTCCGGAAGCGGCGACGCCCTGCGCGCCGCCCTCACCCGCCGCGCGGCGGAGCTCGACCACCGCGCCGCGGCCATGCTCGAAGGCGACAGCCATCTGCACCACTACATCACCGCCCCCGCCACGCCTCCCGCCGCGGCCGTCGCCCCCCGGCCAGGTGAACCGGTCGGCGGCCCGGCGGCAAGCGAGAACACCGGGGTAGGAGCCGTTCATGGCGGACACCGGGACCCCGGCGCCGGTTCGGAGCACTGACCGGCGCGTTCGCCGGTGATGTCGGCTCGTCCCCGCGTTGCCGGTGGTGACGATCGCCGCGGCGGGCGGCGTCTCCTGATTCTTCGGACGGCGCACACCGGCCGATGTGCTGTGGGCGGCGGAGACGCTCCGGCCGTCGTACCTGCGCTGACCTTGGGTCGTGGCGGCGCCGAGCCGGAGACGGGCCGGCGCCCGGAGCGTCGCACGCGGAGTATGCGTGCGACCCGGCAGAATTCGGCACTGCCTTCGGTGGCGCCGGTGACGCCGGTGACGCCGGTCCGGCACCGCGTCCCGTGGCGGACGGGGGAGCGCGGTCGGCTCGGCTCCTCGCTCCCCGCGTACCTCGATTCTGTAACGTAGCGTTGGTTACGTTATTTCTGTGACGCAATACGTTACGAGGAGACGAAACAAATCCCGCAGGGCTGGGATTTTTCGGCTCCGATAAGTGAACCTTATCGGCGGTCAGCCCAGGAGGCGCTCCGGAAGGCGGAACCGGCCGGACCGGGCCCGGCAAACGAAACCCCCACGAGGGGGCGGGGGCCACAGCGCGACGGCCGGCCGGAGGCGCCGCCGCGCCGGAGCGCTCGTTTTCGCAGGTCACTGGGGGCTCCGGCCCTGGACCGGGCCGGACGGTGCCGGGCGCCGCCCCTGGCCGGCGGCGAGTCGGGCCCGCACGGTACGGCGGGCCTCGCCTCACTCCTCCGCGTCGAAGAGCTCCCGGGCGCTCTGGACGGCGGGCATGTTGACGGTGGTCCAGTGCAGCAGCGCGTCGATCAGCTCCTGAAGCGTCGTGCCGAGCGGAGTGATGCGGTACTCCACGGCGAGGGGGCGCGTGTTCGTGATGACGCGCTCCACCATGCCGTTCCGTTCAAGGCGCCGCAGCGTCGCCGTGAGCGACTTCTGCGTCACGACGGGGATCGCGCGGCGCAGTTCGTTGAACCGCTGCGGCTGCTCGCACAGTTCGTCGAGCACCTGCAGCGACCACTTGTCGAGCACCTGGTCGAGCAATTCGCGGTGCGCCGCGGTGAGCTGGGTGCGGCCGGATTCGGGTGAGGTGGTTTCCTGCATGAAATCTAGTTTCGTTGAAGTTCCCTTCGACTACCAAGTAGACATTCGATACCAACTTCCGTGTAACGAAGGGACCTCCCATGACCGTGCAGTTGCTGACTCCCGAGGGCATGTTCCAGCCCGTTCCCTACCACCATGTCTCGATCGGCACGGGCTCCCGTCACGTGCACGTGGCCGGCCAGATCGCGCGCGACGCCGACGGGAAGCCCGTGGCGACCGGCGACCTGACCGGCCAGGTCGTGCAGGCGCTGCGCAACACCGCGCGCGGTCTCGCCGGTGCCGGGGCGGGTTTCTCCGACGTCGTCCGCCTGAGGTTCTTCGTCACCGACTGGAGTCCGGAGAAGATGGACGACTTCTTGGCGGGCATCGAGGCCGTCGCCGAGGAGATCGGGTTTCCGCGGCCGTGGCCGCCCGTGTCGCTCATCGGCATCGACTACCTGTTCGAGCCCGACGTGCTCGTCGAGGTCGAGGCGTACGCCGTGCTCGACTGACCTAAGCGCGGCGCGGCCCCGCGTTCGCCGCGACGCGGGGCCGCCGGTCCCGGCCGCCCGGTGACCGGCCAGAGCGTCCACGCCAGGGAGCCCGTCCGGGTTGAGTCTCAAGCCGGTTGAGAGCCCATAGTGGCGGTATGCACGACAACGAGCTGTACCCGATCGGGGACGTGGCGCGCCGGACCGGGTTGAGCGTCAGCGCCATCCGGTTCTACTCCGACACCGGGGTCATCGCCCCCGCAGAGCTGACCGGGGCGGGCTACCGGCTGTACGACATCCGCGCCATCGCCCAGCTGGAACTCGTTCGTACTCTGCGTGAACTCGACACCGGACTGGAGGACATCCGGCGTCTGCTCGGCGGGGAGACGACACTGCACGATCTCGTCGCGGCGCACCTGGAGATCATCGAGCGCCAGGAGCGCGGCCTCCGGGCCAGGCGGGCCGTGCTGCGGACCCTGATGAAACAGGGGGGCACGGTCGAGCAGGCGGCCCTGATGCACAAGCTCGTCTCGATGTCCGACGAGGAGCGGGAGCGGCTCATCGACGACTTCTGGAACGAGATCAGCGCCGGCCTCGACATCAATCGCGAGTTCGTGGGCCGGCTGCGGGAGTTCCGGCCGCAGCTACCCGGGGACCCCACCACCGAACAACTCGAAGCCTGGATCGAGCTGGCCGACCTGGCGCACGACCCGGAGTTCCGCGAAGCGGTCCGCGCCGAGCTTCAGGACACGTACTCCACCCCCCACGGGCGGATCATGGCCACCACGCCGGTGCAGGACTTCATCCACACCGACGGGGCCGAGATCATGGAGGAGATCCTCAGCGCCTACCGTTCCGGGCTGCCGGTGGACTCGCCCCGGGCCCAGGAGATGGTCCTTCGCCTGGAGCGCGCGACCGCCGAGCTCGCCGGCCGGCGGCACACCGCCGAGTCCCTGGAGCGTATGGCCGCGCGCTACCTTCAGATAGCGGAGATCCTCCGGGAGGAGGCCCAGGAGGGTGCGGATGCCGGATCCCGGTTCGACGCCCCGTACGGCAGGTACCTCTCTCTGGTGGCCATGATCAACGGGACCCCGCACGGTGAGCTGGACCCGGCGGTCTTCGGGTGGATCTCGGCGGTGCTGCGGGCGCTCGCCTCCGGGAGGGAATCCGCCGCGGAGGTCCGGTGAACGCCGGGAGGGGCCGATGCCGTGCGATGGAAACGGTTCGGTGGCACCGCAATGTCGCCCGGACCCGCTCACGGGGCCGGAAACGCCGCCGCGGCGCTGAAAAGCGCGGAGCCGGCCGGCCGGTGATCGGCGACTACCGGGGGTGCGGCGGGCCGAGTTCGCCCGGCAGCGTCGATTCTGGCGCCTCTATTTCGCGCGGACCACGCCCGAAAATCCGGCAATTGACGCAAATTGCGCCGAGGTGCGGCCGGTGTCCGCCGACGGCACCGCGATGACCACCGCGTTTCCGGACTTCCCCGCCGCCCTCGCGCCTTGGACGGCGCCGAGCCCGCCTCCCGGCCCCGCCGTCCCGGCACCCCGGCGGCGGCGCCGGGCATGTCGGTGCGGCGTGGTACGTTCACGCAGGTGACCAGCAGTTCCACTGAAGAGCGGCGCCTGCGCGACCTCGCCCGGCTGCGTCGCGTCCGCGACCGCATCGACAGGGAGTACGCGCGGCCACTGGACGTGACGGCGCTCGCCCGCGGCGTGCACATGTCGGCCGGGCACCTCAGCCGCGAGTTCCGGCGCGCCTACGGCGAGTCGCCGTACGCCTATCTGATGACGCGGCGCATCGAGCGCGCCATGGCGCTGCTGCGCCGTGGAGACCTCAGCGTCACCGAGGTCTGTTTCGCGGTCGGCTGCTCGTCGCTGGGCACCTTCAGCACCCGCTTCACCGAGTTGGTCGGTGTGACTCCCAGCACCTACCGGCGCCGCGCGGCGGACCCCACGGCGGGGATTCCGGCGTGCGTGGCGAAACAGGTCACCAGACCGATCAGGAATCGAGAAGCGCAGGTCAGCGGCCCGCGACTAACCTGACCGGCATGAACGTCACCATTCACGCGAGTTTCCTTCCGCACACCGACCCCGAGGCGTCCCTGGCCTTCTACCGCGACACCCTCGGCTTCGAGGTCCGCAACGACGTCGGACACGGCGGGATGCGCTGGCTCACGGTCGGCCCCGTCGGCCAGCCCGACACCTCCATCGTCCTGCACCCGCCGGCCGTCGATCCCGGCATCACCGACGACGAGCGCCGCACCATCACGGAGATGATGGCCAAGGGCACCTACGCCGGACTCCTCCTGGCCACCCCGGACGTCGACGCCACCTTCGAGCGGGTGCAGGACGCCGCCGAGGTCGTCCAGGAGCCGACCGACCAGCCCTACGGTGTCCGCGACTGCGCCTTCCGCGACCCCGCCGGCAACCTGATCCGCATCCAGCAGCGCTGAGCCGCCGGCCTCTCCGGCCGTCACCGGCCCGGACCGGTGTGGACGCCGCCGTGCCGGAGCGACCGGCCGCCGTTCGCGGCCGGCGGCTGGTCATTGTCGCTATCCCCCGGTAATGTTCCCGGGCCGCCTCACGACCGATGAGCGCGGCCCCATCCCCACCGCCGCCTGCGCGAGGCGTCCCCCTGCCGCGCCGTGCCCCGATGATCCCCGCTCCGTGCCGAATCCGGCCGGCTTCGGCACGGGCGGCGCCGACGGAGCCCGCGCGGGCGGCCCCAACAGATGGAGATCCGATGAGCACGGACCCGCAGTCACCGGCGCTGCACGTCGCCGACACCCACGAGATGATCCGCGTGCACGGCGCGCGCGAGAACAACCTCAAGGACGTCAGCGTTGAGATCCCGAAGCGCCGGCTGACGGTGTTCACCGGGGTCTCCGGTTCGGGTAAGAGTTCCCTGGTGTTCGGCACGATCGCCGCGGAGTCGCAGCGGCTGATCAACGAGACCTACAGCGCCTTCGTGCAGGGCTTCATGCCGACGCTGGCGCGGCCCGATGTCGACGTGCTCGATGGGCTCACCACCGCGATCATCGTCGACCAGCAGCGGATGGGGGCCGACCCCCGGTCCACGGTCGGCACCGCCACCGACGCCAACGCGATGCTGCGCATCCTGTTCAGCCGTCTCGGGCGGCCGCACGTCGGCTCGCCCAACGCGTTCTCCTTCAACGTCCCCTCGGTCCGGGCCAGCGGCGCGATCACGGTCGAGCGCGGGTCCGCCACCACCGTGCGGCAGTCCTACACCCGTACCGGCGGCATGTGTCCGCGCTGTGAGGGACGGGGAACGGTCACCGACATCGATCTCGGCCAGCTCTTCGACGACTCCAAGTCGCTCAACGAGGGCGCGATCACCATCCCCGGCTACAAGGCGGGCGGCTGGAACTACCGGCTGTACACCGCGTCGGGCTTCGTCGACCCCGACAAGCCGATCCGCGAGTACACCGAGCAGGAGCTGCACGACTTCCTGCACCGCGAGCCCACGCGGATGAAGATCGAGGGCATCAACATGACCTACGAGGGGCTGGTCCCCCGGGTTCAGAAGTCGTTCCTCGCCAAGGACAAGGAGGGGATGCAGCCGCACATCCGGGCGTTCGTGGACCGGGCGGTCACCTTCACCGCCTGTCCCGACTGCGGCGGCACCCGGCTCAGCGAGGCGGCTCGTTCCGCCAAGATCGGTGGCATCAGCATCGCCGACGCCTGCGCGATGCAGATCAGCGACCTGGCCGAGTGGGTCCGCGGCCTCGACGAGCCGTCGGTGGCGCCGCTGCTGGTGGCGCTGGGGGAGACGCTGGACTCGTTCGTGGAGATCGGGCTGGGGTATCTCTCGCTCGACCGGCCGGCGGGCACGTTGTCGGGTGGCGAGGCACAGCGCGTCAAGATGATCCGTCACCTCGGCTCCTCGCTGACCGACGTCACCTACGTCTTCGACGAGCCCACCGTCGGCCTGCACCCCCATGACATCCGGCGGATGAACGACCTGCTCCTGCGGCTGCGGGACAAGGGCAACACGGTGCTCGTCGTGGAGCACAAGCCGGAGACGATCGCGATCGCCGACCACGTGGTCGACCTCGGCCCGGGTGCCGGCACCGCGGGCGGCACCGTCTGCTTCGAGGGCCCGGTCAAGGAGCTGCGGGCCAGCGGCACCCTCACCGGCCGTCACCTCGACGACCGTGCCGCACTCAAAGAGAAGGTGCGGACGCCCGCCGGCGCGTTGCGGATCCGCGGCGCGAACGCGCACAACCTGCGTGACGTCGACGTCGACATCCCGCTCGGGGTGCTCGTCGTCGTCACCGGTGTCGCGGGTTCCGGCAAGAGCTCGCTGGTGCACGGGTCGGTCCCTGCCGGTGAGGGCGTGGTGTCGGTGGACCAGAGCCCGATCCGCGGCTCGCGGCGGAGCAACCCGGCGACCTACACCGGCCTGCTCGACCCGATCCGCAAGGCGTTCGCGAAGGCCAACGGTGTGAAACCGGCGCTGTTCAGCGCCAACTCCGAGGGCGCCTGTCCCAACTGCAACGGCGCCGGGGTCGTCTACACCGATCTGGGGATCATGGCCGGCGTGGCCAGCACCTGCGAGGAGTGCGACGGGAAGCGGTTCCAGGCGTCGGTGCTGGAGCACCGCTTCGGGGGGCGTGACATCAGCGAGGTGCTGGCGATGTCGGTGGCCGAGGCCGCGGAGTTCTTCGGCGCGGGCGAGGCGCGCACACCGGCCGCGCACGCCATCCTCCACCGGCTCGCCGACGTCGGCCTCGGTTACCTGCGGCTCGGCCAGCCGCTCACCACGCTGTCCGGCGGGGAGCGGCAGCGGCTCAAGCTGGCCACGCACATGGCCGAGAAGGGCGGTGTGTACGTCCTGGACGAGCCGACCACGGGCCTGCACCTCGCCGACGTCGAGCAGCTGCTCGGGCTGCTCGACCGGCTCGTCGACTCCGGCAAGTCGGTCATCGTGATCGAGCATCACCAGGCGGTCATGGCGCACGCCGACTGGATCATCGACCTCGGCCCCGGTGCCGGCCACGACGGCGGCCGGATCGTCTTCGAGGGCACCCCCGCCGACCTGGTCGCCGCCCGGTCCACCCTCACCGGCGAGCATCTCGCCGCCTACGTCGCAAGCTGACCGGGCCCGCAGGGCGCGGCTCGTTCGTGGCGGCCCGGCCGTTGCGTCAGCCGGAGGAGCGCCCGTCCCCGGATCCCCGCAGGCGGTAGTGGTAGCCGTAGGCGTAGCCGAACCCGGCGCGCGCGTACAACCGGCGCGCGGCCGGGTTCGCCCGCGCCACCTGCAGGTACAGGCCGGTGGCGCCGTGGCCGGCGGCCCAGCGGGCGGCGGCCCGGAGGGTCGCCGCGGCGACTCCCCTCCGGCGGTGGCCCGGGTGGGTGGCCATGCAGTACACGCCCGCCCAGTGCTCGTCGCCGCCGACCACCAGGCCGATTCCGGCGGCACGGCCGTCGGCGGCGACGACCGTGGTGAAGGCCGCGGGGAGCGTGATCCGCGCGATCACCTGCTCTGCGATCTCACGGCTGTCCGGCTGCCCGTCCAGTTCGACGAACGCGGCGAGCCACGCCGCGGTGAGCGCGCCGTCGACCGTCACCGCCCACCCGGGACCGGGCTCCCCCTCGTGCGCGACGGCGCGGGCGTCGGCGGTGAGGACGTGGACGGGCGTGTCCATCCGGTAGCCGCGCGCCGCCAGGTGCTCGTCCAGGTCGATGTGCCGTGCGGCGGGGCTCACCTGGACGGCCACCGGCAGGCCGCGGGCGCGGTAGAACGCCTCGACGGCCGGCAGGCCGGCCCGCGGGTCGCCGTCCGCTGCCGGTGGCAGGGCGGTGTTGCCGCTGCGCAGCCGCCGCATGCCGGGGGTGTGCCGGGCCAGCCAGCCGCTCAGCTCTCTGCTGACCGGCGCCGGCCAGGCGGCGACCGCGTGCCGTTCGATCCGCTGTACGTCCTCGGGCGCGATCTCGCCCGCGATGTCGGACAGTGCCCGGGCGAGCGGTTCCAGCACCGCGGTGCCGCCGGGCTCGGGACCGGCGCCGGGCAGGTGTCCGGTGATCCCGGCTCCGGCGAGCGTGAAGCGTTCGCCGAGGGCGCGCACGTTGCGGGCCAGCCGGTGCGGCGGCAGGCCGCCGGACCGGGGGAGACCAGCCGGCCCGAACGCGGCGGGGGCGAGCACGTCGAGGTCGGCGTGGACGTACACCGTGTCGGCTCCCGTCGCGGCGACCGCGTCGATCAGCGCCGTCGGCGCCGCCGGTTCGGCCACGTCGAGGTGGTGGATCCCGTGGTCGGCGGCGAATCGGCGTTCGGCGGGATCCAGGGGGCGGACCCCGGCCAGGACGAGCCTTCGGGGATCGAGCGGCCGGTTTGGGCGAAGCGCGGCGGGCCCCTCGCCGAGGAGCGTGCGCAGCACCATGCCATGGAGCGCCCCCGGCGGGGCGCAGGCGGGCGTGTTCAGGGCGGGGTGCGCGTCGAACCACACCACGGCGAGCCGGTCACCGTACCTGCGGTGCGCCCGCTCGATCGGGGCGAGCTCCAGCCCGCGGTGCCCGCCGACGGTCACGACCACGGGTTCGGCGACGTCGTGGAGCGCCGCGCGGACCGCGGCCAGGACGCCGAGTCCACGGTCCCCGCCGGTCGCGGCCGGGCCACCGGTCCGTTCGTCCACCCGGGGACGGACGCGCCGCCATTCCGGCAGCAGGTCGGCGAGGGCCCGCGCCGCGGCGGCCGGCCGCCGCGCGTTCGGCGCCGGCGGGCCCTGCCACTCCGGGACCTCCACGACCGCCACTCCCGTCATCGCACGCTCCCTTTCACGTCCGCACGAACCCAGGGCTGTTCGGCGGAGGCCGCAGCCACCCCGGCGCTCTGACCCCATCTTCGGGGCCGGGCGGCATCGGCACGCCCGGGAGCCGGACCGGACGGCGCCGCCGACCGCGGCGGGAGCCCGCGGAGGCCGCTCAGGGTCTGCGGCCGTGAAAGGTGCGGCGCAGGTCGTTCACCCAGGCGTCGGGGTTCTCCCACGGGATGAAGTGCCCGCCGTGGTCGTGGGCGTTGACGTTGACGTGGTTGAACCAGGCGCCCTGCGGGCCGGTCCTGAACGCCTCGACGCGTTCGGCGGCGGTGCGGATGCCGGGCGGGTTCTCGTAGGTGACGAAGGTGAGACCGACCGGGGCCTGCACGACCGGGGTGCGGTCGTGGGCGGGGGACCAGGGGTAGCGGTTGGCGTTGGCGTAGTAGCGCATCGACGTGGCGATGGAGTTGTTGACCCAGTAGATCGTGGCGTGGGTGAGCATGTCGTCCTTGCTGAAGACGGATTCCACATCGCCGCCGTTGTCGCTCCAGGCGTTCCAGCGTTCCAGCAGCCAGGCGAGCAGTCCGGCGGGTGAGTCGCTCAGCCCGTGGGCCAGGGTGGCGCCGTCGAGCATGTGCACGGCGAGGTGGGACGCCGAGCGGTGGTCCAGCTCGATGATCCGGGCGCGGATATCGGCGGGCTGGTCGTCGGTGAGGGGCCGATTCCGGGCGAAGTCCCAGGCCCGCGGGCCGGTGAAGAAGTCGAGCGGCAGCCCGGAGCCGATGTGGATGCCGTACAGTTCGTCGGCGTACTTGTGGCCGAGCTGGCTGGAGACGATCCCGCCGATGTCGCAGCCCCCGGCGGCGTACTTCCGGTACCCGAGGATCTCGGTCATCAGGGTGTGCCAGAGGTCGGAGACCTTCCAGAAGTTGACGTCGGGAAAGCCGGTGAGCGGGCCGGGGAATCCGAAGCCGGGCAGAGACGGCACGATGACGTCGAAGGCGTCGGCGGGGTCGCCGCCGAACGCGGCCGGGTCGGCGAGCGGGTCGATGACCTTCGACCAGTGCCAGAACGTCCATGGCCAGCCGTGGGTGAGGATCAGCGGGATCGGACGTGGGCCGCGGCCGGGCTTGCGCATGAAGTGCACCGGGACGCCGGCGACGCTCACCTGGTAGTGCTCGTGGACGTTGATGGCGGCTTCGGCCGTGCGCCAGTCGTAGCCGTCCCGCCAGTAGGCGACCAGCTCGCGGAGATAGCCGTCCGGGACGCCGTAGGACCAGTCCGCGTTGCCCTCGTCCAGCGGCGGACGGGTCGATGTGAGGCGGGCGCGCAGGTCATCGAGGACCTCGTCGGACACGTGGATGGGAACGGGCTTCAGGGGGAAGGCGTGCGGGGTGCTCATCGCGTGGTTCCTTACCGGGACGTGGGTGGCGAGCCGTGCCGGCCGTCCGTCAGGCTTCTCCGGCCGTGCGGCCCGTCGGTGGATCGCATGACGACAGGCACCGTGTGCCTGGACCGTCCGATCCTGCCACCCCGCCGAGGACGGCGGCTCGGAGGAGGCATGGGCGGCGGCCTTGTCCGGCGCCGGGCGCGGGTCAGGGCCGCGGCGTGGGGTGAAGAACGGCCGCCAGGTCTTCGAGGCCGGCCAAGGTGCCGGCGAGCGTTTCGCGCTCGGCTTCGGAGAGGGGAAGAGAGCGGGCCCGGGCGAGGGCGGCGGTGGCGGCGGCGGTGTCGTCGGCGCGGACGGCGAGTTCGGCGCGGTAGGCGAGTGCTTCGACCAGTTCGGCCGTGCTCGCAGTGTCCTTGTCGCGTTCCAGGGCTGTGTCCAGGATCTGGGCCGCGCGTACGTGCTTGCCGTGGGAGTCGCCCATGACGACCGCCCGGTCGAGGGTCGTCGTCAGCCTTCCGGAGGATGTCTCCTTCTCCTCCGGCGCGGGTCTGGAGGCCGTGATCCTGATCCAGTTGCCGCCGGGGTCGATGACGGTGAACCCGGTGTGGCCGTCGGCGTTCTTGCGCTTGCGTGGCCGGGTCATCCGCGGGATGCCGGAGACCAGGAGCTTGCCGTGGACCCTGCGCATGCCCGTGGCGAACGCCTCGAAGAGCTCTTGGGTGTCGTCCACGATGACCAGGCAGGTGCCGTATGAGTCTTCGGCCTTGAACCCCGGTATGCCGAAGAAGTGCAGCTGGAGGTCTTCGCGTTTCAGCGACACGTACGGGTTCGGACGGGTTTGGTAGTAGGTCCGGGTGAAGCCCAGCATGGTGTAGAACTCGACGATCTCCTCGATGGACCGGCAGGGAAGCAGTGGCACGGTGATCTCGTTGGCCATGGCGTTTCTCCATTTCGGGGGTGCTGGGGTGCCGGTGCCGGCGGGCGCTACGGGGTCTGTCGTGCTGTCGGGCTCTCTCCGGCCATGGTGAACGCGCCCTCTTCCAGGCGGCGGATCATCCGCTGCGTCCACTCGGCGCCGGTGTCGGCGGTGGCCAGCCACAGGGCTATCACCTCGCCGACCGGTCCCCAGGTGTCCAGGTCGGTGTCAGCGGGCAGGTGGGCGGCGATGCTCGCGCGCCACTCGCGCATCGCTTCGGCCCGTGCGCGCAGCATCTTCAGGGCCTGCTCCCGGGACAGGTCCTCGATCAGGCCGACGGCGGCGCCCAGTACCTCCAGGGTCGGCTCTCGGTCGGCCAGGGCCCGGTGCAGGAGGTCGAGGTACTCCTGCTCGCCCTTGTCCGTCAGTTCGTACTCGGTCCTCGGCGGGCCCCCGGCGTCCGAGAGGCTGCTCTCGTACGCCGTCAGCAGGCCCTGACCCGCCATGCTCTTGAGCGCGTGGTAAACCGAGCCCGACGTGGCGGTGGACCACTCGTGAGCACCCCAGGACTCCAGGTCCGCGCGGATCTGGTAGCCGTGCGTGCGGCCGCGCCTGCGCAGCGCCCCCAGTACCAGCAGTCGTACCGGTTTCATGGGCCCCCTTTCGGCCAGTAGCCAAATTTGGCTAGTCTGCCCGGCAGGCTACCGCTGCCTCCGTATCCGGCCAAATCCGGCTAGGTGGTGGGGCCGCTGTTCCCGGCATCGGGACGGCGGACCGGGGGCGGCGGCGTCCGGCGGCACCGGGCGTGCCGCCGCCCCCGGGAGGTCAGGCGCGGTGGCCCAGCAGGGTCGTGGCGATGGCGACCTGGACGGGTTCCAGCGCTGACTTGCCGTCCTCGATGTCCCACAACGCGTTCTGCAGCACCCGTCCCAGTGTCCAGCCGGTCGCCCGGCGGCGGTCCAGGCCGGCCGCCTCGGTGAGCAGGTCGAAGCGGCGGAGTACGGCGCGGGTCACGTCACCGCTGGCCACCACGTCGTCCCACCGGTTGTCGAGTGCCGGCAGCAGGTCGAACCCGGGGTCGCCGGCCAGCGGCTCGGGGTCGATGGCCAGCCACGGTTCGCGTTCCCCGGCCAGGACGTTGTCGTAGTGCAGGTCCCAGTGCAGCAGCCGGTCGCCGGGCTCGCCGACGAGTTCGGTGACCGCGGCGGCACAGGTGCGGACGAGCCGCCGCTCGGCGGGGTCGCGCAGCCGCGGTACCGCGCCGGGCACCTGATCCAGCATGGCCGCGGCGATGTCGGCGAGGTGCCGCGTCCCGCCGGGCGCGGGCACCGCCGTCAGGCGGGCCAGCAGTCCGGCCAGCACCTGGATGGCGGCGCCGTCGTCGGCCACCGCCGACAGCGGGCGGGACGCGTCCAGGCGTTCCAGCAGCATGGCGCCGGTGTCGGGGTCGTGGTCGAGCAGGAGCACGGCGCCCGCGCCGTTCCAGGTGCGCAGGCCGGGCGCGATGTCCGCGCTCTCCTCGGTGACCGGCTGTAGCTTCAGGGCGGCGGGGGTGCCGTCCGAGCGCCGGACGGGCAGCACGAGGCCGGCCATGCCGTTGCCGGGCGGGCCGTCGGGGCGCAGGTCCCAGCGGTGGAGGGTGGCGTTGACCAGGGCGGGCAGCCCGGCGAGCCAGGCGCGGCCGGACGGGTCGTTCTCCCGGCCGTGCGACGCGACGAGCGCGTCGGGGACGTCGATGCGGATCGACGTGGTCATGCGGGGTCTCTCCTTCGTGGATTTTCGGCCGTGGCGATGACACGAAGGAGGTGGTGGAGGTGCCCGGATGCCGGGCAGGCGTCAACGCATGTGTTCATGGTAGCGAAACCGATCACCGGCCAGGCGCGGGGCGGGACTTCGTTCCCGGGTTCGGTGCGGCGCCGCACCGAACCCGGGAACGAAGCGGTCAGGCGTCCGGGGCGACGGAGCGCCGGTAGTGGTCGGCGATCTCGTCGCTGGTGGTCAGCCAGATGTCGGGGCGCGTCGCGAGGTGGTCGAGCGCCTGGTCCAGGTACTTGTGGCGGAACGGCTGGCCGATCACGAACGGGTGCAGGGCGAGTGCCATCACCCGGCCGCTGTTCTTGGAGTCGGCGTGCAGCTGCTCGTACTGGTCCTTGACGATCTGGACGAACTCCGGCCCGGTGGTGCCCTTGCCGAACAGCAGGAGGTCGTTGAGTTCGACCGAGTAGGGGACGCTGATCATGCCGGGTACCTTCAGCGGGTAGGGCTGGTCGTCGTTCGTCCAGTCCAGCAGGTAGTGCAGCCCGAGTTCGGCGAGCAGTTCGGGGGTGTGGAACGTCTCGGTCAGCCCCGGCCCCATCCAGCCGCGTGGGCGCTGACCGGTGGTGGCCTCGATGGTGTCGACGACGTCGGTGAGGAGGCGGCGCTCCTCGTCGCGGGTCATGTCGGCGTGCGGGATCGAGTTGGTCCGGCCGTGCGCGAGCCAGGCCCAGTCGCGCTCCCGGCCGGCCCGGATGATCTGTGGGTGGTGCCGGGCGACGTCGGAGTTGAGCAGGACGCTCGCCCGGATCCCGTGGCGGTCCAGGCTCTCGATCGTGCGCCAGATCCCGACCCGGGGCCCGTAGTCGCGCCACCCGTGGTTGAGGGCGTCGGGGACCAGGTTCGCGGTGCCGGTCCAGATGCTGGTGGACGGGCGGTCGAGCAGGAAGTGCTCGACGTTGAGGCCGACATAGGCGGCGACCCGCGCGCCTCCGGGCCAGGTGATCGGCGGGCGTTCGGTGATGGGGCTGTAGTCGAAGAGCGTGTTCTCGGCCGTGTTCAGATTCAACTCCGTCTCGGGAGTGCGGTCAGACGTTGGTGAGTTCCCGCCACCGGTGGGCCAGCCCGACGTCGCCGGTGATGCGCACCCGGTCCAGTGGGAGACGGTTCCACAGCACGAGGTAGAGGTCGGCCGCGGTTCCCTCGTACGTGCAGTCCGGCGCGGGCGGTTCCTGCACGGCGCGTTCGGCCCGGAGCGGGCCGTCCGAGAGGTGGACGTTCCAGGCCGCTTCCGGGACGTCGGTGGCGCGGACGCGCAGCGTTGCGGGCGTCTCGGTGCGGACCGGTGACCGGCCGCGCGCGTGGAACCCGGTCAGCAGTTCGGCGATGCCCTCGGCCGCGAGGTCGGGCCGCAGCGGCGAGATGGCGGCGCCGAGCGCGGACTCGGCGTCCACCCGGTGCACCGTGGTCTCCAGGGCCTGGCGGCGCGCCCAGAAGGCGAGCGGCGAAGGCGCGGGCAGGAAGCTCCAGCAGGCGAGGTCGGCCGGGGCCGCCTCCAGGGCCGCGACCAGCCGCTCGTGCCCGGCGCGCATCCAGGGGACGAGCTCCTCGTCGCGCAGGCCGGGCGCCTCGGGAAGCGGCACCCGCTCGGTCCCGCCCTCGGCCACGAATCCCGTGGCCCATCGGTGCACGCTGCTCAGGTGCTTGACGAGGTCGCGTACCCGCCAGGCGGGGCAGCCGGGGACGGGGGCGTCGGGGTCGGCCTGCTGGGCGGTGTCGGCGAACAGCCGGCCCTCGATCGTCAGCGTCGCGATGAAGTCGGTGATCTGCACGCCCCCAGTCTCTCAGGGGAATGCCGGTCTTGGCGGGAAATGTCCCGATGGCTGAGGCGCGCCGGCCGCTCGGCGGGCCCTGCGGTGTGGGCGGGGCCGACCCCGCCCACACCGCGGCGGCCTCCACTACCAGGGCAGCGGGCCCTCGATGTCGAAGTAGCCGCCGGTCGGGCCGTCGGGGCCGACCTGCGCCATGCGGACGATGATCTCCGCGCCCTCCTCGACCGTCTGGTGGCCCGTGTGGTGGTTGAGGTCGGTCGCGGTGTAGCCGGGCTCAACGCAATTGACGCGCATGTGCGGGAACGCCTTCGCGTACTGCACGGTGATCATGTTGACCGCGGCCTTCGACGCCGGATAGGGGATGCCCGGGTACCCGTACATCGGCGTACCGGGGGTGGCGACGTTGTGCAGTGAGGCCAGGCCGCTGCCGACATTGACGATGACGGGGCGGGCGGAGCGTTGCAGCAGCGGCAGGAACGCGTGGGTGACGCGCACGACGCCGAAGACGTTCGTCTCGAACACCTGGCGCATCATCTCGGCGGTGACGTCGGCGGCGCCGATCACGCCGCCGTCCGGCGTCCGGCCTTCGACACCGGCGTTGTTGACCAGCACGTCGAGGCCGCCGGCGGCCTCGACGTGCCGCACCGCGGCGGCGACGGACGTGTCGTCGGTGACGTCGATGCGGACCGGCCGCGCACCCAGCCGCTCGGCGGCGCGGCGGCCGCGCTCGGGGTCGCGGCTGCCCAGGTAGACGGTGTGGCCGGCGGCGACGAGCCGGCGCGCGGTCTCGAATCCGAGGCCCTTGTTCGCGCCGGTGATGAGTGTTGTCGTCATGGCTCCAGACTGCGGCAAGGGCGGGCGGTGGGCCAGCTCCCGGCTCGCGCCGCCGGTGACCGGATGCCGCTCGCCGTCACCCCTGGAGGCGTACCGGAACCGATGCCAGGTGCCAGGCGCCCGGGTTGGGCCCGTGCCGGAGGTCGTCCGCGGTCACGGCCAGCCGCAGGCCGGGGAACCGGCGCAGCAGTGCCGTGAACGCCACCTCGGCCTCCTGGCGGGCGAGGGCGGCGCCCAGGCAGTAGTGCCGGCCCTGGCCGAACCCGAGGTGGGTCTCCCGCCGTCCGCCCGGGTCGCGGGTGATGTCGAGCCGGTCCGGGTCCTGGTACGCCCGCGGATCGCGGTTGCCTCCGGCGAGCACGGGCAGGACGGGTTCCCCGCGGCGCACCAGGGTGTCCGCGATCCGCACGTCCTCGGTGGGGTAGCGCATGCGGGTGGCCAGGACCGGGCCGCACCAGCGCATGAGTTCGTGGACCGCCCGCGGCGTGAGCTCCGGGTTCCGGCGGAGCGCGGCGAGCTGGCCGGGGTGGGTGAGCAGCGCGGCGGTCCCGTTGGCGATCAGGTGCGCCGTGGTCTCGTGCCCGGCGAGGACGAGGGAGATCACCATGGTCACCAGCTCGGTCTCGTCCAGCCGGTCCCCGTCCTCGTCGTGGACCCGGACCAGCTCGGTGATGAGGTCGTCGGCGGGCTCCGCGCGCCGGCGGCCGATGAGCTCCCGGGTGTGGTCCGCGAGTCCGCGCAGCGCGGGCTCCATGCCGGGGCCCAGCCCCGCGGCCAGGGCGGCGCTCCACTCGCGCCATCGGCCGCGGTCCTGCTCGGGGATGCCGACGAGTTCGCAGATCACGGCGATCGGAAGCGGGTAGGCGAAGTGCCGCAGCAGGTCGACCACGCCGTTCTCGGCCGCCTCCGGCAGCCGGTCGAGGAGCCGCTCGGCGATCTCCTCGACCCGGGGCCGCAGCTCGGCGACCCGGCGCGCGGTGAACGCGCGCGACACCAGCCGGCGCAGCCGGGTGTGGTCGGCCCCGTCGACGTCGCCCAGGCCGCGGCGGAGATGGTCGAGGTATTCGGGCGCGATCCCGGTGGCCGCCCGGATCTGCTCCACCACGTCCGGCACGGCCTGGCCCGGCACGGCGGTCACGTCGCTGACGAACCGAGGGTCGGTCAGCACCAGCCGCACGTCGTCGTAGCGGGTGACCAGCCACACCGGATCGGCACCGGGGATGAGACCGCGCACCAGCGTGCCGCTCTCACGGACTCTCGCGTAGGCGGTGAAGGGGTCGCGG
This sequence comes from Marinactinospora rubrisoli, assembly GCF_042664915.1. NCBI lineage: Bacteria > Bacillati > Actinomycetota > Actinomycetes > Streptosporangiales > Nocardiopsidaceae > Marinactinospora > Marinactinospora rubrisoli. The sequence goes on from NZ_JBHTBH010000014.1 coordinate 92,459, forward strand.
ACGAGTTCCTCGTCGACCAGGCTGACCGGCGCGTGGGCGCCGTCAGAGGGGTGGAGGGTCATGACGCTCCCGGATTTCAGATGTTCAGAACATTCAGATGCTGAGAGTATGCGAAAAGTCCGGGAAGCGCGCAACCGGCCGTGGCTGCGCGCCGGGGACCAGCGCCATCGGCCGAGGCCCCGGGGAGGCACGCGAGGACGCCGAGACCCACCCGCTGCGGTTCATTTCCGACGACGGCCACCGTCGCGTGATCGGCGTCCGGTTCAACGTCCAGAGAGCCCGCCACCGCCTGGCGTGCCGGATCGCCTCACGAGCGCACCGACGTCCCGGGCCGCGACACCTTCACTCGCGCAGATCCCGGTGCCCACCTGTGCCCCCTTCCACGACCCCGCCCGGCCTGCGGCTGCGCGATCCCGGCCAGAGCGACCGGCCAGGTGCCTGACAATCCGCCGGTATCCAGGTGCCGCCGACCGACGCGGCCGACGAGACGGCCGACTCCTTCGACCGGGTCAACGCCGTCAACCTGCGCGGCGTCTGGGCGGCGATGAAAGCCGAGGAGGCGGCACCGGCCGGCCGACCTGGGACCCGCCTACACCAGAGCGCGCCCCAGAACGCGATCGAGCGCCGCCCGGCCCGCGGGTCCCCATGTCGGCTTGCCGCCGGGAAGGCCCCGGTCTCCGTTCCGGCCCATCAGCATGAGGAACAAGCTCTTCAGGGCGGCCAGCCCGCGGGCGCGCCGGATCGTTGCCTCGTCGGCATGGGCGTACTCATCGAAGAAGCGGGAGGCGGCGCCCGCAGGAAGGATCACCCATGCGGCCGCGAGGTCCCACGCCGGATCGCCGGCGAACATGTCGCCGAAGTCGATCACACCGGAGAGCGTCCCGTCCGAGATGACGACATTCGCGGGATGAAGGTCACCGTGCACCCAGACCGGCGGCCCCTCCCACTCGGGCGCCGCGACGGCGTCGGCCCAGACGGCCCGGACATCGTCTGCGACGTCTCCGGGGGCAACGGCGTACATGAAGTGGTCGAAGGCCTCCGTGTACGTGCTGGGGTGAGCGCCGCGGTCCGCACTGATCGGTGCCTCAGCGGGCGCCGCCACGTGCAGCGCCCTGAGGAAGCCCGCCAGAGTATCGGCCGCGTGGTCGCCGCGGCTGATCGAGGCGTCGTCCAGGGGGTCGCCGGGAACCCACGTCATGACGGTCCAGGGCTTCGGGAAGCGCGCGGACGGTGCACCGGTCCGTACCGGGATCGGGACCGGGAGCGGCAGGCGCGGGGCCAGGACGGGCAGCCACCGGCGCTCCTTGCGCTGGAGGTCCGGGGCACGCTCCGTACGGGGCATGCGCACGGCCCACTCATCCCCGAGGCGCCACTGCCGGTTGTCCCACCCGCCCGCCACCTCGGTTATCGCCGGCCCCGCAAGGTCCGGATGCTGCTCTTGCAGCAGCTCTCGGACCAGGTCCGCGGTGATCTCGATCTGGGGATCGGTCATACGACGTGACAGTACTCGGGCGGGCCGATACCGACCCCGCTCATGGTCCGCGAGGGGCCGGCCGCCCGAGCCGTTACCCGGCGGCGGTGCCTCGGCGATGGAGAACGGCAGGCCGGGATCGGCCGAAAGGTCCGGAAGACGTGCGGGAACGGCTCACGGGCGGCCGGGCCGCTCGGGAGTCTGAGGGGTACGGGTCAGTGCCCCTCCCGCAGCGCCCTGGTCGGCGCCGTGGCGCGGCCGGGGCCACCGGGCGCGTCCCCGGCCGCGGAGTCACGCGCCCAGGCCGCCCGCCACGGTGATCGCGGTCTTGGCGATACCGGACGCCTCACCGGCGAGTTCGTCAGGGGCGGCACGCTGCGCCGCGATGAGGGCGAGCGCGTTGGCGGCGCCCAGCGCTAGCCCGCCCACCGGCAGCACGACCGCCAGGGGCGCCCACCCGAGGGGAAGCGCGAGTGCCAGCGCCGCCGCGCCGCCCGCCACGGTGGCGACCGCCAGCGGCGGCACCGCGGGCCGGCCGGTCGCCAGCCGCCCGGCGAGCGGGCCGCCCGCCGCGAACGCGAGCACCGGGACGGCCAGCGCCAGCCCGGCCGTCCCCGCGGTCAGCCCCCACGTGTGCTGCAGCAGGGCCGGCGCCGCGACCAGCCAGCGGACGGCCGCGGCGTTGGCCACCGCGCCGAGAGCGACCGCGAGCAGGTAGCGGTGCTCCCGCCAGAGCCGGGGGTCCAGGACCGGCCGCTTGGTGCGGCGTTCTCCGGCGGCGAACACACCGGCCAGGCCGAACCCGCATGCCAGCACGAGCACCGGGGCCGGTGCCGTCCACCCCCACTCGGGCGCCCGGTCGGCGTACAGCGCGACGGCGCCGACGGCACCCGCCGCCAGGACCGGGCCGCGCACGCCGGAACGCTGCCGCGCCGCCGGGCGGCCCGCGTCCCCCAGCCCGGCGGTGAGCAGCAGCGCGGCCGCGACGACGCCGAGCCCGCCCAGGAACACCCACCGCCAGCCCGCCGTGTCGGTGACGGCCCCGCCGACCAGCGGGCCCAGGACGGTGCCCAGTCCCGCGATCCCCAGGGCCCGGCCGGTGGCGCGGGCCCGGTCCGCGGCCGGATGCCGCTCACTCACCAGTGCCAGCCCGGCGGGCATGAGCAGCGCGGCCCCGACCCCCTGCCCGACGCGTCCGGCGAGCAGGACGGGCAGGCTCGTGCTGAGCCCGCACAGCAGCGACGCGGCGCCGAAGAGCGCGACACCGGCGGCGAACACCGGACGCCGGCCGTAGGCGTCGGCGAGCCGGCCGCCCGCGATCATCAGCGATCCGCACGTCAGCAGGTAGCCACTGACGACCAGGGCGGCGCTCTGCTGCCCGGCGCCGAGGTCGCGGCCGATCGTGGGCAGGGCGAAGGTGAGGGCGAACGCGTCGAGCTGGACGCAGAACGCCGCGAGCGCGAACGCCCACAGAGCGCGACGCGACGCGCGGGTGCGGGGAGTGGTCCCCATGAGGATCCCTTCCATCGGGTACGGCGAAGCCGCCGGCGTGACGTACCGGACGGGAAGGGATTGCGCGGGCCGAGACCGCACGGGGGAAGCGCGCGTGGGCGCTGGTGATTCCGGGAGACGGCGGGCGCCGTGAGCTCCGGGCGGATTCCGCTCGGCGGAGACGTGGCGGTGACGGCCACGATGCGCGGTCCAGCCTAGACCACGGGCGGTGCGGGCGGCACCGGACGGCCGCGGGCCGGGGTGTCCGCGCAATGCGGACGTCCCGGCCCGGGGCCGGTGGGCCAGGTCACCCGGCCGGCCGGACGGGCTGCCGCAGGATCGTCCGGAGCTTGGCGGGCGCGGTTCTGCGCGGGTCGCTGAGGTAGATCTCGTGGTGCAGTCCGGAATAGGTGAGGCCGTTGGCGTCGAGGTACTCGTGGTGGAGTTCGGCCAGCAGCGCGGCCTCGTCGTCGTAGGGCCCCACGTGCAGGACCTGGGCGCAGCGTCCCTCGTGCAGCGTCTTCAGGTGGACGCCGGAGACGTCAGTGGGGCGTCCCTTCGCCGATACCGCCTGCTTGGCCTCCTCGACGGTCTCCTCGGTGACCCAGCCGGGCTGGCTGATCATCATCGTCCAGCGCCAGGTCTCCTTCGCCCGGACGGTGAACGCGGCCCAGTCGTCCGCCCACCACAATCCCTCCAGCGGGGCCACGACGAGGTCCCGGCCGGCGCGTTTTCCGGCGAACTTGATCGCGTAGGCGGTGGAATAGAGAGCTTCCACCGCGCGGGTGTAGGTGTGCGAGGTGTTGGGGTCTCCGGATCCGTCCACGGCGATGAACCGCTGCTCGGGCACGTCGACCAGCGCCCAGGTCGTGTTCTTCGGCGCGTAGAGGTCGCGGTGCGCTCGCTTGACGTCGTAGGGGGTCATCGCCGGTTCGCTCTCTTCGGGATCGGGCGCGTCGGGGAGGGACGCGCGGTAGGCGGCCAGCCACGCCCGCTCGGCGTCGAGCTGGCGCAGCGAGTAGTCGAAGATCGCCTGGACGAACGCGGGAGCATGGCGGTCGCGGTAGGCGGCTCGGCGGAGGGCGGTGGCGCGCTCTTCGAGCGCGGCGGCCCGCCGGTCGAGGGCTGCGCGCAGCCGCTCCGGTGGGACGGCCGGCTGGTTGGCCAGCCCGACGAGGACGGCGGGGAAGACCGGTCGCGGTTCGGCGATGGCCGCCTCGGCGGACTCCGCGCAGACCCGACGCCCCTCAGCGGTGGCGGCGTAGACCTTGCGTGCTCGGCCGCGGGTGCCCGGCGGTGCCGCCACCTGGGCGATCAGGCCCCGCTTGTCGAGCCTGCCGAGCAGGTAGTAGATGGAGCTGAAGCCGATCTCGGTCCATTCCCGCATGCCGCGGTCGGTGATGACCTCCTCCAGTTCGTAGCCGTGTCGCGGCCGCTCGGTGAGCAGGCCGAGCAGCGTGAGTTCGGCGGGCGTCAGATCCGCGGGCATGGTTTTATCCTAGTACTAGGATAATGCTGGGGCGCCCGCCGCCGCTCCACGCCGCCTGTGCCGGACCCTCTGGTCCTGCGGGCGGTCTCCTGATGGGATCGACCGCATGAACCCTTCAGCCAACGACCAGGTTCCGGCGGTGTACGACCGCATCGGGCACGGCTACCGCCGGATCCGCCGTCCCGATCCTCGCCTGCACGCGCTCATCGGCCGGGCGCTGGCGGGAGCGCGCACGGTGGTCAACGTCGGCGCCGGCACCGGCTCCTACGAGCCCACGGACGCCGACGTCATCGCCGTGGACCCCTCCCTGATCATGCTCGGCCAGCACCCGGGTTCCGCGAAGGTGAAGGCGCGGGCCGAGGCGCTGCCGCTCCGTGACGGCGCGGTCGACGCGGCCATGGCCGTCATGACCGTGCACCACTGGCCGGACCTGCACCGCGGGCTGCGCGAGCTTCGCCGGGTCTCCCGCCGGCAGGCCGTCTTCACCTGGGACCCCGCTCATCGGCCGGAGTTGTGGCTCCTCGACGAGTACCTGCCGGAGATCCGCGAACTGGAGCACGCCCGCTTCACGCCGCTGTCCGAGATCGCCGAGGCGCTGGACGCCCACACGGTGGTGCCCTTCCCCATTCCGCACGACTTCACCGACGGCTTCCAGATCGCCTACTGGCGGCGGCCGGAATGTTTCCTCGACCCCGTCATCCGGCAGGCGAGTTCGACCTTCGCGCAGCTGCCGCCCTCCGTCGTGGAGCCGGCGATCGCCCGGCTGCGGGCCGACCTGCGATCCGGTGCCTGGCGGCGCCGGCACGCCGGCCTGTTCGAGCTCGACGCGATGGACTACGGGTACCGGCTGATCGTCGCCGGGGAGCGGCCGGGCCCGGACTGAGAAAGCCGCCCTGTCCAGGGGCCGGGAGGCGCCCGCGCCGCGGCGCGGGCGCGCATGCCGCGGCCTGCCTTCGCTCGCCCCGGGCCCGAGTGCGCACCCGGATTTCTAGCGGACTTCTCCCGCATACAAGAAGACGCCGAGCTTCTCGGTATTGCCGTCCAGCCGGATGGTCATATCCTCCGATGCGACGCGGGTCATGCCTCTTCTCTCGTAGAATCCGTATGAGCAGAGGGAGTCCGTGTACAGGTAGAAGTCTTTCCTGCCGTGGTCTCGCAGATGCCGCAGGTAGTTCTGGTACAGGTTCTTTCCGACGCCGGTTCCCCGGGTGGACGCGTCGACCGCGAAGAGCGTGAGTTCGTCGGTCAGTGGCGCGGACGCGCCATGGCGTAGTTTCCGGTAGACATCGTGGAATTTGGCGTATTGCGCCAGCGATGAAAGGTCGGACAGGCCGGTCACCAGGATCTTGACCATGTGGGCCCCGTTCAGCATCCGGTTTCGGGCCGCGTGTGGAATCCGGGGGTGGCCGGGAACCCGCCCCATGATCACTCCCACCGCTCGCCCGTCCTTTTCGGCGACCTGCGTGTAGGTGCTGGCCGAAAGGCGCTCGCGGAGGTAGATCTCCAGAGCGCTGCCGAGCAGACGTTCCTTTTCCAGGTAACGGTGAATGCCGAACGCTTCGTCGATCATCGACTTGATGTCAGCGGCATCGCGCTCTTGGTACGGGCGGTAGGTGATGTCGCTCATGGCCGTCCTCGGGTTCCATTTTCGGGTGAGCGGGAGACCGGGGTCCCGCGAACCGCGCAGAACTCGCCAGGGCGGCCGCGCTGTCACGGTGGGCGGGCCACGACCGCGCGACGCCGTTGAGGGGGTGCCTGCTCGCGCGGCGGCTTCCCCTGGCCGTCCACGCGCCCAAGGTAACACTCGGCCACGCGACTTGACCAGATGACCAAGTCACCTGGACGAGTTCTCGTCACGGGTCTCCGCTCGCTTCCTCCCGTCACGCCTCGGGGACGCGCCGGCGCAGGCCGTAGACCGCGCTGACGCCTGAGTCGGAGGGGTCGCCGGAGTCGAGGACCCGCTCGTCCAGCAGCACGAAGCCCGCCTTCTCCAGAGCACGGCAGGACGGCCGGTTGTCGCGCTGGGGCGCGGAGACGATGACGTCGACGTCCGGGTACATGTCGAACATCGCGGCCGTGAAGGCCGTGATCGCCGCGGTGCCGATGCCCGCACCGCAATGCCGCGGGTCGCCGATGAGGTAGTCCAGCCCGGCCGCGGCGGGGACGCCGACCGCGCGGTCCCAGTCGGGATCGTCGGCGTGCCGGTAACACTGCACGAGCCCGATCGGGGCGCCCGCGAGGGTGAGCACGAAACATCTGGTCGGGTCGGTGCCGTCCACCTGCGGCCCGTACGACCGTTCCACGCCCTCCGGCGTGGTCGGTTCGCCCCGCCACCAGGCGCGCACGTGCGGGGCGAGCAGCCAGGTGAGCAGGAGCGGGAAGTCCCGGCGGCCGAGCGGCCGGAAGGCGAGGGGACCGCCGGGTGTGCGTGCGGGCTGGGCTGGGTCGTGCATCGTCCGGCCTCCGAGCTCGGGTGTCGCCGGGAGCTTAACCGGCCGGTACGGTGCCGGTCGCGTGGTTTTCCGGCCGCCCGGCGTCGCGCGTGACGGGTCGGGGCCGGCGATGGCGGGCCGCGGCGTTCCCTGGCATGGTGGTCGCCATGCGGGTGATCGTGGTCGGCGGGGGGATCGTCGGTGCCAGTGCGGCCTACCATCTGACGCGGCGCGGCGTGCCCACGACGCTGGTGGAGGCCGAGCGTCCGGGGCGTGCCACCGACGCGGGGGCCGGGATCGTGTTCCCGTGGCCGCTGCCCGGCACCGATCCGGCCGCGCACGCGTTCATGATGGCGGCGGCCCGGCACTATCCGCGACTGGCGGCCGAGCTGGCGGAGGACGTCGGCGGCCCGATCGGCTACACCGTCGTCGGCGGCATGACCGTCGGGGCCGACGAGACGGCCGTGCAGCGGGACCTGGAGGCGTTGCGCGCCCTGGCGGCGCGGCCGGGCTGCGGCGAGGTCGGCGAGCCCGAACCGCTCCCCGTGGGCGAGCCGGCCCGGCGGTTCCCGGCGCTGCGGCCGGAGTACTCGGGCGTGGCGGTCGGTGGGACGGCCCGGGTCAACGGACGGCTGCTGCGGGGCACGCTCCTGCGCGCCGCCGAGGAGCGCGCGCTCCGGTTCCGGGCGGGCGCCGCCGAACTCGTCGGGGACGGCACGCGGGTGACCGGTGTGCGGGTCGGCGGGGAGGTGCTGCCGGCCGACGCGGTGGTGCTGGCCGCCGGCGCGTGGTCGGCCGCGCTGCTGGCACCGTTCGGCGTGCGACTGCCGCTCCGTCCGGTGCGCGGCCAGATCGTCCACCTCGCGCTGCCGGGCCACTCGACCGGGCGCTGGCCGGTGGTGCGGTTCGCCGGCCGCGACCACTATCTGCTGGCCTTCCCGGCGAACCTCGTCGTGGTCGGCGCCACCCGCGAGCCCGAGGCCGGTTTCGACCACCGGGTGACCGCCGGGGGGCTGCACCGCGTCCTGGCCGACGCTCTGGAGGTCGCCCCCGGCTTGGCCGAGGGCACCGTGCTGGAGACCCGGGTCGGCTTCCGGCCCGCGAGCGAGGACGGTCTGCCGATCCTGGGCGTCCCGGCGAACCTGCCCGGTGTGGTGGTCGCCACGGGGCTGGGCGCGAGCGGCCTGACCTACGGGCCGTATCAGGGCGCGCTCGCGGCCGACCTCGCCACGGGGCGGCCGTGCGAGGTGGACGTCGCCGCGTTCCGCCCGGACCGGTGACGGCTCGGCCCGCCGCCCGGGCGGTTCGGGCGCGATGGGCGGCGAGGCGGATCGCGTGGCCGCCCCCGGCGAATCCGGCCGGGGGCGGCTAACCGGCCGCCAGCCCCTTGAGCACGAGGTCGCGTCGCTGCGCGAAGTGCGCGTCCCAGTCGGCCTGGAGCAGGGGCGGGTGGGCGGCCAGCGTGGGGTAGCGGCCGGCGTCGGCCTGCACGCGGGCGGCGAGGGCGTCGCGCGTGGCCTCGTCGCCGTGGAGTTCGGCGGCGGTCTGGGTCGCGACGGCGGCGCAGACCTGGTCGGTGACCAGTGCCGCGGCGGCCGTCAGCCGGAGTCCGGAGAACCCGGCCGCCACGAGGGCGGCGTGCACGGCTTCGGCGTGCGCCAGGGCGTTGGGACCGAGAAGCGGACGGGTGCCGGCCAGCACGGCCGCCCAAGGGTGGCGGAGCAGCGCGGCGCGCAGCCCGTCCATGTAGCCCGCGATGCGCGCCAGCGGTTCGGCGCCGGGCGTGCCGGTGTGCTCGATCTCGCCGAAGGCCGCGTCCAGGGCCAGGTCGAGCAGGTCTTCGCGGCCGGCGACGTGCCAGTACAGGCTCGTGGCGTGCACGTCGAGGCGCCGGGCGACCGTGCGCATGCTCAGCCCGCCGAGTCCCTCGGCGTCGAGTACGTCCACCACGGCGGCGGTGATCCGGTCGCGGGTGAGCGCCGGGGCGCGCGGGGTGGCGGGGGCGTCCTCCAGCCAGACCCGCCCGGCGGTGGCGGCGGTGCCCTGATCGGCCCTGGCTCGCTTGGCGTTCATACGGGGGAGCTTACCCGGCTTCTCCTACAGCGCATGAACATCCCCTACAGTGTCGGATAAAGTCCAACGCTGTAGGAGAGATGTATGGGTCCCCGGATCTCCGCCCCGCACGGGCAGGGCCATCCGCGCAGATGGCGGGTCCTGGGCGCCGTCAGCGGCGCCCTCTCGCTCGTGGTGATCGACAACACGGTGCTCTCCGTGGCGCTGCCTTCGCTCGCCACGGACCTGGGCGCGACCATCGCTCAGCAGCAGGCGGTGGTGGACGCCTACGTCATCGTCTTCGCCGGGCTGCTGATCGCCGCGGGCACCGCGGCGGACCGCTGGGGACGTCGCCGCGTCCTGCTCTGCGGGCTCGCCCTGCTCGCGGTGGCGGCCACGGCCGCGGCCGCCGCCTGGTCGGTCTGGTGGCTCGTGGCGATGCGCGCGCTCATGGGGGCCGGCGCCGCCATGGTCATGCCGTCGACCCTCGCCGTGCTCGTCGGTGTCTTCCCCGAGCATGAGCGCCCCCGCGCGTTCGCCGTCTGGGGTGCGGTGGCGGCCGCCGCGCTCGCGGCCGGCCCGGTGCTGGGCGGCGCGCTCGTGCAGGCGTGGTCGTGGCCGGCGGTGTTCGCCATGAACGCTCCGGTCGCGCTGTGCGCCGGGCTGGCCGTCGCGCGAGTGGTGCCCGAGTCGCGCGACCCGCGGCGCCGCCCACTCGACACGGTGGGCGCGGCGCTGACGACGTCGGCCATGGTGGGGACGGTCTCGGCCGTCATCGCCGCCGGGGAACGCGGCCCGTTCACCCCCGCCGCCCTGGCCGGCGCGGTGCTCGCGCTGGCGTCCGTCACGGTCCTGCTGCGCCGCCATCGCGCCGGAAGGGCCGCGGTGGCCGACTTCGTCCTGTACCGGAACCGGCGGTTCGCGGCCGGCAGCGCGGCGGCGGCGCTGCTCACCTTCGGCACCGGAAGCGTGCTGTTCGTGCTGACCCAGTACCTCCAGCTCGGGCAGGGGCTCGACGCCGCCCGGGCGGGCCTCGCGGTGCTGCCGCTGGCCGCCGGAACGGTCATGGGTTCCGCCGCGGGCGGGCGCGCGCCCGCGGTGATCGGGAGCCGGGCCTGCATCGTCGCCGGGTTCACCGTCGCGGCCGCGGGACTGGGCGTGCTGGCCCTGCTCGAACCCGAAAGCCACTACCTCACGGTGGCGGCCGGGCTCGGCCTCGCCGGTGTGGGAACCGGCTTCTCGTCACCCGCCACGACCAGCATGGTCCTCGGCGCCGTGCCCGCCGGGCGGGCGGCGACGGGATCGGCGATGCACGACACGCACCAGCAGCTGGGGATCGCCCTCGGGGTGGCCGTGCTGGGCGCCGTGCTCGGCACGGCGTACCGCGCCGCCCTTCCGGAAGGGGTCCCGCGCCCCGCGGCGTCGTCGCTCGCCGCGACGCTGGACCACGCGGCCATCACCGGCGACGCCGCCCTCGCCGACGCCGCGCGCGCCGCATTCGCCCACGCCCAGTCGGTCTCCCTGGCGATGTCGGCGGTGTTCGCCCTGCTGGGAGCCGCCGTCGCTGCGGCGCTGCTGCGAGATCCCGACCCGCGATAGCGCCGGGTGCGGCCGTCGTCTCCATTGTCTGGCGCACACTGGGCTCATGCGCCTCGACCCGCTGGACGAAAAGATCATCCAGGCTCTCACCCGCGACGGCCGCCGCAGCTTCGCCGCCGTCGGTGCCGAAGTGGGGCTGTCCGCGCCGGCGGTGAAACGGCGGGTCGACCGGCTGGTCGCGGCGGGGACCATCACCGGGTTCACCGCCGTGGTCGACGCCGCCGCACTCGGCTGGACCACGGAGGCCTACGTCGAGCTGTACTGCTCGGGTCAGCCGCGGCCCGCCCTGCTCGCCCAGGACCTGGAGCGACTGCCCGAGGTCGTCTCCGCGTGCACGGTGACCGGCAATGCCGACGCGCTGCTGCGGATCCGCACGGCGGGGGTACGGCACTTCGAACGGGTGCTGCAGCGCCTGACCGAGCTCGACTACGTGACCCACACCAAGACGACGCTCGTGCTGTCCCCGCTGTTCGAACGCGCCCGTTCCGAGGCCAACCCGGCGGGGTGACCGGCCGCCGGGCCGCGCACGATTCGATCGTCGCGGGCCGGAAGGACGCAACGAACCGCCGGTCGCGCGCAGCGTTTCCGTCTTGGTCGGCCGTGATCGCCGCCCGTACCTTTTCTCTTGTGAGACCGAGCCCTGTCCTCAGCGAGGTCGACGGCCGCACGCGCGTGTCGACCACCCGGCACTATCTGATGTGCCCGCCGGCCCATTTCGCGGTGAGCTACACGATCAACGCCTGGATGAACCCCGCGGTCCCGGTCGACCGGGAGCTGGCGGTGGCGCAGTGGGAGCAGCTGCGCGCCGTCTACCTCGAACTCGGCCACCGGGTGAGTCTGCTGGAGCCGGTGCCCGGCCTGGCGGACATGGTGTTCGCCGCCAACGGGGCGCTGGTGATCGGCGGAATCGCCTACGGCGCCCGGTTCCGGCATCCGGAGCGCTCGCCGGAAGAGGCGGCGCACCGGGAGTGGCTGACGGCGCACGGCGGCAGGTTCGTCGCCGCCGAGCACGTGAACGAGGGCGAGGGCGACTTCGCCGTCACCCGGGACCGCGTTCTCGCGGGCACCGGGTTCCGCACCGAACCGGCCGCGCACCTGGAGGCCCAGGAGGTGTTCGGGCTGCCGGTCGTGAGCCTGCGGCTGGTGGACCCGCGCTTCTACCACCTCGACACCGCGCTGACGGTGCTGGACGACGGGGTGCACTCCGGGCGCGCGGACATCGCCTACTACCCGGGGGCGTTCTCCGCCGCGGCGCAGCGGGTGCTGGACCGCATGTTCCCCGACGCGCTCCGCGTGGCCGAGGCGGACGCGGCAGCGCTCGGGCTCAACGCCGTGAGCGACGGCCGCAACGTGGTCCTGCCGGAGCAGGCCACCGGGCTGGCCGCAGCGCTCGCCGAGCGCGGATACCACCCGATCGGGGTGGACATGAGCGAGCTCGCCAAGTCCGGCGGCGGCCCCAAGTGCTGCACCCAGGAGATCCGCGCGTAGCGCACGACGAGGGGAGAACCATGACGACGATCGACAGGACCGCCGCCGGCGACCGGGAGATCGCCCTGGCCGAGGAGTACGGTGCGCACAACTACCACCCGCTGCCGGTGGTCGTCCGCGAGGGCATCGGCGCGCGGGTCACCGACGTAGAGGGGCGCACGTACCTCGACTTCCTCGCCGGTTACTCGGCGCTGAACTTCGGGCACCGGCACCCGGCCCTCATCGAGGCCGCCCGCCGCCAGCTCGACCGGGTGACGCTGACCAGCCGGGCCTTCCACCACGACCGCTTCGGCCCGTTCTGCGCCGCTCTGGCGCGGCTGGCCGGCAAGGAACAGGTGCTCCCGATGAACACCGGCGCCGAGGCGGTGGAGAGCGGCATCAAGGTCGCCCGCAAGTGGGGGTACGAGGTCAAGGGCGTGCCGGCCGGCGCCGCCACCGTCATCGTCGCCGGCGGCAACTTCCACGGCAGGACCACCACCATCGTCGGCTTCTCCGACGACCCCGACGCCCGCGACGGGTTCGGGCCGTTCACACCGGGTTTTCGCCGTGTCCCCTACGGCGACGCCGCCGCGGTGGCCGCCGCCATCGACCACACCACGGTGGCCGTGCTGGTGGAGCCGATACAGGGCGAGGCCGGTGTTCTGGTACCGCCGCAGGACTACCTGCCGGAGCTGCGCCGATTGTGCAGCGAGCACCGGGTACTGCTGGTGCTGGACGAGATCCAGTCCGGCCTGGGCCGCACCGGCCGGACGTTCGCCGCCGAGCACAGCGGAGTGGTGCCGGACGTCTACCTGCTCGGCAAGGCGCTGGGCGGCGGCGTGGTCCCGGTGTCGGCGGTGGTCGCCGACCGCGACGTCCTCGGCGTGCTGCGGCCCGGGCAGCACGGCAGCACCTTCGGGGGCAACCCGCTGGCGGCGGCGGTCGGGCGCGCCGTGGTGGAGCTGCTGTCCACCGGCGAGTTCCAGCGCCGCGCCGCCGAACTCGGCGAGGTGCTGCACGGCGAACTGACGGCCCTGACCGGACGCGGCGTGATCGCGGTGCGCGGCCGGGGTCTGTGGGCCGGCGTCGACATCGACCCACGCCTCGCGACCGGTCGGCAGATCTGCGAGGACCTGCTGGCGGAGGGGATCCTGGTGAAGGACACCCACGGCTCGACCATCCGCCTGGCACCCCCGCTGGTGGTGACCGAGCCCGAGATACGCCAGGCGGTGGCGGCCCTGGCACGGGTCCTCGACCGCCGCGCGGCCGGGCTCGGCTGACCGCAGGCGACGTCAGCGCAGCGGCGCCGGCGGCGGGCCGGCCTCGCTGATGTGCCGGCGCGCCGCGATCAGCGAGACGCCAGGGACAACTTGCCAGTCGTACACATTCGAGCGGTGACCCACCGGCACCACCCATACGACGAGTTGGTCGCCGTCCACGGTGTAGATGACCTGATGGTCACCGACCCGAAGGCGACGCTGATCCGGTCGAGACACCATGGCCGTGGTGCCGTAGGCGAACGGGTCCGATTGCAGCTCCGCTAGCTTGCGAAGGATCATCAGTGCCTGCCGCTTCGGGATCTTGCGCAATTCTGCCTGAGCGGCGGGTTCGAACCGGGTTCGGTAGTTCACTCAGACCTCGCCATGGTCTCGGCCAAGACCTCTTCCAGCGATGGGGCGGACCGAGCCGCCCCCGTCTCGCTGTCAGTCCCGCCTCGCCGGCACCCCGCCCTGCAGCGCCGCGCCGAGCAGACCCACCGTGAGCAGCCCCGCCGCTCCCGCGGCCGTGACCACGAGGTGCGGCGCAACCCCTTCGGCCAGCGCACCGGCCGCCGCGAACCCCAGCCCCTGGGTGACCATGAGCCCCGCCGACGCGAGGGAGAGCGCCCGCCCGCGCGCCTGCTCCGGTATGGCGGCGAGCAGGCGCTGGTCCAGCGCGAGCGTGTATCCGTACCCCACTCCGCTGACCACCAGCAACGCGATGGCGAGGCCGGGCGCGGGGGCGAGGACGAACAGCGGCAGCGGCGCGAACAGCAACAGCGCGAGCGGGACCATCCACCTGTCCCAGCGCTCGGCCGAGAGTAGGGTCCCGACGCCGAGTTCACCTGCGAGCATTCCGGCGGGCGCCGCCGCGAGCAGTAGCCCGACCGTCATGGAGCCGCCCCCGAGCCGGTCGGCCAGTGGGGCGGCCAGCGCCTCGGGCGTGATCGCCAGCGCCGGTGGTAGCCAGCCGAGCAGCAGGAGGGTCCGCAGCCGCGGCGACGCGGCGGCGTCGCGTACGGCGGCGAGCGAGTCGTGCGCCACGGAGGCCGGCACCGCGAGGCCGTCGCTCCGCGCCGCGATCCGGGCCGGCCGGCGCCGCGTTCTCACCTGAAGCAGCAGCGCGGACAGCAGCAGAGCCCCCGCCCCGATGAGCAGGGCGACGCTCGGCGGAATCGCCAACAGCAGAACGCCTCCGAATGCGAACCCGGCGATCTGCGAGCCCTGGGCCACCATGCGCAGCAGCGACCTCCCGAGGGGGAACCCGGCCGGCGTGAGGATGTCAGGAAGGGTGGCGGAACGGGCCCCCTGGTACACCGGCGCGATGGCCCCGCTGACGGCAAGGAGCCCCAGCAGGACCGGAATCGGAACACCAGGGACCGCCATGGCCGCTGTGATCACGGCGGCGCCCCCCTGCGTCACCACGAGCAGGCCGCGGACCGGAAACCGGTCGGTGAGTGCCGACAGGAACACCGCTCCCAGCAGGTGGGGGACGAACCCCACCGCGAAGGTCAACGCCGAGAGCAGCGGGGAACCGGTGCGCTGGTAGATGAGCACCGACAGCGTGACCTGCGCGGCGATCAGGCCGATCATCGACAGGATCTCCGCGGCGAGGAGCACGCGAAATTCACCTTCGGCGAGCACACGCCGGTACGTCCATGGAGTCGAAGCGCCGGTGGTCGGATCCTCGGGCGGTGGGATGCGGGGGGGCATGCGGCAATGCTGGCGGTCTGCGGATCCGGCCGCAACGGATTCGACGGTGTTCGAACGCATCATGGAACGCAGCGAGCCGGCGCGGGGAGGTGCGGGCGCGCTCGCCCCCGCCTTTCAAGGGCAGGGCCCCGGTCCCTGCCCCTCGGTCCGGGAGGGTGAATCGAGGGGGCGGGGGCGTCATGGCATGCTGCCGCCATGGTGGGTGACACGGGCGCGGCGAGCGAGTTCGAGACGCATCGTCCGCGGCTGTTCTCCCTCGCCTACCGGATGCTCGGCTCGGCCGGCGAGGCGGAGGATGCCGTCCAGGACGCCTATCTGCGGTGGAGCGCCGCCGACCGGTCCGTCATCGAGACGCCGGTCGCTTGGCTGACGAAAGTGGTCACGAACCTGTGCGTCAACCGCCTGACCTCGGCACGCGTGCGGCGGGAACGCTATGCCGGCCCCTGGCTGCCCGAGCCGGTGCTCACCGATGGTGCGGCTCCGCTGGGGCCGATGGAGACCGCCGAGCAGCGTGAGTCGGTTTCGCTGGCGCTGCTCACCTTGATGGAGCGGCTGACTCCCGCGGAGCGCGCCGTCTTCGTGCTGCGGGAGGCGTTCGGCTACGGCCACCGCGAGACGGCCGGCATCCTCGGTGTCTCGGAGGACGGATCCCGGCAGCTGCACCGGCGGGCGCGGCAGCGGCTGGCCGAGGACCGGCGGCGGTTCGATCCGTCTCGGGAGCGGTGGGCCGAGGTCGTGGAACGGTTTCTCGCCGCCGCGCAGGGCGGCGATCTCAGGGGACTGGAGGAGCTGCTGGCCGAGGACGTCGTCGCCTGGTCCGACGGTGGCGGCAAGGTGTCCGCCGCCCGCCGCCCGGTCGTCGGCCGCGATCGCGTGGTCCGCTACTTCGGCGGCTGGATGCGGTTCGTCACGCCCGAGTACGAACTCCGCGTGGTCGAGGTGAACGGCATGCCGGCGCTGCTGGCGCTGCGGGCCGGCGCGCCGGTCGGCGTGCTCGTGTGCGAGGTGGCCGGGGGCGGCGTGGCCGCCGTCCGCACCGTCGCCAACCCCGACAAGCTCGGCTACCTCGCCCGGCAGCTGGGCTCGCGTCCGCGCACCTGGCGGTGACCCAGGTCACTCCCGCGCGCTGTCACGTCCCGCACCGCTCCCCGGTTCAGGCAGCGGGCGCCGCCGACGGGCGGTGCCGGGCCGCAGCGTTGTGCGAGGAGGCACGGTGACAGCAGGGCATCATGTGGTGGTCGTCGGTGCGGGGTACGCGGGGCTGACGGCGGCGCGGCGGCTCGCCCGCGCTCGCGGAACCGGGGAGCTGCGGGTGACCGTCGTGAACGCCGACGACCGGTTCGTCGAGCGGATCCGGCTGCACCAGCTCGCCGCCGGGCAGTCCCTGCCCGGCCGTCCCCTGGCGGACATGTTGCGCGGGACCGGTGCCGACCTGGTCGTGGCCCGGGTGACCGGCATCGACGCCGGCGCCGGTACGGTCCGCGTGGCCGAGGGCGGACGGCTCCGTGACATCGGCTACGACACGCTGGTGTACGCCCCGGGCAGCGGTCCGTACTTCGGCTCCGTTCCCGGAGCCGCCGAGCACGCGCACACGCTGGCCGAGCTGACGGGGGCCGAGGCGTTCCGGACGCGCGCGCTGCCCGATCTGGTCCGGGCGCGCGGCACCGTGCTGCTGGTCGGCGGCGGCCTGACCGGAATCGAGGCCGCCGCCGAACTCGCCGAGACCCGGCCGGAGCTGCGGGTGGAACTGGTCACGCGGGACACCGTGGGCGCGGGCCTCTCGCCGCGCGGCCGGCGGCACGTGCGCCGGGTGCTCGACCGGCTCGGCGTGCGGGTGCGCGAGCGGTGCGACGTGACGGAGGTGCGGCCGGACGGGCTGGTGCTCGGCGACGGGACCGTGCTCCGTGCCGGCGCCGTGGTGTGGAACGCCGGATACCAGGTCCCCGATCTCGCCCGCCGGGCGGGGATCGCGGTCGACGCGAACGGGAGGGTTCTCGTGGACGGCACCCAGCGCTCGGTGTCGCACCCCGACGTCTACGCCGTCGGCGACGCGGCGAAGGCGGCCGGGATCGACGGCCGGGAGCTGCGGATGGCCTGCGGGAGCGCGCTCGTCATGGGCGGCACCGCCGGGAGCGCGGTGGCCGCCCGCAGGGCCGGCCGTCCGGCCCGGCCGCTGTGGTTCCGCTACCTCTTCCAGTGCGTGAGCCTGGGCCGGCGGGACGGGGTCATCCAGTTCGTGCGCGCCGACGACACCCCGCTCCCGGTGGTGCTCCGCGGCCGGGCCGCGGCCTGGTTCAAGGAGGGCGTGGCCCGCGCCGCGATCGCCTACACCCGGCTCGCGGGGCTCACCCCGGTCCGGGGCCGCGGGGCGGGGAGGGCGGTGCCCGCGCGGAGTGCCACGCGGTGACACCGTGACGGCCGCCGGGCGGGCACGGAGGACGGCCGTGCCCGCCCGGGCGGCGCCCCCGCGCGGGGCCCGCCGCTACCAGAGGTCCCCGTCGCGCCAGTCGCACGCCAGTTCGCCGTCGAGGTCGAGCGGGTGGTGTACGGGCAGGACGAAGACCCCGCCGTCGTCGTCCTCGGTGCGCACCATGCCCGCGGGGGTGAGCGCCGACGTGCGGCCGCGCCAGCGCCGCCAGCCGCGGGAGGTGTAGAAACCCACGGCGTCGTCGGCGGAGCTGAGCGCCCCCAGCTCGTACCCGCTGCGCACCGCCCGCTCCACCGCCGCCATCAGCGCCGTGCCGTGGCCGCGGTGGCGGTGGCCGGCGCGGACCGCGACCGCCTCGACGTAACCGGCGCGCAGCGCGCGGCCGAGATGCAGCAGGCGGCGCTGCACCACCGAGGCGTGCCCGATCAGCTCGGCCCCCTCCCGCACGAGCATGTGCAGGCCGCCGAGGGCGTGCTCCCAGTCGTCATCGGAGAACTCGCCATCGAAGGCGGCGTCGAGGAGCGCACGCGCGTCGGCGAGGGTGCCCGGGTCGAGGTCGGCGGTGTGGACGACGTGCAGTTCGGTCATGCCGCGCATTCTCGCGGCCCCCGTGCCCGGCGGCCACCGGATTTCCGGTGACCGGCGCCGGACGCCGCCGCCCCGGCCCCTGGGCACGGGACTCGCCGCACCGGCGGGCGCTCCGGGACCAGTGGCGCCGTGCCGCCTGCGCGGGCTGCCGCACCGCGCTCGCTGACCGCGACATCGCCATGGGCGCCGTCAATGGGAAGTGACGCCGGATCGGCCCCGGCCCGCGAGGTCCTGCGCGCGGCCGATGCGGGCGGCCCCGAGGGAGACGCCCTTCCCCGAGAACGCCCACGCCGGAGACACCACCCGCGATGCCGGGGACATCGCCCTCGCCGATCGAGTTGTGACGAACCAGCCGCCCAGCGGCCACGGATCGCGGCCGCGCGGTCCGTGGTGGCATCGGCGACGCGGACGGACTCGCCCATCCCGGCCGGCAGGGCCGCCAGCCGGGCGCGCTCGTGCGGCCGGAGAGCACGCCGTCTCCCCGGTCGGCTGCCTCCGGATTTCCGCGCGGCGTGGGCCACGGCGCCCCCACGCCTTGACCTCCATCTTGCTGGAGGTTGCAGGGTGAGGGGACAGGCGGTGGATCACGAGGAAGGGAACCCATGCGCGCGGTCTGGTTGACGGAGTTCGGCGGGCCGGAGGTGCTCGTCGCGGCGGACACGCCGGACCCGGAGCCCGGCCCCGGGCAGGTGCTGGTCGACGTGGCGTTCGCGAACATCACGTTCGTGGAGACGCAGTTCCGCGCCAGCGGATTCGGGCCGTTCGCGGCGGAGCCGCCGCTCATTCCCGGCAATGGCGTCGGGGGAACGGTGACGTCGGTCGGCCCGGGCGTCGACCCGGGGCTCGTGGGCAGGCGGGTGGTCAGCGCCACCGGCGGCTCGGGTGGGTACGCCGAGCGGGTCGCGGTGGACGCGGCGGGGTTTCTCGACGTGCCGCAGAACCTGGCGCTCGACGACGCGGTGGCGCTGCTGGCCGACGGCCGCACGGCCATCCTGCTCGCCCGCGCGGTGGACCTGCGGCGCGAGGACCGGGTGCTCGTGGAGGCCGCCGCGGGCGGCGTGGGGTCGCTGCTGGTGCAACTCGCGCGCGCGGCGGGCGCGACCGTGATCGCCGCCGTGGGCGGGCCGCGCAAGGCGGTGGTGGCGCGCGGCCTCGGCGCCGACGTCGTGGTCGACTACCGCGAACCCGACTGGGCGGACCGGACCCGGTCCGCCGTGGAGACGGTGGACGTCGTCTTCGACGGGGTCGGCGGCGTGATCGGGCGCACGGCGTTCCGGCTGCTCGACCGGGGCGGGCGCATGGTGAGTTACGGACTGGCCAGCGGAGAGTGGGCGGACGTCCCCGCCGCCGAGGCCGCGTCCCGCGCGGTGAGTCTGGTCCGGGCGTCCGCCTCGCCGGAGGAGCTGCGCTCTTACGCGGCGACCGCCCTGGCGGAGGCCGCCGCCGGCCGGCTGCGCCCGCTCATCGGGCAGCGGTTCGCGCTGGAGCGCGCGGCCGACGCCCACGCCGCGATCGAGGCGCGGGCGACCATCGGCAAGACCTTGCTGGCGGTCCGGTGACGGCGTCGCGCCCGCCCGGTGGTCTCACCGCGCGTGCCCTTCCCGCGAGGCGGGCGTACCCGGCGGCGCGCTGATGAGAAGGCGGAGCCGTTCGACCAGCTCGGGAACGGGGCGGGTCCCGTCCAGGACGATGTCGGCGTGCGCGCGACTGGGAGCCACGTGCCGCTCGTGGGCCGTGTGACCGCGTTCGAGGTGGCCGCGCAGGACGTGGCGGGGGTCGCGGCCCGCCTCGATCTTGCGCAGGGCCGCTCGGGCGAGCCGGATGTCGGCGGGCGCCTCGACGTAGGCGCGCCATCCGGCCCGGACCCGGACCTGCTCCAGGGCGAGCGCGAAGACGCCTTCGACGACGATCAGCCCGGCGGCGGTGTGCCGCTCGATCGCCGCGGTGATGCGGGCCGGGTCGAGTGATCGTGGATCGCCCGCGTCGACGATCCGCCCACCGCCGTCGAAGGCGGGCACGGTCGGTGCCAGCCGGATGTCGGTGGGTAGCAGTCGTCCAGACGCACGACGGCCGTGCCGGGCATCCGTTCGGCGAGCGCGCGGCCGATCGTGGACTTGCCCGAGCCCGCGCCACCGGCGAGCGCCAGCAGCGGCACCGGGCGTCCGGCCATCGTGCACCTCCCGAGCCGCCACGGGGCGCACGGGCGCCGGATCGGCCATCGCCCCGACGGGTCAATACGACCACGATCGCCGGCCACCGTCCGGGCGGCCGGCTCGGTCGCCGAGTACGGATTCCGGCTTGTGCCGTGCCGGGCTCCGCCCGGCACGGCGGGTCGTCAGCGAGGGGGAATGCCTACCGGGAGCGGGCCCGTGCCGTCCCGTACACCCGCGGCCGGAGCGTCGTGAGCGGTTCCGTTCCCCTGAACGGTTCCAGAGCTCCATGAGAGCATGAGCCCGGCCTGCGTCGCTTCGCGAGATCGCGATCGCCCGGCGCGGCGGCGCGCCCGGCCAGGTTCCCCACCGCGTCCTCCCATAGAAGGCGGCGTCGGCGGTTCCGGGTTACGGGAGGGCTCCGGGTTACGGGCAGCGAGCCGCGACACGCACGGCCCCTGCCCCCTGGGGGAACGCGCGGGAAGGGGCGGACCCCCACCTCACGGACACCACCGCCCGGTGCCGGCCGGGACGGGCGGCTCAGTCCACGAAGCGGGCGTCCGGGTGCTCGGGGGACTCCGCGTCGAGGAGGGGCTGCGGCCTGCCCAGCAGCATCTCGTCGAAGAACGCCACCACGTACGCGCGCTCGGACGCGTGCAGGCGGTCCGGGTCGTCGGCGGTGCCGATCGTGCCGGCCACCGCCTCGTCCGGCACGTCGAACTCCTCCGCGAGCTGCGGCAGCAGGACCTGGTGGTCGGCGAAGGAGAAGTGCCGCGCTTCCGGGAAGTTCACGTCCAGCCGCCAGCCGGTCGAGTTGTCCCAGAACCGGCGCCAGTCGTCCCAGGACCGGTGGGTGTGCGGCTCGATCTCGCCGGTGTCGCCGACGCCGCTGCCGCCCATGAGCAGGAAGGGGCGGTCCAGGCCCTCGCGCGCGACCGGGAATCGCTCCTCGAAGGCGCCCCCGTCCTCGGTGAAGCTGATGGAGCCGTCCAGGTCGGCACCGGCGTCGACCCGCTCGTCCTGGTACATGGTGTGCGCGGCGGCGGATCCGCCCATCGAATGCCCGAACATGCCGACCCGGGAGAGGTCGAGGATGGCGCCGAGCCCGCGCGGCACCCGCCTGCCGTCGGCGTCGCGCGCGTTCTCCTCCCGCACCTCCTCCAGGTGGTCCAGGACGAACCTGCTGTCGGCGACGCGGTCGGTCATCAGCCTGCTGTAGAGGTCGGGGGCCTCGCCGTCGTAGTACGGTTCCTCGATCCGCCCGTCGGGGAACCGGACCGGCGCCTCGCCGGTGTGATCCATGGTCACCACCACGTAGCCGTGGCTCGCCAGTTCCTCCACCAGCGTGGTGCCGGTGGCGCGCGGGGAGCCGCCGCCGGGGGAGTAGAGCACGATCGGCCGCTTCCCGCGCTGGAGCGCGGGGGCGTCCGGTACGGCCGAGGTGGGCGACCCCGCGTAGTCGACCGCTCCGGGGCCGAGCCGCAGCGATGCCCCGAAGATTTCGCCGACCTCCTGCGGCATGTACCCGGCGCGCTCGGTCTCGCCCGTCGCACGGGCCGGGTACCAGATGCTGACCATGAACTCGCGCGGGCCGTCCTGGCCCCACTGGTCGGCACGGTCGGCGTCGACGAGCCGGAGTTCGGTGGTGCCCACCTGGTAGCGGCCGGTGGGCTGAGGCAGGGTGAACCGGAAACCGGCGGGCTCGGCGGGGACGCCGTCCGCGGCGGCCGGTGCGGCGAGCGGGAGCACGAACGCGAGGCCGGCGGCCAGCGCCGCGGCGTGATGGGTCTTGGGCATGACGACGACGGTAGTGAGCGGAAACCGGGCCGCCCATGGTGCCGGCCGTCCGTTCGAGGTACGGCGGGCGCCTCGCCGGGTCCTGAGGCGTACCCCACCCCGGCCCGGTAGATTCCGAGCGGCGATCTGAGGCACCGGAGGGCGGACGGGTATGGACACGCGGCGCTGGGCCGAGGTGGACGGATACTTCAACGGGCCCCTGGTGGCGGACGACCCGGCGCTGGAGGCGGCACTGGCGGCGAGCGCGGCGGCCGGTCTGCCACCGCACCAGGTCGCCGCCAACCAGGGAAAACTCTTGCACCTGCTGGCGCGGGTGCGCGGTGCGCGCACCGTCCTGGAGATCGGCACCCTGGGTGGCTACAGCACCATCTGGCTGGCGCGGGCGCTGCCCGAAGGCGGGCGGCTGATCTCCCTGGAGGCCGACTCGCGGTGCGCCGGGACCGCGCGCGCCAACATCGAGCGCGCCGGCCTGGCCGACCGGGTCGAGATCCGCATCGGCCCCGCGCTGGAGAGCCTGCCGCGGCTGGAGGAGGAGGGGCTCATCGGGGTCGACCTGGTCTTCATCGACGCCGACAAGCCGAACAATCCGGCCTACCTGGAGTGGGCGCTGCGGCTCACCCGGCCGGGCGGCCTCATCATCGCCGACAACGTGGTCCGCGATGGCGCGGTGGCCGACCCCGACAGCGCCGACCCGCGGGTGCGGGGCGTCCGCCGGTTCACCGAACTGGTGGCCGCGCATCCCCGGCTCACCGCCACCGCGCTGCAGACGGTGGGGGAGAAGGGGTACGACGGGTTTCTGCTGGCGCTGGTCACGGGCGAGTAGCCGCCGCGCGGGCTGCCGGGGGCGCTGGTGCCGCCGGTACGGCAGGCGGGTTCGGGGCCGGGGCGTGCGGACCGGTCACGGTGCGACCCGGGTGGCGGTGACGCGCAGCCGCCGGTAGTCGGCCCACCAGGCGCCGTCCCGGTGGCACGCCGGGCGCAGCCGGTCGGCGAGTGCGGCCAGGAACGCGTCGGTGTCCGCGACGCCGTCGAGGAGATGCGCGCCGAACATGCGGACCCAGTCGGCGAGGCCGTCGGCTCCCGTCAGGCGGGTGGGCCGGTCGAACAGCCAGGCGCCGGTCAGCTCCAGGCCGGCGGAGGTGAGCACCTGGGCGTAGTCGGCGATGCCCGGAAAGTACCAGGGAGAGACCGGATCGGGCAGGCCGAGTTCGGCGCGCAGCCGCCGGGCGCCGGTGTCGATGGTGGAGATGTTGCCGGCCCCGCCGAGTTCCGCGACCAGCCGGCCGCCGGGCCGCAGCGCGGCCGCGATCGCCGCCGCGGCGCGGCCGGCCTCGGGGATCCAGTGCAGGACGGCGTTGCTGAGGACCGCGTCGAAGCCGCCGGGCAGGTCGAGCGTGCGCAGGTCGGCGATCCGGACGTCGATGCCGGGGAAGCGGGCGCGGGCGCGCTCGATCATCTCGGGGCTGGCGTCGACACCGACGGCGTCCACCCCGGCGGCGCGCAGGGCGTTGACGTGGACCCCGGTGCCGCAGCCCGCGTCCAGGACGCGTTCGCCGGGCCGGGCGTCGAGGAGGTCCAGCAGGTCGGTCCCGAGGTCGGCGACGAAGGCGTGGCGGGTGTCGTACAGCTCGGCGTTCCAGTGGTGCGTCTTCATACGGCGACCCTAACCCCGCGTCTCAGTTCACGAAATGCCCGTCTTGAATAATGAGACATTCCAGGTGGGTGACGCCGCCTCGCGCGCCTCCGGCGGTCCGCGCGGCCTGGGGGCGGCCGTTCCGGGCCCACCGGGTTCGGCGGGTTCGGCGGGCCGGCGCTAGGCTGCGCGCGTGCGTGATCAAGAACCGGCCCCCGAGTCCGTCCACCCCCACCGCGGCGCGATCCGGGAGGTCCCGACGAGCCGCAACGCGACCACCCTGGCCTACGCCCCCGACCGCGACGGCATGGCCGACGCCGGTGAGATCGTGTGGACGTGGGTGCCCTACGAGGAGGACCCGGCCCAGGGCAAGGACCGCCCGCTGCTCGTGGTGGGCCGTAAGGGACATCGCCTGCACGCGCTCATGCTGTCCACCCAGGAGCCGGACGACCATGAGGAGCGCGACTGGCTGGTGCTGGGCAGCGGTCCGTGGGACCGCGCGGGCCGGGTGTCCTATGTCCGGCTGGACCGGCTGTTCGAGCTGGAGGAGGACGACATCCGCCGCGAGGGCGCCGTCATGGACGAGGAGCGCTTCTGGCGGATCGGCGCGGTGCTGCGCCGCCGGTACGGCTGGCGGTGACGCGTCCCGGCCGGGGCGACGGCGTCTCCACCGGAGGCCGGACGCCCGTGGGGTTCTCCGCGCCGCGGATGCGCTGACACGGGAAGGGGGCGCGGCGGTGACACCGCGCCCCCTTCCCGGCCGTGCGGCCCGCTGTGACCCAGAGGCTACTCGGCGGCCGTCTCCACGGCGGCCCGCTCGGCCGCGATCCGGCCGACCCGGCCGCGAACGACGAACCATCCGACGACCAGCGCCGCCACGATCGCCGGCAGCGCCATGATGGTGTAGCGCCCGATCTCGTCGAACCACATCATCACGATGATGGCGGCGAAGAACACCAGCGTGACGATCTCGGTGTAGGGCGAGCCGGGGAGCCGGTAGGACGGCCGGGTGAGCAGGCCGGCCTTGGCGCGCCGGTAGAACAGCAGGTGGCAGAGCATGATCATGCCCCAGGTGCCCATCACGCCGATGGCCGCGAAGTTGATGACGATCTCGAACGCCTCGGCCGGCAGGGCGTAGTTCAGCCCGACGCCGAGCACGCAGACCGCGCAGGTGAGCATGATGCCGCCGTAGGGCACCTTGCTGCCGCTCATCACGCCGGTGAACCGCGGCGCGGACCCGGCCATGGCCATGGAGCGCAGGATGCGGCCCGTGGTGTACAGCCCCGAGTTGAGGCTGGACATGGCGGCGGTGAGGACGACCAGGTTCATCACGTCCCCGGCCGCGGGGACGCCGAGCTGGGTCAGGACGGTGACGAACGGGCTCTGGCCCTCCTGGTAGACGGTGTAGGGCAGCAGCATCGCGAGCAGCAGCACCGAACCGATGTAGAACACGGCGATGCGCCACATGATCGAGTTGATCGCCCGGGGCATGATCTTCTCCGGCTCGGCGGTCTCGCCGGCGGTCACGCCGACCATCTCGACGGCCGAGTAGGCGAAGATGACGCCCTGCATGACCAGGACCACCGGCAGGACGCCCGCGGGGAAGAAGCCGCCCTCGCTGACCAGCAGGTGCACGCCGCTGTCGTGCCCGCCCACCTGCTCGCCGGTGACGAGCAGGAAGATGCCGATCAGCATGAACGCGACCAGCGCCGCGACCTTGATGATCGCGAACCAGAACTCCATCTCGCCGAAGATCCGGACGGAGATGAGGTTGAACGCCAGGACCACGGCCAGCGCGACCAGCGCCAGCGTCCACTGCGGGATGTCGGAGAACATGCCCCAGTAGTGGACGTACAAGGCGATCGCCGTGATGTCGGCGATTCCCGTGGTGGACCAGTTGAGGAAGTACAGCCAGCCGCTGACGTAGGCGCCCTTCTCGCCCATGAACTCACGGGAGTAGGAGACGAACGACCCCGAGGAGGGCCGGTGCAGGATGAGCTCGCCCAGCGCCCGGACCACGAAGAACGCGAATAAGCCGCACACCCCGTAGGCCACGGCGAGCGCTGGCCCGGCGGAGGCCAGGCGCCCGCCGGCGCCCATGAACAGGCCGGTCCCGATGGCGCCGCCGATGGCGATCATGTTGATGTGCCGCGCGGTGAGCGACTTGCTGTAGCCGCTGTCTCCCGCGTCGACGTGCCGGTCCCGGGCCGGAGGGCTCAGGGTGTCCTCACTCATCTCCGAACTTCCTGACATCGAGGGGTGGCCCGGCGCGGACGGTCTCGGCCTGCGCGCGATCGCCCCGCCCGGGGTGTGCGTCTCGGCGGCGGCGCAGCCATGGGAGAGCGTGTGCCATCCTGGCCAACGTGTACCGCGAGATAACAGAGACTTACGCCGAAATGACGTAAGAATCCGCGGAAAGAGTAGTCCCGTCGGTCACAGATCACACACCCCATGACATATGGCACAGGTCACGGCACCCGGTGATCAAGTCCACTCGGCCGGGTGGGCGTGGCGGTCATGGGCGGGGACGGCACCGCGCCAAGAGCGGGCGAGGGCCGGTGCGCCGCCGGGGAATCGCGTCGCTCGGCCCCGCCGACGGCGGGCGGACCCGGGGTGCGATCAGGGAGCCGGCCGCGACGCCAGCAGCGCCTCGATCCCGTCGAGCAGCCGGGCGAGGCCGAATTCGAAGTTGGCGTCGGGGTCGTAGGCGCTGCCCTGACTCTCGCCGACGGCGGTCCCCACCGCGGCCGCGGTGGGGTAGCGCTCAGGATCGAACAGCCTGCCGAAGAGCGGGGCGTGCGCGCGCCACCACTGCTCGTCGCTCATTCCGCTGCCCTGCTGGGACCGGTCGGCGGCGACCGCGCCATGGGTGGCGCCCTGCACGTAGCTGGCCACCAGGTTGATCACGAAGTCCATCTCGATCTCCGTGAGCCCGATCCCGGCGACCGCCTGGAGTTCGTACTCGTACTTGGCCATCAGATTGGGCCCGAGTACCGGCCGGTTCGCCGCGGCGACCTGGAGGGTCCACGGGTGCCGGCGGTACAGCTCCCGGTTCTCCCGGGCGATCAGCTCCAGCCGGGCCCGCCAGCCACCGGGAACGTCCGCCGGGCGGGCGGTCTCCGCGTAGACGGTGTCCAGCATGACGTCGACGAGCTCGGCCTTGGCGGGCACGTAGGTGTACAGCGACATGGTGCCGACGCCGAGCCGGTCGGCGACCCGGCGCATGGACAGCGCCGCCAGCCCTTCGGTGTCGGCGATCTCGATGGCCGCGGCCACGATCCGGTCCACGCTGAGGTCGGGCTTGCCCTTGCGGCTCGACCGCTCGTGGGTGCGCCACAGCAGCGCCAGGCTGCGTGCGGGGTCCGCGGTCCCGCTGTACTCCGTCGCCATGGTGCCGTCATCCTAACGCGATCGCGTCCGGGGAACGGGAATGCCTGCGTTCGTCGGTACGTTGTACGGTACGCTGTACGATCCACGCTCTGAAAGGACGCCCACGTGCACGCCACCACCCCCGACGCCACCATCCGGCCGTTCCGGATCAACGTCCCCGACCACGATTTGCGGGACCTGCGCGACCGTCTCGCCCGCACCCGCTGGCCGGACGAGGTCCCCGGCCTCGGCTGGGCGCACGGCGCACCGCTCGGCTATATCCGGGACCTCGCCGAGTACTGGCGTACCGGCTACGACTGGCGGGGCCAGGAGGCCCGCCTGAACGCGTTCCCGCAGTTCACCACCGAGATCGACGGCCAGAACGTCCACTTCCTGCACGTCCGCTCACCCGAGCCGGACGCGCTGCCGCTGCTCATGACGCACGGCTGGCCCAGCTCGGTCGTGGAGTACCTCGACGTCATCGGCCCGCTCACCGACCCCCGCTCGCACGGCGCGGACCCCGCGCACGCCTTCCACCTGGTCATCCCCTCGCTGCCCGGCTACGGGCTGTCCGGGCCGACCCGCGAGGTGGGCTGGGGATCCCGCCGGATCGCCCGCGCGTGGACCGAACTGATGCGGCGGCTCGGCTACGGGCGCTACGGGGCACAGGGGAGTGACTGGGGGACCTGGATCTCCCGTGAGCTCGGCATCATGGACACCGGCCGGGTCGTCGGTGTGCACACGAACGGGATGATCACCTTCCCGATCGGCGCGCCCGGCGAGATGGACGGGCTGAGCGAGACCGACCAGGAGCGCCTGGCCTTCGGCGAGTACTACATGAGCGAGCTGTACGGCTACAAGAAGATCCAGTCCGACCGCCCGCAGGCGCTCGCCTTCGCCCTGGCCGACTCCCCGGTGGGCCAGCTCGCCTGGATCGCGAGCGTCTTCAAGGAGTGGACCGACTGCGCCGACGCCCCTGAGGAGGCCATCGACCGCGACCGGCTGCTCACCAACGTGATGCTGTACTGGCTCACCAACACCGCCGGGTCGGCCGCCCGGTCGTTCGTGGAGACGCCGGACACCGCCGCCGAGGCGGACCTGGAGGCCGACGTGCCACGGTCGGAGGTGCCCACCGGCGTGGCCGTGTTCCCTAAGGGCATCCTGCGGCCCATCCGCAGATTCGCCGAGCGCGACACCAACATCGTGCACTGGACGGAGTTCGACCGCGGGGGCACGTTCGCCGCCATGGAACAGCCTGGCCTGTTCGTCCAGGACGTACGGGCGTTCTTCGCGACCGTGCGCTGAGCCGCCGCGCCGCCTGCCGGTCGTCCCCTGGCGCTACCGCGTGGAGCGTGCGCGCACGTGTGCTCGCTCCCCTTGGGGGCCGAACAGGACGAGTGTCTCGACGGGGTGGCCGTCGGCTGTTCCGAGCCAGTGCGGCAACGTGGTGTCGAACTCGGCGGCCTCTCCGGGCGGCAGGACGATGTCATGGTCGCCGACCAGGAGCCGGAGCCGTCCGTTGAGGACGTACACCCACTCGTAGCCGCCGTGGGTCTGCGGCGTCGGTTCCGCGGGTTCCGGGCGGCTGGGGATCAGCATCTTGAACGCCTGCACTCCGCCCGCCCGGCGGGTGAGCGGAATGAACGTCATGCCGTGGCGGTGGATCGGCCGCAGGTGGATCCGCGGGTCGCCCGTTCGGGGTGCGCCGACGAGGTCGTCGAGAGGCACCCCGTACACGCGGGCCAGCGGCAGTAGCAGCTCCAGCGTCGGCCGCCGTCCGCCGCCTTCCAGCCGGGACAGGGTGCTCTCCGAGGTCCCGGTCGCCGTCGACACGTCGGCCAGGGTCAGGCCGCGCCGCTTGCGCAGGGCGCGCAACCGGGGACCGACCGCGGCCAGCACCTGATCCGCCTCGCCTGCCGCAACCTCCGAACTTGCCATTCCGGCAATTTACCGTGCGGCGCGCGGCGGCTCGCGCGAAGGTGGCGCTCGACCGAGCCTGCGAGGAGAGAACATGAGCAGTCCAGATCGAGCCGCCCGCTTCTGGGACGAGCAGTACCGCTCGCGTACTGCCGAGTCACCGGTGGCGAAGGTGAACCCGAGACTGGCGGAGATCGCCGGTCCGCTGCCCCCGGGTGCCGCACTGGATCTGGGCTGCGGGGCAGGAGGGGACGCGCTCTGGCTCGCCGGCCGGGGCTGGCGGGTGACCGCGGTCGACATCTCCGCCGCAGCCGTGCACACACTGCGGCGGCAGGCCGGCCGTACCGGCGTGCCCGTCACCGCACTCCGCGTCGACCTCGCCGCGGACTTCCCCGCCGGCACCTTCGACCTGGTTTCCGCGCAGTACCTGCACACGCCGTTCGCCCTGAACCGCGCCCAGGTGCTGCGGACCGCCGCGACATCGGTGAACCCGGGCGGCCGGCTCGCCGTCGTTGACCACGGCTCCACCGCGCCGTGGTCCTGGAACCAGGATCCCGACCTCCGTTACCCGACCCCCCGGGAGGTCGCCGCGGAACTGGCGCTCGATCCCGCGGAATGGTCGATCGAACGCGCCGACACCCCCCAGCGGCAGGCCACCGGCCCTGCGGGCCGCACCGCGACCGTTGTCGACCACGTGCTGGTCATCCGGCGGGCGGGAGCGGCCCCGGAGGGACGGCGATGAGCCCGCGGCGGAACCTCGACACCGGCCCGCCGTCGACCGGCCCCGGTGAGAAGGACGTACTCGCTGGCCTCCTCGACTACCTCCGTGCCTCTGTCGCGGCCAAGGCCGCGGGCCTGCCCGAGCGCCAGGCCCGCGCCCCCGGGGTGCCGTCGGGGACGAGCCTGCTCGGGTTGGTCCGGCACCTCACCTACGTGGAACGGTACTGGCTGCTCGGCCGCGAGGTCGCGAACTGGCAAGCCACGTTCCACCCCGCCCCGGGCGACACGGCCGAGACCGTCCTCGCCGCCTACCGGCAGACCACCGCCGCCGCGAACGAGCAGATCGCTTCCTGGCACGACCTCGCCGAACCGGGCCCCCGCCCGGTCAAGCGCGGCAGCCCGGCGCCGTCCCGGCGCTGGACGCTGGCCCACCTGATCGAGGAGACCGCGCGGCACGCGGGACACGCCGACATCCTGCGGGAACTGGTCGACGGCACGACCGGACGCTGAATTCCCATCCGGACCCGCGCCGACCCGTCACGCGGCAGCGGTATGCGGTGGTGCACCGGTTGCCGACTGCGTCGACGGGAACAAGGCGGGCTGTGCGGACGAGCAGGGCGCGGATCCGGTGACCCGCCGCGGTATACGCGGGGCCGCGCCGGTCGCGGCGCGGCCCCCGTACGCCCGAGGGCGGTGCGGCTCAGCCGGTGGCGAGCCGGGTCATCAGGCCGCCCACCAGCGCGATCTGGTGCGGGGTTCCGCTGACGAGGATGTGCTCGTCGCGCGAGTGCGGCCCGGCGCCGACCCCGCCGAGACCGTCCAGCACCGGGCGGCCGAGTGCCGCCACGAAGTTCCCGTCGCTGGCGCCGCCCACCGCGGCCTCGCCGAGCTCGGTGCCCAGCCCCGCCGCGACCTCGTGGGCCAGTGCGAGCAGCCGGTCGCTGGCCGGGTTGGGGTTCAGCGGCGGCCGGTTCCAGCCACCGCCGATCTCCACCTTGACCCGTGGGTCGGACACGGTGAGCGCGGCCAGTCCGGCGTCGATCCGGGGCATCTCCTCCGGGTCCTGCACCCGGAAGTCCACCAGGCACTGCGCCCGGCCGGCCACGACGTTGCGCCCCGTGCCGCCCGAGATGACCCCGACGTTCACGGTGGTGCCCCGGGCCGGATCCGCCAGCGCGGTCAGGGCCGGGACGAGCTCGGCGATCGCGTGGACCGCGCTGGCACCGGCCGTGGGGTCCAGGCCGGCGTGCGACTCGATGCCGTGCGTGGTGATGTCGAACAGCCCCATCCCCTTGCGCCGGGTCTTGAGCTTGCCGTCGCGGCTCGGCTCCAGGATGAGGGTGGCGATGACGTCGGCGCTGGCGCGTTCGATGTACGGACGCGACGCGGGGCTGCCGACCTCCTCGTCCCCGTTGAGCAGCAGCCGCACGCCCGGGTGCGGCAGGCCGAGTTCGCGGAGTTCGCGCAGCGCCCAGACGCCCTGGACCAGGCCCGCCTTCATGTCGAAGCAGCCCGGCCCCGTGAACCGGTCGCCGTCGATCTCCACGGGCCATTCGGCGAGCGTGCCCTCCGGCCACACCGTGTCGTAGTGGCAGACCAGCAGCACGTCCGGCGCGGCGGTGCCGGCCGAGCCGCGGTAGTGGAGTTCCAGGATGTCGCCGTTCGCGCCGCCGTCATGGCGTACCTGGGCGTCGGGCGGGCCGAGCCGCTCGCCCAGCCACGTCTCGATCTCGGCCAGCCCGGCGTCCAGCAGCGCCTTGTCGTCGCTGGGAGTCTCCAGTTCCACCAGGCGGCGCAGGTCCGCCAGCACCTCGGGCAGGTCTCTGCGGGTCAGATCGGCCAGTTTCGCCAGCGCCACGTCGTTGGGTGCCGTCACGCGTCTCCACCTCTGCTCTCTCGTCCGGTTGCCGGTGGGGGAAGGGAACGTGGGGCCGCGCCGCCCGGGTCCGGGCGGCGCGGCGGTGGGCCGGTCAGCGCACCGGCACCCCCGGGCCGAGCGGGATGCCGAGCGCCCACCACGCCAGGAAGAACAGGGTCCAGGTCACCAGCATGGTGACCGACATCGGCAGCGTCAGCGACATCAGGGTGCCGATTCCGGCGTCCTTGCGGTAGCGCTGCAGGAAGCCCAGCGCCATGACGAAGTACGGGCTCATCGGGCTGATGACGTTGGTGGTGGAGTCGGCGATGCGGTACAGCGCCTGGGTGGTCTCCGGGGAGATGCCGAGCAGCATGAACATGGGGACGAAGATCGGGCCGATCAGGGTCCACATGGCCGATCCGCTGGTGATGAGCAGGTTCATCAGGGCGACCACGGCCAGGAAGCCCAGGAACAGCGCGATCGGGTGGACGCCGATCGAGCCGAGCACGTCGGCGCCGCGGATGGCCATGACCTCGCCGAGGCCGGTCCACCGGAAGTAGGCCAGGAACTGGGACGCGGCGAAGAAGAGCACGATCACCGGGGCGAGGTCGCGCACCCCGGTCACCATAGCGGGCGGGATGTCCTTCATGGTGGGGATGGTGCCGACGGTACGGCCGTAGACGGCGCCGGTGAGCAGGAACAGGATGCCCAGCACGTAGGCCACGCCGGTGATGATCGGCGAGCTGAGCACCGTGCCGTCCTCGCCCCGGAAGGGGGATCCGGACGGGATGAGCACCGCGGCGATGACGGCGACGGCCGCCAGGAGCACCAGGCCGGCGTTGCGCAGGCCGCGGCGCTCGGCCGGCTGCAGCTTCATGTCGCCGAGGTCGCCGGCGCCCTCGCCGTCGATCTCCATGCCGGCGGTGCGGCGGCTGAGCACGAATTCGGCGACGAACGTGACGACGGCGGCCAGGAACACCGCGGAGGCGGCCGAGAAGTAGTAGTTGGCCAGCGGCGTGACCACGTAGTCGGGGTCGACGAGGTGCGCCGCGCTGGTGGTCAGGCCGGCCAGGATGGCGTCGATCGGGGTGATGAGCAGCGAGGCGTCGTAGCCGGCGGAGATCGAGGCGAACGCCACGACCAGGCCGAGGATGGGGCTGCGGCCGGCGGCCTTGAAGACGAGCGCGCCGAGCGGGATCAGCACGACGTAGGCGGCGTCGGAGGCGACGCTGCCGGTGATGCCGGTCAGGGCGAGGGTGAAGGTCAGCCAGGACCTGGGCACCCGGGTGACGCTGCCGCGCAGCATGGCGTTGAGCAGCCCGGCGCGTTCGGCCACCGAGACGCCCAGCATGACGGCGATGATCAGCGCCAGCGGCGGGAAGGTGGCGAAGTTGTCGATGGCGTCGCCGACGATCGTCTGCAGCCCTTCGGCGGAGAGCAGACTGCGGACCTCGATGCGCTCCCCGTCGGCGGGGGAGACGGCGAAGGCACCGAGCGCGCTGAGCACGACGCTCAGCACGACCACGATCCCGGCCATGATCGTGAACAGCCAGAAGGGGTGGGGCAGCTTGTTGCCCACCCGCTCGATGGCGTTGAGGGTCCCCAGGAGGGCCGCCATCGACCGCTTGGGGCGGGCGGATTCGCGCGTCGTCACCACGGCTCCTCGTCACTACTGGTCAATGGACGTCGATACACCGCGCGGCTGCCTCCGTGAGCTGCCCGGTCGTACGAATTTCCGGGATGCCGACGGTTATTGTCAATACCAAGGCCAGGAATGACACAAGTATTCACATGGAAACGCGTCTGTAATGACTATGCTCTCAACGTGCCGGACAACCCGAACCTGGACGACCTCGATCTGGACCTGATCGCGGCGCTGCAGCACGCGCCCCGCGCGCCCGTCAACGTCCTGGCCGACGTGCTGGGCAGCTCGCCCAGCACCGTCAAACGCCGCATGCACCGCCTCACCACGCGGCGGCTGATCCGGGTCATCGGCCAGCTCGCGTGGTCGGCGTACTCCGACGCCCATCCCCGGCACGTGTGGATCAGCACCGCGCCCGGCCAGCTGCAGGCCGTCGCGCACCGCCTGGCGGCGAACCCCGAGATCCCCTTCGTCGCGATGACCAGCGGGCGCGCCGACGTCTACTGCGTCGCACACCCGGCCAGCCGCGAACGCGTGCGCGACCTGCTCACCCACGAGATCCAGTCCGTGCCCGGGGTGGTGGCCAGCCAGTCCGACCTGGTGCTGCGCGCGATCACCCAGGCCGACGGCTGGCGGCTGGACCGGCTCACCGCCGACCAGGTCGCCGCACTCGCTCTCAAGGCCGAGCCGGGCGGCGAACAGCCGGTCGAGCCGCTGTCGGACCAGGAACGGCGCACGGCCCACCTGCTGCACGCCGACGCCCGGCTCAGCTCCAGCGACGTCGCGCGGGAACTGGCGGTCAGCCAGTCCACGGCCTACCGGCTGATCCAGTCGCTGCTGGAACGCCGCGTCGTGCGGCCGCGGGTCGAGGTGGAGCCGGCACTGCTCGGCATGCGGCTGGAGGCGATCCTGTCGGTGACCGCCGAGGCCGGGTCGATCGCCGAGGTCGGCGCCGCGCTCGCCCGGCACCCGTCCGCCCGCTACGTCTCCGTGGTGGCGGGAACCTCCTCGGTCATCCACCACGGCGCGTTCCGCGACGAGGAGCGGCTGGCGGACTTCCTCTCGACCGATCTCGCCGGAATCAGCGGCGTGACGGCGGTGCAGGTGTCGGTCTTCCTCGATGTGCTGCGCCGCTACTGGATCAGCCGCACCGGCGTGCGGCTCGGCGCGTCCCGGCCGCTGCTCAGCGGGCCGTGAGCAGCGCGGTCACCCGCTCGGGCGTCCAGTGGCCCGCGGCACCCGGCCGGCCGGCCAGGTAGCCGCCGACCCGCGCCGGCGACCAGCCGTGCGCGGACCGCACGCCGGCGCCGATGGCCCGCAGGTACCCCGCCGAGGGGGCCGTCGGCGCGACGTCGGCCTGTGTCCAGGACGCGGTGAAGGTGAGGATCGGGTGACCGTCCAGGTCACCGACGTGCAGCATGGTCTCGTACCGGCCGGGGCCGAGCAGGTGCCGCCCCGTGCGCAGCACGGGGGCGAGGTCCAGGTCCGTGCCCGGCGGCCGGTACATCTCCTGCGCGGCGATGTCGGCGAACTGCCCGGCGGTGACCAGGTGAGCGCAGGCGGGCGCGGCCCCGGGCAGCCCGGGGTCGTAGCCGGCGAGCCCGCCGCCCCACATGGGGGACCGCAGTGCGAAGTACACGCCGCCGGGCAGCCACAGCGGGCGCACGGCGCGCGGCGGTCGCCGGTCCCGGCAGCCGGGGTTGGCGCGTGAGCCGCCCGGCGGGGTCCCGCCCTCGATGTAGCAGGCCAGGCGTTCCCGCGACATGTTGGCTCCGTAGCTGGCATACCAGACCAGGCCCGGGGGGCTCTGGTCGCGCGGGGACGCGGCCGTCACCGCGGCACACCCGCCGGGGCCGGGTCCCGTGTGGAGCAGACGCTCTCCGGGTGACCGATGGAGGGCCCGAACCGGTCGATGCGCCGGTGCCGCACCGCTGGTACGGCCGGATCGACTCGGGCCGTGCCTCCCCGGTCTCCAGCCGTACCCGCCGCGCCCCGCGCGCGGCGGCCGACGGGCCCGCCGGGCTTCGGATCGCCGGCGAGAAGGAACACGGTGACGTCGGCGGTGGAGGGCTTCGCGCCGGGCTCCAGGTCCGCGCCGTAGCGCTCGATGTCCTTCGCCTCCTGGTCGGCGTGCGGCCGGGCGCGGACGGGATGGCCCCGATCAGCCTCGGTGATGGTGAGCCACATGGCCCCCGAGCCTACCGGGGGCGCCCGGACGTCTTCGGTGGTCGGTCAGAAGAACTCATCCAGCAGCCGGAAGAAAGCCAGCCGCTCCTCGGAAACCAGGTGGCCGCCGTAATGCTCCAGGAAGGCGCGGGCGAACGGCGCGCCGAACGCCGGGTTCAGGTCGGTGTCGGCGAGGCTGCGGCCGGCCAGCGCCAGGTCGGTGTGCCGGTCGGCGACGCCGAGCCGGCCGACGTCGACCACCCCCGTCCACTCAAGAGTGGCCGGGTCGACCAGGACGTTGGGCAGGCACATGTCGCCGTGGCAGACGACCAGATCCTCCGATTCCGGGACGCCGGCGTGCAGCTCGGCCAGCAGGTCCTCGGGAGTGCGTCCCCGACGCTCGGCGTCGAAGTCGCCAGGGTCGACCAGCCCGGCCGCGACCCGGGACTCGGCCTCCGGGACGGTCACGGCGAGCCGCCGGTCGAACGGGCAATCGGCGATCGGCAGGTCGTGCAGGTGGCGGGCGAACCGGGCCAGCGCCGCGACCACCGGCGCCCGGTGGTGCGCCGGCCAGGGCTGCGCGAGCGAACGGCCGGGGACGGCCGTACTGACCAGCCAGTACACCCCGTCGCGGCCGTCGAACTCCAGCACCTCCGGGGCGCCGATCCCCACCTCGGCAAGCCAGGCGGACCGTTCGGCCTCGGCGGCGAGCGCCGCGTGATCCGTGTCGAGCTTGACGTAGCGGGTCCGCCGCCGGCTGAACCGCCAGACCTGGGCGCCGGAGGCGCCGGCGGTGACCCGCTGCCAGCTGTGGAACGGATGGCGTCGGCGCAGTGTGCGCAGGGCTGACTCCACAGGGGCGGTGGTGGTCACCCGCCCAGCCTAGACGAGTGGTTCTTTTGTGGTTGGTGGTCGTGGGCGTTCAAGGATCGGGTGGCCGGTGCGCCGGTGTGGTGGTCGTGCCGGATCGGCGCGGTCATGGCCAGGATCGGCCGGCCGGCCCTGACCGCGGCCCCGCTCGAAGGTCCCGCCCGCCGTGGCGCTGCAGGCCGGGCCGGCCTTCGAGGGTGTCGTTGACCGGCTCGATCGACTGCCGCGCCGCTGTGAGCGGGTGTTCGCCGGGGCGGGGCCTGTCCCGCCCGAAAGGGAGGGCCGCAGCCCCCGCGCGGGGAGTCCGGCCTGGACCCGCTGGGAGGCGAAAGCCCTGGCCGGCGATCAGGATCGGTCCCTCGCCGCCGGGCGGCCGGGTGCGGTTCTGTTTCCCGCGTGGCTGCCAGGGCCGCGCGCTCGCCGTTCTTCGGTCGGCCGGGCGCCACGTGACGGGCGTGCCGTGCGGGGTGCGCGCCAGGAACAGGCGCGGTCCCCGGTAGTGGCGCGAGTGGGGTCGGCAGTAAGCCGTGTGCGGCCCGTCCGGCCGGGCCGGAACGACCGCACTCCACCGGGGTGGAGTCGGTGGTCCACACGGTGCCGTGCCGGAAGCCGGTGCCGGAGGCGGCCGGCCGGATCGTGTCGCTGACCGGGGGCGGCGCGCGGCCGCTTGTGGTGGCCGGGGTGTTGGGGCGGGTGGGGGGACATCGATCCGGGCCGGGTGCGGACGAGGCGCGTCCGGCGGGCCTTGGAGGTGAAGCCGGGCCGGGTCTGTGTCACGGCCGGGCGCGGCGGCTGAGAGTCGGTGAGCCGTGGCGGGCGGCCCGCGTGCCGCTTCACTTCTAGTCCGTCGCCGATCTTCACGTGGAGTGCGGTGTGGAGGGTGTCCAGGTCTTGCGTCGCACCTCGATCGTGGACGCCCGCTCTGCATGCCCGGACACCCACCAGACACCGGAACAACTCGGCTAGTTGACCGAGTCCGATCGATGTTCGGGGCGGTGACGGGCAGAGCGGAGGGCGCCCGAAGGTCTTGGCTGTGAGACGAGAACTGGACACCCTGCTGACCGCGCTGTGGGTGTTCCGCGACTTCGAAGCGATCACCGAACAGTTCGGCTGCCATCTGGTCGGGCCCGACCGCGAGGCCGGGAAACCTCGCCACGGGCGCCTGGCCCGGTGTCGCCAATGGATCGAAGCCCTCATCGGTATGTGAAGGGCCGGCTCACGCGGGAAGAACTCGGTGCCCGAACCTCAGCGGGCGTAGACCCGTGTTGGGCGGCGCCTGCTCGCACTCGCCGCCGCGATCCGGCACGACCGGCGGACCGACGCGCCCGTCGAACGCTCACTGATCGCCTGTGGGCGTGCAGAGCATCGGACTGACTCATCCAGAGGCCCGTGCGCGGTCGGTGGGCCTGGCAATGGCGGCCGGGGCCGCCTGGCCGCGTTGATCGGCGGGCGGCTAGCGTGGCGGCTAGACGTGAGGGGGCCGCCATGAGCACACCGGACGCCGCCACCCGGTTCGCCGGGTTCGCCGACCACTACGACCGGACGCGTCCCACCCCGCCGCCGGAGCTGCCGGACGTCCTCACCCACTGGGCGGGCGTCGCGCGTCCGGCGGTGGTCGACCTCGGCGCCGGCACCGGGCTGTCCGCGCTGCCGTGGTCCGGCCGCGCGACCCGGGTCATCGCGGTGGAACCGGCCGCCGGCATGCGCGCCATCGCCGAACGCCGGTTCGCCGCCCTGCCCGACGCCGCCGCGTTCTCGCTGGTCGACGCGACCGCAGAGGACACCGGGCTGCCGACGGCCTCGGCCGACATCGTCACCGCCGGGCAGGCGCTGCACTGGTTCGACCCCGAGCGCGCGCTCCCCGAAGCCGCCCGCCTGCTGCGGCCCGGCGGGGTGTTCGCGGCCTTCGACTGCGACTGGCCGCCCTGCGTGGACGCCGAGACCGACACCGCCTACGCCGCGTTCGACGCCACCTACCGCGAACTGGAGCTGCGGCGCGGCCTGCGCCCGCCGCACGCGGCCAAGGCCGGGCACCTGGCGCGGATGCGGGACAGCGGCCTCTTCCGGCACACCGTCGAGATCGCGCTGCACCGCCGGGACGAGGGCGACGCCGAGCGGCTGCTCGGCCTGGCGCTCGGCCAGAGCGGCGTCGTCGCGCTGCTGGCCGCCGGGGCCACCGAGGAGGAGATCGGCCTGACCCGGCTCCGCGAGGTCGCCGCCCGGCGGCTGGCCGGGCCGCGCCCGTGGTGGTGGACCTACCGGATCAGGCTGGGCGTGCGGTGACCGCCGGACCGAGATCACCCGAACGGGAACCGGCTCGCCGCGGGCGCCGTCTCTAGCGGTATGCGCGGACGATCAGACCTCGGGCCGGGAGACCCGCGACGCACCGGGCCCCGGTCGTCCCGGGGTGCCATGCGTCTCACCGGGGTCCTCATCGCCCTGATCGGAGGGCTGCTCCTGGTGCCCGCCGTCAACTCGCTGAACACGGTGTCGTGCGGATCCGGTGCGAAGAACCAGCCGACCGTCCACATCGAGCCCGGCGAGACCTGCGAGTTCACCTCCTTCTGGACACGGGAGGAGGTCGTCCGCAGTTACGAGGAGCAGAAGCGCGCCGACGACATGTGGAGCTACGGCCTGATCGCGGCCGAAGGGACGTGGACCGCTCTGGGCGTCTGGATGATCGTCAGCCCCGGTGGGTGGCGCCCGCAGGATTCCGGGCGGCGGCCGGCCTGACCCGGGTGCCCGCGTCCCGTCGTGATGCGCACACCGGATCCGGCTGGGGTGCGGGACGCGCACGCGGCGCGGCGGGAACCGGCCGCTCGG
The DNA here is from genome assembly GCF_042664915.1 of Marinactinospora rubrisoli. Taxonomy (NCBI): domain Bacteria; kingdom Bacillati; phylum Actinomycetota; class Actinomycetes; order Streptosporangiales; family Nocardiopsidaceae; genus Marinactinospora; species Marinactinospora rubrisoli. The sequence continues at coordinate 131,393 of NZ_JBHTBH010000014.1, forward strand.
TCGCGCCGTCTCACATCGGTATGACCGGGAACACGGAGGAGCCACCACCGCTGACCCCAAGGCCGGCGCGCCACGACCGGACGGCGGAGGACCGCGCCGTCATCCGCGCGAAGGGGGTCCTGACCTCGCTCATCGGCGTGCTGATGGTGGCCGGTGGCTTCATGACCCTTGACGCGGTGCAATGCGGCGGCGACGGCCGGGAAGCGGAGTTCATCGAGCCTGGCGAGACCTGCGAGGCGGCCATGTTCTGGACGCGGGAGGACGTGGTCCGTAGCTACACCGAGCAGAAACGCCTCGACGATCTGCAGAGCTACGGCCTGTTCGCGTTCGGCGGGCTGCTGGCCGCCGCGGGCGCGGCCATGGTCGTGCGGCCCGACGGGCCGCGCCTCCGCCGGGCACGACGACCGGGCTGACCGCGCGGCGCACCCTTCGCCGTCCACGACGGCTCGGCCGGTGAGCAGCCGCACCTGCGGCCTACCCCCCACCGGCCCTGGCGTATATCTCGGCCTGCGTCGGCCACCCGGCGCCCGTCGCGCATCGCCGGGCTACGGGCCGGGCGCGGTTCTCAAGGTCGCCACGGAACAGCGCTCGGGTGGAGGGGCTCCCTGCGGAAACACGCGCTCACCATCGCGGTCGGCCTGCTGCTCACTCTCGCGACGACTCCGGGAACGACACACGCCACGACCACGGCGGCGCAGCCGTTCGCCTGGCAGGCCGAAGCCGCCGGCCTGACCGAGGCGCAGACCACCTGGCTGCCGTCGGAGGTCGGCACCTACCTCGCGGAGCTGGGAGGAACCCAGGTCGCCCTGAACGAGATCGACCTCGACGGCGCCGGGAGCGTGCTGGTCGCCCTGCCCGGAGAGGCACAACCGTGCGACTTCGGGCGACGATAGAGACGCCTCAAGCAGCGGCGCTCTTCGCCGCCCCCTCCTCGTGGCCCACGGCTCCCGGGCCGCGGCGAGAGTCGGCGCGACCAGAGAGCACCGCTGCCGCCCGCAGGGCGACGCGGGGTCGGCGGCACCAGCGGCCGCCCTTGAGACGCCCATGCGGGCCGGGAGAACGGGGACTCCCGGACGGGGCAACGTGCGGTCCCGCCGGGGCTCCCGAGGTCGGCCTCCCGCCCTGCCGTGGTCGTCGCGTCGGCGACCGGCCCACGGGGCGGCGCTGGTCCGCGGAGCGTGCCGGAGCCATACCCGTCCGGCCGGTCGGCCCACCGCGCGTGCCGATCCGCCCGGAGTCCCCGTTATGCTGTCCCACATGCCCGCCTCGGACAGAGTCCGCCGCCCGTAGCGGCGGCGTGACCCCTCACTGAGCCACTCCGCCGCATCAGCGTCAGCTGCCGGTGCGGTCTCTTGTGCTGCCCGGCTTCCCGTCCGATTCGCGGAGCCAGCACATCGTGCGCATGATCTCTCCCGGCGGCCGTAGGATTCTCGTCCTGGTCGCCGTTCTGCTGTCCACTCTCACCTTCCCGCTCACCATCACCGGGGCCGCGCTGGCCCTGCCGGACATCCAGGCGGACCTGTCCGCCGATCTCGCCGCCACCCAGTGGGTGGTGAACGCCTACAACGCCTGCTTCGCCGGTTTCCTGGTGCTCTCCGGCTCGCTGGCGGACGTCCTCGGCCGGCGGCGGGTCTTCGCCACCGGGATCGGCCTGTTCTGCGCCGGCAGTCTGCTGTGCGGTGTGGCCGAGGACATCGCCCTCCTGAACGCGCTGCGCGCCGTCGCCGGGATCGGCGCGGCGGCGGCCGTCACCGGCGGCTCCTCGCTGCTCGCCGAGACGTTCGAGGGACCGGCGCGCGCCCGCGCGTTCGGGCTGCTCGGGACCGTGCTGGGCGCCGGCACCGCGTTCGGGCCAACCGTCGCCGGACTGCTGATCGACGCGTTCGGCTGGCGGGCGGTGTTCGCCGCACCGGCCGCCGTCGCCGGGCTGGTGCTGGCACTGGTCCCGATGCTGCCGCACTCGCGGAGCGCGGCGGTCCGCCGGATCGACTGGCCCGGCGCGGCGCTGTTCACCACGGCGCTGCTGCTGCTGATCTGCACCCTCGTCGAGGGCCCCGGGCGCGGCTTCGGCAGCCCGGTGATCCTCGGAGCAGCCGTCACGGCCGCCGCCCTGGGGGTCGCGTTCACCATCGTGGAGCGCCGCCGGGCGGACCCCATGTTCGAGCTGGGGCTGCTGGCGAACGGCCGCTTCATGTCGATCGCCGTGGCCGCGGGCGCGATCATGCTCGTGCTGGTCCCGCTGCTGGTGTACCTGCCGTCCTACCTCATCACGGTCGTGGGCCTGGACGCCGGCCGTGCCGGGCTGTGGCTGCTGATGCTCACCGTGCCCACCGTCCTGCTGCCGTCGGCGGGCGCCGAGCTCGCCAGGCGGCTGCCCACGATGCCGGTGGTGGCCGGCTCCGTGGCGCTGAGCGGCGCCGGTGCGCTGCTGCTCACCACCATCGGGGCGGACAGCGCACCGCTCCGGCTGCTCGTCCCGTTCCTGCTGATCGGCGCGGGCGCCGGGCTCACCAACGGCCTGCTGGACGGCCTGGCGATCAGCAGCGTGCGGCCGGACCAGGCCGGTACCGCGTCCGGCATGTTCAACACCGTCCGGATCACCAGCGAGACCGTCGGAATCGCGGTGGTGGGCGCCGTGCTCGCCGCCCTCACCGGCGGCGCGCTGGCCGGAGCCGCCTACACCGACGCGCTGCGGACGGTCTGCCTGCTGCTGGCGGTCCTGGCTCTGACGGCCACGGTGATCGTGGTGGTTCTCTCCCTGCGGACCCGGCACCCGGCCGGGGCCGGCCGCTGATCCGCCCGGGCGGCCGTCACCGGAAATACCGGTGGCGGCCGCCCGGCACGTCTGTCAGGCTGCCGGCATGACCGACGACGACCGCCGCGACCTCGTCCGCGCCGGGTACGACGCGCTGTCCGAGCGGTACCGGGGCGACCGTGACACCCCCGCCGAGCACGTCGCGTGGGCGGCCGAGCTGCGGACCCGGCTGCCGCCGGAGGCGCGGGTGCTCGACCTGGGGTGCGGCAACGGCGTCCCCGTCACCGCCGATCTCGTCGCGCACGGACACCGGGTCACCGGTGTCGACTTCAGCGCCGTCCAGCTCGCCCGCGCCCGCCGTCTGGTCCCGGGCGGCCGGTTCGTGGCGGCGGACGTGACCAGGGTGGGCTTCGCCGCCGGCACCTTCGACGCGGTCGTGTGCCTCTACACGCTCATCCACATGCCACAGCGCGAGCAGCCGGAGCTGCTGCGCCGCATGCACTCTTGGCTGCGCCCCGGCGGATGGCTGCTGGCCACCGTCGGCGAGACCGACTGGACCGGGACGGAACGGAACTGGCTCGGCGGGCCCGCTCCGATGTGGTGGAGCCATCCGGACGCCGGCACGTCCCGGAACTGGCTCCGCTCGGCCGGGTTCCAGGTGGTCACCGAGGAGTTCGTGCCGGAGGGCACCGGCGGCCACCGGCTGTTCTGGGCGCGCCGCCCGGCCTGACCGGCCGGGATCTCCGGCGCGAACGTGGTGCCGACGGTGAGGGGGCGCGGACTGTCCGGACCGCCTGATTCACTGCACCGCGTCCGATCCCGTCGACTGGAAAGCGACCCATGCGTGCACCCCTCCCCACCGGCTCGGAGAACATCCTGGTCGTCCGGACCCACTACAGCGACGACGCGGCATGGCGCGAGCTGCGGCGCCTGATGACGTCGCCCGCCGAGCTCTTCCCTCCGGAACAGGACTTCCTGCAGCTGCGAACCGTCCCCGTCGACCCGGCGTGGGAGCACACCAAGCAGGGGCTCGCCCAGTACCGGGCGGAACAGCACGAGAACATCGAGGCCGTGGACGACCCGAGTTGGGAGGGTGCCTCCGCCGCGGAAGTCCGTGCCGCCCTGGCCGACAGCGAGCTGTGCGTGGCCTTCCTCGCCGACGCCGTCACCATGGCCGCCCCCGGCCGGTGGCCCATGCTGGCGGTGGACCTCACCCCGGCGGACGGCGAGGAGGGGGAACCGGGAGAGTTCCGGCTCCACCCGGACATGCTGCACTACATCCACGTCAACATGGAGGTGGGCAACATGTACTTCTCGGACTACGAGTACGCCACCGCCGACGCCCCCGTACGGTTCGGCGACTTGGCCCCGCCACGGGGCTGACGCCGCTGGTGGCGCGCTCGGCGGGCGCGCCACCAGGGGTCCCTGGCCGCAGCCCTCAGCGGCCCGCCTGCCCCGGCACCGCCGCCGCGGGCTGCCGGCGGCGTTTCAGTTCGGGAAGCACCTCGTGGGCGAAGAAGTCGAAGAACCCGCGCGTGTCGTGCCCGATCTGCCCGACGTAGATCTCCTCCACCCCGGCGTCCACGTACTCGCCGATCGCGTGCAGGTAGGTGTCGGGGTCGGGGCCGCACGGCATCTGGGCGCCGAGGCGGTCGGGGGTGATCAGTTCGCCGGTGAGCTGCTCGAAGTGCCGGGGCAGCGGCAGCAGCTGCGCCGCCTCGCCGGGCAGGGCGTCGTTGGGCCACTGGGCGGCGGCGTACCGCCGGGCCTCTTCGGCGTCGGGGCCCCAGCAGACCTTGAGGCCGCCCTGGATCGGCTTGCCGGCGCCGCCGCTGCGCCGGAACACCTCGATGGTCTCGCGGCTCGGGCCCATGGTGACCAGCCCGTCGCCCACCCGGCCGGCGAGTTCGGCCGACTTCTTGCCGAACGCCGACACGTACACCTGTGGCGGACGCTCCGGCAGCGTGTACAGGCGGGCGGTGTCCACCGTGTAGTGCCGCCCGCGGTGGGTGACCTGGCGGCCGGTCCACAGCCGGCGCATCACCTCGATCGACTCTTCCAGCATTTCGCGGCGCTCCGCCGCGGACGGCCACCGTTCCCCGGTGACGTGCTCGTTGAGCGCCTCGCCCGTCCCGACGCCGAGCGTGAACCCACCACGGGCGAGCGCGGCCGAGGTGGCGGCGGCCTGCGCGACGATCGCCGGGTGGACCCGAATCATGGGGCAGGTGACCGCGGTGGCGATCGGCAGCGAGACGGCCTCCCCGATCGCGCCGATCACCGACCAGACGAAGGGACTGTGACCCTGAACGTCCAGCCAGGGATGGAAGTGGTCCGAGATCCACAGCGCCTCGAAGCCCGCCTCCTCGGCGAGCCGCGCCTGCTGGACCAACTCGCGCGGTCCGTGCTCCTCCGAGGCGAGAAAGTAGCCGATTGCCCGTAGCACCGTCCGTGGCCCCCAATGCCGGTTCTCACGTGGCCGGAGCGGTCTCCGCGCCGGCCGGGTCTGCACGACCGCTATCCCGTGGATCGGCTCCCTAACATGCCGGCCCGGATCCGGCCCCGGACCCGGCGGCCGGCGCGACCCGCTTCCCCGCTGTGCGTCGGCGCCGTGGTACCCCGGACCGGGCGGCTGGCCCGGCTCGGCGACCCACTGTCGTACCCGCTGCGCACGCTGTCGCCGCGGCTGGCCCACGTTCGCCGCGGAGGCCGCCGCCGCGCGCGGCGGGTCGCGGTCCGTGACAGCAGGTCCGACCCGGTGCAGGCCCGTCAGGCCGTGCGGGAGCCGGCCGAGGGGGAACGGGTGGACGTCGTGATCACCATGGCGGGCACGCGGGTGCAGCCGGCCGTGGTGGACGCCGGCGAGGAACCGCGGGTGCCGTGCGTGTCCACCACGTTCCCCTGGCAGGCGTACGTCCACGGGGGCGCCACCGGGGAGCGCGGCGGGCACCGCTGGACCTACCACTTCGCCTGGGGGCTGGACGACATCGCCACCGTGTTCGCCGAGTTGTGGGAACGTCTGGGCACCGGGCAGCCGGTCGGCTGCCTCAGGAACGACGACCTGCGGGGCCGGCTGCTCCGGCATGAGGACCACGGGTTCGCGCCCGTCGCCCGCAGGCGCGGCCACACTCTGGTCGACCCGGGCGGCTACCGGGAGCCCGCCACCGACCTGAGCGGCCACGTCGGCCACCTGCGCCGGCACGGCACCGGCATCGTCACGAGCGCCGCCACCGCCGCCGACCTGGCGCTGTTTCTCCGCCAGGCGCGCGAGGCCGGGCTGCGCCCGCGGCCGGTCACCTGCTCGCGGTGGCCGGCCTACCCACACAGCACCGCCGACCCCGTCCACGACCGGCGGGACCGCGACGAACCGGCCCGGGCGCGGGTCGCCACCCTCGTCCACTGGACGCCCGCCCACCCCTGCCGCTCGTCGCTGGACGGCCGTACCGCCGCCGAACCGGCGGCCGGCTACCAGCGGGACACCGGGCGGCCGTGGCTGCAGCCGCTCGGTCCGGGCGTACGCGCTCGTCGAGGTCGCGCACCACGCGCTCGCCTCGGCCGCCGACCCCACGTAGCCCAGCGCCGTCGCCGACGCGATCGCCGCCACCCGGCTGCCCACGGTGGCCGGGCCGCTCGTCCAGTCGAGCGGCCCGGTCCCGGACATCGCGCCGGTCCCGTTCGCCGGAGGCCAGTGGCCGCCCACCCACGACGGACACGGCCGCGCCGTGGTCGGCAACACCGGCCTGCCGGACGTGCCCGTCACCGCCGAGCTGATGCCGGCGCACTGACCGTCCGGCCGCACGCCCGCGGCCCGATGAGGCAAGCGGTTCCCGGTCCTCCTAGGATGCGGACAGCGCTGTCCACGGGGGCGGCGCCGAGCCGCCGGCCGGACGGAGAGAGCACATGGCCATGACCGACACCACGATGCGGGCGGTGCAGTTCGACCGGGCCGGAGGGCCGGAGGTCCTGCAGCTGCGCGACGTCCCGGTGCCCGCCCCGGCCGCCGGTCAGGTGCTCGTGCGGGTGCACGCCGCCAGCGTCAACCCCCGTGACGTCATGAGCCGCCGGACGCGCTTCGGCCGTTTCCCGCGCGGCACCGGTATGGACTACGCGGGCGAGGTGGTCGAGGCCGGCCCGGGCGGGGCCGGCGACCTCCGGCCCGGGCAGCCGGTGTGGGGGTATTTCGGCCCGGTGCGCACGGCGACCGGCGCGGCCGCCGACTACCTCGTCGTGGGGCGGGAGCAGGTGGCGGCCGCGCCCGCCGGACTCGACGCCGTGTCCGCCGCGGCGCTGCCCACCGTCGGCACCACCGCGCTGCAGGCACTGCGCGACCACCTGCGGCTGCGGCCCGGCCACCGGCTGCTCGTGGTCGGCGCCGCCGGTGGCGTCGGCGGTGTCACGGTCCAGCTCGGCCGCGCGATGGGCGCGCACGTCACGGCCGTGGCCGGCGCCAGCAACGCCGACTTCTGCCGGGAACTCGGAGCCGACCGCGTCCTCGACTACGACTCGGCCGAACCGGACGGCCTGGAACCACGGTTCGACGCTCTCGTGGACTGCCACGGGGCCGCCCCGCGCCGGTACCAGCGGCTGCTGCGCCGCGGCGGCCGCGGCGTCGAGATCGCCGTCCGGGCCTTCCCCTTCGCCCTGCGTTCCTGGCTGGTCGGCCCCCGGGTCGGCCTCCTCATCTCGCGGCCGCGGCGCCGCGACATGGAGGAGCTGGCCGGCTACGTCGACCGCGGCGCGCTGCGGCCGGTCGTCGAGCAGGTGTACCCGCTGACGGCCGTCCAGGACGCGCACCGCGCGGTCGAGTCCGGTCACGCCCGCGGCAAACGCGTCCTCGACCTGACCCGGTAGGGCCCGCGGCGGCGCCGCGGGAATCGCGAGGGCGTCAGGGCCGCCGGCCGGTCAGCGCCAGCAGCCGGTCCTGCGGATCGGCGTCGGCCGGGACCGGCACGGGGTCGTCGAACAGCCCGCCGCCGCCGAAGAAGTCCTGGCGCTCGGCCCAGGCGAGCATCGCCTCGGCCAGTTCACGGTCGAGCCGGTCGTCTGCGCCGATACCGCGGGCGAGGTCCCAGGCGTGCACGGTGAGGTCGAAGGTCATCTGCTCCAGGTAGACGGTGGCGGGGACGTCACCGAAGGACAGGTGCACCGTGCGCTCCGGCGCTCCGGGCTGCAGCCACGCGGTCCGCGCCTCGCGGGCGGCGATCTGCCATGTCGCGTACGGTTCCTCGCCGAGCCGGTCGCCGTCGAATCGGCCACCCGCCTCCGCGATCGTCCCGCCGCCGAGCAGATGCGGCACCCACAGCTGTTCGGTGACGAGGTGGTTCACGAGGTCGTGCACGTCCCAGCTCGCGCACGGTGTGGGCTTCGCCCACTCGGTGAGTTCGACGGCGGCCACGCGCCGGTCGAACTCGGCCGTCGCCCGGCCGTGCAGGTCGAGCAGTTCCGGCATCGCGTCTCCCTTCGGTGCGGGGCACGGCCGGCCGGCCGTGCCTGCCGTCCCTTACCCGATCGGACGGCCGTGCAACGTGCCGCCGGCCGCAGAGTGGGTACGGCGACCGAACGCCCTCGCGTGCGCCGGGCCGGCGGGCGCCGCGCGTTCGCGGGTCCGGCGGCGGGGGTGTCCGGCAGATCTCACCCGGGGACGGCATCAGCAGCTCACCGGGTGTGTTGATCTTGGGGGAGAGCACGACGACGTCGGGCCGCTCCGGGCGCACGGCCCGAGCGGCCCAGCTAGGAGTGACCGTGTCAACAGACGCTGAAAGGGCCCGGGCGAGCGGCGAACTGAACATCGTGCACGTCGCCATGATCGCCGGAGCGGCGGCGATGGGGGGTTTCCTGTTCGGCTACGACAGCGCCGTGATCAACGGCGCCGTCGCCGCCATCCAGGACCATTTCCAGGTGGGGGCGGCCGAGACGGGGCTGACGGTCTCGGCGGCGCTGCTCGGGTCCGCCGCCGGGGCGGCGATAGCCGGGGGGATGGCCGAGCGGTTCGGCCGGATCCGGGTGATGCAGATCGCCGCGATCCTGTTCGGGGTGAGCGCCATCGGCTCGGCGCTGCCGTTCGCCATCTGGGACCTCGCACTGTGGCGGGTCGTGGGCGGCGTCGCCATCGGCATCGCCTCGGTGATCGCGCCGACCTACATCGCCGAGGTGGCCCCGCCCGCCTACCGGGGCCGGCTGGCCTCGCTGCAGCAGCTCGCCATCGTCCTGGGCATCGCGATGTCCCAGCTGGTCAACTACGCCCTGGCGGCAACGGCCGGCGGCAGCGCTCTCGGGTGGATCGGCCCGCTGCAGGCGTGGCAGTGGATGCTCGGCGTCGCGCTGGTTCCCGCCCTCATCTACTTCCTGCTGTCGCTGATCATCCCGGAATCGCCGCGCTACCTGGTGCGCGTGGGCCGGGTCGACCGCGCCCGGGTGGTGCTCCGTGAGGTGGAGGGCGGCGACGTCGACCTTCGCGTCCGGGAGATCAGGCAGGCGCTGGGCTCGGAGGTCCGGCCCCGGCTGCGCGACCTTCGCGCGGGACGGTTCGGGCTGCTGCCGATCGTGTGGATCGGGATGGCGCTCTCCGCCTTCCAGCAACTGGTCGGCATCAACGTGATCTTCTACTACTCCTCCTCGCTCTGGCAGTCCGTCGGCATCGCGGAGAGCAACTCGCTGCTGCTCAGCCTGTTCACCTCGATCGTGAACATCGTGGGCACGTTCGTCGCGATCGGGCTGGTCGACCGGATCGGCCGCAAGCCCCTGCTGCTCACCGGCTCGGCGGGCATGGCGGTCGCCCTGGCGGTCACCGCGTACGCGTTCGGCCACGCCGAGGTCGTGGGAGAGCAGGCCCGGCTGCCGTTCGCGTGGGCGTCGGTGGCGCTGGTGTCGGCGAGCGCGTTCGTGCTGTTCTTCGCCCTGTCCTGGGGCGTGGTGACGTGGGTGCTGCTCGGCGAGATGTTCCCGCTGCGGGTGCGCGCGGCGGCCATGGCGGTGGCGACCGCGACGCAGTGGATCGCCAACTGGCTGGTCACCGTGACGTTCCCGAGCCTGCGGGACTGGAACCTGCCGGGCACCTACCTGCTGTACACGGCGTTCGCGGTGCTGTCCTTCGTGTTCGTGTGGCGGTTCATCAAGGAGACCAAGGGCCGCACGCTGGAGTCGATGGGATAGTCCCGGCTCCGCGCCCCTCCGCCGTCCGCCCGCGCCGCCTCACGGCCCGGGCGGGCGGCGTGCCACGTGGTGCGGCCGAGACCGGAGGCGGTGCCCTGAAGCGGCCGCCTCTGTAGGATGCGCAGCGGCGCCGTGCAGCCGCGGCGGGAACCCGGAGGAACCGGATGCGCTACCGTCTGCTCGGCCCGACCGGGCTCCGTATCTCGGAGCTGTTCCTCGGCGCGATGGGCTTCAGCGACGTGGATGAGAGCCGGCCCATTCTGGACGCCTATGCCGACGCCGGCGGCAACGTGATCGACACGGCGTCGGCCTACGGGCGCAGCGAGGAGATCGTGGGCGCGCTCCTGGACGGCCGCCGGGACCGCTTCGTCCTCGGTTCCAAGTACACGCTCTCCCGCGACGGCGGCGACCTCAACGCCGCCGGCAATCACCGCAAGAACCTCGTGCTGTCCCTGGAACAGAGCCTGCGGCGGCTGCGCACCGACTATCTCGACGTGTACTGGGTGCACGTGTGGGACCGGCACACGCCGGTGGAAGAGACGATGCGCGCGCTGGACGACCAGGTGCGGGCCGGCAAGGTGCTGTACGTGGGGATCTCCGACGCGCCCGCGTGGGTCGTCGCCCGCGCGAACACACTGGCGCAGTGGCGGGACTGGTCGCCGTTCGCGGCGCTGCAGGTGCCCTACAACCTGCTGCGGCGCGACGCCGAACGGGAGCTGCTGCCGATGGCCGAGGCGCTCGGGATGACCGTCGCGGTCTGGGGGCCGCTCGCCGGGGGAGTGCTCTCGGGGAAGTACTCGCGTACCGGTGGCGCTGGGGCCGGCGCCCGGCTCGCGCCGGAATCCGTCACCGAACGCGAGCACGCCGTCGCCCGGGCGGTCACGGAGATCGCCGGTGAACTGGGCGCCACCGCCGCCCAGGTGGCGATCGCGTGGACCCGCGCCCGGTCGCCGGCCGTGACGCCGATCATCGGGGCGCGCAGCGTCGAGCAGCTCAGGGAGGATCTCGGCGCCGCCGACCTCGTGCTGCCCGGCGAGGCCGTCGAGCGGCTGCGGACGGCGGCGGCGTTCGAGCCGGGCTTCCCGGCGGACTTCATCGCCCAGTGTGACACCGCTCCGATGGTCTACGGCGAGGCCGTCGCGCGGGTCGACGGGCGGAGGTGACGCCGCCGGGCGGTTCGGGCGGCGGGCTTCTACACTTGCCGCATGGCCGGCACGCTCTATCTCGTCGTGTCCGGCGCCTCCGCTCCCGAGGGCGTTCCGGAACTCGTCCGGCTGCTTCGCTCGGCGGGGTGGGAGGTGCTGGTCCTGTCGACCCCGATGGGACAGCGGTTCCATGACCTGGCCGAGCTGGAAGCGCTGACCGGGCAGCCGGTGCGCGTCGACTACCGGATGCCCGGGACGGGGCGTCCCCTCCCGCCCGCGGACCGGGTGCTCGCCTGCCCTCTCACGTTCAACAGCACCAACAAGTTCGCGCAGGGCATCGCGGACTGTTTCGCGATCGGCCTGCTCTGCGAGATGGCCGGATACGGCGTGCCCACGGTCGTGGTCCCGTGGTGCAAACCCGAACTGGCGCGGCACCCGGCGTTCCAGCGTTCCCTGGCGGCATTGCGGTCCATGCCATCGGTGACCGTGCTGCACGATCCGGCGAGTGCGCCCGGCGGGGGCATGCCCGGCTGGCACGAGGTGGTGCGGGCCGTCGCGCTCCCCGCCGGGAGCTGACCGGCGCCTACTCTGCCAGGGGCCGTGACCAGTCGACCGGCCGGCCGTGCTCCAGGTACACGGTCCGCTCGGCCTTGAGGCAGGCGGAGATCCGCCGGGCGGTCGGCTCGGGAAGGTGGCCGGCGAGGTCCGCCGGATCCACGAGGCGGGCGTCGCTGAGCTCGTCCTTGGGCAGCCGGATGGCCTCGAACTGGCCGGGGGTCAGAGTCCCGGCGAACACGAACGCCGTTGCCGGGCGGCCGTCCGGGCTCAGGTGCGGCGGAACCCAGTCGACGCAGGCCAGTGCGGTTAGGTGCGGGACGAAGCCCAGCTCCTCGGCGCACTCACGCCGGCAGGCCGTGAGCGGGGACTCCAGTTGTTCGATGGTGCCGCCGGGCATTCCCCACCCGGGCTTGTAGGTGGGGTTCACCAGCAGTACCCGCCCGACCTCGTCGCGGAGCAGCGCCGAGGCGGCGCCGCGGGAGCGGGGCAGGCTTTCGTAGAAGGCCAGTTCGGTGTCGGACATGGTGGAAGACTACGCCGCGCCATCCACCCGCCACATGCACCACACCTTCCTGTCACGCGAGCGTTTGTAACCGCTGCTACATTTCCGGGTGTGACGACTTCCGGGGAACACGTGACGGACCGCTGGGTGCTGCTGCTCGTCCGGTTGCCGAAGCAGCCCTCGCGGCACCGCGTGGCGGTGTGGCGGGAGCTGCGGCGGGTCGGGGCGGTCTCCATCGGGCAGGGCACCTGGGCGGTGCCGGACGTCCCGGTCTTCGCCGAGGGACTGCGCCGGGCCACCGAGCTCGCCGGGCGGGGCGGCGGCGAGACCATCGAACTGCGGGCCGCGGGCCGCACCCCCGCCGACGCCGAGCGATTCCGCGCGCTGTTCGACGCGGCCCGCCGCGACGACTGGACGGAGTTCCTCACCGACTGCGGCCGGTACGTCGAAGAGATCGCCAAGGAGATCCGCACCGCCAAGTTCACCCTCGCAGAACTGGAGGAGGAGGAACAGAGCCTCGAACGGCTGCGCCGCTGGCACCGCGACCTGCAGACCCGCGACGTCTTCGGCGTCCCCGAGGCGGCCGAGGCCACCGAGCGGCTGCGGGAGTGCGCCGCGGCCTACGAGGACTACGCCGAGCGCGTCATCCGCGCCCTCCATGAGGCGTGACCGCCTCCCCGCACCGGAAGGAACCCCCCCATGACCAACACCGCCACGGCGGGGGCGACGCCCCGATGGCGGATCTGGCCGCTGTACGCGGCCGGCTTCACCACGGCGTTCGGCGCCCACGGCATCGCCGCGAACCTGGGCGAGTACACCCAGGGCGGGTTGGCCTCCTTCCTGGTGCTCGGCGCGCTGCTCGCCGTCTACGACGGCGTCGAGGTGCTGCTGAAACCGGTCTTCGGCGCCATCGCCGACCGGGTGGGCGCGCGGCCCGTACTGCTCGGCGGCCTGGCCGCCTTCGCGGCGGCCTCGGCGGCGTTCCTCCTGCTCAGCGCCGCCGGCGCCCCCACCGCGGCGCTGTGGCTGGCCCGGCTCGGCCAGGGAGCGGCCGCTTCGGCGTTCTCCCCGGCGGCGAGCACTCTAGTGGCCCGGCTCTCCCCGCGGGCCGGCCGCGGCCGGGCGTTCGGCTCCTACGGCTTCTACAAGAGCCTCGGCTACACGCTCGGCCCCCTGCTGGGCGGCGTGCTGATGGCCCTCGGCGGGATGACCGCGCTGTTCGCGGTCATGGGGGCGCTCGCGTTCACCGTGGCGGTCTGGGCCGCGATCGCCGTCCCGGCGGTCGCGCCGCTGCCGCGAACCCGCCAGACGGTGCTGGACCTGGCGCGCGGGCTCGGCCACGGATGGTTCCTGCGCCCCACGGTCGCGCTGGCCGGGGCCACCGCGGCGCTGTCCGTCGGGGTGGGCTTCCTCCCGGTCTCGGGGGCCGCGGCCGGACTCGGTTCGGTGGCGACCGGTGCCGCGGTGTCGGTGCTGGCCGCCTGCGGGGCCATCACGCAGCCACTGGCCGGGCGCGCGCTCGACGCCGGCCGGATCAGCGCCGCCACCGGGTTGACGACCGGCCTGCTCGTCACCGCGGCGGGACTGGCCGCCGCGCTGCTGCCCGGCCTCGCCGGTGTCCTGCTGGCGGCGGTCGCGATCGGCGCGGGGACCGGCCTGATCACCCCGGTCGCCTTCGCCGTCCTGGCCGCGTCCGCACCCGAGGAGCGCATGGGCCAGGTGATGGGGTCCGCCGAACTCGGCCGCGAACTCGGCGACGCCGGCGGCCCGCTGCTCGTCGCGGGCGTGGCCACCGCGACCGCGCTCTCCGGTGGATACGCCGCCCTTGCCGTGTTGCTGGCCCTCGCCCCGCTGATGCTGATCCGCCGGCGATCGGCCCCCGGCCCGGACGCGGTGGATGGATCCGCCGAGCGGGAGACCCGTCCCGCCCGGTGAAAGAGGGCGCTGCCCGACCCGGCGTGAGGGGGTCCGTATCACGGGCTCCCTCACCATTCTGGACACGGCACCCTTCAGGGGGTCCATGTCGATCGGCACAAGAGTGTCCTCTTTCGGGACGATGCTCATGAAGTCGAGGAACACCTCAACGTGCTCGATAGGCTCCGCACGGAAGCCGACTGAGACACGGACACCATCGAGGGTCTACGCCGAGCAGAGGGATGAGACGTGAACAGCACGTGGTCCAAGAGCAGCTACTCCAAGCCATCAGGGGAGTGCGTGCAGGCCGCTCCGCTCGACCGCGATCGTGCGGCATCCGCGACTCCAAGGACTCTGACGGGTCGTCGCTGACGGTCTCCCGCTCGGAGTGGTGCGGGTTCCCCACCGTCCTGAAGGCCGGAAACCTCACAGACTCCTGAGCGCGGCAAGATGGAACGGGCCGTACCCCGTCGGCCAAGCCGCCCCCTGGAGCGCCGGGCCGCGGGGCACGCCCCGTAGGATCATCGGGTGCTTCACCCGTTCCGTTCCTCCCGCCCCGCCCCTCGCGTGAGCCACCATGGGTGAGCCCGCCGCCCGGCGCCGCGCCTCCGGGCTCGGCTTCGCGCTCGCCTCCGCCCTGGCCTTCGGGGGCTCCGGTCCCTTCGCCCGGCCGCTCATCGACGCCGGTGTCGGCCCGCTCCAGGTCACCTGGCTGCGCGTGGCCGGCGCCGCCCTCCTGCTGCTGCCGCTGGCGATCCGGCACCGCCGCGCGCTGCGGACGCACCCATGGCTGCTGCTCGCCTACGGCGCGTTCCCCATGGCGGGCGTGCAGGCGTGCTACTTCGCCGCGATCTCCCGGATCCCGGTCGGTGTCGCCCTGCTCATCGAGTTCCTCGGCCCGATCCTCGTGGTGGCCTGGATCCGGGTGGTGCGCCGGCAGCGCGTGCCCCGCGCCGCCGCCGTCGGCGTGGTGCTGGCGCTGGCCGGGCTCGCCTGCCTGGTGGAGGTGTGGGCGGGT
This sequence comes from Marinactinospora rubrisoli, assembly GCF_042664915.1. NCBI lineage: Bacteria > Bacillati > Actinomycetota > Actinomycetes > Streptosporangiales > Nocardiopsidaceae > Marinactinospora > Marinactinospora rubrisoli. The sequence goes on from NZ_JBHTBH010000014.1 coordinate 146,434, forward strand.
GTGCGGTTCGACCCGATCGGGCTCGCCCTCGCCCTGGGCGCGGCGTTCTGCCAGGCCGGATACTTCCTGCTCTCCGACGCCGCGGGGGACGAGGTCGACCCGCTGGCCGTCATCTCCTACGGCGCGCTGGTCGCCGCCGCCGTCATCACCGTGTTCGCGCGCCCGTGGACGCTGCCGTGGCAGCTGCTCACCGGTGACGTGCACATCGCCGGTGCGACGACCTCGGCGCTGGTCTCGGTGGTGTGGCTGGCGTTCGTGTCCACCGCCGTGGCCTACGTGACGGGGGTGTGGGCGGTCCGCCGCCTCTCGCCGACGGTCGCCGGCGCGGTCTCCTACCTGGAGGTGCTGACCGCGATCGTCCTGGCCTGGCTGATGCTGGGGGAGGCGCTCACCTCCGTGCAACTGCTCGGCGCGGTGATCGTGGTCGCGGGCGCGTTCGTCGGGCAGAAGGCCGTCGGTTCCGGCGACGGCACCGACCGCGGCGGCGACGTCCCGGCCGCGTCCCGGACCGGCACCTGACCGTGGTCACCGTCCCGGAGGAAACACAGGGGGCACCGGCCACGGCCGGTGCCCCCTCGGTTTCTCCCGGGCGCGGCTACTCCGCGTCCCGGCCGTACTCCAGCGCCTGGTCGCTGACCGGCGTGCGCCCCAGCCACCGCCGCAGCTCGTAGCCGGCCAGCACCGCCGCCACGCTCGCCAGCGTCGCCCCCAGCGGCATCCGCTGGTCCGGCAGGAACGCCATCGCGACCAGGATCACCACCAGCCCGCCGAGCGTCAGCCACGACAGGTACGGAAAGCCCCACATCCGGAACGTCAGCCGCTCCGGCGACTCGCGCCGCAGCAGCGCGCCCATCCGCAGCTGGGACACCACGATGGTGATGAACAGGATGAGCAGGATCGCGCCGATCGAGGCGACGAGGAAGGCGAACACGGTGTCCGGCCACAGGTAGTTGCCGATCACCGACAGGTACCCCACCACGGTCCCCAGCAGGATCGCCCGCGTGGGCACGCCGCGCCGGTTGACCGCCGCCAGCGCCCGCGGGGCGTCGCCCTGCCGGGTCAGGACGTGCAGCATGCGCGAGGAGGTGTACATCGCGGCGTTGAGCACGCTCAGCACCGAGATCAGTACCACGATCTCCATGACGAGCGGGGCCGCCGGGATCCCCACGGTCTCCATCACCGACACGAACGGGCTCGTCACCAGGTCGGCCGAGTTCCACGGCAGCACCGCCACCACGACGAGGATGGAGGCCACGTAGAACAGCGCGATGCGCCACAGCACGTTGGTGGTCGCGCGGGCCACCCCCGTCTCGGGCTCGGAGCTCTCCCCGGCGGCGATGGTGACGATCTCCACCCCGCCGAACGAGAACAGCACCACCACCGTGGCGGCGCCCACCGCCACCCAGCCGTTGGGCGCGAAGCCGCCGTGCTGCCACAGGTTGGCGACGGTCGCGCCGTCCGCGCCGGGCCACAGGCCCACCGCGAACAGGCCGCCCAGGACCAGGAAGACGATGATGGTCGCGATCTTCACCATCGAGAACAGCGACTCCGTCTCGCCGAACACCCGCACCGAGATCAGGTTGGCCGCGGTCATCACCAGCAGCAGGGCGAGCGAGAGCAGCCACGCGGGGGCGGGCACCCACTGGGCCAGGATCGCCGCGGCGGCCACCGCCTCGGCCGCGACCAGCACGCTGTACAGCCACCAGTACAGCCAGCCGATGCAGAACCCGGCGCGGGGCCCCAGCGCCAGGCGGGCGTAGTCGGAGAACGCCCCGGCGGCCGGACGGGCCACCACCATCTCGCCGAGGGCGCGCAGGGTGCACAGCACCAGCGCCCCGGCGACCAGGTAGGACACCACCGCGGCCGGCCCGGCCGCGTTGATCACGGCACCGGAGCCGACGAACAGCCCGGCGCCGACCGAACCGCCGATGGCGATCATCGTCATGTGCCGTCGGCGCAGGCCGTGCGCCAGCCCGGACGCCGGGCGGGTACGAGAGGCCGCCTTGGAGGGCGGCGTGACATGCGGGTTCACGCCCACCGAGGCTACGCGGCCCAGGCCGCGTGCGGGGCACCGGCCCGGCCGTGTCGCGCGAGGGGACGCCGCACGGCCGCCGCCGCGTCCGCCTCCGCCATGGGGCCCGGTGGTACGGGCACCCCCGCCCGGAGGGGCACGCGCTCCCCGCGAACGTGGGGTCCCGCGCTCCTGCCCCGCCCCGGGCCACCGGGACAGGATCGGAGGCGCCGGAATCCCCTGCCCGAAGGCACGATGACCATGTCCTCTCCCCTTACGCGCCGCACGGCGTCCGTCCGGTCCGTCCTCACCCGCCCGTGGGTCGGCCCGCTCGCGGTGGTGACCGTCGTCTTCCTGGTGCTCTCGCTCCCGCCGTACCTCGGGCTGGACCCGAGCCGGTCCCGGGTGGCGATCCCCGAAGACCGGCCGCTGTACTACCCGATGCTGGCGACGCACATCTTCCTGGGCACGGTCGCCCTGGTGACCGGCTGCCTGCAGGTGTGGCCGTGGCTGCGCCGCCGTCACCCGGCGGTGCACCGGTGGAGCGGGCGCGTCTACGTCTTCGGCGGGGTGCTGCCCGCCGGGGCGGCCGTGCTGTTCGTCGCGCCGTTCGGCGAGTTCGGCCCGGCCCAGCAGACGGGCAACACGCTGCTCGCGGTGCTGTGGCTGCTCGTCACGGTGGCCGGCTACCGGGCGGCGCGCCGGCGCCAATTCGTCGCGCACCGCGAGTGGATGGTCCGCAGCGTCGCGCTGTCGTTCTCGATCGTGGCCAACCGGCTGTGGATCGTCGCGTGCCTGGCCGTGTTCACGCCCGAGGCGCTCACGGGCGCCACTCCGGATCCGGCCACGTTCGCCCAGGCGGTGGGCGTGTCCACCTGGCTGAGCTGGGTGGTGAACCTGCTCGTGGCCGAGTGGTGGCTGCAGCGTGGCCGGTTCCGGGAACGTGCCCGTGGCGGGACCGTGCGGGCCCGGCGGGAGGCGGGGACGCCCGCCGGGGCCTGATCGGGTTCCGCCGGTCCGCCCCCGTGCGGGCCGGCGGACTCCCTCATCCGCGCTCGGCGCGGTGCCGCGCCGGCGTCCCGTTCCGCGGGCTCTCGGCCTGCAGGTCCGCGGGGAGCAGTTGCTCGGTGAGCAGCCGCCGCACCCGGTGGGCGCGGTCGGTGGAGTCCAGCCAGGACTCCAGCAGCCGCCACCCGTGGTGGTAGCCGAAGACGTACAGGCTCATCCCGGGGGCTCCGATGGACGCGAGCGCCGCGCCGGTCTCGGTCTCGTCCAGCAGCGCCCACCGTGCCAGGTAGGCCGCGATCTCCGCCTCCGGACGTCCCTCGGCCACCAGATGCGCGGCGTTGGCCCAGGCGCCCCACAGCGCGTTCCTGGCCTCGTGGACGGCCGCGAAGTCGCTGCCGTCCGGCCGCACGCCCCGCTCGGCGAGCACGTTGTCGGCCAGCCACGCCTGGGCCTGGTCGCCGGGGAACACCAGGGACTGGGCGTGCAGGCCGAGCCCCTCGCTGAGCACGAACGACGGCGACAGCATGAACCGCACCCAGTGGTCGGTCCGGCCCTGAGCGTCGAGGAGGTGGATCTCCTTGAGCACCGACTCGGCGATGTGGCCGGGATGCCCCTCGTGCGCCACCACGTACAGCAGGTCGGCCAGGTTGAACGGCAGGCCGCCGTTGATGAAGATCGTCGAGCGGCGGCCGCCGTGGTGGTGCCCGGCCGCGAGGTAGTGCGCCTGGGGGACCACCCGGCAGTCCACGACCTCGTCGGGCGGCAGCGCCACGAGGGCGCCGGTGCGGGCGCGCGTCTCGGCCACCGCCCGGCCCACCAGCTCCGGCAGCCGCCCCATCTCCGCCGACGGCAGCCGGTGCCGGTCCTGCCACGCGCGCAGCCGCGCGGCCAGGGAGCCACCGGAGCGGGGCAGCGCCGCGTCCAGCCGGGCGTGCGCCGCCTCGAATTGCTCTTCCGCGACCCATTCGACGTCCACGCCGAGACACGCGCGGGCGTACTCGCCCAGCGGCGGCCGCGCACCGGCCAGCCGGCCCGCGACGGCGCGCATCGCGCGGACCTGCGCGGCCAGGTAGCGCGCCCGCGCCGCCTCGAACGGCAGCTCGTCCAGCAGCCGGTCGGCGTCGGCGGTGAGCCGCCCGGCCGGCGGCGGCTCTTCCGCCTCGACCCCCGCCCGCCACTCGTCGGGCCCCCGGTAGATGAGCATGGTGGCGCCGCCGGAGCCGGCCACCCGGCGGTCGAGCCGCAGGGCCAGCAGCGCGTAGTCGCGCACCCACTCCTCTTCGGTCACGGTCACGTCTCCTCCCGGTCCGGTCTCGGATGCCGGCCAAGCTAGCTGTACGGTTCTTCCGTACATCGCACGGAAGGAGTGGAATGTCGCGACCACACCCGGCCGTCTGGCTGCGCGACGAACCGCCGCCCCGTCGGCCGCGGCTCACCCGGGAACGGATCACGGAGGCCGCCGTGGCGCTGCTGGACGCCGAAGGCGTCCCGGGATTCTCCATGCGCCGCCTCGCCGCCCGGCTCGGCGCCGGCACCATGTCGCTGTACGAGTACGTCCCCGCCAAGGAGGACCTGTTCGACCTCGCCCTGGACACGGTCATGGCCGAGATCGACCTGCCCGAGCCGGCCACGGCGCGACCTCCGGACTGGCGCGCCGAACTCACCCGCCAGGCGGTGCAGAGCCGGCGGGTGATGCGGCGCCACCCGTGGATGACCGAGCTCATCGGCACCCGGCCGCTGCTCGGCCCCAACGCGCTGTCCCGATCCGAGCGCTTCCACGCCGCCCTCGCCGCGGCCGGCTTCGCGGGCGCGGAGCTCGTCGCGGCGGCCGGCGCCGTGTCCAGCTACGTGCACGGCTACGTCGTCACCGAGAACGTGTGGCGGACCCGGATGCGGGACCCGGCCGAGGAGCGCGAGCTGCGCCGCCGCGCCCAGGAGTACCTCGCCGGAGAGTCCGGCCGCTATCCGGTGCTGTCGGAGCACTCGCGGCTGGAGGACGCCGACTTCGACGCCGGGTTCCGCAGCGGCCTGGAGATCGTCCTCGACGGGATCGCGGCCCGGCTCACGCGGTGACCCGGCAGCCGCGCTGGTGCCCGGGCGCCGATCCTTTGGGCGGCCACGGACGTCCCACCAGGCGCTCCGCCGGCCGGTGGGACGTCCGTGGCCGCGACCGGCCGCTAGGAGGCGACCACGGCCACCGTCTCGCTGACGGCCGCCGCCACGTCGCGGGGATGGTCGCTGAGGTAGAAGTGCCCGCCGGGGAACACCCGGACGTCGCAGCGGCCGGTGGTGTGCGCGGCCCACGCGTGGGCGTCGGCGACCGGCAGCTGAGGGTCGCGGTCACCGGTGAACACGGTGATGGGGCAGCCGACCCGCGCGGCGGGATCGGGGGTGTGCGTCTCGATCGCGGTGTAGTCGGCCCGCAGCGCCGGGAGGAGGAGCGCGCGGAACTCCTCGTCGGCGAACAGCTGCGGGTCGGTGCCGCTCAGGCTGAGCACGTGCTCCAGCAGGTCGTCGTCGTCACGCAGGTGGATGGACTGGGACCGGCGCCGGGACGGCGGGCGGCGGCCCGAGAGCAGCAGCGCGGCGGGGGCCGCACCGGTCCGCTCCAGGAGCCGGGCGGTCTCGAAGGCGAGTTCGGCGCCCATGCTGTGCCCGAAGAACACGAGCGGGCGGCCCTCGGCCGCGAGCGGGCGCAGCTCCCCGGCGATCAGCCGGGACAACTCGGTCAGGTCGGCGACCGGCGGCTCGGCCAGCCGGTCCTGGCGGCCCGGATACTGCAGGGCCACGACGTCGACGAACGGCGCCAGGGCGCTGAGGTTCGCCGACAGCGGGGTGTAGGAGGTCGCGGGGCCTCCGGCGTGCGGGAAACAGACGAGGTGGACGCGGCCGGTGTCATCGGGGTGGGACACCGGGTGGAAGCGACGGATCCAGGGGGACGCGTGACCGGCTGCTGGCATGGGTTCCTCCGCTCACAGGGGGACACGGCGAAAGCGTCCGTGACGTGTGCGGCGTCGCGAACACGATGGGGAAAACTCTAGCCCGCGTACGTCCGTTCGCTTGCCCCTGCCCGGGCACAGCTAGCGAGAACTCAGAATTCGTCGCGACCGACGTCTACGAGAAACGCACGCCATTCGGTGGCAGGAAAGGACAGGTTGAGCAGGTCCGGGTGTCGAGAATCGCGCACGCTCATGTGCGGGCCGTTACTGTCGAGCGTGACCTCGACGCAGTCGCCCCCCTGCGGTCCGCTGAAGGATGATTTCCACCACTGACGTCTGCCTGCTGTGCGTACCGTCATCACATCTTCTCCGCGATCTGGGATATCAGTTCCACCGAAGTGGATGGAGGGAGGGCCTGACCACAGAGGGTGATGAAAGCTAGCTGACTGGGTGTGACGTCTTCCGTCCTGTCAGTGACCTTCGCGCTCCTTGGGCCTTCTACGTACAGCAGATTATCGCCATCTGGTAGACGGAGCAGGGTCATAGAGCCGTCCAGCCCGGGATGGGCACCGGCCGAATACGGAAGAACGAGCAGGTTGATGTGCGGTGCCTCGCTCGCGGAGGCCAAGTGCTCCAGCTGCTCCCGCATGACGGTCCGACCACCGACGGGGCGTCGAAGGACGCTCTCGTCAATCACGAACCATGCCAGGAGTGGAGGCTCGCGTTCGAAGACCTGCTGGCGTCGTATCCGTGCTTCGGTCTGTCGTTCGATCTGGTCGACTGCCAGCGGGGGGCAACTGCTGCTCAGCACAGCGCGAGCGTACGTCTCCGTCTGGAGTAACCCGGGGACGGTCAGGGCGGCAAACTGGAGGAGCGTGACCGCTTCTGCTTCCAAGCCGACGAAATCCCGGAACCAGTCGGGATAGGCGTCCCTGCTGTCCAGTAGCGGCAGAATTCGCGCGAGCGCACCACCAGTGCCAAGAATCCGATCACATGAGCGCGTGAAGTCGATATCCGGCGCGCGTTTCGCCGCCTCAATCATGGCCACCTTGGAACGCCCGTATCCGAGCTTCCGCGCCAACTGCTCCTGGGTCAGCTGCGCCTCTTCCCGGTATCGCTTGAGCTCCAAGGCGTAATAGGCGGCTGCACGCGACTCATTGGCAGGCTCTTCGCGCGGCGGAACGGCACGTAGATCGGTCATGACGGACTCCAATGCCTAAAAGAGCCGAACAGGAAACCCCTTGATGGTGCCGGATGACGGCACGCCGGATCTGCCCTTTCACGCTAGCCGTTCCGAGTCCGTCGGTGCGCACTTTCCCCAGGTCCTTCATGTCTCGGTCCCCGCCGGGTGTCACGCCCAGCCGGCAATCGTCACACGCGCGTCACGTCGTGTTGCCGCATTTCGGGCGAGGCGTCGCACCTGAATCGCGACGTCGAAAGCCGTGTGCCAATGCCCTGGTGTGCCGCATGCTCGTTCCTATGAGCAGCACGCACCCAGTACTGAGCGCTATGGGCGCTCGAATACCCCTCCAGGTCGAAGTCGAGCAACTGTGCCGCGAACAAGCGCCGCGCCGATTCGCCATCTGCGAGATGGACTACGCCGCCGACGACGCATTGATCCTCGCCTGGGGGTACTCCCTCGATGGAGGGGAACGGGTCATCGTGGTCGGCGAGGCCGGTGGACCACGGTTCGCGACTTTCCGGAGTATCGATCGCGCGAAGCGCGTCTTCGGCCGGGCGACAGATGTGCATCTCGTCTGGATCGATTCCCCGTGACCAGTGCGCCTCAGGCCGAATCCCCGGGATCCGGCGACCCCCCGCCGGATCCCGGGGCGCGCGTGGCCAGCACGTCCGCCGCGTCCGCCACGATCTTGCCGAACACCTCCGGCTGGTCCAGGCTCACCATGTGCCCCGCGCGCGGCACCACCAGCAGGCGGCCGTCGGCGCACGCCCGCAGGAACCGGCGTTCGTGGATCCGGAAGTGGTCGCGGGCCCCGTTGATCAGCCACACCGGCCCCGGGTAGGACGCCAGCAGCGCCAGCACGTCGAGGTCGGCGATCTCCTCGATCACCGCCCGCGCCGCCTCCATCGCCAGCCCGCCGTCCAGTACCGCCGCCGCGCCGTCGGCGGGCAGCGTCCAGCGGTGGAACCGGGCGTTCACCGCCAAGCCGCGATCCGGCAGCCGGTCCAGCAGCGCCGCCGGGATGCGGTACACGTGCGCCAGCGCGTTGACCGGCCGGGCCGAGCACGACACCGCCATCAGCCCGGCGACGCGCTCCGGGTGCGCCGCCGCCGCGCTGATCGCCACGAACCCGCCGAGCGACAGGCCCACCACCAGCGCACGGCCGCCCACCTCGTCCACCGCGGCGCGCACCGCCGCGACCGCGCCGGCCAGCGTGAACGTCTCACCGCGCCGCCGGCCGTGACCCGGCAGGTCGGGGGCCACCACCCGCCGCCCCTCCGCGCGCAGCGACCGCAGTTGCGGCCGCCACATGCTCCCCGACAGCCGGATGCCGTGCACCAGCACGATCGGCACCCCGCCGGCCGTGGCGTCACCGGTCATTGGCCTCGCCGTCCCGTTCCCTCAGGGCGCCGCCCGGCCGGCGCCGCGCCCGATCAGCCGCCGGACCGGTCGAAGCCGCCCGCGTGTCCGCACCATGCCCCGCCCTTCCCGTCGATGACCATCCTGGCGGCCTCCGGACGCGCGTTCAGAGTGCCGCGCGCACGGTCGTGTCCGCGGCTCGCCGCCCGTGACGGTGACCCTCTCGGGCCGGCCGCCGGCGGCCGGCCGAGGCTCCGGTCACCGGCGCCGGTCCCACGGTGCGCGCCGCCCGTCTCACACGTTCACCCGTCCGTCCCACGTCGCCGGAGTGCCGTCGAAGCCGCAAGATACGCCGCGCCGCTCGGGGCGACACGGCCGGCTCACTCGTACACCACCGTCACCGGCGCGTGGTCGGACCAGCGGCGGTCGTGACTCGCCGCGCGCTCCACCCGCGCCTCGCGCGCCCGCCCCGCCAGGCCGGGCGTCGAAATGTGGTAGTCGATCCGCCATCCGGTGTCGTTGTCGAACGCGCGCCCCCGGTAGGACCACCACGAGTACGGGCCGTCGACGTCGGGGAACAGCCGCCGGACCACGTCCACGTAGCCGGCCTCGTCGAACACCCGCGACAGCCAGGCCCGCTCGTCCGGCAGGAATCCCGAATGGTTCCGGTTGTCCCGCCAGTTCTTCAGGTCCGCCTCCCGGTGCGCGATGTTCCAGTCGCCGCACACCACCAGCTCCCGCCCCTCGGCCTCCACCTCGGCCCGCCGCCGGACCAGGTACGGCAGGAACGCGGCCATGAAACGCTCCTTCTCCGCCTGCCGCTCGGTGCCCACCTCGCCGGAGGGGAGGTACAGGCTCGCCACCGTGATGTCGCCGAGGTCGCCCTCGACGTAGCGGCCCGCGGCGTCGAATTCTTCGTTGGCGAAGCCGATCCGCACCCCGTCCAGCGCCGTGCGGCTGTACAACGCGACGCCGGAACGCCCGCGGTCGTTCGCCGGGACGAGGGTCACGTGCCAGCCGGCCGGCGCGGCCACCGGCGCGGGCAGTTGGGCGTGCTCCACCCGGGTCTCCTGCAGGCACACCACGTCGGCCTCGGTGGCCGCCAGCCATTCGAGGAATCCCTTGCGGGCCGCCGCGCGCAGACCGTTCACGTTCACGGTAGAAATCGTCGTCACCACGACGAGCAGCCTAGCCAACCGGGGGCGGCCGGACCCAGCGCCGGGCGGCCCGTCGCACCCCGCCCGACCAGGCCCGATCCCGGGTCCCGCTCTACGGGTGCAGCACCACCTTCGTGTAGCCCGGCACCCGCCGGTCGAACCGGTCGTAGGCCTCCGGCGCCTCCTCCAGCGGCAGCTCCCTGGTCACCACGAACGACGGCGCGGCGCGGCCCGCCGTGATCAGGTCGCGCAGCCGCCGGTTGTACCGCTTGACGTTGGCCTGCCCGGTGCCCATGCGCAGGCCCTTCTCGAAAAGCCGCCCCATCTCCAGCAGCAGCCGGCCGTGCCTGGCCTCCTCGGTCGGCCCGCCGGGGTCGGCCGGCAGGTACAGGCCCGGGACGCCCAGCGCGCCCGTGGGGCGCACGGTGTGCACCAGGGCGTTCAGCACCGTGGCCGGTTCCTCGCGGCCGTCCCCGGCATGCGCCTGCGCCTGGTAGCCGACCGCGTCGATCCCGGCGTCGGTGCCGCCATCGGTGGCGTCGCGGATCCGCTCGGCCGGGTCGCTCTCGGTGAAGTCGATCGGCTCCGCCCCGATGGACTCCGCCAGACGCAGCCGCTCGGGCACCCGGTCCACCACGAACACCCGCGACGCCCCGCGCAGCAGCGCCGAGTAGGCCGCCATCAGCCCCACCGGCCCCGCTCCGTAGACCGCGACCGTGTCGCCGGGCGCGACCCCGGCCAGCTCGCAGCCGTGGTAGCCGGTGGGGAAGATGTCGGCCAGCAGCGCGTAGTCGGCCTCGTGCTCGGTGCCCTCGGGCAGCGGCAGGCAGTTGAAGTCGGCGTAGGGCACCCGCAGGTACTCCGCCTGCCCACCGCGGTAGGGCCCCATCGACACGTAGCCGTAGGCGCCGCCAGCGAAGCCCGGGTTCACCGTGAGGCAGTACCCGGTGAAGCCCGCCTGGCAGTTGCGGCAGAAGCCGCACGCCACGTTGAACGGCATCACCACCCGCTGCCCCACCCGGATCGACGTCACCGCGGGGCCGGCCTCCTCGACCACGCCGAGGTTCTCGTGCCCGAACACGATGCCGGGCTCGGCGGCCGTGCGCCCCTCGTACATGTGCAGGTCGGACCCGCAGATACAGGTCGACGTCACGCGCACGATCACGTCACAGGGGTGCTCCACCCTGGGGTCGGGCACATCGGCCACGGCCACATCGAACGGTCCTTCGTACACCAGCGCCCTCATCGGAGCCCTCCTCGCGAGCCGGACGATCCTCGGGTGTGGCCCCTACCCGGTGACGGGCGGCGCACCCCGGGATTCAGGTCCGCCGCTCGGCGTCGGGCCCGGCCGCCGTGCCGTCCACGAGCCGGCGCAGCACCCCGTAGGTGCGGTTGGACCGCGCCGCCTCGCGCTGCGCGGCGGCGGTCACGTCGATGTAGGACTGCGAGGAGGTGATGGAGGAGTGCCCCAGCAGCCGCATGATCTCGGTCACCGACGCGCCGTCCTCGGCGAGCCGGGTCGCGAAGGTGTGCCGCAGCGCGTGCACGAGCGTGCCCTTGGCGACCCGGTCGTGCACCCCGGCGTGCCGGTAACACTGCTTGACCAGGTACTGCAGCCCGCCGCGCTGCAGCGCGGCGCCACGGTTGTCCACCAGCAGCGGATCGGTGCCCCGCAGTCTCGCTCCGAACCGCAGGCGGCGGGTCCGCAGGTACTCCTCGATGAGCGCCTCCAGCGGCTCCTCGATCGGCAGCGACCGTGTCTTGTCGCCCTTGCCGACCACCCGGATGCGCCGTTCGCCCGGCCGCCCGCTCAGCGACTCCAGCCGCAGCGACAGCAGTTCGGCCGAGCGCAGGCCGGTGAGCAGGGCCAGCGCCAGCACGGCCAGGTCCCGCTCCGGCCACGGGTCCCGTGCCTTGCGGCAGCCCGCGGCCAGCGCCTCCAGCAGCCGTTCGGGGGTGTCCTCGCCCATCAGCGGCTTGGGCTGGCGGGGTTTGAGCCGCGGCCGGTCCACGGCCGGCATCGGGTTGCCGGGGACCAGCCCCTCGGCCACCAGGAACCCGAAGAACTGGTTCCACGTCGACCAGGCCCGCGTCACGCTGGAGGCGGCCCGGTCGGTCGCGAAGTCGGCGAAGGCCCGCCGCAGCAGCCCACCCGACAGGTCCGCCAGCCGCAGCTCCCGCACGGCGCACCGCTCCGCGGCCGCCGCGCACCGCAGCACCGCCGCCAGGTCCCGCCGGTACGCGGCGACGGTGTGCGGCGACGGCTTGGCCGGACGCCGCGCCACCAGGTACTCCTCGACCGCGTCCGCCACCCGCATCGGCGACGCGCCGCCGGCTCCGCTGTTCTCACTCTCCGCCACTACCCTCATACCCCCAACCATGGCCGATTCCGGGACCCGCGGGCACCGCCGACGGGCCGGAAAGTGCGCGCCGGCCCCACGGGATCGCCCGCCCGGCGGGCGATCCGGTCCCGCGCGGGGGAGCGGTAGGGGCGAACCGGGATGATCACGACTGGTTTAGCCTTGGGGGAACGCCCGGCCGCGGGCGCGGCGCGAACCACGTGATCGAGGGGGACCGAGGGAAACGATGTCGGCGACACGGCTGCTGGTCCTCGGTGTGGTACGTCGGATCGGCCGCGCGCACGGCTATCTCGTGCGCTCCGAGCTGGTCTCCTGGGGCGCCGAGGAGTGGGCGAACGTCAAGTGGGGTTCGATCTACCACGCGCTGCGGCAGCTCACCAAGGAGGGGCTGCTCTCCTCCACCGAGATCACCGAGTGGCCGGGCCGGGTGGACTACGAGATCACCGAGGCCGGCGAGGAGGAGTTCCTCCGCCTGCTCCGCGACGCGCTCCGCGGGCCCGAGCACCGGGCCGACATCCTGGGCGCGGGGCTGGCGCTGCTGCCCGCTCTGCCCAGATCCGAGGCGGTCGGGCTGCTGAGAGCCCGGCTGAGCGGACTGGAGGCGCAGCGCGACGAGGTGGCCGGCCGGCTCGAACGCCTCTCCGGCGGCGACCTGCCGCACATCGGCGAGCTGCCCCGGTTCCAGTTGCACGGCATCGACAGCGCCGTCGAGTGGACCCGCGGGCTGATCGAGCGCCTGGAGTCCGGCCGCTACGCCATGGCCGGCGACCAGGACGCCGACCGCCCGGCCGCGCCGCACGGCTGACCGTCACCACCCGCACGCCGGCTCGGCCGGGCCGATGTGGTCCACCCGAGAGAGGGACGGTCCCGCACCGGTACTCAAACTTGTGCACGGAGCGCCGATCGCTTATCCTCGTCCGGGTGCCCAAATTTGAGTATCGCCATTTGGGCGGAGGAGGGGTGCGTGGCCGAGTGCGAGTGCCGGGGCAGGGCCCGGCACGCCACGACGAAGCGATCAGGAGGACGCTTGGCGACCGACGTCGTCGAAGTGTGGAGGGACACCGGAGCACCGACCGACCGCGGGGGGATCGGATGAGCGAGACGGTGTCGCAGTTCGCGGAACGGGCGGAGCCGCGGCCGGGAGGCGCCGCCCGGACCGGAACACCGAAGGAGAGGTACCTCACCCCGGACCTGGCCAGGGGGGCGATGCTGCTGGTCATCGCCCTGGTGCACGCCCACATGTTCCTGCGCGGCAGCATCGGCGTCATCCGGGGGTACCCCACCGAGCAGTCCGCGGTGGACATGGTGGCCTCGGCCGCGCTCACGGTGTTCGCCGACGGCCGCGGCTACCCGATGTTCGCGGCGCTGTTCGGCTACGGCATGGCCCAGATCCTGGCCCGGCAGCGGGCCGGGGGGCAGGTGTGGCCGGCCACCCGCCGGCTGCTGCGGCGGCGCGGCTGGTTCCTGCTGCTGTTCGGGTTCGCGCACGCGCTGCTGCTGTTCTCGGGTGACATTCTCGGGACCTACGGCGTCATCGCGCTGCTGTTCGTGGTGACGCTGCGGACGCCCGACCGGCGGCTGCTCGCATACGCGGCGCTGTGGTACGTCGTCGGGGCGGCCATCTACGCGGCACTGTGGTTCTCCATCGCCGCGGAGGCGACGGGGTCCGGGGCGGCGCTGGTCAACTCCGACGCCCCGCTGCTCGACGCCGTCTACCGGCTGAGCACGTGGCCGGCCAGCACCGTGCAACTGGTGACCGCCTCGCTCTGCCCGTTCATGGTCGGGGTCTGGGCGGCGCGGCGGCGGCTGCTGGAAGAGCCCGAACGTCACCTGGCGCTGCTGCGGCGCACGGCCGGGGCCGGCATCGGGCTCGCGGTGGCGGGCGGGCTGCCGCTGACGCTGGTCACCACTCAGCTCTGGCCGGAGCCACCGGCCGCGCTGGCGCTGACCTTCGTCGCCCTGCACACGGTCACCGGGTACGCGGGCGGCCTGGGCTACGCGGCGGCCATCGCGCTGCTCGCGGTCCGGATCGGCCGGCGCCGGGGTCCGGTCGTGCGGGCCGTGGCGGCCTGTGGCGAGCGGTCGATGTCGTGCTACGTGTGGCAGTCCGTGGTCTGGATGGCGGTGTTCGCGCCGTACACCCTGGACCTCGGACCGCGCATCGGGGTCGCCGGGTCGGTCGCCGTGGGGGTGGCCACCTGGCTGGCCGGGGTCGTGATGTCCGACCTCCTGCGCCGCGCCGGGCGGCGCGGTCCAGCCGAGGCGCTGCTGCGCCGGCTCACCTACGGGCCGAGGGCGGCCCGCTAGACCGGCATCGGCCGGACCTGGGCCGCCGTTCCACCGTGCCGCGAGATCGCGGCCGGCGGGGCGGCGGCCCCTCGCGCGGCGGGACGCACCGAAAGGCGTGGGGACATGCGGCGAACCCCGGGCGGACGCACCCCCACCCTCGTATACTCAAACTTGTGCATCAGGTCAGATCTCGCATATTCTTGCGGGGTGCCCAAATTTGAGTACCACGGCGCGAGTCGATCTCCGGCGCGGACCTCCCGCTCGCAGCCGCTCCGGCCGGCAGCCCCGCTTCGCAGTCGCCCGGGCCGGCCCCTCCGACCGGCCTGTTGAGCCGCGGACCAGCATCCATCTTCGAGGAGTCTGCTTTGGATTCGCCCAACTCTTCCCGCTCCGCAGCCGCTCGGGACTCTTCCCGCTCCGCAGCCGCTCGGGCTGACACCGCCATCGAGACGGCCGGTCTGGTCAAGGTCTTCGGCGACACCCGCGCCGTCGACGGCGTCGACCTGCGGGTACCGGCCGGAGTGGTCTACGGCATCCTGGGGCCGAACGGCGCCGGCAAGACCACCACCATCCGCATGCTCGCCACCCTGCTGCGGCCCGACTCCGGCACCGCGCGGGTCTTCGGCCACGACGTGGTCCGCGAGCCCGACGCGGTGCGCAGCCGCGTCAGCCTCACCGGGCAGTTCGCCTCCGTCGACGAGAACCTCACCGGCACCGAGAACCTGGTCATGCTGGCCCGCCTCCTCGGCCACTCCTGGGCGGGGGCCAAGGCCCGGGCGGCCGAACTGCTGGAGGCGTTCGACCTCACCGAGGCGGCGGGCCGGCACGCCCGCACCTACTCCGGCGGCATGCGGCGCCGGCTGGACATCGCGGCCAGCATCGTCGTCACCCCGGACCTGATCTTCCTGGACGAGCCCACCGCCGGGCTCGACCCGCGCAGCCGCAACCAGGTGTGGGAGATCGTCCGCGCCCTGGTGGCCGCCGGCACCACGGTGCTGCTCACCACCCAGTACCTCGACGAGGCCGACCAGCTCGCCGATCGCATCGCGGTGATCGACCACGGCAGGGTCATCGCCGAGGGCACCAGCGGCGAGCTGAAGTCCTCGGTCGGCTCCGGCGCCGTCCACGTGCGGCTCGCCGACGCCGGCCGGCGCGGCGAGGCCGAACAGGTGCTCGCCAAGACCCTCGACGCCGCCGTGCACCTGGAGTCCGACCCCGTGGCGCTCTCCGCCCGGGTCTCCGACCCCGAGCGCGTCGCGCACGCCCTCGCCGAGCTGTCCCGCGCCGGGGTCGCGGTCACCGAGTTCTCCCTCGGCCAGCCGAGCCTGGACGAGGTCTTCCTCGCCCTGACCGGCCGGCCGGCCGAGGCCACCGACACCGCCGAGAAGGGGGCAGCATGACCACGACACCGATCCCGGGCCCGGGGCCGGCCGGTGAGGAGGCACTGCGCCGGGCGCTGGGCGCCCGCACGCGGCCGCCCCGCCCCGGACCGCTGTCGGCGTCCCTCACCCACAGCTGGCGCACCCTCACCAAGTTCCGCAGCAGCCCGGCGCAGCTGATCGACATCGTGCTGATGCCCATCGTGTTCCTGCTGATGTTCACCTACCTGTTCGGGGGCGCGTTCGCCGGGTCCACCAGCGACTACCTGCAGTTCTTCCTGCCGGGCATCCTGGTGATGACCGTGGTGCTCATGACGGTGTACACCGGCACCGCGCTGAACACCGACATCACCAAGGGCGTCTTCGACCGGTTCCGCACCCTGCCGTTCTGGCAGCCCGCCACCATCGTCGGCAATCTGCTCGGCGACCTGGTGCGCTACACCATCGCGCTGACGATCACCACCGGGCTGGGGCTGCTGCTCGGCTTCCGGCCGGCCGGCGGACTCACCGGCGTGCTGCTCACCATGCTGCTGCTCATCTGCTTCGCCTTCAGCGTCGGCTGGATCTTCGCCGCCCTGGGCGTCGTGGTGCGCTCGCCGGAGTCGGTCTCGGGCACCAGCATGATCGTGATGTTCCCGCTGATCTTCACCAGCAACGTCTTCGTGGACACCGCCACCATGCCGGGCTGGATGCAGGCCATCGTGTCGGTCAACCCGGTCAGCCACGCCGCGACCGCCGCCCGCGGCCTCATGCACGGCACGGCCACGCCCGGCCAGCTCGGCCTGGTGCTGCTCACCTCCGCGGCGCTCATCGTGGTCTTCGCGCCGCTGACCATGTACCTGTACCGGAACAAGAACCGGCGCTGAGGTGCCCCGATGCCGGTGGGGCGGCCCGCCCGGGCCGCCCCACCGGCGCATCCCGTACTGTGCCCTCCCACCGCCGCTCAAGGGGTCCTCGACCGTCCGCGCCGAGGCTGGCCACAGACACCGCGAGCGGAGAGGTGACCATGACACCGGACGCCAAGGCACGCGTGCTGGAGCAGGTCCGCACGTTCCACCGGGAGCGGCAGCAGCCGGCGTTCGTGCCCGGCGAGACCCCCATCCTCCCCTCCGGCGCGGTCCTGGACGAGGAGGACCGGGTCGCGCTCGTCGAGGCCGCCCTCGACATGCGCATCGCCGCCGGCCCCAGCGCCCGCCGCTTCGAGCGCGAGTTCGCCCGCCACTTCGGGCTGCGCAAGGCGCACATGGTCAACTCCGGATCCTCGGCGAACCTGCTGGCGCTGACCGCCCTGACCTCGCCCAAGCTCGGCGACCGGCGCCTGCGGCCCGGCGATGAGGTGATCACGGTCGCCGGCGGCTTCCCCAGCACCGTCAACCCGATCGTGCAGAACGGCCTGGTGCCGGTGTTCGTCGACCTCGAACTGGGGACCTACAACGCCACGGCCGACCACGTCGCCGCGGCGCTGTCGGGCCGCACGCGGGCGATCATGATGGCGCACACCCTCGGCAACCCCTTCCAGGCCGAGGAGATCGCCCAGATCGCCGCCGAGCACGACCTGTTCTTCATCGAGGACAACTGCGACGCCGTCGGCTCCACCTACCGCGGCCGCCCGGCCGGGACGTTCGGCGACCTCTCCACGGTGAGCTTCTATCCCGCCCACCACATCACCAGCGGCGAAGGCGGCTGCGTGCTCACCGGAAACCTCGAACTGGCCCGGATCGTGGAGTCGCTACGCGACTGGGGCCGCGACTGCTGGTGCGAGCCCGGCACCGACAACACCTGCCTGAAGCGGTTCGACTACCAGATGGGCAGCCTGCCCAAGGGCTACGACCACAAGTACATCTTCTCCCACGTCGGATACAACCTGAAGGCGACCGACCTGCAGGGCTCCCTGGTGCTCAGCCAGCTCCGCAAACTGCCGGAGTTCGGCCGGATCCGCCGCCGCAACTGGACGGCCCTGCGCAGCGGCCTCGACGGCCTGCCGGGGCTGCTGCTCCCCGAGCCCACCCCGGGCAGCGATCCGAGCTGGTTCGGCTTCCTCATCACGGTGCGCCCGGACGCCCCGTTCGCCTGCGCCGACCTGGTCGCGTTCCTGGAGGACCGCCGGATCGGCACCCGCCGCCTCTTCGGCGGCAACCTGGTCCGCCACCCCGCCTACGAGGGCGTCCCGTACCGGGTCTCCGGCGAGCTGACCAACTCCGACACCGTCACCGAGCACACGTTCTGGATCGGCGTCTATCCGGGCATCACGCCGGAGATGACGGACTACATGGTCGCCTCCATCAAGGAGTTCGTCGTCCGGTACCGCTGACCACGCGGCGTTGCGGGCCGGACATCACTCCGGAAACGATCGCTCGCGCGCCTCCCGGGACTCGGCGATGGCCTGCAGGACGTCCTCGGGAGTGACGGACGACCGGGCGGCGATCATTCGAGCCCGCGCCACCACCTCCAACGTCACACCCGGCAGGTGAACGTCGCCGGAGCCGTCCCGGCGGCTCAACTCGCTCAGCGCCTCGGCGCGGTCCTCACCGCCGGCACCACGGTCGCGCACGACGGCGAGCAGGTCGGCATCGGCCGGCGCCGCCAGGCGCTCCCGCAGGTACTCCAGGCGGCGGCCCGGCTCGCCGCCCCGCACGTCCCAGGAGTCGGCCAGCCGCTGCACCAGCTCCCGATGGGTCGCCAGGTGGCGGTGGGCGAGTACCTCGCCCGCCTTCAGCCGGATCCATGGGTCGGCGTGCTCCGTGAAGCCGACGACGACGGCGACCGCCTCCGTGCCCGGAGCCGCGCCGATCGCGTCGAGGGCGTTACCGCGCTCGTCCTTCTCGGCGCGCTCGTCGCCCGCGATGGCCCGCAGCACGTCCATGAGCCGGCGATCGGGCGGCTCGGCCCCGGCCAGCGCGCTTTCGGCCGCCCACAGGCCCGCCTGCCGCGTCTCCGGGTCGTCGCTGATCTCCAGCGCCCCGGCGATCAGCTCGGCGTCGGACGCCTCCACCACGTGCATGAGCGCCCACATCGCGCTGGCGTGGCTAGCGCCCGCGCTGACCCGGAACCGGAAGCCGCCGACATCCTCGGCCTGGTCCTCGGCGGGGAATGGTGGCCGCGCCAGCAGCTCGCGGGCGCGCTCGCGGACCTCGTCGTCGTGTGCGCCGTACGGGCTGCTCGGGCCGTGCCGGGTCAGCGCTTCGGCATGGTGGTAGTGGTCCAGCGCGATCGCCACGGCCGGGACGTGCCCGCTGCGCAGCAGGGCCAGGAACGCCTGGTCGCGCTCGGGGTAGGCGGCGTCGTGAGCGGGGTTCCGCAGCACGTCGTGCGCGGCCTCCAGCTTCGGGTCGGCGAGCCGGTGGCCCTCCCAGTGGATCGGGCGGGTCAGGAAGAGCTGCACGGCTGCCACCTTTCGGGAACCCGGCTTCATTGCCGGGGGACGCGCAGGCGACTCTCCCAGCCGCCCCTCCAGGTCGGCAACCGGTTATCGGCCGTGCCGCGCGACCCACCGCCCCACGGCGTCCTCCCGCGTCCCCTCATCTCTCCACGTCGGCTTGAGCGGTCTTCGATACCCGGTTCCTAACGTGAACGGTGGCCGGCTCACGGCTCGGCCACCGATCCGCGTACGAGAAGGGAACCGTTGTGACACTGGCGGCCAGCGCCGTGGGGCGTCGTCTGCACCTCGTCCACGGAACCCGGTGGGTCCACGGCGTCAACGGCGACGCCTACGCCCGGCTGCTCCGCGGCTTCGACGACGACCCGCACCCCGCCTACGACGAGATTCGCCGGCGCGGCCCGCTGTGGCGCAGCCGGACCGGCGTGTGGGTGACCGGCCGGCAGCGCGTCGCCGCCGAACTGCTCGGCCACCCCGCGCTCGCCGAGCGGGCACCCGACGGGTTCCCGGTCGCCGACGGCGTCCTGCCCGAGGACGCCGCCGCCCCCCTGATCGGCGCGGCCGAGACCGACGGGTTCCGCGCCCGCACCGCGCACGTGCTCGGCGCCGACGCCGTGCCGGAGTACCGGCCGCGCGTGGCCGAAGCGTGCGCGCGGCTGCTGGCCGGGCTGGGAACGGAGCTCGACCTCGCCGCCGACGTCGCGGCCCGGCTGCCGGGCGAGGTGCTCGCCGACCTGTTCGGGCTGACCGGCGCGCGGCGCCGCCGCTTCGCCGACGGATGCCGGCACGCCGCCGTCGCCCTGGACAGCCTGCAATGCCCGCAGACGCTCGCGGTGACCCGGCGCATGCGCGCGGCCCTGGACGACCTGGCCGCCCTGCTCACCGGCCCCGCCACGGGCCCGGCCGGCGGTGTGCTGTCCGCCCTCGCCGACGCGGCCCCGCCGGAGGAGGCGGCCGGGCTGCGGCTCCCCGTGGCGGTCACCGTGCTGGTCCACCGCACCACCGCCGTCCTGCTCGCCAACGCCGCCCTGGCCGCCCTGAGCCGGCCGGGGGAGTGGACCCGCCTCGCCGACGAGCCCGGGCGGGCCGCCCGCGTCGTCGCCGAGACCCTCCGCCACGATCCGCCGGTCGCCGTCCAGGCCATGACGGCCCGCACCGGCCTGAAGGCCGCCGGCCGGCACATCCCGCCCGGCGACCGGATCGCCGTGGTCATCGGCGCCGCCAACCGCGACCCCGACACGGTCCCCGACCCGCGCGGCTTCGCCCCGGACCGGACCGGCACGCCCGTGCTCCACCCCGCCCTCCTGCACGACCTCGCCGCCCCGCTCGTGCGGGTCCAGGCCGAGACCGCGCTGGCCACCCTGGCCGCCCGGCTCCCGGCACTGCGCCGAACCGGCCCCGTCCTGCGCGCCCGCCGCGCCCCGGTCACCCGCGCCCCGCTGCGCGTGCCCGCCCGCACCGCCTGACCCCGCCCACCGGACCCGACCGCCGCACACGGCCGAGAGAGGCGCATGAAGGTCCTGTTCACCTCCCTGCCCCACAGCACGCACTACTACCCGATGGTCCCCATCGCGTGGGCGCTGCGCACCGCCGGACACGAGGTCCGGGTCGCCAGCCAGCCCGAACTCACCGACACCATCACCCGCACCGGGCTGACCGCGGCCCCCGTCCAGTGGAGCGGCGGCGACCCACTGGACGCCGCCCTGCTCGAAGGCATGCACGAGGACGCCAGCCGGCACGTCCAGGAGTTCGACCACGCCCGCCGCGACCCCGACCAGTGGACCTGGGAACGCCTGCTCGCCCTGGAGACCATCATGGTGCCCGGCCTGTGGGCCGCGCTGAACACAGACGCCATGATCGACGACCTCCTGGCGTTCGCCCGCGCATGGCGGCCCGACCTCGTCGTCTGGGAGACCTACACCATGGCCGGCGCCGTGGTCGCCCGCACCGTCGGCGCCGCGCACGCCCGCATGGTCTCGTCCGTCGACGTCACCATCCGCGCCCGCCAGGAGTTCCTGCGCCTGGCCCGCGCCCAGCCGCCCGAGCACCGCGAGGACCCCGCCGCCGAGTGGCTCACCTGGACCCTGGAGCGCGTCGGCTGCCCGCACGGGTTCCACGAGGAGCTCATCACCGGCCAGTGGACGATCGACTGCACCGCGCCGGCCACCCGCCTGCCACTCGGGCTGCCCACCGTCTCGGTCCGCCAGGTGCCCTACAACGGCCCCTCCGTGCTCCCGGACTGGCTGCGCGAACCGCCGCGCCGCCCCCGCGTGTGCCTCACGTTCGGCGTCTCCGGCTCACTGGCCCCCGACACCGTCGCCGCGATCCTGACGGCCGTCGCCGAACTCGACGCCGAGATCGTCGCCACGATCGACGCCGCCACACGCGAAAGCCTGGCCGGACTCGCCGCGATGCCGGACAACGTGCGCGTCGTCGACTTCGTCCCCATGAACGACCTGCTGCCCACCTGCGCCGCCGTCGTCCACCACGGCGGCGTCGGCACCTCCGCCACCGCCCAGCTCCACGGCGTCCCCCAAGTCATCGTCCCGTTCGGCTGGGACACCACCGCCATGGCCGACAACCTGGAACGCGCCGGAGCCGGCCTCGGCCTGCCCGTGACCGCCCTGTCGCCCGAGGCCCTGCGAGACCGCGTCCACCGCGTCCTGACCGAACCGGCGTTCGCCGACGGCGCCCGCCGGCTGCGCGAGGCGGCCCTCGCCGAACCCGCACCCAACGACATCGTCCCGATCCTCCAACGGCTCACCGCCCGGCACCGGACCCCCGGCGCCGGGTGATGCGCCCACCGCACCAGCAGCGCAGCACTCGACAGGATGGGGAACCCATGCGGGTCCTGTTCACCACGTTCGCCGAGAAGTCCCACCTCTTCCCCCAGGTACCGCTGGCGTGGGCCCTGCACACCGCCGGCCACGACGTGTGCGTCGCCAGCCAGCCCGACCTCGCCGACGCCATCACCAGCACCGGGCTCACCGCGGTACCGGTCGGCGAGCCGCTCAACCTGAGCGAGGCGATGGAGGACGTGAACGAGAACTACGGCGACGACGGGGACATCACCGAGGCCGACGCCGGACTCGACATGAACGAACTCCGCCCCGACCGGCTCACCTGGGACTACGTGCTCAGCGTCTTCACCGCGATGACCGCCGCCGTCTTCCAGAACTCCTCACCCGAGCCGACCATGGACGCCCTCGTCGACTACGCCCGCGAATGGCGCCCCGACCTCGTCGTCTGGGACACCATGACCTTCGCCGGGCCGGTCGCCGCCCAGGCCACCGGCGCCGCGCACGCCCGGCTGCTGTTCGGCCTGGACCTGCTGGGCCGGATGCGCGCCACCTTCCTCGACCTGCTCGCCGGCCGCCCACCGGAACTGCGCGACGACCCCATGCGCGAATGGCTCACCTGGAGCGCCGAACGCTACGGCGGCACCTTCACCGAGGACATGGTGACCGGCCAGTGGACCATCGACCCCACCCCCGGCTCGATGCGGCTGCCCGTCGACCGCCTGCACTACGTCCCCGTCCGCTACGTCCCCTACAACGGCCAGGCCCGGATCCCCGGCTGGCTGCACGAAACCCCCAAACGCCGCCGGGTCTGCCTCACCCTCGGCATCGCGCACCGCGAAGTGATGGGCAGCGACCGCACCTCCATCGGTGACCTGCTGGAGGCGGTCGCCGACGTCGACGCCGAGGTGGTCGCCACCCTCAACGCCAAGCAGCTCGCCGCGCTGGACCACGTCCCCGACAACGTGCGCGTCGTCGACTTCGTCCCGCTCAACGCCCTGCTGCCCACCTGCTCGGCGATCATCCACCACGGCGGATCCGGCTCGTTCAGCACCGCGCTGGCGCACGGCGTCCCCCAGCTCGTCCTGCCCGACATGGTGTGGGACAGCGGGATCAAGGCCGACCGCCTCGCCGAGGCCGGCGCCGGCCTGGTCATCCCCGACGGCCGCACCGTGTCCCCCGCCCGCCTGCGCGCCCAGCTCGTCCGGCTGCTGGACGAGCCCTCCTTCGCCGCCAACGCCGCCCGCCTCCGCCGCGAAATGCTCGGCACCCCCACGCCCAACAACATCGTGCCGGTCCTGGAACGCCTCACCGCCGCGCACCGCGCCCCCCGGCTGTGAACCCCCGCCGGCACGGACCACCGACCCCCTGGAGACCGCATGCACGCACGCCCACTCGCCGTCGAGGGCGCCTACGAGTTCACCCCGAAGATCCACCGCGACGACCGCGGCCTGTTCGTCTCCCCGTTCCAGGAACACGCCTTCACCGACCGCATGGGCCACCGGCTCTTCCCCGTCGCCCAGACCAACCACAGCCGGTCCCGGCGCGGCGTCATCCGCGGCGTCCACTTCACCGTGACACCGCCCGGCATCGCCAAGTACGTGTACTGCGCCCGCGGCGAAGCCCTCGACATCGTCGTGGACATCCGGGTCGGCTCGCCCACCTACGGGCGCTGGGACGCCGTCCTGCTCGACCAGCGCGACTTCCGCGCCATGTACTTCCCCGTCGGGGTCGGCCACGCCTTCATCGCCCTCAGCGACGACACCGTCATGTCCTACATGCTCTCCGGCGAGTACGTCCGCGAGAACGAGCTCGCGCTGTCGGTGTTCGACCCCGAACTCGGCCTGCCGATCCCCGACGGAATCGAGCCCGTCCTATCCGAACGCGACCGCGCCGCCCCCACCCTCGCCCAGGCGCACGCCGACGGCGTCCTGCCCACCTACTCCGCCAGCACCCGGCAGGAGGACGCCCTGCACACCGGCCGCGAACGGGTGCCGGGCTCGTGACCCGCCCGCCCGCCGCCCCGCCCGCTCCCCGGGTGGCCGTGCTCGGCGCCACCGGCTGCGTCGGCCGGCAGGTCTGCGCCGAATTCGCCCGCCACGGCGCGCACGTACTCGCCGTCGCCCGCCGCCCCGCCCCGCACACCGCCCCCCACTCCTTCCACCCGCTCGACGTCGCCGCCGCCGACCCGGCCGACACCGCGCGGCTGCTGCACGACGCCCGCGTGGACGCCGTCGTCAACGCCACCGGAGGGTGGGGCAGCACCGAGGAGGAGATGACCTACGCGCACGTCCGTCTCGTCGACCGGCTGGTCACGGCCCTGGCCCGCCTGCCCCACCGCCCCCGCGTCGTCCAGGTCGGCTCCGTGCACGAGTACGGGCCCGTCACCCCCGGCACGCTCATCGGCGAGACCACGCCCGCCCGGCCCACCAGCGCCTACGGCCGCACCAAGCTCGCCGGCACCGACGCCGTCCTGGCCGCCACCCGCGCCGGCGACGTCGACGGCGTGGTGCTGCGCGTCGTCAACGTCTGCGGCCCGCACCCGCCGCCGGCCAGCTTCCTGGGCACCCTCGTGCACCGGCTGCGCGCCGCCGCACCCGGCGACGACCTCTCCCTCACCGTCGCCGACGCCCGCCGCGACTACGTCGACGTCCGTGACGTCGCCGAGGCCGTACGGCTCGCCGCCACCGCCCCCGCCACCGGACGGGTGATCAACATCGGCCGCGGCGAGGCCGCCGAGGTAGGGGAACTCGTCCGCCTGCTGCTCGCCGCCGCCGACCTCCCCGCCGGGCCGCTACGGACCGGCACCGGCGTCGCGAGCAAGGGCGGCGACTGGACCCGCGCGGACATCCGGCTCGCCGCCCGGCTGCTGGGCTGGCGCCCCCGCACCGACCTGCCCGCCTCCATCGCCGCCATGTGGGCGGCCAGCGCCCCCTGACCACCGCACCCCACCGCCGTCCCACGCCGCCCCCGCGGCAGCGGAGCCGCGGCGACCGCCCACCGGCCGCCGACGGCGACGAACAGGAGCCCCCGGTTGACCGACCTCGCACCCCCCAGCCCGCTGCGCCCGAGCAGCGACCCCGCCCCCGCCGCCCGGCTCGCCGTATCCGCCCAGGCGCGCGGCACCCCCGCCACCGACCTCGCCGGCGTGCACGCCTGGTACCGCGACGCCGGACGCCGCGCCTACACCCACGTCGAGCGCGTCGAACTGGACGCCCTGACCGGCTGGCGCCGCGACCCGGCCACCGGAGACATCGGCCACCACAGCGGCCGCTTCTTCACCATTCACGGCCTCGACGTGCACCTGCCCGCAGCACCCATCCCGCGCTGGCACCAGCCGATCATCGACCAGCCCGAGGTCGGCATCCTCGGCCTGCTCGTCAAGGACATCGACGGCGTACCGCACCTGCTCATGCAGGCCAAGGTCGAACCGGGCAACCGCAACGGCCTGCAGTTCTCTCCCACCGTGCAGGCCACCCGCAGCAACTACACCCGCGTGCACCGCGGCCGCCCGGTGCCTTACCTCGACTACTTCCGCGACACCGACCGGCACCGCGTGCTCGCCGACGTCCGCCAGTCCGAGCAGGGCGCCTGGTTCCACCGCAAACGCAACCGCAACCTGGTGGTCGAGGTGAACGAGGACGTCGAGGTCCTCGACGGCTTCCGCTGGCTGACGCTCGGCCAGGTCCACGAGCTGCTCGCCGAAGAGGACCTGGTCAACATGGACGCCCGCACCGTGCTGTCCTGCCTGCCCTTCACCGGACCCGCCCTGCCCGCCGACGGCGACGGCTTCCGCCTGGCCCTGCTGCGATCCTGCTCCGGCGACGCCGGATCCCTGCACCCCACCAGCGAGATCCTGAGCTGGATCACCCGGATGCGCACCATGACCGACGTGCACACCCGCCGCGTCCCCCTGGACGGGCTGCCCGGCTGGCGGCGCACCCCCGAGCGCATCACCCACCAGGACGGCCTGTACTTCGACGTCATCGGCGTCAGCGTGCGCGCGGGCGGCCGCGAGGTCAACGAGTGGACCCAGCCGATGATCGCGCCGCGCGCGACCGGCGTCATCGCCTTCCTGGTCAGCCGGATCGGCGGCGTCCTGCACGTCCTGGTGCACGCCCGCGCCGAACCCGGCTACCACGACGTGGTCGAACTGGCCCCCACCGTCCAGGGCACGCCCGCCACCTACGACGCCCTGCCGGCCGAGGCCCGCCCCCGCTACCTCGACACGGTGCTGACCGCGCGGCCCGGCCAGATCAGGTTCGACGCGATCCTGTCCGAGGAGGGCGGCCGCTTCTACCACGCCCGCAACCGCTACCTCATCGTCGAGACCGCGCCCGACACGCGCGCCCACCCGCCGGACTACCGCTGGCTCACCGTGCACCAGCTCGCCGGCCTGCTGCGGCACAGCCACTACCTCAACGTGCAGGCCCGCAGCCTGGTGGCCTGCCTGCACAGCCTCGCCGCCGCGCCCTGAGACGCCGAACCGGGGCCCTGCCCACCGGCCCCGAGGTCACGGGCCCGGCCGGCAGGACCCCGGTAGCGGGGCCGGCGGCCTCAGACGCGGGCGAGCACCTCGCGCAGCGCGTCGATCACCCGGCCCTGCTCCGCCTCCGGCAGCGACGGGTACATCGGCAGCGAGAAGATCTGCCCCGCCAGCTCCTCGGTCACGGGCAGCGCCCCCTCGGCGTAACCCAGGTGCGCGAACCCCGTCATCGTGTGCACGGGCCACGGGTAGCTGATGTTCAGCTCGATGTCGTAGCCCCGCAGCGCCTCGATGATCGCGTCCCGCCGCGGGTGACGCACCACGTACACGTAGTAGACGTGGTCATTGCCCGGCGCCAGCGCCGGCAGTACCAGATCGGTGTCGGCGAGCTCCTCCGCGTAGCGCCGCGCCACCCGGCGGCGCCCGGCGATGTAGGCGTCGAGCCGGCCGAGCTTGCGGCGCAGGATCTCGGCGTGCAGCTCGTCCAGGCGGCTGTTGTGCCCGGGCGTCCGCACGACGTAGTACCGCTCCTCCATGCCGTAGTAGCGCAGCCGCCGCAGGTTGCGGTCCACCTCCGGATCGTCGGTGATGGTGGCGCCGCCGTCGCCGTAGGCGCCCAGCACCTTGGTGGGGTAGAACGAGAACGCCGCCGCGTCGCCCATGGTCCCGGCCGGCCGGCCGTGCTGCCGCGCGCCGTGCGCCTGGGCGCAGTCCTCCAGGATCGCCAGCCCGTGCCGCTCGGCGACGGCCCGCAGCGGCGCCATGTCGACGCACTGGCCGTACAGGTGCACCGGCAGCAGGCAGCGGGTCCGGGGAGTGACCGCCGCCTCCACCTGGCCGGTGTCCATGAGGTAGTCCTCGCGGCGCACGTCCACGAACACCGGAGTGGCGCCCACCGAGTCGATGGCCACGACGGTGGGCGCCGCCGTGTTGGAGACGGTGATCACCTCGTCGCCGGGGCCGATCCCCAGCGCCTGCAGGCCCAGCTTGATGGAGTTCGTCCCGTTGTCGACGCCGACACAGTGCCGCACGCCGTGGTAGGCGGCGAACTCCTCCTCGAAGCCGCGCACGCTGTCGCCCAGCACCAGCCGGCCGGAGGTGCAGACCTTCTCCACGGCGTCGAGGATGTCGGCGCGCTCGTTCTCGTATTCCTGCCGGTAGTCCCACACGCGAGTGGTCATGGGGTGTGTTGTCGCCTTCCCGTGGATCGGTTTCGCGTCGGCGGGCGGGGCCACCGGCTCGGCGCGGCCGTCACCGTCGGCGGACGCCGACGAAGAGACCCCGGCCGGTCGGCCCGCCTTCCAGGTACTCGACGTCGCACCCGGCGGCGGAGAACGCCGAGATGTACTCCTCCCGGGTGAAGAGCGTCAGGACGTCGATCTCGGTGAACTCCCGGATGCCGCCCGCGTCCCCGACCAGGAACCGCACCTCCATGTGCGTGGCGTTGCCGCGGCGGGTCGAGTGCGACATCCGCGCGACGGTACGGCCGTTGTCCTGCGCCAGGTCACCGGCCACGTAGCCCTCGATGAACTGCTCGGGGAACCACCACGGCTCCACGACCAGGACGCCGTCGACGGGGAGGTGCCGGGCCATGGCGGCCACCGCCGAACGCATCTCGGCGACGGTGCCCAGGTAGCCGATCGCGCAGAACATGCAGCACACCGCGTCGAATCGGCGGCCGAGGTCGAAGTCGCGCATGTCGCCCGGGGAGATGGTGGTGCCGGGGAGCCGCCGCCGGGCCAGCCGCCGCATGGGCTCGGCGATCTCCAGGCCCTGGACGTGCCCGAACTCCTCGCCGAAGGCCGCCAGGTGCGCGCCGGTACCGCAGGCGACGTCGAGCAGCGAGTCGGCCTCGGGGAGGCGGGAGCGGATGATCTTGGTGACGTCGTGGGCCTCGGCGGCCCAGTCCTTGCCGCGGCTGCGGTAGATGAGCTCGTAGACCTCGGCGAGTTCCTGACCGTACATCGGATCTCCGTGGGTGTGGGGCCGGTGGTTGCTGGTCGGGCCGGTCGGTGCGGGGCGGGGTCGCCTCCCTCGCCTGCCGGGCGGGCGCCGCGGGGGTGTGCGGTGGTGCCGCCCGCCTTCCGCTCCGTCGCAGGGGGCCACGGAGGCTCGGGCGGGCCGGGCGCGCCTTGTCCCGATGGTGGCGAGGCCGCCTTGAGAAGCGTTGGAACATCGGTGGACGGACCGGGCGGTGCGGCGGGGAAGGGACCGGCGGCGTGGCGGCGGCGAAATCAACCTCGATTCGAGCGCCACTGCCTACGGTCTGGATACATGAACACATCGAATGAGCGCGCGGCCGACCGCGCGGTGGTCATCACCGGCGGCGGGACGGGCATCGGGCGGGCCACGGCGCGGGCGTTCGCCGACGAGGGCGCCGACGTCCTCGTCGTCGGCCGCACCGAGGCGACGCTCGCCGAGACCGCCCGCGGCCACGAGCGCATCCGTACCCTGGCGATCGACATCACCGCGCCCGACGCCCCGGACGTCATCGTGACGACGGCGCTGACGGCGTTCGGCCGGATCGACGTGCTGGTGAACAACGCCACCGCCGCCCGGTTCGCCCGGCTGGAGGAGTGCGACCGGCACTCGGTGCGCGCGCAGCTGGAGACGATCCTGGTGGCGCCGATCTTCCTCACCCAGCGGGCCGTGGAGCCGCTGGCGGCCCACGGCGGGACGGTGGTCAACGTCAGTTCGGCGGGCTCGCTGGGGCGGCGGTCGTGGCCGGCGAACTCGGTGCACGGCGCCGGCAAGGTGGGGCTGGACTTCCTGACGCGGTGCTGGGCGGTGGAGCTGGCGCCGCGCGGGATCCGGGTGGTCGCCGTCGCGCCGGGCGTGATCGACACCGGGGTCGGCGAGCGGATCGGGATGTCGGGGGAGGCCTATGCCGGGTTCCTGGCCGAGATGCGGCAGCGGATCCCGGCCGGGAGGGTGGGGCGGCCGGAGGAGGTCGCGTGGTGGATCACCCAGCTGGCCCGGCCCGAGGCGGAGTACGCGACCGGGATGGTGCTGGCGCTGGACGGGGCCCTGTCGATCGTGTGAGAGGGGTCGTCCAGCCCGAGCGGCTGCGGAGCGGGAGAGACCGTCCGAGCGGCTGCGGAGCGGGGAGGACCGCCCGGGCCGCGGCCCGGCACGGCGCGGGGGACCGGCGCCACGCGGCACACCACCGTGTGGCGCTGTCCAGAGTCTTTCGGCCCAGGGCCGCTTCCGGTCCTTCACGCATGAGGCTTCCATCTCGGCAATCCCGTTGCTTTACGCTATGCCGAATCGGACCGGGGTGAACTGCGATATCACGGCATCGACCACCCGGGGAGAGATTTGTCCGCGACGGGAGGAATGTCGTGCCGCTCCTGCTGACCCGGAGAGATCTGGAAACGGTCTTCGCCGACCCGGAGTTCCTGGAGCAGGCGTTCCAGATCGCGCAGGACCTCGTGCTCGGCACCCACCCGGCCCGGTCGACGTCGATCACCCTGCCGCTGGCGCAGCGCGGCCCCGGCCTCAACCTGCACCTGCGCGCTCCCGAACGCGAGGGACTGTGCGTGGGCCTGCGCGTCGGCCCGGCCCACGGCCCCTACGCCACCGACCTGGCCGAACTGCTGGTGGCCCCCGACGACGGCGCGCTCCTCGCGCTCGCCGCCGCCGACACGCTGGACGCCTGGCGGCGCACCGTCCCCTCCGGCTTGGCCGCCCGCTACCTCGCCCCCGCCGCCGCCCGGTCCCTCGGCGTCTTCGGCGCCGACGTCGCCGCCTGGTCCGCGCTGAGCGTCCTCACCCGCGCCCTGCCCTCCCTCAGCGTCGTCCGCATCTACAGCAGTGACACCGCGCGCGCCCGCCGGCTCGCCGGCACGGCAGCCCAGCGCACCGGGATCGCCGTCACCGCCGAGACCAGCCCCCGCGCAACCGTGGCCCGCGCCGACATCGTCGCCGTGACCACCGACCACGACGCCGTCGCCGTCGACACCGCCTGGCTCCCCGACGGCGCGCTGCTCATCACCCAGGTGCCCGTCCCCGCCGGCGACACCGCCAAGCACCGCAGCGTCACCGCCGCCGCGTCCGCCCGGCAGGCCGGGCATCCGCACGCCACCCTCGCCGACATCATGGCCGGCCGGGAACCGCCCCGCACCCGTTCCACCCAGACCCTCGTCTACCTGGCCGACGACGTGGACGGCTGGGACCTGGCCATGCAGACCTGGACGCTGCGGCGCGCCTGGCAGCTCAACATCGGGCAGCCGTTCGGGCTGGACTGAGCCGCATCCGGCCTCCGGCCCAGGACGGGCCTCCGGGCCGGCGGCGGCCCGGGGTTCACCCTTCGGGGGCCGCCTGGACGGGCTCTCCCACCCTGCTCCCGCTCGGAGCCTCTCCCGCTCCGCAGCCGCTCGGACCTTCTCCCGCTCCGCAGCCGCTCGGACCTTTTCCCGCTCCGCAGCCGCTCGGGCTGGACCCCGCACCACGCGCGCATGTTCGGGCGTTCGTCAACGCCCCACACGCTCCGAACAGCGGCCGTCCAGTGGTATTCGAGCCGATCGCGAGACCCTCCCGGCACATTCGACAGAAGACGGGACAGCTGCGGCCATTGTCCGCGGAAACCAGGGAGACCACCGAAATGTCGGATCAGGAATCCAGCATCGCGGAGAACGCGGTCATCTTCGTCAACAGATTCACCCTGCACACCTCGCCGGAGGAATTCGAGCGGGTATTCGCGGAGACCGCCCGATTCCTGCAACGCCAGCCCGGCTTTCTCGAATACACCCTCTCCCGGCACGCCGACAACCCCGGCGGCTACCTCAACATCGCCCGCTGGCGCGACGCCCGCGCCTTCCACACCGCCGTCACCCACCCCGACTTCGCCGCCCACGCCGCCGCACTGCGCGCGGTCAGCACCAGCGACCCCGGCCTCTACGTCCCCCGCCGCACCGCCACCGCCCAGGCCGCCGAACAGGAGCGGCCGTGAGCCGCCGCCGCGTCGCGGTGACGGGCATCGGCGTCATCGCCCCCGGAGGCAGCGGCACCGACGCCTTCTGGAAACGCATCGTCTCCGGAGACCCCGCCACCCGCCTCATCACCGCCTTCGACCCCGCCCCCTTCCGCTCCCGCGTCGCCGCCGAATGCGACTTCCACCCCGAAGACGCCGGCCTCACCCCCCACGACGCCGCCCGCCTCGACCGCGCCACCCAGTTCGCGCTCGCCGCCGCCCGGGAAGCCCTCACCGACAGCGGACTGCCCCGCACCACCGGCACCGCCCACCGCATCGGCGTCAGCATCGGCAGCGCCGTCGGCTGCACCCAGAAACTCGAATCGCAGTACCTCGACATCAGCGACAGCGGCCGGACGTGGCTCGTCGACCACGCCCGCGGCGCCCCGGAACTGTACGACTACTTCGTCCCCAGCTCCATGGCCGCGGAGGTCGCCTGGCTCACCGGCGCCGAAGGCCCCGCCACCGTCGTCTCCGCCGGCTGCACCTCCGGCATCGACGCCGTCGGCTACGCCTGCGAACTCATCCGCGAGGGCACCGTCGACGCCGTGGTCGCCGGGGGGACCGACGCCCCCATCGCCCCCATCACCGTCGCCTGCTTCGACGCCATCAAGGCGACCTCGCCCCGCAACGACGACCCCCAGCACGCCTCCCGGCCCTTCGACCGCACCCGCAACGGGTTCGTCCTCGGCGAGGGAGCCGCCGTCCTCGTCCTGGAGGACCTGGCCGCCGCCCGCCGCCGCGGCGCCCGCGTCCGCGCCGAGATCACCGGCTTCGCCTCCCGCGGAAACGCCTACCACATGACCGGCCTGCGCCCCGACGGCCGCGAGATGGCCGCCGCCATCACCGCCGCGCTGCACGAGTCACGGCTCCCGGCCACCGCCGTCGACTACGTCAACGCCCACGGCACCGCCACCAAGCAGAACGACCGCCACGAGACCGCCGCCATCAAACGCAGCCTCGGCCCGCACGCGCACCGCGTCCCCATCAGCTCCATCAAGGCCGTCATCGGCCACTCGCTCGGCGCCGTCGGCTCGATCGAGATCGCCGCCACCGTCCTGGCCATCGAACACGGCGTCATCCCGCCCACCGCCAACCTGCACGACCCCGACCCCGAACTCGATCTCGACTACGTGCCCCTCACCGCCCGCGACCACCGCGTCGACACCGCCCTGACGGTCGGCAGCGGCTTCGGCGGCTTCCAGAGCGCCATGGTCCTCACCCGAGCGGAGGCACCCGCCGCATGACCACCGCCACCCGCGCCGCCGTCACCGGCATCGGCGTCATCGCCCCCACCGGCCTGGGCGTGGACACCTTCTGGACCCGGACGCTCACCGGCGGCTCCGCCCTCGGCCCGCTGACCCGCCTCGGCGCCAACCCCTACCCCGTGCGGGTCGCCGGCGAGGTCCGCGACTACGTGCCCGCCGACCACGTGCCCAGCCGGCTGCTGCCACAGACCGACCGCATGACCCGGTTCGCCCTCACCGCCGCCGACTGGGCCGTGCGCGACGCCGGCCTGCGCCCCGGCACCCTGGCCGCGCTCGACATGGGCGTCATCACCGCCGCCTCCTCCGGCGGTTTCGAGTTCGGCCAGCGCGAACTCCAGCACCTGTGGGGCCAGGGACCCGGCCACGTCAGCGCCTACATGTCCTTCGCGTGGTTCTACGCCGTCAACTCCGGCCAGATCTCCATCCGGCACGACATGCGCGGCCCCACCGGCGTGTTCGTCACCGAACAGGCCGGCGGCCTCGACGCCGTCGCCCACGCCCGCCGCAAGGTCCGCCAGGGCACCCCCTTCGTCCTCACCGGCGGCCTGGACGCCCCCCTGTCGCCCTACGGCATCGCCGCCCAGCTCGCCACCGGCCTGCTCAGCCGCGGCGACGACCCCGCCGCCGCCTACCTGCCGTTCCACCCCGACGCGGCCGGCTACGTGCCCGGCGAGGGCGGCGCGATCCTGGCCGTCGAGGACGCCGCGCACGCCCGCGACCGCGGGGCGCGCTCCTACGGCGAGATCGCCGGTTACGGCGCGGCGTTCGACCCCCGCCCCGGCAGCGGCCGGCCCGCCAACCTGGCCCGCGCCATCGAGAACGCCCTGGCCGACGCCGGACTGGGCCCGGCCGACATCGCCGTCGTGTTCGCCGACGCCGCCGCGGTCCCCGAACTGGACCGCGCCGAGGCCGAGGCGATCGCCGCCGTCTTCGGCCCGCACGGGGTGCCCGTCACCGCACCCAAGACCGCCACCGGGCGGATCTACGCCGGCGGCGCGCCCCTCGACCTCGTCACCGCCCTGCTGGCGCTGCGCGACGGAGCCGCCCCGCCGACCCCCAACGTCACCGCCCCCGCCGCCGCGCACCGCATCGACCTCGTCACCGGCGCCCCCCGGCCGCTGACCGGCCACGCCGCCCTGGTGGTGGCGCGCGGACTCGGCGGCTTCAACTCCGCCATGGTCGTGCGCGCGCCCCACGACGACCACCCCCACGCCCCCGAAGGAAGGCAGACCCCATGACCGCGCCCACCCCGTTCACCCTCGACGACCTCACCCGGATCCTGCGCGAGTGCGCCGGCGAGGACGAGACGGTCGACCTCGCCGGCAACATCGCCGAGGCCGACTTCGAACAGCTCGGCTACGACTCCCTCGCCCTCATGGAGGCCGCCAGCCGCGTCTCCCGCCAGTACGACGTGGCGCTGCCCGAGGACGACCTCGCCGACGTCCACACCCCGTCCGCGTTCGTCCAGCTGGTCAACCGGCGCCGCGCCGCCGCCTGACCGGGTGCGGGGCCGCCGCCGCGCAACGGCGCCCGGCCCGGCGGCCCCGCACCACCCCCGCGCCCAGGCGGCCGAACCCCACCACGACAGCGAGCGAACGGGAGAAAGGAGACCCCATGCCGACCACCACGGGCCACACCGAGCACGCCGGGAACGGCGCTGCGCCCGCGGACGCCGCCGCCCGGCCGCGCCCCGTCGCGCTGCTGCTGCCCGGCCAGGGCGCCCAGCACGTGCGGATGGCCGCCGGCCTCTACCCGCACGAGCCGGTGTTCTCCGCCGCCATGGACGAGGTGTTCACCGCCATGGGCAAGGACGGCACCCTGCTGCGCGCCGACTGGGTCGCCGAACGGCCCACCGTGCCCATCGACGACGTCACCCGATCCCAGCCGCTGCTGTTCGCGGTGGACTACGCGCTCGGCCGCCTGGTGGCCGGCTGGGGGATCCGCCCGGCCGCGCTGCTCGGGCACAGCATCGGCGAGCTGGCCGCGGCCGCCCTGGCCGGCGTGTTCGACCTGCCGGACGCGGCCGCCATCGTGCTCGACCGGGTGCGCCGACTGCGGCACGCCCCACCGGGCGGGATGCTCGCGGTCGCGGCCGGCCCCGACGAACTCGGCCCGCACCTGGCCGGCGACGTGGTCGTCGGCGCCGTCAACGCGCCGCGCCAGACCGTGCTGGCCGGGCCCACGCCCGCGCTCGCCGACGTCGCCGCGGTCCTGGCCGAGCGCGGCTTCACCTGCCGCCCGGTGCCGTCGCTGGTGGCGTTCCACAGCCCGGCGGTGGCCGCGGCCACCGCCGGCGCGGAGCGGCTGTTCGCCTCGGTGCGGGTCCGTCCGCCCGACATCCCCGTCTACTCCGGATACACCACCGCGCCGCTGCGCGCGGCGCAGATCGCCGACCCGGGCTTTTGGGCGCGCCAGCCGGTCGCTCCGGTGCTGTTCTGGCCGGCGCTGGACGCGCTGCTGTCCAGCGGGGCGTTCCTGCTCGTGGAGGCCGGGCCCGGCCAGGGCCTCACCCAGGTGGCGCGGCGGCATCCGGCGGTGCGCACCGGCCGCAGCGCGGTGCTTCCGCTGCTCCCGGCCCGCCCGGGGCCGTCGCGGGCGGACCGGGAGTCGGCCGCCGCCGCGCTGGCGGCCCTGCGCGCCGAGGGTCACCGCCCGGCCGGGCGGTGACCACTTCGCCCGCCCCTTGCGGCGGGCGGGGGAGCGCGGCCGGGAGCCGGGCGGGTGATTCCCTTTACGGTCGGTGGCCGCAGGCGATCGGGGACCTCATGACCGGATCGCCGCCGCCCTGGCGAGGGACCCGCCGGCCGGCCCCGGCCGCGCACCGGCGCCCGGGCTGTGGCGTGCCCCCTGCCGGCGGTTCCACGTGCTCGGTGCCGTGACCGGGCACGACCGGCCGCCCGGTACCCCGGCCGCTGATCGCTCACGGCCGCCCGGTCCGGGCTCGGCCAGACGGCCGCCTGCGGTCATGGACCGACGACTGGAATGCGGACCCCCGGGCCGTTCGGATGGGTGCGGACCGCCGAAGGGATCTCCGAGGCCATCACCGCCCATCTTCATCGAATCAACGACTCGGAACGCTAGGCGGCGGTCGCGGTCACGAACCGCACGGGCGTCTCGATCACCAGCGGCCCGTCGCCGTCGCGCAGCGCGTCGAGCCCGGCGATCAGCGTCTCGCGTAGCCGCTGCCGCTCGGCCGGTCCCAGGTGCTCCCACAGCAGCCGCATGCCCTGGGTGTGCGACCAGTCCACCCACGTCTCGCCGGACGCCGTGACCAGGTGGACGGGCTCGTCCACCACGTCGACGTCGCGGAACCCGGCCCGGTGCATGGTCGCCTCCAGGTCGCCGACCTCCTGCAGCCAGCCGTTGAAGCGGCGGCGCAGCGCGTCGGGCTGCCACTGCGGCGGCAGGCCGCGCAGCAGCGACCGCGGGATGAGGTCGGCGAACACCGGCGGCAGGAACGGGAAGGTGTCGTCGGTGAACACCGGGCTGGTGAACGCGATGCGGCCACGGCGCACGAGCAGGCGCGCGTAGCGGGCCAGCGCCGCCGGGGCGTCGGGGAGGAAGATGACGCTGTAGCTGCCCAGCACGGCGTCGAAGGACCGCTCGGGCAGCTCCGGGTACTCGGCGTCCATCACCCGAAGTTCGACGTTGCGGATCCGCCGCCGCTCGGCCTCGGCCGCCGCGGCCTCGATCATCGCGGGAGCGATGTCGACGCCCAGGACCCGGCCGCGCGGCCCGACCACCGCCGCGGCCGGGAACACGCACGCGCCCCGCCCGCAGCCGACGTCGAGCACCCGGTCGCCGCGGCGCAGCGCGGCCCGCTCCACCAGGCGCCGGCCCATGGGGGTGAAGAACTCGACGCCCATCCGGTCGTACCGCGCCGCGGCCTGGTTGAACGCCTCCGTCACCTCCGCCTTGTACGAGTTCTGGTCCATGCGTGCTCCAGTGCGGTCGAACGGTCGCGGCGCGCCGCGGGGGAGTGCCGCCGCGGGCGCCCGCCCGCGGCGGAACGGACGACACTCATCAGACCGCCCGCGGGTCGAACCCGCCTGGAGCGACACTCGACCGCAACCGGCAAAACACTCGAATATCCGCGCAGCCCGTTTTTCGCCCCTTGTTCCGGCCGATCCCGCCCACCACAATGGGACGGGAATCCGCGCCGGAAATCCGAACGGCGAACCTCGCGCGGCCGGCGCACACCATCCGGAATGACGAGAAATATTCGGAGAACGGGGAGTGGTCGTGAGCAACATCGAGGTCGTCCGCCGCATGGTCAATGCCTACAACACCGGAAAAGTGGACGACGTCGACGAATTCATCCACCCCGAATACCTCAATCCCGGCGCGCTGGAACACTCCAACCTGCGCGGCCCCGACGCATTCGCGCTCGCCGTGAAATGGCTCAAGGCCACCTTCTCCGACGACGCGTTCCTCGACGAGATCGGCATCGAGGAACGCGGCGACTGGTGCCGCGCCCGCCTCGTCCTCTACGGCCGGCAGGTCGGCAACCTCGTCGGCATGCCGGCCACCGGCCGGCGCTTCTCCGGCGAGCAGATCCACCTCATCCGCTGCCGCGACGGCAAGATCCGCGACCACCGCGACTGGCCCGACTACCTGGGCACCTACCGGCAGCTCGGCGAGCCGTGGCCCGACGAGGACGGCTGGCGGCGCTGAGGAGGCCGGCTCAGCCCGAGCGGCTGCGGAGCGGGAATGACCGCCCGAGCGGCTGCCGAGCGGGTACGACCGCCCGAGCGGCCGCGGAGCGCGGGGAACCCCCCGAACGCCCACCGCCCGGACCGGGGGAGCGGCCACCACGGCCGCACGGCCCTCGGCCGGGGCGGCCCCTCCACCCCCGCCCACCGCACCCCCTCCCGAAGGAGAGGACCACGTGGCCGCCCCCACCCCCGCCGGCCCCACCGACCGGCGCGAACTGCAGACCCTGCTGCGGCTCAGCGACCTGCTCACCCCCATGGCCCTGCGCGTCGCCGCCACCCTCCGCCTCGTCGACCACATCCACGCCGGCACCACCAGCACCACCGGCCTCGCCACCGCCACCGGAACCGACCACGACGCGCTGCGCCGCCTCACCCGGCACCTCGTCATCCACGGCGTCCTGACCGAAACCGCCCCCGGCCGGCTGGCCACCACCCCCATCGGCGACCTGCTCGCCGCCGGCCACCCCGCCCGCCAACGCGACTGGCTCGACCTCAACGGCGCCGTCTCCCGCGCCGACCTCGCCTTCGTCCACCTCCTCGACGCCGTCCGCACCGGCCGCCCCGCCTACGCCACCATGCACGGCCGCCCCTTCTGGGACGACCTGGCCGCCGACCCCGCCCTCGCCGCGTCCTTCGACGCCCTCATGGCCTGCGACGACGGCGTGGTGTTCGACGCCCCCCTCGCCGCCTACGACTGGACCGGCGTCCAGCACGTCATCGACGCCGGCGGCGGCACCGGCGGCCTGCTCGCCGCCCTCACCCGCGCCGCCCCGCACGTCCACGGCACCCTCCTCGAACTCCCCGGCCCCGCCGCCACCGCCCGCGCCCGCCTCGCCGGCCACGAGCACCGCGACCGCATCGACGTCCTCGACCACGACTTCTTCACCCCCTTCCCCGCCACCGCCGACGCCGTCACCCTCTCCTTCGTCCTGCTCAACTGGCACGACGACGACGCCCGCCGCATCCTGGCGCACTGCCGCGCCGCCCTGCGCCCCGGCGGACGCATCCTCCTCTACGAGCGCGCCGACGTCCCCAACACCGGCTCCGACCCCGTCTTCAGCCTCCTGGACCTGCGGATGCTCGTCTTCATGGGCGGCCGGGTCCGCACCCGCGAAGAATGGGCCGCCCTGGCCGCCTCCGCCGGCCTCACCATCGAACGCGCCGCCGTCCTGCAATCCCCCTCCGTGCCGTTCGACTTCTCCTTCCTCGTCCTGGCCCCGCACCCCACCGGGAGAACCACATGACCGAACGCACCATCCCCGCCGGCGACGTCAAACTGTGGAGCGAGGCCACCGGCGACCCCCGCCACCCCACCCTCCTGCTCATCATGGGCGGCAATCTCTCCGCCATGGGCTGGCCACGCGAACTCGTCGACCTGCTCGCCGCCGGCGGCCTGCACGTCATCCGCTACGACCACCGCGACACCGGCCGCTCCACCCACCGCGACTTCACCCGGCACCCCTACGGCTTCGACGAACTCGCCGCCGACGCCATCGCCGTCCTGGACGCCTGGGAGATACCGGCCGCCCACGTCGCCGGCCTGTCCATGGGCGCCACCATCGCCCAGCTCATCGCACTGGACCACCCCGACCGGCTGCGCACCCTCACCTTGATGCTCGGCGGCGCCCTCGACGTCGACTTCGACGCCAACATCGAACACGCCCTCGCCGGCACCCCCGCACCCGACGGCCTGCCACTGCCCACCCGCCGGTTCCTCGACATGCTCGCGCTGCCCCCCGCCGCCGACCGCGACACCGAACTCGACCGCCGCGTCACCAAATGGCGCATGCTCGCCGGAGACGAACTCCCCTTCGACCCCGACGAGGTCCGCCGCTGGGAACAGGCCGACATCGACCACTCCGGCAGCATCCACGAACCCACCGCCCACCACATGCTCACCCTGCCCCCGCTCACCCGCGGCGCCGAACTCACCCGCGTCACCGCACCCACCCTCGTCATCCAGGCCGGCGCCGACCCCATCGCCCCGGCACCGCACGGCCGCCACCTCGCCGACCTCATCCCCGGCTCCCGCCTGCTGGAGGTCCCCGGCATGGGGCACGCCCTCACCAGCGCGGTCCACCCCGTCCTCGCCGACGCCATCACCACCCACGCCCACCGGCACCCCTGACCCTGGCCCGCCCCCCGGCCCGGACCGACCCCGCCCCGCTCTCCCCCCGGAGGCCCCGGTGATCACCCTGCAGAACCGCGAACTCGGCCGCCACCTCCTCACCATCCGCGGCATGCACCACATCTACGCCTCCTACGCCGACCCCTACGCCCTCCTGCTCCTGCGCCCCGAAACCGCCGACCCGCACGCCCACGGCCGCGCCCTCCGCGCCCAAGGCCCCCTCACCCAGAGCGCCCTGGGCCCCTGGGTCACCGCCCACCACGCCACCGCCCGCACCCTCCTCGGCCACCCCGGCCTCGGCTCCCGCCACCCCGACACCCCCGGCCCCCAGTTCCACCTCCTCGCCTCCGCCCAGGACATCTGGGGCAACCCACCGCTCTGCCACGTCGTCCCCCTCGACGACGCCCACCTCAACCCCGGCCCCGCCGACACCGACCGGCTGCACCACCTCACCACCCCCCTCATCGGCCCCGGCACCACCCAACGGCACCGCCCCCGCGCCGAAGCCGCCGTGGCCGCCGCACTGCCCGCCGCCCACCCCGACTTCGACCTCATGACCGGCCTCGCCCGCCCCGCCGTCACCGCGTTCATCGCCGGCCTGCTCGCCCTGCCCGCCCCCCACAC